>CAZBQX010000017.1:21594-38400 GCA_964494155.1 uncultured Syntrophales bacterium
AGACTGGTTTCTTTGCGGTTGAGAAAAATATCATCCAAGGCCGGTTTGACAAGAAAAGCCGCCGCCGCCGTCGCCCCACCAACAATGGCCATGCAGAAGGCAGCCAGCAGAAAACGAGGGATCTGCGCTTTGGCGAGAATTAAAAGCCTTTTATAGACATCCATTTGTGATTCCTATCCCAACATGGAACAAGCCAACCGGCCGGTTCTCCGGGAGGCGCCCGATTCACCGAGGCGCTTTTTTAGGGCCATCAGATCATGAATCATCCGATTCCGAACTTGCCGGTCCTTAAGAATTAACGTTATTTCATCAGCCACCCGTTGCGGTGTAAAATCCTTCTGGATCAATTCGGGGACGATGGTGCGTCCCGCAATAATATTGGGAAGACCCGCATGCCTGATCCTGACGATCATTTTGCCCAAAAAATAAGTCAACGGAGAAACCTTATAGACGATAACCATCGGTTTGACAAGGAGCGCCGTTTCAAGACTCGCCGTACCGGAGGCGACAACGGCAACATCCGACGCTGTCAGCACCTCGTGGGTCCTGCCGGTTACAAGACGGATCATTATCCCGGCATGCGAAAAGATGCCGCTGATCAAACCCGAAGGCAGGGTATGCGCAACCGGCAGCACAAACTGAATTGCCGGAAACCGATCCGCTAAAATCTTCGCCGCTTGAACCATCACGGGCAGGATCCTGTGAACCTCCCCTTCCCGACTGCCGGGAAGCAGCGCCACCGTTGTTTTATCCGCTTCCAGATCGAACTCATGTTTGATTTCATCGATTGTCTTTCGCACTTCAATCTCATCAAGAAGAGGATGGCCGACAAAGGTCGCCGGAACACCTGCCTTACGGTATATGTCTTCTTCGAAGGGAAAAATCAGGGCCATGTGGTCCACGGTTTGACGAATCGTTTTGACGCGACCTCTCCGCCAGGCCCATACTTTGGGACTGATGTAATAAAGTACCTTAACCCCCCGTCTCTTTGCCGCTTTTGCCAGTTTCAGGTTGAAACCGGGATAATCGATGAGAATCAACAGATGGGGTCGATCCGCATCCAGTATCCGCTTGAGCACAGCCATGATTCCCAGGATAGACTTCAAGCGCCCCAACACTTCAACCAATCCCATCACGGCCAAATCCGATACATTGGCCAACAACTTAACCCCCGCCTGCTGCATTTTATGACCACCGACGCCGCAAAAAGATACGTTGGGCATCATCTCCTTCATGGCCTGAACCAGATAGGCGCCATGCAGATCACCGGAGGCTTCCCCGGCAACAATCATGACCTTGAAAACCCTGGAATCCGGCTGTAACGGAAATCCTGTTTCATCATCAGAAAACATGCGGCACGCTTCTATTTGGAGATCTATGGAAAGATTAGACAATAAAAGGTAAATCAGATCATTGGCTTATGATGTGAACATGCCATGATGCCGTCTGCCCCATCAAAAACCATCCTAACGGCACGTTCCTCTGCTCGAGCCATCGATAAATTCAACAAACCGCCGAACTTCCGGATAGTCGGGAACCTCATTTAACACTTTTGCAACAGCGTCTTTTCTCAAAAGAGACATGCGAAACATGATCCGATAGGCGTGCTTTAACGCCGCAATGGTTTCTTCGCTGAAACCCCGCCGACGCAACCCAACCTGATTCAAACCGTAAAGTTTCGCATGATTCCCGGACGCCATGGTATAAGGCGGCACATCCTTATTAACCGCCGACGCCCCACCGATAATGCAATGGGCACCGATCCGAGTGAACTGGTGCACACCCGTCAAACCGCCGACGATTGCGTAATCCTCCACATGGATATGACCCGCCAGATTGGCCGAATTGGCGAGGATAACATGATCGCCGAGTTTGCAGTTATGCGCCACATGGGAATAGGCCATCAGCAGATTGTAATCCCCAATGATCGTCACGCCGATATCGGAAACGGTCGCACGATTGATGGTCGCAAATTCGCGGATTATATTGTGATTACCGATAATAACTTTTGTCTTTTCACCCCGGTACTTCAAATCCTGGGGGTCGCCGCCGATGGCGGCAAACTGCTCGATCTTGCATGATTCACCGATCTCGGTTAGCCGCTCAATCACGACATGGGGACCGATGGCGGTATTCTTCCCAATCCGTACCTCGGGGCCGATAATGGTGTAGGGTCCAATGGTCACATTTTCTTCGATCTGTGCGTCGGAAGAAATAATTGTTGTCGGGTGTATGTTCATGTATTCGTTTTCCTTGTTTCTTTTTCCAAAGCTTCGATTTTCTTCTGCATTTCCTGCAGTGTTCTGCGCATCTCCGGGAGTCTGGTCAGCGATGCCATGACCCGTAGCCAATCGCGATGCGGCATATGGGGGCTTCCCGAAACGACCTGGCCGGAGGGTACATCCTCATGCACACCGGATTGGGCACCCACCATGACGTGATCGCCCAAGCTGATGTGACCGACCAATCCGGCCTGTCCCCCTGTGATCACACCTTTCCCCAATTTTGTACTGCCCGAAATACCGGTCTGGGACACAATCACACTATATTCACCGATGACCACATTATGGGCAATCTGGACCAGGTTGTCGATTTTTGCACACCTTTGAATCCAAGTCCGCCCCAAGGTCCCCCGATCGATCGTTGTGTTTGCCCCGATCTCGACATCATCGTCAATCTGGACATAACCGATCTGGGGAATTTTTTCGTTCCCCACACCCGGTCGCGCAAATCCGAACCCGTCACTGCCGACCACGACCCCTGCATGAATAACAACGCGACGACCGATCAACGTCTTCCGGTATAGGGTTACATTGGGGTAAATGATCGTATCTTCGCCGATGGACACCTCAGGACCGACATAGACACCGGGATGCAGGACAACTCCACGCTCGACCCTGGCGCCGCCGCTGATTGTTACACCGGGGAAGATTGTTGCCTCCGGGGAAACCACAGCCGCCGCCTCAATATGAGCGCCTTCGGCAATACCGGCCTTGTGGGATTCTTTCGGGTAAAAAAGGGCCAGCAGTTCTCCCAAATGCAAATAGGGATCCGGGACGACGATCAGGGTCTTCCCCGCTGCTTCCGCACCAGGTGAAACAAGTACCGCCGACGCCTCCGTGGTTTCGAGCCATTCCCGATACTTCGGATTGGCGACAAAGGTGAGGTCTCCGGCTTTTGCCTCTTCGATGGGGCGGATCTGTTCGATTTGGACATGGTCGTCACCGATGACATAACCGCCCACCAATTCAGCAATCTCTTTGACTGTTTTGATCACGATTCAATTAACGAAAAGGATAGCCTGTTATTATTTCTTTGGTTTGAAGGTCCTGTTGAACTCATCCAACACCTTTTTGGTGAGGTCGTTTGTTCTGTTCCAGTATGCCACAGGTACCGTGTAAACATCGATAATAAGGCTGTACTTCTCTCTTTCTCCGATCCCTCGGACAATTTTCATGATTTCAGGCACAAATTCCTTCGCCATATCCTGCTGTTTACCCTGAAGCTCCTCATTCGAGTCTTTGACCAAAATCTGGTAATCACGAAATTTTTTCTGATAGGTTGCTTCCTTGTCCTTCAAGACGTCCGGTTTCATCAGGGAACGCTGTTTTTCCAGCTCATCTTTCAACTTCTGAAGTTCTGCTTCTTTTTCCTGAATAACAGCCTTGCTCTTATCAACGATCTTTTTGAGTTCCTCAATGGATTTCTTCCCGGCCACTGAATTACGAATCACGTGATCCATATCGTAGAAACCGATTTTCTCTTCCGCCAGAGCCGGACCGCCCACCAGACAAACCAGAAATACGATCACGATTGACAAACACAACCCGTTAATCTTTTTCATCATTCTCTCCTTCATGTTCTCATTCTTTATAAAAAGTGATTTACTGGAATAAACCGATAGTAAATTCCCAACGGCTGGGCGATTCATCGTCCTTCTGATCCAGCACATATCCCCATTCCAGGCGTAACGGCCCGATGGGCGAGTACCAGCGAATCCCCACACCGCACGTTTCCCGCATGTCCCCGATGTCATACGTACTTTCCCAGGCGTTACCGGTATCAAAGAAAATCACGCCCTTCATCCCGGCGCTTTGAATGAGGGGAAAGATGTAGTCGAAATTGAAGTTAAGCATGGTCCGCCCACCGATTTCATCGCCGGTGATGGGATCCTTGGGACCCACATTGCGCAAGCCGCGGAGAGAATTAATACCACCCAGGTAAAAACGCTCATATGTCGGAATATCATCCTCGTCGGTTATCTCCTGAATGTAGCCGATGCGCCCCCGGACGGAAAAGACCGTGTCGAAGGGCAGAGGGAAAAACCACTGGGAAGTTAGATTGTACTTGACGAAATTGGCATCGCCCCCCAGACCTGCGTATTCGATTGACGCCGTGCTCTTAGCCCCCTGGGAAGGGAACATGTTGTCATTCGTCGTGTCTCGGGTGAGGGCAAGGGTCACGCTGCTGATGGTCGTTTCCCCTTCTTGGTCTTTGATATTTGTTGATGCCGATTCGGTCACATCGTTCACATCGTCCAGACTCAAGCGATACCCGATCGAACCGAAAAATCGCTCCCACAGAGGGTATCCGAAAGTAAAACCCAAACCCTTGGAGTCCAGGTCATACTCGTCGTATTCGCGGATAAAGTTCCAGGCGTCTACCTTGAACCACAATGGAATATCAAAAAGCCAGGGTTCGACGAAGGAAAGATCGAAATTGGTCACCCTTGTACCCAGGCTGGCTTTCAGGTTCAAGGACTGTCCCCGGCCAAAAAGATTCTGCTGCGAGACACTCGCCGTGAAAACAGCGGCGTCCACGGCGCTGTATCCGGCGCCGATGCTGAACATGCCCGTCGGCTTTTCCTTGACCCGGATATTGACATCCGTCAGCGAATCATCCGGGCCCTTCTCCGTCTGGATATCCACTTCTTCGAAATAGTTCAGGCGGTTGATGCGGGTATAACTGTTCTTGAGGTCCGTTTTGTTGTAGAGATCCCCTTCGACAATGGAGAGCTGGCGGCGGATCACCTTGTCCCGTGTCCGATCATTGCCGAGGATATTGATCCGGTTAAAGTAAACCAACTGGTTTCTTGTCACACGGAACGTCACATCAACCAGTTGTTCTTTGTCGTGAATGTTTGTCAAGGGGACCACTTCCGCATAGGCGTAGCCTTCGTCATTACACTTCTGGGTGAGGGCATCGATGTCCTTGATGATGGCGCTCCGGTCGAATATCTCTTTTTCCTTCATCGCTAGGCCTTTTAAGAGATCTTCCTTGGAAACCTTCAACGTATCTCCGATAATATCAACCTTACCGATACGGAACTGTTTCCCCTCACTAACCGGGATCTTGATATAAATGCCTTTTTTGTCGTGTGTAATATCCGGTTCACCCAGTTGCGCGTTAAGATAACCGTTATTTAAATAAAATACGGTGATTTTTGCAACGTCCTGCTTTAACATTTCTCTTTTAAGCAGGCCGGAATCATTAAAGAAGTAGAAAAAACCCTTTTCCTGTGTCGTCATGTTTTTCTTCAGTTCTTTGGCGGTAAAAGCCTGATTGCCTTCGAAACTGATTTTTTTGATGTACAACCGATCATTTTCCTTAATCTGGAAAACGATGCGGACGTCCTTTTCCCCATCCTTTTCAATGATGTCCTGCACTTCGGCATCATAATATCCCTTGCTGTCATAAAGGGATCGGATTTTATCCACATCTTCCCGAAGTTTCTCATTGTTCAGTGTTTGGCGAACCTTAAGGGTGATGATGCCCTCGATGTCGCTGGTGCTGACCTTCTTGTTTCCCTTGATCACAATCTCCGAAATCAGGGATTTTTCCTGGAGAATAAAAACGATGATTTTGCCTTCCGGACTATCCTCCACATCGGCCTTCACATCCTCGAAGTAGCCCATTTTATAGATAGCACGGATATCTTCCGCGAGCGTTTCCTCAAAGAAAATCCCTCCCCGTTCGCTCTTGATTTTCTGTTCGATGGCGCCCGCCCCGATTTTTCGGTTACCCTTGAATTCGATCCGGCTGATACGTTGCACAACATCGATTTTGGCCAGAATGGTCGTTTTCACCTGCTGGATGACGGTCGAAAGGTTTTCCGTGCCCCGCCCCTGGATGGAAAAACCGGGTATCGTCTTTTCCTGACCGATGTCATAGAGACGTACATCAACGCTGATGATATTGCCGAATTGCGATATACTGCCCCCGACGACATAATCGGTCCCCAGGGACTTCCCGATCGACATGGCCATGGCTTCGTTGAAGGGTTCCGCGGATTCGGTACCGGGCGTTTGGCTGTTGTCGATTACCTCAATCAGCCGGCTTTTTTTCAGCTCTCTGATCAGGCCACCGAATACCTTGTCCTGTAGGGCCTGCGGATCAGAGGGTGCATGTACGGAAAACGGCAGGAGGGTGACCTTCTTAACCTCTTTGACCTCCTGGGCATGCGCCATTTGCCCCGATAACAGAATAAACACGACGAACAGAGAAAACAGAATCACTTGAAAGATTTTCTTCTTATTCACCGGCATACACCCTTCCGTCCCTTAAACCGATACTCCGGGACATCCGGTCGGCAAGCGACTTGTTATGCGTCACCACGACCAGCGTTACGTTTTTGTTTTGGTTGAAATTCAATAGAAGGTCTTCTACCTTCTTTCCCGTCTCCGTGTCAAGGTTTCCTGTGGGCTCATCGGCCAGCAGAATTTCCGGCTCCATAACCATTGCCCGGGCCAGAGCCACCCGCTGCTGTTCCCCCCCCGAAAGTTCACCCGGCTTGTGGGTTAAGCGATGTTCAAGACCCAATTCCACCAAAATATCCCGAGCCCTGCTTCGGGCCTCTTCCTTTGATAAGCCATGAATGAGTGCCGGCATCATGGCATTCTCCCAACTGGTAAATTCCGGCAGGAGGTGGTGAAATTGAAAGACAAACCCGATTTTCCGGTTACGGAACTCCGCCAATTCCCTTTCATTCCAGCGGAATACATTCAACCCATCGATAAAAAGAGACCCGGAGGTCGGATGATCCAAGGTCCCCAAAATATGTATCAGCGTACTTTTCCCCGCGCCCGAAACCCCGAGCACAGCCAGAGAATCTCCTTTGGCGATCTCCAGATCGATGCCCCGCAGGACCTCAATGCGGTTGCCGTCTTTGACAAAGATTTTCGTCATCTGTTCCAGGCGGATCACAGTCCAATCCTTTTGTTGATGATCTCAGTCCTGCTCATTCGTATCTCAGCGTTTCCGCCGGGTCCAATTTCGATGCCCGCCACGACGGATAAATGGTGGATAGAAAACTAATCAGCAACGTCCCCAGAGCAATAAAAACAACATCGCCGTAATTGACCCGGGAAGGCAGTTCGCTCAAATAATAGACATCGCCGGGAAGAATCTTAAATCCGAAGAGCCGTTCGATAAAAAGCGATATCTGCGAGAGATGGAGCGCAACCGTCACCCCCAGCGCGCACCCCAGGGATGTGCCGATAAAACCGATGGTAAGTCCCTGAAAAATAAATATTTTCATAATGCTCCGGGAACTGGCGCCCATAGATTTAAGAATAGCAATGTCACGGTGCTTTTCCATCACCACCATGATCAGGGTTGTAATGATGTTGAATGCCGCGACCAGCACAATCAGGCTCAGAATGATCGCCATAACCCGCTTTTCCAGTTTCAGGGCCGAAAACAAATTCTTGTTCATTTCCATCCAGGTCCTGACCCAATAGGGGTAACCCAGCTTCGTCTTAACGGCGTTAGCCACCCGGTCGGCCTCATAGATGTCCGTCAGGCGAATTTCGATCCCCGTGACCAGATCGTCCATGTTAAGAAACGCCTGCGCATCCGGAAGAGACAGAAAAACCAGGGTGGAATCGTACTCGTAAAACCCCGAATCGAAGATCCCCACGACCAGAAATCTTTTGAGCCGAGGAATCAATCCCATCGGTGTAGAAACACCCATGGGCGAAATGATGCTGACCGTGTCATAGAGGCCAAAACCCAGGTTCTTCGCCAGTTCCTTCCCCACCACCACACCGGGAAGTTTTTGGCGCGCCGGTTCAACAGGAAGGGTTTTCCGGTCGCGATCAGACAGATCTGTCATCGTTCCCGCGGACATCCGGTTGATCTGCAGCACCCGTGAGGCGCTTACCATGTCGATCCCCCGGATAACCACACCGCTGACATTGGGCCCGCTTTTAACCATGGCCTGACCATAAACAAAAGGGGTCGCGCCCGCAACCCCCTCGATCGCACTCACCGTATTTTGTACCTTTGAAAAATCCCGCATGGTACCGCTGTATTCCATGAGGACCAGATGGGCATTGACACCGAGAATCTTGTTCCGCAGGTCCGTCTCAAAACCGTTCATGACAGCCAGAACAATAATGAGCGCCGCGACGCCAAGCAAGATTCCGGCGATGGAAATAAAGGTTATAATCGAAACGAAAACCTGCTTCCTCCTGGCCCGGAGGTATCTCAGGCTGATGAACAGTTCATAGGAACCCATCAATGGTCCATCCTGCGGTTCATCCTTCTTTGGTTCTCATATGCGGAAACAGGATCACGTCTCGAATAGACGCTGAATCCGTAAAAAGCATGACCAGTCGGTCAATACCGATTCCCTCACCGGCGGTAGGAGGCATCCCGTATTCAAGGACGGAGATATAATCCTCATCCATTTCGTGGGCCTCTTCATCCCCACCCTCGCGCTGTTTCAACTGGTTGAGAAATCGATCCCGCTGATCCACAGGATCGTTCAATTCCGAAAAGGCATTCGCAATTTCTTTGCCGTGAATAATTAACTCAAACCGGTCCGTGAAAGCCGGATCCTGTTCATTTTTCCGAGCCAAGGGAGAGACCTCGATGGGATACTGGGTTACGAAAGTCGGCTGGATGATTCGGTCTTCCACCTTTTCATCAAATATCTCCATCATCACTTTGCCCAGGGGAGTATTATCCGGCACATCGATACCGTGTTTGCGGGCATAAGCTGTCGTTTTTTCGGCATCTTCCAGGACATCCGCCGCGATGCCGCAATGCTCCATGATGGCTTCTTTAACGGTCATCCTTTTCCAGGGACGCCCCAAGTCTATTTCCGTCCCCTGGTAAACAAATTTATCACTGCCGAAAATCCGTTCGGCCAGAGCGGTAAACATTTCCTCCGTCATGGTCATGAGATCTTCGTAGGTCGCATAGGCCTGATAAAACTCCATCATGGTGAATTCCGGATTGTGGGACGTCGATATCCCCTCATTCCGAAAACTCCGGTTGATCTCAAAGACCCGCTCCATACCGCCTGTGATCAGTCTTTTCAGGTACAGTTCCGGTGCAATGCGCAGGTAGAAATCCATCCCTAAAGCATTGTGGTAGGTTTTAAAAGGTTTTGCCATGGCGCCTCCCGCTTTGGGCTGCATCATGGGCGTTTCGACCTCCATGAAATCCCGCTTCTCCATAAAATGGCGAATAAACTGGATAATCCGGCTGCGACGCAGAAATACTTCCCGCGATTTGGCGTTGGTAATCAGGTCCAGGTGGCGTTGCCGATAGCGCGTTTCCACATCCGTCAGGCCGTGCCACTTCTCCGGCAGGGGACGAATCGCTTTGGAAAGGAGTTGGAGTTCTGAGACCTCGATGGTCAGTTCCTCCGTCCGGGTCCGGAAAATTCGACCGGTCATTGCAACTATATCCCCGACATCCAGACGCCGATAGAGACCGAAATCGTCATCTCCCAGTATCACATGATTCACATAGCCCTGCAGAGATCCCGTACGGTCCTGAACTTTAATGAATGCGGCCTTTCCGAAATCCCGGACCGCCATCAGGCGCCCGGCGATGGTGAAGGTTTCGGTGACTTCCGATAAAACATCGTTATCTTTGTCGTCAAACCTAATCAGCATGCCCGCAGCCGTATCCTTATAGTGGAACGTATTGGGGTAAAGGGCAATCCCATCGTTTTTCAGGGATTCGATCTTCTCAAGTCGTCTTTTTAAAAGCTCACTTTCTTCCATAAAACAGGGACTCCATCAAATATAATGCCGATTCGACTACCCTTTTTTTATTCTTTCGTCAAGCAGGATTTGATGAAAGCCCCTTCCCGCTTTTCCCTTGACAGGCATTCCAGCCATCATCTATAGGATTGGCGAATGTATGAATAAACAGACACTACCGGCAAAATTCAGAGGCTGCATGGAGCCGGTCATTGAAAAGGTATCAAGGAGACTCGTCGGCGTTCTGTTTATTCCGACATAAGACGTTTTTGGGCAGGCATATCACTTAAGGACCAAAGGGAAAGTCATGATTGAGGTAGAGCACCTGACAAAATACTACGGCCCCATACGCGGGATCGAGGATGTTACCTTTCGCATTGATAAAGGAGATGTCGTCGGTCTCCTGGGCCCGAACGGATCCGGGAAAACGACCAGCATGCGGATTCTCACCTGTTTTTTCCCGCCGACACGTGGCCGGGCGCTGGTTTACGGCTACGATGTAGTCAAAGAACCCCTGCAGGTTCAGCGCCACGTTGGTTATCTCCCTGAGCGGGTTCCCCTGTACCCCGACATGGATATCCGGGAATATCTCCGCTTCGCCGCTTCCGTCAAAAGGGTCGCGCCAGCCAAAAGAACAGGTCATATCGACGAAGTGATGGCCACCTGCGGCATCGACGACATGGCCAACCGGTTGATCGGTGCCTTGTCCAAGGGCTACCGCCAGCGAGTATGCCTTGCTCAGGCGCTTTTGAATAATCCGGAAATTCTCATTCTGGACGAACCGACGATCGGCCTCGATCCCCGACAGGTCTCGGATTTCCGTTCTCTGATCAAGAATCTTGGCCGGGAGCGGACCATCATCCTGTGTACCCATATTCTTCCCGAAGTCAGCGAAACGTGTAACCGGGTCATCATCATCCACAAGGGACGTCTGCTCGCCCTGGATACACCCCAAAATCTCCAGGAAAAGATTCAAATGTACGGCCATATTTATATCCAGTACTACGGCAACAATCCACACCTGGAAAAGCATATCGCCGGCATTTCCGGTGTCGTCGCGGTGGAAGTATCGGAAGCGACCTTCTCCGGTGCCCGGGCCTTCACCATTCAGGTCCAAAAGGACGAAGCGATTTTGAGAGAGTTGTCCGGGCTGATCCATACCGAAGGCGGTCCCATTCTGGAGATGAAAAAACAGAACCTGACCCTGGAAGACGTCTTTCTGGAACTGGTCACAAAGGAGGAGGCAGCATAGATGGGCATGTGGTACATCTTTCGACGGGAGATACAGTCCTACTTCCAATCGTTCATCGCTTACGTCATCATTTCTGCCTTTCTCCTCCTGGCCGGCTATTTTTTCTACACCGACCTTATCATGTACGTTATGTGGACCCTAAAAAAAGTGGATTTCGAAAAGATTTGGGAACTCTACTTCAATGACATCCGTTACATGATGACCATCATCATGCCGCTGATCACGATGCGTCTGTTTGCCGAGGAAAAAAAACTCGGCACCATCGAACTGCTCTGGACATATCCATTGCGCGACTGGGAATTGTTTGCGGGTAAATACCTCTCCGCGCTGCTCATGCTGGTCATTATGCTGGGCCTGACTTTGACTTACCCGGCGATCACAACCCTCCTCTTTCATATCGACCTGCGTCCTCTCTTTGCGGGATACCTGGGTCTTTTCCTTATGGGTTCGGCCTTCATCATTTGCGGGGTCATGATTTCGATCCTGACGGAAAACCAGATTGTTGCCGCTTTGGGCACTTACCTGGTTTTGCTGATGTTCTGGTTTTTGACCTGGAATGAAGCTGTGGCCAATCCCGATGTGATCAATATTTTGCTGAATTTTTCCCTCTTCGATCGGCTTTATAACTTTACCCGAGGCGCCATCGATCTGAAGGACATCATCTTTTTTGTCAACTTTCACCTGGTTTTTGTCGTCCTCGCGATGCTCGCCCTTTCCGCCAGGAAATGGAGGGGCGTCCAATGAAAAAAAATCTTCTTTCTTATCTGCTATGGTTTAGCATTTCCCTCAGCCTGTCGGGCCTGGCGCTGATCGCTTTCGGCGGTGATTGGCGTATCTGGGGATTTGGCTGCCTCCTGAGCGGCTTTCTCGGCGTCCTGGCATACGCGGTCCTTAATTACACAGAGGTCCGACATTTTCTCTTTGAATACGGTACCCGGCAATGGCTGAGCCTTATCCTGTTTATTATTGTTCTGCTGGGCATTGTGATCCTGATCCAGGCCATCGCCAATCGACACAATGTCCGATTCGACCTGACTCCGCGCAAGGACATGAGTCTGTCCGCCGCGTCGGAAAAGATCATGGAAAGCATCTCGGCCCCCATCCGGGTCACGGCTTTCTTCCAGCGCAATCAGAAGCGGGAATTGATGAATGTCCTCGATCCATTTGCCCTGGCCGGCAGGCATTTCACCTATCATCTCTACGATCCCGACCGCAATCCCGCCCTGGCGAAACGTTTCGGCGTGAGTAACTACGGAACGGTCGTCATCGAAATGAACGGCAAGTACAAAGTGCTTCCCGCCGCCGGAGAGGAAAGCATCATCAACGCCATCCTCTCCCTGAACAACCCTCAGCAGAAAATCATTTATTTCCTGACCGGTCATGGCGAACGGACCTTGAAGGAACCAAATAATATGGACGGCAGCAGTTCCGAGCTGTTGAAAACAACCCTGGAAACGGAAAACTATCTCATAAAAACCCTGCTTCTGCTTTCGAGCCGGCAAGTTCCCCCGGATGCAGCCCTGGTTGTCGCCAACGGTCCAAAAGAGAACTTCACCCCCGATGAAGTCGCAGCCCTCCAAGGGTATTTGGAAAAGGGGGGCAAAGTCATCCTGGCCGTCGACCCCGGATCGGATTACGGCTTGGCGGCGCTGCTCGGGTCTTATGACCTGAAGCTGGGCAACGACATTCTCGTCGATCCCGTGAATTATCTCATGGCCAAAGGCCCCCTGGTCCCGATCATCCAATCCTATCTCGATCACACGATTACGGAAAAATTTACCATCCCGACCATATTCCCGATGACCCGTTCTGTGTTAAAAGGAGATGCCGTCCTTCCCGGCATCAGCGTGACCTCTCTGGCGCTGAGCAGTGACCGGAGCTGGTCTGAGACCGACAGGGCCCTTGCCGAACAAGGAGATGTTCGTTACGATACCGGTCGGGATCAGAAAGGCCCCATACCGGTGGCGGTCGTCGTGGAAGGCACCGCGGAACCCGAGCAAAATAAACTCAAGACAGCACCTTTCAAGGGACGTCTCGTTGTCTTCGGTTCATCCGAATTCATCTCGAACCAGTACCTTGACCTGGCGGGAAATCGGAACTTGTTTATGAATACCGTCCGCTACCTCACGGAAGACCAGCCGCTGATCATCGTTAAGAAGAACCTGACTGCCGGGGATAAAGCCCCCCTGATCCTGCCGCCGGTGCAAGCCCGAATGGTCTTTATTGCCGTCGTCATCCTGCAACCGGCCCTCATCATGGCCATCGGTGTTGTGGTCGCCTGGAGGAGAAAACAGAAACGTTGAAAAAACCAATTTGCATCGCCGCAATTTTGTTTGCCGTGCTGTTTCTCTTCTATCTCGTTTTCGAAGAGGATAGGCCGGATCCAAAGGAGCTCCCCCAAGGGGAACGGTTTCTCCCCCTGAAAGCGTCAGATATACAGGGACTTAGAATTGTTACCCGGGAAGGTCTGACACTCCGGTGCATGAAAGACACGGACGGATCATGGAATATTATTAGCGGCGAGAGGAAGGTCAACGCAGCCGAAAAGATTAACGATTTTCTGGAGGCCATCACAACCCTGACGGAAATCGACTCCTTTCATGCGGATAAAAATAAAAAGGTACTCGACCAGTATGGTCTTTATGAACCAACCGCACGTATAACCTTAACGGACCTGACCCAGAAAACCTATGAAATCCTTGTCGGAGACAAGACACCGGCGGCGTCGACCGGTGTATACGTGATGCTCCATGACACAAACCGAATCGCCATTTTGGGTGCCGTTCTCAACTGGGAACTCTTCAAACTCTCCAGCCTGTTCGTTATGTCGGATAGTCAACAGGAGTAATCAAAGCAGGAGGTGTACGATGAATCCTCTTATCTCGCGTATTGATCACGTGTCGATTGCCGTTCGGGATTACACGAAGGCGGAACATTTTTTCCAAAAGATACTGGGAGCGATACCGGGCGCCTCCGCCCAAGACCCGGTTATGAAGTACTTCTGGCAAATTTTCTCCCTGGGCGATCTCAGCCGGATCGAGATCCTGAAGCCGACTTCCCGGGGAAGCTTTCTGGACAACTTTCTTTCCGAGCGGGAAGGCGGGGTTCACCACATCACACTCCAAACAAGAAATATCGAGGAAACAAAAGCCTTGCTTGAGCATCACCGGATCCCCTATTTCGGTTACAATGAATATACGGGCGTCCTTTGGAAAGAACTCTTCATCCATCCCCGAGATGCTTTCGGTGTACTGATTCAGATCGCTGAATTCCATCCGAACGACTGGTTGCATGAAGATCTCAGACCTTCGGCTGATCAATCCTGGGAGATCAAAAAAACTGACCAAGGCATTCACCTCGATTTGCCTCATCCCGGCGGCGGCAAAACCGGGTTCGACCTGAGCTGTGAGGATGCCCGAAAACTCATTGCCGATCTTCAGGCTGTGTGGGAAGATTAAGAAAAAAAGGATCTTTTGCACATCGCTCCGGATAAATCATTCTTCGGACATATATAAAGGATTTTTGATTTTCCTCTGTACATAACCCCCTTTTCTCTGATAGCAGGAATCATTTTCGACAAGAATTTTCATAATTAAGATAGTCTGGGAGCACTTTAGATGAAAATCGGGCTGGCATGCCGGCATTTTCTTTCAACCAAAGGCGGCCTCGAAAAGTACACCATGTCCATCAGCACGGAACTCGTCAGGCAAGGCCACGAAGTCCATGTGTTTGCCCATTCCGGGGAAAGAGTCCCCGGTATCCACCTCCATCATGTACCTCTTTTCCCCCTGACCTCACCGGGGAAAAACCTGTCTTTTGCTTATATGGCCGCGAAACGGATCGCCGAATTTCAAATGGATGTGGTCCAAAGTATGGAGCGGCTCTGGGATCAGGATATCTTCCGGGCCTCGGACGGCATCAACCCGGTCCAGATGGAACAGCGCTATCCTCATCCCTTTGTCAGGGGATTCAAGGCCATCACACCCAGGAGACAGGCCTTAACCTATCTGGAGAAGAGGATCTTTTGCCGAAACGGCGCCCGTTTCATCATGACCAACTCACAACTGGTCAAGGACCAGATTCGTCATCATTACGCTGTATCCGGCGAAAACATCCGCGTCATCTACAACAGTGTCAACAGGCAACGGTTTAATATTTCGGCAAAAAAACAGCTTCGAAAAGATATAAGAAATCGATATGGGATTGGTGAACAGGATACACTGATCTTTTTCGCGGGCAATGGATTTCAACTGAAGGGACTTCCCATCGTCTTAGAAGCGTTGGTCGGGTTGAACAACCCACAAATCAGACTGATGGTCGCCGGCAGCGATCCCGCCGATCCATACCGTAGATGGAGCGAACGCAATGGTCTCGGTAGCGCGGCAATATTTCTCGGTTATCAGAAGGATCTGGTACCATTCTACGGCGCCGCCGATCTTTTTGTTTTGCCCACACAATACGATCCCTTTGCGAATGTTTGTCTGGAGGCTATGGCCTGCGGTACACCCGTGATCACCACGCAAATGAACGGCATAAGTGAAATTATCAAAAACGGTTATGACGGATATGTTTTGCTCTCCCGAAACCCACAGGAACTTGCGGCCCGCATTCTCGATTTTTCAGGCCATTCCGACAAAACCGCCTTCATAAACCGGGCAGCGGAAAAGGCTGCCACCTTTACGATGGACACGCACATGCGCCAGCTCATGGACCTTTACAAAATGGTTTTTGAGGCAAAAAGGAAATGATCATCAGCGCCGACAGAATTGATATTGCACATTGCCCTCATATGGTCGTGAATCGGGATTATCTATCCGTCCTTAAAAACTGTGGCCTCCTTGATTTCGATTGTCTATACCACTTTCAGGACGGTACCGCGGTCAAACAAATCCAGGATCGGGACGTCCTCCGCATGGAAATCCGCTCAGGCGATGAAAACAGGATTTTCTTTCTCAAGCGTCATGTTGCCGCCCGGCCCGGTCTCTGTGACATGATCGGTAGCTTATGCTATGGCAAAAGCCTCTCGCCTGGCAGGTCCGAATTTGAAAACATATGTGATTTCAGAGGAAAAGGCATTCCCACCGTGGTTCCGATTGCAGCAGGTGAACGGAAAACAGGTTGCGGTCGCTACGAATCATTCCTGCTGACGGAAAGTTTCGAGCCATATATCTCCTTCGAAGAGATCATTTATAAATATCCAGAAACGCTGCAGGGAACAGAGGGGGCACGGCGCAAAGCGATGCTGATAAAAGCGATTGCCCGTTTGGCGAGGCAGATGCATGACGCCGGATTCAATCATCGCGACTTCAACGCCACCCATGTCCTGGTCGGCCCAGAAGATGAGAACGGGAATTCCCCCCTGGCTCTATTTGATTTCCAGCGCATGGACCGAAAAAAATGGCTTCGTTTGAAATGGTTTATCAAGATCATGGCGGAATTGAGTTATACCATGCCGGATCCCCTCTTTAACGATCAGGACCGATTACTGCTTTTTCAAACTTATAAAGGCTTTTCACGCATGGGCATGCTGGAACGACTTCAGCTCAAATGGATCAG
>CAZBQX010000018.1:0-1723 GCA_964494155.1 uncultured Syntrophales bacterium
GGGACCTTCACCTATAGTCCCGGCCATATTCAAGCGGCAAGGGGATCCCGTTTATGCAGATGCAGGATGTATTCCGGCTCTTCGGTGAAGACTTAAAGCAGGTAGAAATGCACATGGAAGCATATCTCCGCTCCGAAGTCCGCCTGATTCCCGAAATCATCCGGCACATTATCGACAGCGGAGGCAAAAGGTTCCGGCCGCTTCTGCTGTTGGCCGCCTCAGATCTGTGCGGTTACAACGGGGACCGGCGCTATCCTCTGGCGGCCGTCATTGAGTTTATCCATACAGCCACCCTGCTCCACGATGATGTCATCGACGAAGCCGACGTGCGCCGGGGAAAAGCCTCGGCCAATCGCGTCTGGGGCAACGCCGCGAGTGTCCTGGTCGGCGATTTTCTCTACTCCAAATCCTTCCGCCTCCTGACAGAATACGGCAATCTCGACATCATCAAGCTCCTGTCCACGACGACCAACACCATGTCGGAAGGGGAAGTACTCCAGCTCGTCAAGCGCGGAGACGTGTCCATCACGGAGGCGGACTATCTTTCCATCATCGATAAAAAAACGGCTGTCCTGATTTCGGCAGCCTGTGCCCTGGGTGGTCACCTGGGTGAAGTCTCATCCGATCGGATTGACGCGCTGGCCCAATATGGCCTCCGGGTGGGGGCGGCCTTCCAGATGACCGATGATACCCTGGATTACATTGCCCAGGAGAATGAATTCGGCAAGGCCATCGGCAAGGACCTGGAAGAGGGGAAGTTGACCCTGCCTCTGATCCGCACCATGACACAGGCTTCAGAAGAAGAAAAAATCCGCTTGCAAACCCTGCTGGGGAAAAAGGAAAGAACGCCGGAAGATATTGGGAAAATCATGAGCTTCATGAATCGCTATGATGGGATTGATTATACTCTCACCAAAGCCGGCAGGCTGATCGCTGAGGCAAAAGAATTCCTCACCCCCTTCCCAGATTGTCGTGCCAAAGCCTCCCTGCTCACCACTGCCGATTATATTATCGAACGTAAAATTTAATTTCACCCTCGGATTAAAAAAAAAGATCAACAACTTCGGGATTTTCGAACGACACGCGCTAACGGAGATGAAAAAGGAGGCCATATGTTTAAAGAGGAAACCCTGCAGTGGATCAAAGAGATGCAAAGTGAAGGGAAACTGGCGGAACTCAATGCTGCGGATATGAATCAATTGGCGGAAGAGTATGCAGCCAAACTGGAAGCATACTTCTACGAAGCGGTCAGGAAACAGCTCGCACCGTTCGGCAAGGTCGCAGATTTCGAGAAGATGCTGATTTACGACAGCCAGTACACCACCAAGTTCCTCAACCAATCCATCCCCGGCTACGCGGATTTCAAACGCGAAATCTTTTTACAGGCAAAAACGGTCATCACGGCACGACCAGGAAAAGACGAGACCCCCTGAAGCGACGGGCGTTAGCAGCGCTTTGTACATGACCACCAAAGGCCTCCCCTGCAATACATATCAATAAAATCAGTGCCTTAACCAAAAAGCCCCGGCTCATCAAAGAAATGAACCGGGGCTTGCTGTTCTCGCTCATCATCAAACACCGATCAATAAACAAATTCACTGACGGTGAAGTTATTGTCGCTTGTGTCTATGAAATCAGCGGTATAGCTGCCATTGCCGATCCAAATTTTATAATCGTTGCGGCGTTCGATGCTCGAAGAGACCTTCCAAGAAAAGGAACCGGA
>CAZBQX010000018.1:1823-5275 GCA_964494155.1 uncultured Syntrophales bacterium
TATAATCGTTGCGGCGTTCGATGCTCGAAGAGACCTTCCAAGAAAAGGAACCGGAACCGTTCTGTCCGAGCGGTGCATTTTCGCTGATCACATACACATTGCTTAAATTGTTGGAAGCGACCAGGGCGATTTTTACCGGCACGTTGGGGTTGCCGGTATAAGTCCAGGTCACATTATAGGTCTTCCCCTTGTAAAGCACTTCTCCGCCGTTGGGAGAGGTTACCTTGATCGCCGTCGGCACCGCCGGTGCGACTTTAAATGCAAAATACTTGGCATTGTTCTGCGGATTTTTATCCCGGTCCGACTTGACTTCCACGAGGATCCGGTAGTCGCCTACCCCCCATTTGGCGCCGGAAGTAGGCGGCCAGGTGATGTCCAACTGTCCATTGGCCGACAGGACTTGGGTGTACTTCTTTTCGATGACAGCTAGCCCCGAAGGCACGATGCCGCGGATGGCTGTGCAGGTAATCTTCACGGTGAAATCATGGGCACTGCCGGGACCGAAATTCTTGACCTTGATGGCAGCGGTACTGCCGCCGACCGTGTCCCCTTCCTTAATGGGTTTATTCAGGCTGATGCTGTCAACGGACAGGTCCGATTTCAGTACGGGAACTGCGCCGCCCGAAGCGGTCGGGACTTGATTGCTACTTCCGGCCGGCGGTGGCGGGGCCGCCAAAACGCTGAAGGCAAACAGAAGGATGCATAAAATGGCTAAAATCACGTTTTTCTTCATTTTCAGTAAAATACCTCCTCAAACAAAGTATGGGGGAATACACTTTTACGACACCGGAAGACACTCCGACTCCATCTGACATGTCCGGACGGCCGACTCAGGCCGTACGCCTACTTGATGATTTCCTTGACGACTTTAATCCCAATGTATGTGCCCCGATAGCCGAGTAGGTCGTTTTCCAGTTTGGCTTCTTCATTGACTTCAATCAGCATCAGGGCAAACTGCCCCGGATACGCCGTTTTGGGAACCGTGAACAGATACGAACGATCCCCGTTGGGTCCGTTGAGAGGGATGTTGTCTACCCGGTTTCCGCCGCTGCCGAACAGCATCAGCGCCAGGGGACCAATCGCCTCGCCGCTGTACGTCCATTTAACGGTATAGGATTTACCGAGTTCCCAGGTGCTGTTCTCTGCAGGCTGGATTATTTTGAAAACCGGCTGGGGTATAATTTTAAAAGGTTGACTGGTGCCGGATTTTCCGTTCGATTTACTCATCACCACAATCCGGTAATCGCCCGGAGGGGTAGTTTTGGGGATGTCCCACTGAATCCCCCCGCCACCGGCAGGGCAGTTGTCTTTAATCAATAGTTGAGACTGATAACCGTTGGCGGTTTGCACCTGATCCTTCCGGATCAGCAGGACCTTAACCAGGGGGCCGACATGGGCGGGATCAGCCGTCCAGAGAATCGGTTTTTTCGTCCCCACCCGCCATTTAGCTCCAGCCCCTGGAGAAGTGACATTAATTTGAACAATCAGATCGGATGTTTTGATACCCAGATTCTGCGGTTGATACGGTTTCGGCGCCTGGCTCGCAGGGGGAGCCGCAAAAACCGCCGGGACAAAGAAGACAAACAGTGAAACTAACCAGAATAATGCAAGAATTCGCTTGGACATGATTCACCCCCAGATCGTTTGTACAATGAAATGCTGCACTCGGCTTTTTATCTATACCTGCTCGCCGCCTTTTTTGTATCTATCCGGAAATCCTGAAATTTAGCGGCGACTGTAACTTGATGGGCTGGGCATGTCAAGGAGAGAGTGACGCTAACCAACGTACACTACTGATAGCAGCACCATCGGATATAAGTCCCGAAACAGACTATTACTGACTTTACCGTGCAGGATAAACGCCGTAATCTCAGCAGCAGAACTGTCCGTTTTCGTAAATCACCAGTTTCTTTCCGTTTTTCAGCGTCGCCGTGACCGTTTTCCGCTCGGTGTTCACCAGGTCCCAGTGCAGGGCCGAGTCGTTGAACCCCAGCTTTTTCTTCAGGGCCTTGTTCATCTGAGAAATGTCTCCGGAAAAGGTGTCCGTATAAGACGCTCCCAGGGCGATGTGGGTGTTGCCGTATTCGCCGCCGTAGTTTTCATCGAACAGGGTATCGGCCATAAAGCGGTCGATCCGGGAGAAGCGGCGATCCGTCAGGGAAAATTCGCCGACGCGTTTCGCCCCCGGGTCCATCGCGAGCTGTTTTTTGGTGAACGCATCGCCCTTCTCCGCATTTACGTCCACCACATTCCCCTTCTCGAACACCAGTTTCACCCCTTCGACATAGTTGCCGCTCCGATAGGAAGCCTGGTTCGCATAGAAGGTCCCTTCCGTTCCCCGCCAGTCCGGCGACATGAACAGTTCAAAACTGGGAATGTTGTGCCCGGAAATGCCGATCCACCTTCGCGATTCGCCGGGGGTGATCCGGAGATCAATATGCTCCGCTTCGACACGGAAGTCTTTCACAGGCAGCGCATTGAGCCATTTTTTGATTTTCCCCACTTCCTTATAAATACGCTTCCATTCACCGACGGGATCAATTTTGTCGAGGTAGCAGGCCCGGATAACCTGATGGGCATATTCTTCCAGGCTGAGCTTCGCCTGAGCCGCCAGTTCAGCGGTGGGAAAAAGACAAAGGGTCCAGCCATGGAGCCCCTGATGTTCTCTTTCTTCCATCAACTCCCGCAGGGGTTTGCGCGCCACCATGGCCCGGGCGATCTTGCGGGGATCGACGCCGCCCAGATGGGTCAGGGATTCGGGCGCCCGGAGAAAGATCCGGCCGTCCAGTTTTTCGTAAGTCGGTTTGTCCCCGGGAGAAAGAAAGGCAAGCTGCCGGTCGTCGGCTTTCTCATAAAAACTCTTCTCCATGGTGGTCGTCATGCCCAGCCGTTGAATCGGATTGAGGCCAAGATCAAGGAGCCGCCCGAAAAGAATTTCCGCCAGTTTCAGTGCCGGCAGATCATACTGCAGGAGTACCATGTCCCCTTTCTTCAGAGGTTTTACCCGGGCCGTCTTCAGCCCCCACAAAAGGACATCGGCGTACCTTTCCAGTTGTTCTTGCGTCATCATCGATTCAATCTCCTTACGGTTTCGTGGCCGGGAAACCAACCCGGCATTCAATATTAACTGTATAACTGCTTGATTCCCTTGATGAACATCTCAACTGCAATGGTCGTTAAAAGCATGCCCATGAGGCGCTCGATGGCTATCAGCACCCGGGTTCCCAGAACGCGGCTGATCTGGTTGGAAAGAAGCAGGATGCAGGTCGCCAGAAACCATGCGACCACCAGGGCCGCAAGCCACTCCGGCCAGCGGGACGGTTCCCGCGCCATCAGCAGGAGCACCGTCGCCAGGGCGGAGGGTCCGGCAATAAAGGGAATCGCCAGGGGAACAATGAGGGGCTCCCCTTCGGGGGATTTCCCGAATATCTCCTCCGAATCGGAAAAGATCA
>CAZBQX010000018.1:5375-16526 GCA_964494155.1 uncultured Syntrophales bacterium
AGGGGCTCCCCTTCGGGGGATTTCCCGAATATCTCCTCCGAATCGGAAAAGATCATCTTCAGCGCGATCAGAAAGAGGATGATCCCCCCCGCCATGCTCAGGGCGGGGGCGGAAATATCCAGCAGGAGCAGCACATACCGGCCGGCAAAGAGAAAAAAGACGAGAACAGCCAGGGCGATCATCATTTCCCGCAGAATAATCCGCCACTGGCGCCGGTAATCGATGTGCTTCAGGACGGACAGAAAAAAGGGAATGTTTCCGAAGGGATCAATCACCAGAAAAAGCAGCAGCGCCGCCGAGAAAATGGACATTTAAACCTTCCTTGACCGGTTGAAATTTTATAACCCCGCGATACCGAATGAAATGATTAAGCGATCGCCTTGTTTCGGTTTTCTGAACCCCCGACTTTTTCTATATCACCTCGGGACCCTCATAGATGTCCCGCAACGCCGCGTCCGGCCCCTCCCGGTCGGTTTTCAGAGCCAGGGGCAAATAATCGAGAATGTCCTGCGCGGTCATGCCGTCCTCACCCATGTCCTCCGCCGCCAGGTCGCCCGCCAACCCGTGGAGAAAGACCCCCTTGCGGACCGCTTCTTCCGTGCCCAATCCCAGCCCGCACATGGCAGCGATCGTTCCCGTGAGCACATCGCCGCAGCCGGCGGTGGCCATGCCGGAGTTGCCGCTCAGATTCACGTAAACCCGGCCTTCGGGACTGCCGATCAGCGAATGGGCGCCTTTCAAAACGACAAACGCCCCGAGGTCTTTCGCCGTTTCCTGCAGGATATCGATCCGGCTCCGCCGAATTGCGTTAACGTCTTTTCCCGTGATCCGGGACATTTCTCCCAGATGCGGCGTCAGGATCGTCTCACCTTTTCGTTTCCGAATCAGGTCAAGATGGCCGGCTATGGCAGTGATCCCGTCGCCGTCAATCAGCACCGGTTTCTCGATCTTCGAAATCAACTCCCGAACCAGTTGCTGCGTTTCATTATTTAAGGACAGGCCGGGACCGATCACGATGCAATCCATCTTCGCCGCCAGATCGAGCAGGAACCGGCGGTTGTCCAGGGCAATGCTCCCGTCCGCCGTTTCCTTCTGCGGAACCAGAACGATCTCGCTGCCCTTCTGGGCGATGAACGGAGCCATCGCGGCGGGCAAGGCCAGGCGGGCATAGCCGCCCCCCGCTTTCAAGAAGGACAGGGCGGAAAAATAGGGGGCGCCGAAATAGGACGCGGCGCCTGCAATGACGAGCGCCTCGCCCATGGAACCCTTATGGCCGTCGGGATTTCTGGCCGGCAGGGGGACGAAGTCGTTAACCTGAATCTGCAGGGTTTCCCGGTCATACAGGTCGGGAGGGAAAGAAATGTGACAGACGAAAAGCCTGCCGCACATTTCATAACCCGGATAGAGCAGATTGCCGATTTTCGGTACACCAAAAGTCACGGTAAAATCGGCCTTCACGGCAATGCCCATCACCTCGCCGGTATCACCGTTGATTCCCGAGGGGATATCGAGGCTGAGAACCGGCTTGCCGCTTTCGTTAACGAAATCGATCACATCCGCGTAAAGCCCTTCTACCTCCCGGTCCAGACCGGTGCCAAAGAGGCCATCGATAACACCGTCACAGTGGAGGATGTCTCTTATCATGTCGTCAACGGCGCCGACGGGTTCCATCTCAACCGGCAGACCGGAGATGATCGCATAATTCGTTTTGGCCGCCCCTTTGTACTTTGCCGGATCACCCAGGACAAAGATCTTGGCCGCTCCACCGTCGGCCAGAATTTTCCGGGCCACGACGAATCCGTCCCCTCCGTTGTTCCCTCCGCCGCACAAGACTACGAACTTCTTTCTCCGGATGCCGATTTCCCGGTTCAGGACAAAAGCCGCGGCCAGCCCGGCATTTTCCATCAGAATCTCTTCCGGAATCTTGAGTTTTTCGATGGCAAACCGGTCCATGGACCGCATCTGTTCGACTCTGGCAATCTTCATCTTTAATCTCCTTGAGGCCGCTGCATTAATTCAATCCCCGGACTGACAGCAGCGTGGAAATATTCATTTTCAGGATGCCCATAATCATCATACCGATGATGAACCCCAGGAACAGAACCAGGAATACCGTCGCCAGAATTTTCAGCACGCGACCTTCCGTGGCAATCGTGCCGACAGGCCTGCCGAATCCGGCTCCGGAAACGGCCCGGCATAGAAGATAAGCCCGTTCGACAAGTTCTCGATCCAGCAGTTCGGCGTCCTTAACACACAGGGTAATTCCCTGATCATTTATCACAAAGCCGGCCCGGGGTAAACCGGGAAGGCTGGACTCATCGATTCTTTGCAGGAGGTCCGTCAGGGACTTCAGATGGGCGCCGACATCACCGCTGTGCAGGAGCATCATGGTCTTGTCCTTTTCACGGGACCAGGTTTTCATGCCTGCGACACCCGCATCAACTTTTTCCAGGTAAATATCTCGATATGCATCGCTGATCTCGGTCGTCGTGAACGATTCGAGATGGAAAGTGGAGAACAGGGAGAAAGGCAGGGGATGAGAGAAACGGAAAGCCAAACCCACACCGATTTTTCCCCCTTCATGATCAACGAGACTGAAAACCGCCGCCGTCAGATCGTGATACACCCCGGCATAAACGGTTCCGTTTCGCAAGGATGACCCGAATCCATTCCATCCTGAAAAATCCCCTTTACATTTAAGAATCATTCCCAGCCTGTCGGCCGTCACGGCAATTTCACGGGGAAGTTTCCGCCCCTCCCGGATACCGGCGAAAACAATGAATGCCAGAAAAAAAAGAAAAGCAAGGAATACCCAGATCACCAAAGCGCCTCCGATCAATATGACGTGCCATCATACACGTAAACGAACCGGTTCTCAATGAAGTCCCTTCGTCAGCCGGGACGGATTGTCCAAATCATTACCTGCCGGTTAAGTTCATCCATATCCCCGCATCGGGTAATATGCATAAATATCATGGCTATATTTTGGCTTGGCATGCCGCGGCCAGGAAAATTAGAATGGGCAAAGACGCCATTTTATGGTAGGTGAAGTTCAATACAGGTTTTGTTCACATCACATGACATCCACCAATAAACTGACCAATTAAAAGGAGGAGCCACGATGAGTATGATCCAGGAGTTCAAGACCTTTGCCATGCGGGGAAATGTTGTCGATATGGCCGTCGGTATCATTATCGGCGGTGCTTTCGGAAAAATCGTTTCGTCTTTCGTTGCCGACGTCATCATGCCGCCCATCGGACTTCTGATCGGCGGCGTCGATTTTGCCAATCTGGCGATTACACTCAAACAGGCGGTCGGAGATGCACCTGCGGTTACTCTCAGCTACGGGAAATTCATCCAGTCCGTAGTCGATTTCGTGATCATCGCCTTTGCCATCTTTATGGTCATCAAAGCCATGAATACATTACAGAAAAAGCAAGAGGAAGCACCGGCGCCTCCTCCCGTCCCGACACCGGAAGAAAACCTGCTGACTGAAATCAGAGATATTCTAAAGAAGAAGTGATTGCGGATAGTTAGATATTTTCCATGCATCTTGTCCGTGGTGGATATGAAGCTCCTCCCTAGGTACATCAAAGTCATCAGGGGTAACTTATTCTTCATTGAAAGGGCAGAAGAATGAAAAAGAAGATTCGTTTCAGCCGGTATTCCCCTATTCTGAAGAACGGCATCGGTAAAATTCAGATCATTGCCGGGCTGCTGGCCATCCTGTTTCTTATGCTGTGGGCACCGCTGGCCTGCAATTCGGGCAATCAACCCGCCTTGCAGGATCAACCTCAGACTGCCGTTGTTACGCAAGAAAATCAGGTATTGGATGGTGCAGCGCTTCTGGCTGAACGTTGTTCAGCATGCCATGGCATAAACAGAGTCAAGCAGACACGCAAAACAAGCGAAGCTTGGGAGAAAACCGTTTCGCGTATGATGAGTAAAGGCGCCCGCTTGACAGAAGATGAAAAGACCGTCTTGCTGGACTATCTGTCAAAAAATTACGCTCCATAGAAATCCGGTTGCACGAAATAATGGCTGGACTGGAAAAATCGAACAACTTTCCAACCACCGTGACATGAGTTTTATCGGGTAATAAATATCTTGGCGAGGAAAGGGAGAAGGCATGGGCATATATGAAGACCGCGATATCGATCAGGAGGAGAAATCCGACGACAAAGTTGTTGTAGAACCGAGAATCAAACCCGAAACGGACATCGCTCGGGGCGAGCTCTTGCTGGACGGATACGGGAAAGTGCTTTCCATCGGAACCGGCGTTTTGACGGTAAAACCTGGAGACGAGGTTTTTTTCGATAAATCAGCCGGTGAAGATATCCTGCTTTTCGGGAAAATACTCAAAATACTCAAGGAAAGCGAAGTGACACTGACCGCCATGATGGATAACTGAGCAGAAAGCAGATCCTTTAACTTCTCAAAATAATAAGATATCTGATTGGATAGTCTTAACTCATATATGATCCGTCAAAAAGAAAAAGCAATACCCCCTCCCTAAACCAAACATCTGTACTAATTGTGATTCTGGAGAAGTTTTTCCTTTCCATCGTCGTAATGGGGAATATGTGCTTGACAGGATTTATGAATTTTTGCATGGTTTTCTCGCATTTATCGGCACCAAACATCATCCATGCAGAAAAGATGCGAAATGCCTGGGGATAAACGCAGGGTGGATTTCTTTCAATGGAAGCATCTTTGCTGGGTACGGGCAAAACAGACCGTGGACAGCCGTTAGGTGGCTTGACCATTACATAACGAAGGGAAATAAGGATGAGAAGTGAATTAAGATCGCCGTTATGGGCGCTTGTTTTCTTGATCCCGCTGTATTTAACGGCGTGGACCGTCTCCGCTCACGCCCTGACCGATCAGCAGGCCAGGGTGGCGGGCTATGTCGGGTTTGAGACCCATCCCGACAAGTTCGATTTTGACGGCATGCCCCGCACCCTGCCGGGCGGCGAACTGGAACGGCTGTCCCGCGGGAAAATCAAGGTAGGCATGGTCATTACCAAAAAAAATGTGGACGGCATCAAAAAGGAACTCATTGCGCTGACGAGTCCCGGCGTCTACAACATGATTAAAAAAGGTATGGAGATCGTTGTCGCCGATTATAAACCCTGGCCTGTTCCCAAGCTTTACGGTGCGGCCACCAAAGCCAATCGCGGAAAAGCGGTGATTGCGTTTGACCGAAATCTCAAAACCACAAGCGGGGCTTGGTGGACCGGAGGCGAACCTTTCTTCGATCTGACGGAAGCCGATCCCGACGCCGGTATCAAGGCTTGGTACAATCAGGTCCATGTTTATGATGGTGATGACTTTACCCATGACTGGGTAAACATGTTCTTTGTCGGGAGTACGGGGAAACGGGAAAGAGTCGTGGAGATGTCCTGGGACCGGATCTTTCTGACCAGCCGAGAAATTCTTTCTCCCAAACCCGCTTACGATGCAAAGATGAGCAATATCTTTTTCAAGGAACTGGTTTACGTACAAACACCCCCCGACTTGCAGGGTTACGGAAATCTGACCTATCGCTATAACGACCAGAATAAATTGGATGATTCGTTTACTTACATTCCCATGATGCGACGCATCCGTCGCGTCACCAGCGGCCAGCGCTTCGATGCTTTTGTCGGTTCCGATTCATCCATCGGTGACTTCAGGACGCTCGATGTTCCCGTGGCACGCTGGAACTGGAAGCTGATCGATATGCAACCCAAACTGACCACGCTTTTTTCCACAGACTTCATCACTGAAAACAAAGCGGCTCAGCGGCGTCATCCCATGACGGTCGGCGATAAATTCCCTCGGATGAACTGGCGATTGTGGCCCAACGTTTTCATCATTGAAGCCACACCCAAGAGCCCCGCCGACTGCGGCGTTTACAGCAAGAAGGTCCTTTGGGTTTTAGGGGGGTGCTGGAAGAGCGGCTTGGCCGATGCCTATGACCTGGAGGGTAAGCTCTGGAAAACAACTCAGAACTATTTCTACGGATACGGTGACGGCAGACTACTCGATCTCTTCTCCCACTATGAAACGGACTTCTATACCTACGATCATCAACGGGATCATGCCTCACCCTGGCATATTGATCTCCCCTATCGCAAGTTCAACGTAGGTTTTTCCGCCGAAAGGTTCTCCACCAAGTACCTGCAGCGGTACGGTCATTAGGGACTCCGGCATTGCCCCTTGCGTGAGGAGGATGCAAAGATTGCCCTCGCGACAACTCAACCGTCCGATGCGTTTATTTCCTTGACGGGTTCACCTCCGTTTGTTTTTCATCTGTAACATACTGAAAAGATTTTACTTTATCCCCAATATCGCCCAAGTCTTCAAAAGCCCCCTGTGTTGATGAAATCGTCCGGAGCACCTCTCCCCGGAAATATTCATCGGCGTAGAGGATCAGCCGGCGGCCGTTCGGTACCCGCACTTTATTGATGCGACCGTACTTGCTCGATTCGTCCCCCCACCAGGGCACGGTGGGCCAGTTCCCATTGGGGAAAAACATCTTGCCGTCTTTTTGATATTCGAAAGCCGCTTCCCAGCTATCAATGAACAGAAGCGACTGAACCGGCATGGCTTCAATCCGGGTATGATCAATAAAGCCGCTATAACTTCTGAATCCCGGCGCCGCAAACAGACCCACCCCCTGCATATTCGTACCGTGGGGCACCGTGATGCCTGCGGTTATCCCGGTGTACTCCAACTTTTTATCCCATCGGAAATATTTTGCCCGGATATCGGCAGCCAGATTTTCATATTGTGCATGAACACCGATCGCAACCGAGCCGCCGTCTTTTAGTTTGGCCGTCAGGACCGGTCTTGCATAACGGGGATCCATCCAGGGATCGCCGCCCTTCCAAGGATTGATAACCGGCTTGCCGCTTTTACAGCCGGCTTCGATACGGCTCAGGATCCAGTTAATATTCCGGTAAGTAAGCATGTCGGATACGGCGGTCCCATCCCGCCGCGTATCAATTTCCTGCAGGAGGGGAATGAATCTTTTCATCGCTTTTCCCTGACCGGTGTCATTGGCCTGAGATGACAACAGCCTGGAAGCCGACTCGGAAAGTTGAATGGCCGGTCGGTCGACAAAGCCGCCGATTTTATCCGAACCGAGCAGGAAACGATCCGGATAGGCGACGATAAGATCGGCCCAGGCTTTTAGATCCTTTTCAATGCAGTTTTCCCAGACAATCCAGGACAGATCGAAGTAGAGATTCGGATGGGCGACCAGAAGCCGCCCGAGCAACGTCAGGTGATCCCGGATGTAAAGATTCCGACTGATCCCGGCATGGGCCCAGATCACGGTTGTGTCGGGATGACGAGTCAGCAGGTCGGTTATTTCTTTCAGGTAGATCGGGTCCCGAAGATCATCGGGGCCTTTTGATGTTTCATCGGCAAGGTTCTGATGAATCATAACGGGCATCCGATTGGCGGCGGCAAAATCAAGGATCGGGTCCAGGGCCGCACTGTCACCCTCGGGAGTCAACGGCGTCAGACGGTTGAAAACGCCCCGGCGCATCATAAGTTCCCCGATGCCGCAAAGTTCCGGATAATAATTAAACATTTCTATGACATAATATATCTCGTTGCGGTCCATGACGTTTATGCCCTGCAGAAAAGGATAGATCTTGGCTTTTTGCTTGGGAGAAAGCTTGTCGTAATCTATCAGCATGCGGTAATCCCCCCTTTTTGTAAAATAAACAGGGGGCGTATCATTCACTCCCGTCTGCGGATCCAGATAATACTTCTCCCGCTCAACCCTGATCTCCGGCCAGGAAATGGCGTACCCCAAACCGAATACGACGGCGCGCTCAATGTCATTACGATCCATTTCCGGTAACAGATTTACAAAACCCTGGGACTGGACCAAATAATTGACATAATGCAGATGGGCGTCCGTAAATTTGTAATCCCGTCCATCACTGGGACAAGGAAAAAAAATGAACAAAAAGCCCAAAAAGAGCAAACCTCTTAGCCCTTTTAAAACGCTTATTATTCCTCGTTTATCCATCTTTTCAATCCTCCGGTTATTCATACAAGGCACCTGATAAATATCCGATCATGCAGGAACGGCTCATCGTAAAGAGCAAATACATGTCATGAACAAAGGGGCCGATACTGAACCATATTTTGTGCAATATAAAAAACCGAATGGAATAACACAACGCTTTTTATGCTGTTCTTGAAGGAAATCGTTACGTTGTCCGGTGTCATACTTAGCTTCACGTCAAACCGCAACAGCAAAAATAATCGATCAGGCAAGATTATGATTGGGTGGATTAAAAAGTCGACGGATGACATCTGTTCTGATAAAAACGATACGCGGCTTTATCAATATGATTCAATATCACTGAGTCCACAAAACGTATTAAATTAGGTAATAAGGCGAACCGGTGCGTTTTGATAAATTCCGGACATTTTTGCAATCAAAAAAACCTTATGCAATTTATGACCGTCGATTGGGTTCGGGAATAATCAGAGCCGGCTCTCATTGAGCGGTTAACCAGGAAATGTTATGTGGAAGCGAACACTTATCCCGGCGCTATTCGGGTTCGCCCTCCTTTGGAATTTCTTTGCCAATATCGACTGGGTCCTCATTCACATCTTCAACCCGCAGATGACGCCGTCGATCGGACAGGTGATGGAAAAATACAAGAAAAAAACCGGAGAAGGGGGTGTCGGCGTCTCCAGTTACTATATCAAGGTGCAGGGGATAAAAAGCCCCTATTGCGGCGGGGAGGCTGTCGTTGACATTCATGTCTATGAAAAATTAAAGGTCAAAGACCAGCTTCCCATTCTGGTACGGGAAGATGTGTGTTATGTCCCGGAAGATCTACGCTGGAGCCGGAATTTCCTCTCTCATTTCTGGTATTGCCTGCTGTCCGGGACCGCCGGCATTTTTCTGATCGGCTACGCCGTCTGGAGGGGAAAAGGCGGGAAGCCTCAGCCGATCCCACCAAAGGAACCGGAAGCTTAAACGAAAAGGAGGTCTATCTTCTTAACCGCTTTTCGTATCTACTATCATGTAATTTATGATAATTTCCCAATCAGCGGTTCCTGCTGACTGATGCAGTGCAGGGTACCCAATCCCCAGATCAGATCGTAACAGTCGATACCGATGACCCGGCGCCCGGGAAACAGATCCTCTAGAATGGCCAGCGCAACCTGATCATGCGGATCCCGAAACGTCGGGACCAGCACGACGCCATTGGCGATAAGAAAATTGGCATAACTGGCGGGTACCCGCTGGCCGTCGAATTCGAAGGGCCGGGGCATGGGCACCTCAACGATCCGGAAGGGATCCGCCGACCGGTCCGTCATATTTTTCAATTGAATAAGATTGTTTCGCAGGGGCAGATAGTTCTCGTCTTTTTTATTATCCTCCACCATGGCGACGATGGTCGCAGCATTGACGAAGCGGGCCGAGTCGTCGATATGGCCGTCCGTATCGTCGCCGGCAATCCCCTCGTCCACCCAGAGGATTTTCTCCACGTTGTAGTACTCCCGCAGGAACCATTCTATCTGCCCCTGCGATAGGTGAGGATTGCGGTTCGGATTGAGCAGACATGATGTACTTGTCAAGAGACACCCCTCCCCGTTGACATCAATGGCGCCTCCTTCCATGACAATCCCCGGATAAAAAAGAGGGAGGCGACGGTACTCGGCCACCCGGGTCGGCACGACATCGTCCTGGTCATAAGGGGGATACTTCTCACCCCAGGCGTTGTAACCCCAGTCGATCACGGCGAGGGGTTCTTTGGCTTCCGGATTGATGACAAAGGCGGGTCCGTGGTCCCGGCACCAGGCATCGTCGGTCGGGATCCAGTAAAGAGAAACCCGTGTTGCATCGACACCAGCTTTTGCCAGTCTTGTCTCAACGTCGGACTGCATCGCCTGATCCCCGACATTGATGTTGACATGCTGATATGCGGTAAGCAGCCGGACAATTTCTGTAAACACTTCCGGGATGGGTTCAAACCGTCCCGGCCAGGATTCCTCCTTGTGGGGCCACGAAAACCAGGTCGCAGCCTGAGGTTCCCATTCCGCCGGGAAACGGTAGCCAAGTTGTCGGGGCGTTTCCTGATAGATCATAAATCGGAATCCAGAAAGCGCCGGGTCAGGCCTTCGTAAGCGTCGATCCGTCGGTCCCGGAGAAATGGCCAATGCCTGCGGGTCGTATCGGAACGACCAAGATCTATTTCGAAAACGGCGACATCCTCTTTGTCGTGGGGAGCCTGATAGATCATTTCACCAAGCGTGTCGGCGGCAAAAGAACCACCCCAGAAGAGAATGTTGCCCTCCTTGCCTACCCGGTTGACGGAAACGACCGGGATGCCGTTTGCGATCGCATGGGCCCGCTGAATCGTCTGCCAGGCGTTAAACTGATCCCGGCAGACCTGCGGATCCTCTCCTTCCGCCCAGCCGATGGCCGTCGGATAGAATAGGATTTCCGCACCCATCAAGGCCGTCAATCTTGCCGCCTCCGGGTACCACTGATCCCAGCAGATGAGCACCCCAACGATGCCAAACCGGGTCTTGAAGGTCCGAAACCCCAAATCGCCCGGGGTAAAATAAAATTTCTCATAAAAAGACGGGTCATCGGGAATGTGCATCTTCCGGTACTTCCCCAGATAGGCCCCGTCTGCATCGATCACGGCGGCGCTGTTATGATACAGGCCCTCCGCCCGTTTTTCAAATAAAGAGGCCACGATGACCACGCCCAATTCCCCGGCCAGCGACTGCAGGGCTTCCGTTGAGGGTCCGGGAATCATTTCCGCCATTGCAAAGGGCGTATAATCTTCGGATACACAAAAATAGCGCGAGCGAAAAAGCTCCTGCAGGCAGACGATCTTGGCGCCGGCGGCCGCTGCCCGACGGATCGCATCCATCGCACGGACCATATTCTCCGCCGTATTGTCGCTGCAGCGCATTTGAACGATTCCTGCTTTAATCTTGCGTACTTCTGCCATAAATAACTCACTTTTTTCGGGAAAACATTTCAGCCGACATCTCAAACGATTCCCGGCAATATATGGAATGGGCAATCTTCTGTCAACAAAATTGACCGTTTATGGGTTTTGATTGACAGCCGGCATGATGGTGATCTTCATTTTGACCCATTGCGCTTCCATT
>CAZBQX010000018.1:16626-37706 GCA_964494155.1 uncultured Syntrophales bacterium
GCGAGGTATAGGCGTCCCCATCCTCTGAACGGCCCGGTTGAGGCGCAGGCATAAGCGCTTCGCGAGGCACCGTCATATCTCTCGACGGCGTTATCATCTTTGACCGGGATGATCGTGGTGAAGGTATGGCTTGTTCCTTTTGAACTTCAAAAACCTGTGTTGGAGGCAAGGGTATACCCCGCATCCGCAGCCGCGGTTCGTCCTGACGGTAGATATAAAAGGCCAACACGGAAACGATGATGACGACAAAGGCCTGCACCGGAATTTTTATATGCAGAGGGAAAAAGAATTTCCGCCAGAAACGTTCCCTTTCTGCATGCGCTTCCCGAACCCGGGTCATAATCTGCTGCTTCAGCCATGGAGGGGGGTCCACCTCACCCAGGTTCCGCACCAGGCGATCCGCGGCCTTCAGAGCTTCGAGGGTTTCCCGGCAGGTTTCGCAGGAGGCCAGATGTGCCTTGAATTCTTCCGACTCCTGGGGGGAAAGCTCACCTTCCAGATAAGCCGGCAGTTTCTTTACTCTGTCTTCACAGGTCATTTCAGATCTCCCCAAACTTTGGCCAGACAGTTCTTGAGGGTAAGCCGCGCCCGAAAAAGTCTCGATTTGACGGTTCCTACCGGAATGTGGAGCACATCCCTGATTTCCTCATAGGAAAGATCCTGAATGTCTTTCAGCACCAGGACCTCCCGGAAATCATGCTCAAGACCGATAATACAAGTCTGTACCTTTGCCTCCAGTTCTTTTCTTTCCCACTGATCCGCCAGGGACTCGGTTAAAGGGGCTGCGGAACAGTCTCCGCACAGAGCTTCGCCATGGCGTGAATGCATATCCGTCAATGATTCGTGACCGCGGCGGCTTTTCACCTGACGCAGGCGGTTTTTCGCCTGATTCACAACAATGCCGTAAAGCCAGGTGGAAAACCGCGCCTCCCGGCGAAATTTGCCGATTCCCCGATAAGCGGAAAAAAAGGCCTCCTGCACACAGTCACATGCTTCATCGTAGTCCCCGGTCATCCGGTAAGCAACATTCAGCATTTTTTTTTGATGGCGCTCAACGAGTGTCGAGAAAGCCTCCACGTCTCCTTTCTGACAGCGGATAACGAATTCACGATCCTCGTCCCGGCCGGGTTCCTGTTCTTGCGTAACGCCACCTCATAACAGCATGATGATGGTCATCATGGTTCTCTTTTTGTTCTAATGGAGTACGGAAGCGGCAACCCTGTCAAGAAAAATTATCCATTCCTGATACCTCATCAATGCCTGACCGGGACAGAAGACTCTTCCGTCCCGGTCAGGTCAACGTCGTTTAAGAACTTAAACCAGGTCGATCAGGATTGTTATCCAAGCCTTCACGCCGTTGGGTGGAACAGGGAAATGCCATTTCCTGACCTCTGCAATCAGGCATGTTTTCATGTCACCCTTAAGCACATCGGGGGCAATCACCTCCACCTTTTTAACGGTCCCGTCAGCATTGAGGCTCAGACGCAGTTCCAGAACACCTTGCAGATGGGTCCCGCCGACACATCGTTCCATCTTCGGCAGAAGACGCCTGACTGTTTTCTCAATGTCTTTTTTCGACATCCCGACTGAAACCTGGAGCGATTTCAGTTTCCCGTGTGTTGCGCTGTCCTGCTCTTTGCTTTCGTCTTTTTTCTCGCGGGTCCGCAACGCCCCCCAATCCCCGGAAAGCGCGGATTCTCTGGGGGCCGACATCGGAGCCGCGTAGCCCTTGGCCATACTGCCGCCCACGGCGTAATCACTTACTCCCTGAGGCAGCGGCAGGGCTTGTTTGACGGTTGTGGTTTGCCCGTTGTTTCTCACCTCCGTATCGACGGCGACAAAAGACGTGTAAGCCGTCAGAAGATTGTAGCCCAACCCCAATGCCGTAACTTCCCGGATACGTCTCTCATCCGTGCGCAGGTTGTTGTAATCGGACAACAGCGTAAGGCGTTGCCGCGCCCAGAGATAACGTAAGGCCGAATGCTCTCGCGTTGCCTTCGCCTTTCCGACTTCGATGGATTCGGTGTAGGGACCGCGACCGGTAATGCCTCTCAGGGTAATGGTTCCCGCCGCTTTCCCCCGCCATTTCCCAAAGACGAAAACAGGACGCTCCGCCAAGACATCCGGGAGCATGAGCGGTTCTACATCATAGGTTTCAAAACCATTGAAATCGACCTTTACCTGTGAAAGGACCGGCGACTGGATCATCTTCCGAAAACGCGCCGCCTTTTCCGTCGCCTCGACAGGATCCACAACAACAAAAGATTCACCCTGCCCGCAATGGGCCATACCCTCGATGATGTGGCGATTGACGCTGGAGCCGATTCCAAAGGCAAACAAATTGGCATGGCTGAGATTTTTACGGATCAGGTCAAAAACCTCCTCTTCGACGGTTACATAGCCATCGGTGGCAACGATCAAGGTTCTGGATGTGTTTTCCCTGTGTTTCAACGCCAGCACCCGTTTCAGCGCCGGGAGGATTTCCGTCCCTCCACCGCCGGTCTGGTTTTCAATGAGGCTGATCGCCTTCCGGATATTTTCCGGCGTTGCGGCAAGGGATTCTTCCGCCAGGAGTGAAGAACCACCGGCAAACAACAGCACATTGAAACGGTCGTTCGGACGCAAGCTTTGAAACAGATCGGTCATCAGCTTCTTGGAGATATCCAGGGGGAAACCATGCATCGATCCTGACACATCCACAATGAAAATATACTCCCGCCCCGGAATATCATTCGACGCAATTCTTTTTGGAGGCTGCATCATCAGAAGAAAATAGTTTTCCTTTTCCCCTTCATGAAGGAGAAGCCCAGACTGAATACGATCCCCATCCAGGCGATATCGCAAAATATAATCCCGATTACCGCCGGCGCGCTCACCGGCAGCCAACTCAACGGCGACATGCGACGCATCGGAATAAGCGGCATCCACCTTGTGGGACGGACAGGAAAGATCACGGATGGGCATCCCTGCCGCTAAATTCACATGGATATCAAAGTTATACGTCGGTAAATCACCCTGATGGAGGTAGGGGTTCTGGATCCAGTGTTCCGAAGCTGGGACCGTTGCCGCATCCTGATTGGCGTAACGGGGGCCGACGACGGTCGGATAGACGAATTCGTAAACACGATCTTCCGGAACGAGCAACTCCGTGTATTTCAATTCAACCCGAATCACGTCACCAGGCATGATGTTCGCCACGTTCATCTGGAAAACATTGGGACGCTGCTGTTCGAGCAGGGATGCGTTTTTCCCCTGATTCTTGGCGTCTTCATAATCCTTGCGAGCCTGATCCCGCGTTTTAATCTTCGCCTCGATCGTCCGCTCCCCGATCCGCATTTTCATGCCGTAAACCGCCGCCCGCGTGGAAGCCGGAAAAACATAGATCGCCTCCAGGGGTGTTTTCCCTTCATTTTTATAAACCTGGGTCACCCGCACATCGGCAATCACCCCCGCAATCTGAACATCGGCCCTGGTCGATTTCAGGGGCAATTGATCCACCGGCGCATCTTCGCTCTGAACGAAAAAATACGGTGAAAGAGTACGATCGGCGGATGTCGTCTCCGGCTGGGATGAAGCGGTATCCCAAATAATAAGGGAAACCACAAAGCCCAAAATGATGAGAATCATTGCCCGCACTTTCATAACATAACCTCCTCTGTGTTTTCTTCTTTTAACAGATTAGACAGCGGAGGCCGGGGAAAAGTTCCCCAATTTTTCTTGCTGACCGAATCATTTCTAATCGACATGTTCACACTCCAGAAAAAACTTGAATTCTTCTTTGCAATATGGTTGACGTGAAAACACGTCTTTCCATTGCAGGATCCATAATCGCATTTTCACAATTTTCCGGAGCAGGTCTCTATCACAATTACTTCTACACTGCTGAACATCCGGCCGTAATGCCGATTGTTCGGAGAGGAGGCAAGGTGTTGGACTTTTGCAGAATCAAGGGATGGGTGAAAAACGGGTTAACGCCGATTACGATCATGTTGATTCCCCACAGCCATCGCAATGCGTTCAATATTCAAATTCCCCTGTTTGTTATTCTCATCACGCTCATTTTGAGTTGCGTTGGCGTCGTCTCCGTTTTTTCCATGGCGGCAAAAACAGCGGAATACTATCGCCTTCAGGATCAGGTCGGCTATTACGCCCGAGAATTCCAGGAGATACGGTCATCCATCACCGCGCTAAAAGAGGACGAACTCACATTTAAAAAGCTTTTTTCCCTTGGTTCGCGGAAAGCCGTTCTGGAAAACATGGACATCTCAGACAGCGGCTCCATCGACCTGGAAGCTCTGAAACTGGATATGAAGAAGACCATCGAAACCGTCGGTGAGATCAAGGACTATCTTCACGAACAGCGGGATATTCATCTTTCCACACCCCAGGGTCCGCCAACCAATGGCCATGTGTCTTCGTTTTTTGGCGTGCGGCAAAAACCGGGACATCGTTACCGGGAATTTCACTCCGGTATGGACTGGGCCGCCCCATCCGGAACGCCTGTAACGGCAACCGCCGATGGCATCGTCAGCTTCTCCGGCAGGAGCGGCGCCAACGGCAACCTGATTGTCCTGGAACACGGTCGCGGTTATTCGACCTTTTTCGCTCATAACCGCAAGAATCTGGTAAAGGTCGGACAGAAGGTCAGACGCGGCGATACCATCGGTTACGTCGGTTCCACCGGCAATTCTACGGGGCCTCATGTCCATTATGAAATCTGGGAAAACGGCCATGCGGTAAATCCTGCAACTTATATAAAATACGAGGAGTAGCAACATGTTTCACCGAAACACAGAAAAACTTGAATCGATAATCGGCGCCGGTTCGCTTTTCAAGGGTAACATCGAAACCAAGGGAACGCTCCGGATTGACGGCCAGATGGAAGGGCATGTGCAGGCGGATTGGGTCATCCTGGGAGAAAAGTCATCGGTAAAGGGTGACGTCACAGCCCGTGGTATTATTATCGGCGGCCGAATTGAAGGAAATGTCCACGCCAAGGAGATTGCCGAGATTAAGGCAAAAGGTCAGGTATGGGGAGAAATCCAGGCTCCCAAGATGGCGATGGCTGAAGGCGCCATATTCGATGGCAGGTCCTCAATGGCAAGGGCAGAAGACAACATTCTGGAATTTCAGTCTAAAATTTTAGATTTATGAAATGTTTTAAATATCCCATTGATTGCACTTGTAACAAGATTCTGCGCGTGGCAAAATAGTACCAAAGAATAACCAGGCCATCCCTTCGAACAAGCCATAGTAACCTGAGGATACATTAGCATGGCTGCTGATTACCTGAGGGAAATAGAAATTTACAATACCCGCGCTGCCTTGCCCGATCCCGGCAAGTCCGCCCTTCTTGTCATCGATATGCAGGAGCACTTCAGCGCCCTGTGTGAAATCATCATGAATAATGTCTCTTCCTTAATAGAAGCATGCCGCTTCTCGGGCGTTCAAATTTTTTTTACACGTCATGGTCATATGAATCCGGCGGAAGATGGGGGACTTCTTGTAGAATGGTGGGGAGAAGCGATCCAATACGGCAACCCGAACTGGGAAATCGTATCCACGCTTGTGCCTCAGGATCAAGAAATGGTTATCGATAAAAATCGCTACAGTGCTTTTTATCAGACAAATCTCGACGCCATGTTCAAGGCCAAGGGGATCCAAGACGTCATTATCTGCGGTCTCCTGACTAACTGCTGCTGTGAAACAACCGCACGGGATGCCTTCATGCGGGATTACCGGGTGTTTTTTCTCTCCGATGCCACGGCAACCGTGGCGGAAGAACTCCACATCGCTACCCTCAAAAATTTGGCCTACGCTTTCGCTTATGTTCTAGACACGGATTCACTCTGCCGATACCTGAAATATTCCGCCACCCGCGGCATTCACCGTGAATTCACATAAACCTTCATCCTGAAGGATTTAAATGGGAAACGGCGAAGAACCATGATGTATGCCGGGTATCATTTCAAAGCCCCCCGCAAGCATGACAGGTTTATCTTTTAATAAAAGGTTGCACGAAGTCCCTTTTTCGGGCATTTAGAATCCGAAATGCTCTCCCCGGAAGAACTTCATTGAATAGTATGCGGGTATTTTTTTCTCTCCTGAATCATTCATGTTCCCCGGGAATCGTTAATGGAATGCCGTCATGACGGAGTTTAAAACCAAAAAATAATATGGAACTGAAAAAACGGGCTCCCCGAAACCAAACCCTCTTCCTGAGCGATGAGGAAAAGATCCAATACGGCATTAGGCTCAAACATCTACAAAAAGCGGCTGTTCTTGAGGAAGTGCTTGATCACACCTTCTGCCAAGACACCTTGGAGGCCCTCGATCTTCTCCCCGATTGTTTTGTCGATCTGCTCTTTGCCGATCCCCCGTATAACCTGACTAAAATCTATAACCAGCACGCCTTCAGCAAAGTCACACACCATGCCTATGAAGCGTGGCTTGACTCCTGGATCAGCAAACTGCCCCGGCTGCTTAAAGCGTCCGCCTCCGTTTATATCTGCGGCGACTGGTTTTCCTCGGCGGCCATTCATCACGTTATGGCCAGGTATTTCATCATCCGGAATCGCATCACCTGGGAGCGGGAAAAGGGGCGGGGGGCTCGGAACAACTGGAAAAACAGCAGTGAAGACATCTGGTTTGCCACGGTCTCAAATCGCTATGTGTTTAATGTCGACGCAGTCAAAATCAGGCGGCAGGTCCTGGCTCCCTACCGGGATCGCACCGGCCGGCCGAAAGACTGGGTTGAGGCGCCGGACGGTCCCTGGCGCGATACGCACCCATCAAACATCTGGACGGATTTAACAGTCCCTTTCTGGTCCATGCCTGAGAACACGGATCATCCGACCCAGAAACCGGAAAAGCTCCTGGCGCGGATTATTCTTGCCAGCTCTCATGAAGGTGATGTGATTCTTGACCCGTTCCTTGGTTCGGGAACAACCTCCGTCGTCGCCAGCAAACTGGGACGGCATTACACCGGTGTGGAGATTGATCATGACTTCGCCTGTATGGCGGAAAAAAGATTGGCCATGGCGCAACAGAACAGAGCCATTCAGGGTTACCGGGACGGTTTTTTCCGGGAGAGAAACGCCATAGGACATCGGACTGAAAAATCCAAGGATCGGAAGTAAATAAACGTCTACGGATTTATCTAACCAAATCCATTGCGCCGCGACATCTTATGTTCCCTTGATCCTATTTTTTCAACTGAGAAAATGGACTTGCAAAATTATGGTGACATGCCGTTCCTCACCTGTTTCGATCAGCCGCCTGCGCAGCCGATACAATAAAGGGAATAACTTGCCTCCTTAACTGTCCCGGAAAACACATTCTGACCCCACCATGAGCGACAAGCTGTGTCACATCCGCAGTAAACGGCCACGCATACATTCACACGGCCTTTGCACCCGAATTTATTGGTAAGACCAGCAAGTATCTCAAAATAACGACCGTTGTGGCTGATTCCATTAAGCAAATTACGAAAGCAAAAAATCTCTGGTCAAAATGGACCTGGCCGGTTAAAATTCATCCGCTTTTCCAACCGGCACCACTCCGGATTACATCCACCACATGTCAAATCCGGTCACGGTAAGAAAGCACGGACCTGTATCCAATCATATCGTTTGTTGGGAGAATACCTCCATGCTGGTTATATCGCTGCTTGTCTTCATTATTTTCTCAGGGATCATTATCACCGTATCCCGGAAATCCATCAAGAATCCACGGTACCACGGCTTTTATCGCTTTTTTGCATTCGAGTTTCTGCTCATTCTGGTCATCCTGAACATACCCTATTGGTTTGACGATCCCTTTTCCTGGAACCAAACCATTTCATGGCCCCTGCTGTTGTGTTCACTGATGCTGATCATTCACAGTTCGGATTTAATGTTCATCCTGGGCCTGTCGGAAGGGATTATCCCCCATTCACCCAACCTCGCTTTTGAAAATACGACACACCTGCTGAAGGTCGGCGCCTTTCGGTTTATCCGTCATCCCATGTACATGTCCGTCATCCTCTTGGCGTGGGGTGTGGCGATGAAAGCACCCTCGCTTCCAAGTATGTCTCTGGCCCTCATGGTAACGGTTTTTCTGTATGCAACGGGCAGGGTTGAGGAAAGGGAAAATATCGCGCGTTTCGGCGAGGAATACCGGCAGTACATGAAACAGACCCGGATGTTTGTCCCCTTTTTGTTTTAGTATCAGCCGTTATTTTTTCTTGCCGCTTTTAATTCTATCGCTTTGGATCTGCTTCTTTTCCCGCAGCAGACGGGAAACATCCTTCTGTCGGCGGGTGACTTGCCCTTTAGCCATGGCGTGTTCCTTTCTTGCCGGACACAGATTGTAGAATAATGCGCGCATCGGCGACGGTACAGATGTCGTCATGTAAAATGACCGGGTTCAGATCCAGTTCCGCCAGGGGTAACGCTGCCACGAGGTGACTCGTTTCGACGATCAGGTCCAACAGGGCCTCACGGTTAACCGGGCGGCGGCCTTTCCCGCCTTTCAAAAGAAGCGGGCTGCCCTTCACTTCGGCGACCATGGCGGCGGCTTCTTCCCTGGCAACCGGAGCCAGACGAAACGCAATGTCATTCACGGCCTCGACCCATATCCCGCCCAGACCAAACATAACGACCGGCCCCGCCTGCGGGTCGTAAAGACCGCCGACAATCACCTCAAATCCGTCAGGAATCATCGGCTGAACCGTCACGCCCTGGATAGCCTGCGGTTTTTCCAGGATCGCGGCATTTGCCATGATTTCACGGTAGGCATGCCGAACATCGCCGACATTACGTAGATCCAGGCGTACACAACCGGCGTCGCTCTTATGAACGATTCCTGCCGACGCGATTTTCATGACTACGGGATAACCGATGCTTTCCGCATAGTTCAGGGCTTCCTGCTCATTTTGGGCCAAGAAGGTTTTCGCCACGTTCAATCCCGCCAGCATCAGCCATTGTTTAGCCTCGTCTTCGCCGACGAATGGGTCATCCCTAAGCCGGGCCTCCCTTACGCGGCGGATTAGTTCCTTGGAAACGTCGGCTTTTACATCATCTACTCGCACCTTTCGTTTCATGGCGCCATAGCGATGCAAGTTTACCAAGGCTCTCGCACCCCGCTCCGGAGTCGGATACGTGGGAATGCCGCTACGTTCCCAGGATGTGAATTCCTCTTCCAAGGTGACCGGCGCCGCCCAGACCATAATCGCCGTTCTCCTTGCAATCTCCGTTTTCTCTTTAAATGCCTCGATGGGGAAATAGAGAGGATTCCCCTCCTGCCCCCCAAGGAGAGACACGCAAATTATCAGGACGCTGTCAATGTTCGGGTCTTGCGCCAGAACCTCCATGACGTCCAGGTAGGCTTGGCGGTCCGTTCCCGCTGTGGCCAGATCAATAGGATTGCTCACAGGGATAAAGGCCGGCACGATTTTCTTCGCTACCAGTGTCGTCTTGGTTTCTTCATGAAGCTCGGGAATCGTCATCCCTCCTCGTTCCAGAATATCAGAAGCAATAATAGCCGGCCCCGCCGTGTGCGTAACCAGGGCGACGCGGTTTCCGGCAGGCGGTGAAATCAGTGAAAGGCACTTCACCGTATCCGCCAGTTCCTGAATGCTCCTGACCTCAATCAGACCGGCTTGGCGGAACATTCCCGTATAGATGGCGCTCGAGGTGGCCATACTGCCCGTATGGGAAACGGACGTTTTTCTCCCCGTCTGCGTCCGGCCTGCGTGAAAAACCACGACCGGTTTGCGGCAGGCGCACCTCCGTGCGGCATCATAAAAGGATCGGACATCTTCCAGACCCTCCAGATAAAGGGCAACTGTTTCCGTTTCCGGATCTCCCGCACAGAAATCGAGAACATCTGAAAATTCGACATTCAACCGGTTCCCAACGCAGACGAGGGTTCCCAGGGCCAGACGATCTTCCATAAACTGATTGGCGATCATCGCCCCAACACCGCCGCTTTGGCTGATGACGGTGATTTTTCCGGAAGTCGGGAATCTTTCCGACAGGTAGGGCAGGAACGTGGCATTGACGGCACTGTGAGAACGAAAAAAGCCCAGGGTGTTGGGGCCGATGATCCGAACACCCGAAGCGTCAGCCCGTGTCCGGAGGTCCTCTTGCCTTACCTCGCCTCCTTCACCGGATTCACGGTATCCAGCCGTAAAGACGACGGCCCCTTTGCAACCTTTATTAATGGCAGCTTCCAGCCCCTGCAGGACATGCCGCTGAGGCACAACGAAAAGGAAAAGATCGATGTCATTGTCCGGAATGGCATCGATGGTCGGATATACCGGACAACCGAGGATTGATTGCGCACCGCCGGCATGAACGGCATAAACTTTCTTCACACGTGAAAGCAGAGCTGATTGCAGGATTAGATGGCCGATTTTGATGGGATCGGTCGAAGCGCCGACCACCGCAACGGAACGGGGATTGAAGAGTTCTCGCAGGGTGCTGAGGTTTGCCTTCGTCATTTTACACGTTTACAAATCGTCTTGACAGATTAAAAGCCCGTGCCCCCCGCAACACGACCGCTATACAGCTGTAACATAACCATATGCACATGCAGAATCAACGGATTTTTATTCAAGAACATGGGAAAAGCCATTATATTTGGAAGTTGCCTCTTTGTCCGGCCGTCAGGATTTCCAAATAAAACCAGTCAGGAGCGCCCGTCTGAGGGAGTATACCCTTTGTGGGGTGACGCCGTACGTCGTAGCCCGCTTCTCGGAGACGTTTCTGATAGTCATCCAGGCGTTTTTTTTCCTGGGAGATGCCGGTCCGCATCGTTTCACCGCTTCGATAGGGCAAGATCGCCAGATCCATGCCATTGGCCACTGCCAGATCAACGAGATCCCCTTCTCCCGAGCCCGGCGGTCGCCCCTTTTCCTGATCAAAACAGAAAGCGGCTGTCGCCATGAGGGTCATTCCCTGAAGTGCCTGTCCCTCTCTTCTCAGGTAGACAAAAAGATCCTCCCGGACCTGCGTAACCGACACCCCCAGCTTTTCGGCAATGACCCGACCTACAGCCAGTCCGTCATCATCCATATCCACACAGACGCCGGATGTCCCAAAGCGCTTTGTCATCGTCAGGGTGGGCAGGCTGTAACCGGAACAGACCTCAACGGTTTTTCGCGGATGCAACGCCTGGTAGACGATCTGGCCAAAGTAAACTGTTTCCGCAAGATGAATCCGTGCGGCATGGAGCTTGGCCGTCCATCGGCTGTCCTTGGCCTGTCCCCGGGGGAAGGGGGAATGGTCGGCAATCATATCCAGCACCGTTGACAGGTAATTTCCGAACAGTTGTTCGGAAGTAAAAATCATTTTTTGAGCGTCCGTTTCCATTCCAGACCCCTTCGTGCATTAAATTTGGCAGCGGCAGCAGTATGCTTGCTGCGTCAGAGATCAATTAGACAATCCGGATGCCCCGGATCTTAAAAATAAGATGAACCTCTTGCCCGACGTCAATTGCCATCTCCTCCATGGCGGCTTTGGGCATCTCCGTCAGAAGTACATTTTCGCCCACCTTGACCTTCAGCCTGGCCAGGGAGGAAAAGGGTTCGATATTCATGACATGCCCACGGAAACGGTTCAGTGATGGCCCCGGAGGATTGATGGCGGAAACGTAGATATCCCGTGGGAAAAGAGCGATCTTCCGGACTTCCCTGCCCTCGTTGGGCAGAATAATCGGGACCCCGCCACAGACGGCCTCGATCAGGCCATGGCCCAGGTCGCTGCATTTCTCGCATGACAGAATATTGGGCGCCCCGATAAAGTTAGAAACCGTTTCATTACACGGGGAAAGAAAGATGTCTTCCCGTGTTCCCACCTGCTCCATTTTCCCAGCGCTGATAATGGCAATCCGGTCGGCCAGTTCTTCCGCCTCCATAAGATTGTGGGTCACATGAACGGTTGTGATGCCCAGTTCCTGATGAAATCGCTCCAACTCAAGGCGGAGATACTTCGCCGTGCTGACGTCAAGGTTACTCAAAGGCTCGTCTAAAAGCAGGATGCGGGGAGACGTGACCAGGGCACGCGCCAGGGCGACACGCTGTTTTTCGCCCCCGCTGAGATTCCCCACATGCCGGTCCAACAGATGCGAAATCCCCAGCAGATGGGCCAGATGGTCGATCCTCCGATCCATATCCGCTGCTGCCTGTTTTTTCCCCTTCAAACCAAAACGGATGTTTTCCAGGACATTCAGAAAGGGAAACAGGGCATAGTCCTGAGGAACGTATGCAATCCGGCGGCGCTCCGGCGGCATATTCGTCGCATCTTCTCCATTAATGTGAATTTTGCCCCTGCGGATGCGGCACAATCCGGCGATCGCCTCCAGGATCACGGTCTTCCCGGCTCCCGTCGGCCCCAGGATGACAAAATATTCCCCTTCTCGGATTTTCACATTGATATCTCGTAGGGTAAACTTTCCAAGGCGTACCTGCATGTCGCGAATTTCGATCATAGGGAGTAAGGCCTCCCCCCGATTTTGCGTATCAGCAGCAGTGCAGCTACAGCAATAGCAACTAAAGTGATGATCACAGCAATGGCTTTTTCGATATCCGCCGTGGAGAGGCTCAAAAAAATCATCACCGGCAGGGTGCCTGTTTTGGACTTCATGGCTCCCGCGAGGGTAATGGTCGCACCGAACTCCCCGACTGCTCTCGCCCAGGTGAGAACACACGACGCAATCAGACCATTTCTGGCCATGGGAAGGGTTACCCGGAAGAAGACGGCGACCTTGCTGCAGCCCAGAGTCCGGCCGACCTGTTCGTAGCGGGGATCGATGCCGTCGAAGGTGGTTTTCATCAGACGCACCGCCAAGGCACTGATCACGGTAAACTGGGCCAAAACAATGCCTGGCACTTCGAAGACGAATCGCATGAAGTACTTTTCGATACCCATCCCCACGGGATTGTTGAAGAACACCAGGAGTGCCGCCCCGAGGGCGACGGGAGAAACGACAATGGGCAAATCAAGGATCGTATCGACAACGGATTTCCCGCGGAACCGCGCATGAGAAATCGCATACGCAGCCGGGATGCCAATCAGCACGGAAATTACGGTCGCCACCGTGGCGGTAATCACACTCAGCCGGATTGCCAGAAATATCTCCCGGGAAAACAGAGTATTTACCAGGGTGCCCCAATCCGTATAAGTGAACAGAGATGCCAGGATGCCTGTGAAAAACAGACACAGAAGCGCCAGAGCGCCGACGGTTGCCGCCCGAAAAACGCCCTCGCCCCGGATACCTTTATAAACCCGCGATGTGTGCATGAACATCGTTCCTTTTTACTTGTCCGCAAAATACCGCTAATCCGACGGCAGAATGTCCTCGGCGCCGATTTTCGCCTAGGGTGCGTGCTTCCGGCACCCTTTTCCCGAAGCGGGATAGCCGTACTTCACAAAAATCGTCCGGCCTTCGGACGAGGTCAAAAAGTTGATCAAAGCTTGGGCGCTTGCCCGATTTTCCGCACAATCGTCCGTAATCATTTCAGAAATGTACACCAGTCGCGGCGCCTGTTCCGTTTTCGGAAAGACATTCCCGGCCTTGTCGAGATTCCACAGCTCAAAGACATTCCCCACCGGGATGGCGCCCACCTTTTGAGATTGAAATTAATAAGCACCGCTGTGGCGGAAGAACCGGTGGTATAAGTCACGATATTTTTCTCGACAGCCTTGACAAACCGTTTTTCCGAGAATATCAACGAGATACTCACCAACCAGACCGATTTGTCATGGTCGTTTCATATAGCGCCCTAAGCCTTGTCGCACAGTTAGTTAAATTAAATTCAAAATACCCTCAATAAATCGATTTCCAATAATCAAACCAGGACCTTACCGGATCTCATATCATCAGAAACCGAACATCTTTAACGCCACAAAAATCAGGAGCAGTGCAAACAGCCAATTCAGCCATTTTCCATGCACTCTCGTACCGATCTTCGCCCCCAGGGGAGCAACCAGCATGCTGGTTGTGGAAACGCACAGGACAAAAAAAAGATTCACATACCCGGCCGAATAAGGCATCAGGCCTTTTATTCCCCAGCCATTGACGACGTAGCCAACGGCACCGAACAGTGCAATCAGGGGGATGACCGCCCCTGACGTTCCGACGGCCCGGCGGGGCGGATAACCCAGCACCAGGGTCAGAAAGGGCACCAGCATGACCCCGCCGCCGATACCGACCAGGGCCGACAGTATCCCGATGGCACCGCCTACCAGCAATATCCCGGTCATCGGATGCCTTTCACAGCGACCATTTTCCTTCGGTTCGGGACGAAAGGCCAAAATCATGGCCACGACCAGAACTGCCGTCCCGAAGAGCGGTTTTAAGACTGCCGCCGTCAAATAAGCCGACAGGGTCGCTCCGGAGAGTGCCCCAGCCGTTCCCGACACAGACAGGATCAAGGCATCCCGCCAGCAGACATTTTTCTCCCGGTGATGTTGCCAGGTCCCGGACAGGCTGGTTAAAAAACCCGCCAACAAGCTGGTGCCAAAGGCAACCTTTACCGCCATATCGGGTGCCACACCCAAAACATTCTCGATCTTCAAGAGGGCAGGGACAAGAATCACACCGCCGGCGATACCCATGAGACCGGAGATAAAACCGACTCCGATCCCCACCCCCATGAGAATCGCAATCATCGACCAGGAAACCAGTTCCAAGCGCAGGACCTCTTTCCATTAATAATGAACAGGCGTGCTCATTTTCCGGCCGATTCTTTCGTCCGGTACTTGTCATATTCTTCCGGGGTATCGATATCGATCAGCACCCCGGCCCCCTCCATTTCCACCCGGCCGATTTCAGCTTCCGGTGTTGCCGTGATAATCTGCTTGCCGCCCTCGTCCCCTTTGGTCCGCATCAATTGCGGCCAAAGGCGGCGATCAAAGATTACGGGATTCCCTCTTTTCCCGCCATGTGTAGGCCAGGTAAGAAGCGGCAGGTTCCGGCGATGATAATCCATCAGTTTTTCATAAACCTCCATCCCGACAAACGGCTGATCACCCAGGGCGAAAAGAACCCCCTGGCTGCACGGATCAACGGCAGCCAGTCCTGCTTTCAACGATGTTGAGATGCCTTCACGGCTCCTTCTGTTAACGATAATACGATAACCCGGGGGAACAAGGTCTTTCAATCCTTCATTCTCTTCACTGAGCACCACAACGACATCTTTTACCCCAGCCTGTCTGATCGGCAGGAGAGCGTTTTCCAGAAGCGTTTTCCCCTGAAGTTCCAGAGCCAGTTTGGAACGCCCCATCCGGACAGATCCCCCGGCCGCCAGAAGTACAACGGAAAAGCCAAAGCCCTGTTCTCTCTTTCCTGCGTGATAAATGAACCGGACAGGATCTTCGTCCCGGAGAGAAGCGAATAAAACAGAACCGTCGGTGTCGGAAAGTTCCGCACCAATCTCACGAATCAGACCGGTGCCGGCGACCCGGTCTATCTTGTTAATCAGAGGAACAACGGGGACATCCGGCGAACAAGCTTTCCCAAGATCGATCATGTGCAACAGGCAGCGGACGAAGTGGGAAACAGTCAGCGGCTCCTCCGGTTGTGCCCCCGTCAGTTTGCAGAAAGCGTCGCTGCGATGAACATTTTCGGAGGTGACCGGCTGACCGATGGCCTCAATGCCCAGGACAGGAATCAGCAGATCGGAGCGGGTCGGGAAAACGGGTTCATAGGAAGCGTAACCCTTGATCGGCTTACGGGCCGATCCGTCCGCTTCAACGATGACATAATCGGCAATGTGATGCTCCAGCAGGGATTCCGGCCAAGCAGGATCGATCCCGGCAAGCTTGTCTTCCGGCAGGAGCGCCGCCCCAAGCACCGCCAACCCGCGTGAAGCGATTGCCGCCCGCACTTGCTCGCGGATGGCAGCGAAATCTTCGCCGATCACGACCGGAACGCCTTCAGGACGGAAGATTTTCGTCGTCGTGGTCTGGATGACGGTCTTCTTCCGTGCCGTGAGTTCGCGGGTAAGGGTTTCCATCAGAGAGGTCTTGCCACCTGCACCGTAGATGGTCACAACCCCCCGCTCCGGCAGGACCAGACAGGGCACAAGGGCCAGGGGGGAATCGGCTGCGGTCATAGAATTTAGCCTTTACCGAAGGCGCAGACGGGATAAACGCACTCTGCACAACTCCGGCACAGACCGCCATGGCCAAAGCGCACAATGTCATCGACGGTGATCTTCTCGCCCGCCAGCACACGGGGCAACAGGAGATCCAGAATCGTCGTATCGGCGTACATGGCACAGCCGGGAACGCCAATAATGGGAACATCCCCTTTGTAGGCCATGAGGAACATGGAGCCGGGCATGACCGGCGCCCCGTAGCGGATGATCTTCGCCCCTGTCATGCGGATGCCGGCCGGCGTCACATCGTCGGGATCAACGGACATGCCGCCCGTCACCAGAACCAGCTCGCAACCCTTGTCAAGCTGATCCAGAATCGCCCGCGTGATCTTCTCCCGATCGTCGCTGACATAGGTGAGCTCCGGAGGTTCAAGACCAAAGGCCGCTGTTTTGTCGCGCAGGACAGGCCCGAACCCGTCGTCGATCCGGCCTTCACAGACTTCCCGTCCCGTAATCACGCCGCCTACCTTGATTTTGCAGTAGGGCTTCACGGCAATCAGAGGAAATGCATGCTTGGCCAGAGCCTCGACCCGGGTTACATATTTCTCCTCGATAACCAGAGGAATGACTTTCGCTCCCGCCACCTTTTCTCCCTTATGGACCGGCGTCAGGTCATGCAGGGTTACGACCGCGATCTGGGGAATGCGGTTAATTTTAAGGAGGGTTTTCGCGTCAACTCTAAGCAGACCGGCGGCGGTCGCAATCAGTTCGTATTTCCCTTCCATAGGACCTTTGAGGACCAATCCGGGTCCGGCGACGGCTTCGGCAAGGCGCAGTCCCGCATCTTCTTCGTGAAGTTCTCCCGGATCGAGGTCCATCAACTGGATGTGGTGTTTCCCCATGCTGAGCAGAACCGGAACATCCTCCTCCCGGATAACATGCCCTTTTTTGAATCGGGGCCCCTTGTGTACACCCTTGATGATCTGGGTCATGTCATGACAGAGCACTTTCCCCACGGCCTTTTCCGTCTCCAGGTAACGGCTTTTCATCAATTTGTCTCCCTTTCACAATTGAACGTTATATTCTTTTTGTCATAACGATCATACTGAAAAACCGCTATGACCATTGCTTTCGCTATACAGGCCCAACAATTTAATGTTGCTCAATATTAACGGGATGTAAGGGCATACAACAGGGTTTGGTGACCTGTCAAGGCAAAGATCGGGCAGGAAAGAAGAGCAGATTCCTGAAGCTTATGGTTGGGATTGGATTACAGCTATCGGTGAGTCATTGACGTGCCTATTCGGACAGGGCGTAGTCCACTGCGTCCCTTACGCGGAATAGCGCCGCTTCGGCTTCCTGCAGCAGGGTCCATATGGTATCCTTCTGCTGCAATTCCGCAACACCCAGGGATATCCCGGGATGAGGCTTTCGCCTCCCATCGGGCCGAACCGGCACGGCGGCGGCGATTTCCTTCTGCAGCCTTTCGGCGATCGCGAAAGCCATTTCCAGATTTTTATCGGGGAGAAGGACCAGGAAACTGCTCTCGCTGTAGCGGCCGACAATTTCCGTAGGCCGCAGATGATCACTGATGGTATGAGCCAGAGAATAGAAAACACGATTGCCGTAACTGAAACCGTATTGTTCATTGAATCGGCGAAAGTGATCCACCCCGATCAAGACCAGCGACAGGGGCGTGGCGCTGTCATGAGCATGTTGGACTTGCCGTGCCAGGGTCTGATCCAGCCAGGAGCGATTCCTCAAACCCGTGAGAGCGTCAACGGTCCCGTAACGACGGAATTCCAGTTCGATCCGGTTGTCTTCGCCTGGCACATTATCCGCGTGGCGCAGGCGCCGGGTCATACCGAAAAGAAGATTACAGGCTGCCGCATGGGACGCATGTACCAGAGACCAAAGAATGTCTTCCTCGATGCATAACAGCCGGGATGCCTCATTGGCCACAACGAAAACCGTAGTCGGTTCCTGATCGATCACGGACATCTCACCGACATTTTCACCGGGCCCAAAAATCGCATCGGGTATGCTTTGCAGGGAGTCCGCATGAATGCGAAGAGATCCTTCCAGGATGCAGTAAACAGTCTGGTTGGTCTGACCCGGACACATCAGGATTTCCCCGCGTGCAACGCTTTTAACAACACAGGTGTCGAGCAGTCCACGGACGGATTCAATGCCGACCCCTTTGAAAAGATAGATTCTTCTATATTCCTTTTCGTCCATAAAAATCGTTTCGACGGTCATGTGTCCACCCCCGCTTAGAATCGCAATTCGCGCGAATACCCGTCCATTAAAACCGGATTTGTTAGAACCTCTATTTACAGATCATGCATTGAGGCCTTCAGGAGTTACATAACAGCAGGAGGAAACCCATGGCAATGGGAACTGTTTCCGAAATCACAGTCAGCCGCTTCCTTGCCGGGGGAAAAGTGCATCATCCAGGAGGAAAGTTTGATTTTTATCCTGTATCTCCCTAAAAATACTTTCTTTTACGTCTCCGATATAATATGGATTTCATCCACAATGTCATGACATATCCATCCAGAGTGGTTATGGGTAATCATAACGGGGGTAAGAAACCTGCCATCAAAAAAAGAAAGCATTTTTTGTATGGTGAATGTAATGCGGCCGAACAGCCTGGAAGAAAAGCCGCCTACTTTTCCGTAATTGCTACGGCCTGCCTGCGTCTGTTTCGGGAAAAAGGGGGTTCAACTCACCCAAACGATGAATCATTCCCCGTTTTTTATCCCACAAACAAATCACATCCCCAATAAATTACTGCATCATTTTAATAAGATAGGTGGTTATTGCGCGTGTTGAGGGGAGTGCAGAGATCAGTCTTGTGCGTAGTTGTGTTCAATCGTCGCGGTAAAGACAACGTCCGGCCACTGCTTCATCGTATCCTGGAGACGCCATTCGTTGGGAGCCAGATATGCCAGGTTGCCCTCGGCGTCGTAGGCCAGGTAGGATTTCGCGGCCTTTTCGAATTCCTTGAGGGTGATCTTGTTATCACAATGAATCCATCGGACCGTCGTATAGTCGATGGCCTCGCAGAGGCAGTCCACATTGTACTCGTCCCGCAGGCGCGACAGGATCACCTCGAACTGCAGAACGCCGACGGCTCCCAGGATGAAATCGCTGTGGCCCAGGGGTTTGAAGAGCTGAACGGCCCCCTCCTCTGCAAGCTGCGTCAGGCCTTTCTCCAGTTGTTTTGACCGCAGGGGATCGCGGAGCCGCACCCGCCGAAAATGTTCGGGGGCGAAATTGGGAATCCCCGTGAAGCGCAAGGCTTCTTTTTTCGTGAAGGTGTCGCCGATTTTGATCGTTCCGTAGTTATGAATGCCGATGATGTCGCCGGGAAAGGCTTCCTCGACGTGACTTCGCTCCTGGGCCATGAACATGGTTGCCTGGTTGATCTGGATCTCCTTCCCCAGACGGTGATGCCGCACCCGGATGCCCGGGAAAAAACGCCCCGAACAGATCCGAAAGAAAGCGATCCGGTCCCGGTGGGCCGGGTCCATGTTAGCCTGGATCTTAAAAACGAATCCGGAAAAATCCTCCTCCGCGGGGTCCACCATGCGGGTGGTCGCCTCGCGGGGCGACGGCGCGGGAGACAGTTCGACAAAGGTGTTCAAGAGTTCCCGGACGCCGAAATTGTTGACGGCGCTGCCGAAAAAGACCGGCGTCTGGTTTCCCTTCAGGTATTCTTCACGGCTGAAGGGGTTGGCCGCTTCAGACAGGAGTTCCACGTCGTCCCTTAACTCGTTCGCCTGGCCTGCGAGTAAATCATCCAATTGTGGATCGTAGAGATCGTGGATGACGATTCCTTCCTGAATCCGGCCGTGATGGGTCTGGGAGAAGAGGTGCAGTTCCTTCCGATATAGATCGTAGGTTCCCTTGAAAAGTTTTCCCATGCCGATGGGCCAGGTCATGGGCACGCATTCGATCTGAAGGGAGTCCTCGATATCCGACAGAATGGTCAGGGGTTCCAGTCCGTCCCGGTCAAGCTTGTTGATGAAGGTGATGATGGGGGTGTTGCGCATGCGACAGACCTCCATCAGCTTTTTCGTTCTGGATTCAACGCCCTTGCCGCTATCGATGACCATCAGCGCCCCGTCCACGGCGGTCAGCACCCGGTAGGTGTCCTCCGAAAAATCCTCATGGCCCGGTGTGTCGAGAAGGTTGATCTCGTAATCCTGGTAACTGAAGTTCATGACGGACGTGCTGACGGAAATGCCCCGATCCCGCTCCATGGCCATCCAGTCGCTCGTCGTGTGGCGGGCGGCCTTGCGGGCCTTGACGGCCCCGGCCATCTGGATCGCCCCGCCGTACAAAAGGAGCTTCTCCGTCAAGGTCGTTTTCCCCGCGTCGGGGTGACTGATAATCGCGAACGTCCGCCGCCGCTGTATCTCTTTTTCGTTACTCATATCAATACCATTTCGGTCATTTCGACTTATCACAACTTATGTCATTTCGACCGCAGGGAGAAATCTTGATCTTTACTCAGAGACTAAGATTTCCAGCATTCACTCGAAACCGCATAATACATAATAAAAAAAGGGCTCAACCTGAAGCCCTCCTGCGGATATCTTTAAACTCCCGGTACTTCCTCTACCTTGCGTGGCGCGACATATACTGAACCAGGCCGGAATTGTCAAGGAATCATTGCACATTTTGTCCCTTGCAGTGTCATTCAAGGGTTTATAGGAAAATGGGAAAATGGTTTTGAAAGGTATAAAGCCCCATGCGATACAAGGGTGAGCTTCACAACTTGTCTCAGAGCGGCGACAACGAGCCTTGTGCTGGCTGGTTGTTTCCGCACAGAACGAGAAGGAAGCCATCATGAAAGTTCAAAAGGAATATGCGGCCAGACATCCTAATTCTCCCCTGCCTCCGAAAGAGTACTCCTGGATTTCATACCGTACATTCGAGGAAGATTGCTGGGGATGAGCGATCCTGAATCCGGGGGAAAGATCACCTT
>CAZBQX010000019.1:0-31832 GCA_964494155.1 uncultured Syntrophales bacterium
TCCCGAATTTTCAGTATTCCCCTGCACGCCAAACTGACTTCCAAGGAACAGGAGGGCATTGCCGATCTTCTCAATGATTGGCAGTAGCTGCTTCGTGTTCGTGGCGGCGTTTTTCCGGCGTAATCAAAGCGGTAAAACATTGAAACAAGACGAGCCATCACGGGATAACAAATCATGATGGCTCAAGAATGACAGATCATCAAACAGGTACTTTTTAAGTCAGCTTTTTCGCTTCCCCAATGAGCATGACGGGAATGCCGTCCCGGATCTCATAAAGCAGCCGGCAAGCGTCACAGACCAGGCCATCACCCTTTTCGGTCAGATAAACCTTCCCTTTGCATTTTGGGCAAACCAGTAAATCGAGCAATTCTTGGCTGATGGCCACCGTTTATTCCCCCTGTTTCAGTTAAAGAAAACCGAATAACCGATGACACCGAAATGTGATTCAATGCCGCCGTTCGGTTTCTGAATACCGGCGTTGGATAAATGCCGGAACCGATATCCTATGTTGATTGCGGAGCAATTGGTCAGGTGGTAGTATATTCCGGTGCCCACCGAGTCGGAGAAAATGAAGCCATTGGCCTGATCTTCAGCAACAACAGAAATATAATGGGGACCGACGCCGCCCAGAATATAGGCCGACAAATTTTCTGTGACCGGATACTGGTACTGGAATCCCAGGCCCACACCGAGCTCGAAATCCGTTTCCGGTTCGACAACTGGGTTGATCTGCGGTTCAATGTAAAAAGTGAGTCTGCCCTTGTGGGTTTTTAAAGAGGAGAAAACACGATCCATGTTGATTCCCAGGTGCCAGACCAGCAGCACCGTTTGGTAATGGCCTTCCTCTACGGTGCCGGTCCCAAATCCCGTAATCAAACCAGATTCCGTGAACAGTCGGTCGGCGGCAGGGGGTGCGGAGGCTGGATCATTGGCCGCTGTGGCCATGCCGGTGGAGAAAATAATCAGGAAGGAAATGCCGAGAACAAACAAGATGCGCCGCTGAATTCTCATGATCTATGCCTTTCGCAAAAGTATTCTGTGTGTCCAGGTAATCAGTGCAATGGGGTATTATATACTAAGATGTCGGCTACTTGAGCTACTGCAGCTAACATGGCCATCCAGGATTGTCAATGGGAAACTTATATTTTTGGTCTATTGACCCCTTGTTTTATGCACCTGCTGCCCTGATAGGTGCCCCGTCGGGCCATTTCATGATCGATGCCGTTGAGGACATCCATTTTGTTGACGGCCCAGGAGGGCCCGAGGAAGATATCCCGGTAGCCGTCGGCGGTCAGGCGCTGGATGACAATTTCCGGTGGAAGCGTTTCCAGAATATCACAAACGGTTTCAATGTATTCTTCCTTGGACAGCATGGTCAGACGCCCCTGTTCGTAATCCCGCCCTATCGGTGTTCCCTTCAGGGCGAGGAGGGAGTGGATTTTTATGCCCTGGATCGGTAGCTCCGTCAAAGCATTCGCTGTTTCCAGGATGTCGTCTTTGGTTTCACCGGGAAGCCCCACGATGATGTGGATGCAGGTTTGAATACCCCGTCCGGAGGTTCGATGAACGGCATCGATAAATTGTTCCGACGTATGGCCCCGGTTTAAGGCCTGGAGCGTTCGGTCATGAATGGACTGGAGGCCGAATTCGATCCAGACGTGATGTTTTTTTCCATAAAACTCAAGAAGATCAAGGACGGCATTGGGTACACAGTCGGGACGGGTCCCAATGGAAAGACCGATTACATCGTCATGCGAGAGGGCTTCGTCGTAAACAGCCTTCAGATGTTCCAAAGGCGCATAGGTATTGGTGAAAGTCTGAAAATAGGCGATAAATTTCCGCGCCCCTCTTCTTTCCAGATAGTGGGCTTTACCGTTTTCGATTTGTTGGGACACGGAAGGGAGCGGGCCCGCCTGCCTGAGTTTTGAGCCCCGACCGTCGCAGTAAACACAACCGCCATAGGCCACGTTTCCATCCCGGTTCGGGCAGGTGAAGCCGGCGTCGATCTGGAGCTTATAGACGGTACACCCGAAGGTGTTGCGGAAATAGCTCTTGAGATCGTAATAACGTTTCGTATTGTGCCAGAAAGCCGGTTTGTCCAAAGCGCCTCTTTTCGGTTGTCTTTTTCGCGTGATCCTATAAGATATGCGCCATTCCTGCAAGTAATACGGCAAAGGTTATGAACGGTTCAAAAAAATATGACATCATCGTTGTCGGCGCCGGCCACGCGGGCTGTGAAGCTGCCCTGGCCGCGGCGCGCATGGGCTGCGAGGTGCTCCTTTTCAATATATCCCTTGATGCGATAGCGCTCATGCCCTGTAATCCGGCCATCGGCGGTCTGGCGAAGGGCCAGCTTGTCAAGGAAGTCGATGCCCTGGGTGGAGAGATGGGGAAGGTCGCCGATCAGACGGCCAACCATTTCCGCCGCCTCAATGCCTCGAAGGGACCTGCCGTCCAGTCCACCCGCGTGCAGTGCGACAAGCAGCGTTACCGCCTGGCCATGAAGGCTGTCCTGGAACGGCGGGAGCGGCTGCATGTCCGGCAGGGGCTCATTGAACGTCTGATTGCGGAAGACGGCAGGGTTGTCGGGGTCTGTGACGAGACAGGATTCTTCTACGGCGCACAGGCGGTTGTCGTTACGACGGGCACTTTCCTTAACGGCCTGGTCCATATCGGCACATCCCGCTTTCCGGCGGGCCGGGCGGGGGAGCTCCCGGCGATCGGCCTGGCCGAGTCCTTAAAATCCCTGGGCTTTGAAATGGGGCGGCTGAAGACGGGAACCCCGCCGCGCCTGAAGGCTTCAACAATCGATTTTTCCAGAATGACTCGACAGGACAGTGATCCCGAACCGGAGCCCTTTTCGTTTATGACGGAGCAACTGGGTTCCGACCGCCGACCCTCCTATTTCAGTTCGACCACGGTCCTCACCCACGAACTGATCCGGGGAAATATCTCCCTGTCGCCCCTTTATTCTGGGCAGATCCAAGGTGTCAGTGCCCGTTACTGTCCTTCCCTGGAGGACAAGGTCATGCGTTTTGCCGATAAGGAAAGCCATCCCGTTGTGCTGGAGCATGAAGGACTGGATACGGAAGAGATGTATGCCAAGGGTTTGGGTAACAGCCTGCCCTTGGAACTGCAGGAACGGATCGTCCACAGTGTACCGGGTTTGGAAAATGCCGAGATCATGCGTCCCGCTTATGCGATCGAGTATGATTTCGTCCAGCCGACCCAGTTGCGGCAGACCCTGGAGACGAAGCTACTCCGGGGACTTTACCTGGCCGGTCAGATCAACGGTACCTCCGGTTATGAGGAAGCTGCAGCCCAGGGCCTCTGGGCGGGAATCAATGCCGCTTTGGCGGTGCAGGGCAGGCCGCCCTTCATTCTGGATCGAGGCGACGCGTATATGGGGGTCATGGTAGACGATCTGATTGTCCGCGGGGTTGACGAACCCTACCGGATGTTCACCTCCCGGGCTGAATACCGGTTGGTTTTACGCGAGGACAACGCCGCAATACGCCTGATGGGACGAGGATGTGAACTGGGGCTGATCAGTCGTGAACACCGCGATCGGTTGCAGGAGAAAATGGCGAAGATTCAGGAGGGAATCCGGCGTCTGTCGGAGCGGAAAATTTTCCCGACGGGGGAGGTTATGCAGATCCTGGAGGGGTTAGGAACGGCTCCGATTAAAAATCCCCTGAGCCATTTCCAGCTTTTGCGCCGAGAGGAGGTTAACTACGATGATCTCCGGGCTTTTCCGGATTGGGTGGGGATTTCCGATCCCCAGGTCAAACGGCAAATCGAGATAGAGGCCAAATACGAAGGTTATATCAAACGCCAACATGATCTGGTGCAGAGAATGAAGGAAATGGAAGCAGTCCGGATCCCTCCTGGGATTGACTATGCCTCGGTTCCCGGCCTGTCGAATGAACTCAAGGGTAAACTGGCCAAGGTGGAGCCGGCGACAATCGGCCAGGCGGAACGCATTCCCGGCATGACCCAGGCGGCGATAACGGCGCTTCTCGTTGCCATGAAGAAAATGGAAGCAGACGGAAAGAGGCAGGGGCCGGAAAATCAGGAGCCAGGTGTCAGCAGTCAGAAATCAGGCACAATAAGTGAGGAATCGGGAATCAGAAGTCAGGAGTCAGAATAAAGAAGCCGAACGCTGAAAGATAAAAAGCCCCCCGGAGAGGCAACCCGGGGGGCTTTGTTTTAGGACCAATCCTTCAACTTAAATGAGACCCTGATCGATCATGGAATCGGCGACCTTTGTGAAACCTGCGATGTTGGCGCCCATGACGTAATTGCCGGGGAAGCCGTACATGTCTGCGGCCGCCACACACTGGGCATGAATGGCGACCATGATGCCCTTCAGCTTCTGGTCGACTTCTTCGCGGCTCCAGCCCAACCGCATGGAGTTCTGACTCATTTCGAGGCCCGAAGTCGCCACGCCGCCTGCATTGGCCGCCTTGCCGGGACCGTAGAGAATCTTCTTCGCCAGATACAGATCGATGGCTTCCGGCGTAGAGGGCATGTTGGCCCCTTCGCTGATTACGTAACAGCCATTGGCCAGGAGGATCTTGGCGTCTTCACCGTTGATTTCGTTCTGGGTCGCACTCGGGAAGGCGCAGTCGCACTTGATGCTCCAGGGTTTCTCGCCTGCCTTGTACTGGCAGCCGAACTTGTCGGCATATTCCTTGATCCGGCCGCGCTTGACGTTCTTCAGTTCCATGACAAAGGCCAGCTTCTTCGCGTCGATGCCCTTAGGATCGTAGATGGCGCCGTCTGAATCGGACAGGGAGACGACCTTGCCGCCCAACTGATTGACCTTCTCGACTGTGTACTGGGCCACGTTCCCGGAACCGGAGACGACAACGGTCTTGCCCTTCAGGCTGTCGCCGCGGGTCTTCAGCATTTCTTCGGCGAAATAGGTTGCGCCGTAGCCGGTCGCCTCGGGACGAATCAGAGAGCCGCCCCACTTGAGACCCTTGCCGGTCAGCACACCCGTGAACTCATTACGCAGCCGCCGATACTGGCCGAACATGAAGCCGATCTCGCGGCCGCCCACGCCGATATCACCGGCGGGTACATCGGTGTCGGCGCCGATATGGCGCTGAAGTTCCGTCATGAAGGACTGGCAGAAGCGCATGACTTCATTGTCGGACTTGCCTTTGGGATCGAAATCGGAACCGCCCTTGCCGCCGCCCATGGGGAGGGTTGTCAGGGAATTTTTGAAAATCTGCTCGAAACCGAGAAATTTCAGGATGCTGATATTGACCGAGGGATGGAAACGCAGTCCGCCCTTGTAGGGGCCGATGGCACTGTTGAACTCGATACGGAACCCGCGGTTTACCTGGATGTTACCCTTATCGTCCTGCCAGGGTACCCGGAAAATGATCTGCCGTTCCGGTTCCACAATGCGCTCGAGAATCCGATGCTGTTCGTATTTCTTGTTTGCCGATACCACCGGGATCAGAGATTCCAGAACTTCCGTGACCGCCTGCAGGAACTCCGGCTCACCGGCATTGCGCTTTTTGACGGTTTCGAGAACACTGGCTACATAATCGTTTTTCTTTGTCATTTTTTAAAATCCTCCCCTATGTTGTTAATGTTTACTTCCTGTTTGCTTGTTCATGATTTCTTGAAAAGGCCGCAGTTCAGCGAAATTCATCACCGTCGACATGGCCCGGTTATCGACGTCTATGCCGACCTCGTGAGCGCAGGCCACGGGATTTAGGCCCCCCAGCAAAATGATGCCGACCCGGTTCAGATCGACGCTTATCTGGCAGACGGGTTCGCTGACCTCGCCGATGGAGAAAATTCCGTCGATACCCACGTCCTGCAGTCGCGTGCGAATTTTATCGACCAGGCCACGGCTGGCCGCGGGAATTTCCCGGAAGTTCGCAAGAATATTGCCTTTTCCCTGCGAAGCCGCCTTACCGACGGAAGTCATTTTCCCCAATATGAAGATTTCTGATGGATCAATGGACGTTCCGGAATAGTAAATCAACTCGGTGAACCGAACAGGTTTGCCTTCCTTGATCTGGAGAATGCCGCCGAATTTTGAGTCCATGGGAACGCCGTTTTTCAAAAGGACGCCATTGACCACGATGCTGCAGATGGTGGCGAAACCGACTTTCCCGGGCGGGACAAATACGCCGCCCAACCGTTCCCCGGCGCGGGCAACGCCGATGCGATCGCTGACAAAGAGCCGGGACTGGAACGCCGGCCTCATAGACGTTAAGACATCGTCAAACGTATCTTCTTGAAAAAAGGAGACATTAACGGGAACCGCTCCTTCCCGGGTGTCCAGGTTGAGACTGGTTTGGAACGCCAGATTTTCTATCCGGGAAATGGCAAAGCCAACTTTATCTTTGACCCGGGCATGGGAAATTTCATCAATGCCCGCTTCCGTAATGACTCGGCCGTCATGGCGGCCGACGAGTCGAGTCAGGCCTCTTTCGTCCATGAGTTGCAGATGGTAGCGGACGGTTCTTTCGCTTAGGAAAACACCGTGTTCCTCCATAAGTCTTGCAATGAGGCGTGCACCCAAAGGCTCACCACTGTTGTGGAGAATTCGGAGGACCAGGAGAATTTTTCGTTCGACTTCTTCGCTGTTCATAATCACCATCGGCAAACGGCTATCTATTGCCGATGGGTCCTACCATGGAGAATCGGCTTTGTCAATGGCAAAATTAAAAATAAAGTTTATTTGTGGTTAAACATATTTTATCTCAATCAAAATAACATCTTGCGATGGTTATGTTATGAGGGGGAACGCGTTATTGCATGAGAAAAATGGCCCGTTTTGCTTTTTTAAATGCGGAGATAAAACGCGTATAAAAATTTGCCATCCGGCAAGACAGGCGGCAACGGGGATATAATGTTGGTCATATGGGTGCAAGGTATGCTAAAGACTTGAATCATTTTCGAATCGCTGATTTGTGACGTGAGGTTTGCCAGACGATGGGTATTGCCGGAGATATTGCCGTTATTGTAACCGCCGCCCTTTTGGGGGGCCTGATTGCACAGTTGCTGAAGCAGCCCCTGATCATCGGCTATATTCTTGCCGGTGTTTTTATCGGTCCCCATTTGGGCTTAATAAGCGTTTCCGATGTCAATAATATTGAAAAACTGGCCGAAATCGGCGTGGCGTTGTTGCTGTTTGCCCTGGGTCTCGAATTTTCACTGCGCGACCTGAAACCGGTCCGCAACATCGCCCTGATCGGGACCCCCATTCAGATCTTATTGACCACGGTATTCGGATTCAGTATTGGTCATTTAATGGGCTGGGACTGGGTGACTTCCGTCTGGTTCGGCGCCTTGATCTCGCTGTCGAGCACCATGGTCATTCTGAAGACGCTCGAAAAAGCAGGCATGATGGGCACCCTGTCCAGCCGGGTCATGATCGGCGTGCTCATCGTCCAGGATCTGGCGGTTGTCCCGATGCTCGTCATTCTTCCCCAGTTGGGTACCGATGACGGCGGGTGGCGGATTCTCCTTTTTGCTGTGCTCAAGGCGATCATCTTTCTGGTCCTAATTATTGTCGCCGGGTCACGCGTTATTCCCAAGTTGATGCAGTTAATCACCCGGTGGAATTCGAGGGAATTGTTTCTCGTGGCGACCACCGCCCTGGGATTGGGCATCGGTTACGGCACATATCTGTTCGGCCTTTCTTTCGCCTTCGGCGCCTTTGTGACGGGCCTGCTCCTGAGTGAATCCGACTACGCCTACCAGGCCTTAAGCGATATCATTCCCCTGCGGGATATTTTCAGTCTGCTGTTCTTCACGTCCATCGGCATGTTGCTCAATCCCTGGTATCTGTTCGAGCATCTTGGCATGATTTTTCTTTTGGTTGCGGTGGTTATGATCGGGAAAGGACTGATACTGGCCGCTTTGAGCCGGATCTTCCGCTATTGGAACGTGGTTCCTCTGGCCATGGGGCTCGGGTTGTGTCAGATCGGCGAATTTGCGTTTGTGCTGCTGCTGGTCGGGCTTCAAACGCAGTCTATATCACCCGAATTCTATTCCCTGCTCCTGACCATGACCATTGTGAGCATGCTCCTTACACCGTACATTTCCGGCTTGACGTCACCCGTCTACAACCTCTGGTGCAGTTGGTACAGGCCGCTGATGTGCGTTCCCATTCATTTCCCGCCGACAGGCCTTCACGACCATCTGGTTATTGCCGGGGGCGGCCGGATGGGCTATTCCATTGCCCATGTCTTGCAGAAGCTGAAGATTTCCTTCGTGGTCATTGAGTTGAATTCCCGGCGGGTCGATGATCTGAAGTGTCACGATATCCCGATCCTTTATGGAGACGCAAGCAAAGAGACGATTCTCCGGGCCGCCGAACTCGACAAGGCAAAACTGTTGCTGATCACGACGCCGTTGGCCGTTGTCGCCCGGGAAATCGTCGAGCAGGCCAAAAAGATCAACCCCACCCTTCATATCATTACCCGGGCGGAAGGGATCGAAGAAATCGGGGCATTGCATGAGCAGGGAGTCGGCCATGTCGTCCAGCCCGAATTCGAAGCGAGCCTGGAAATGACGCACCAGGCGCTCAGGCATCTGGGCATACCGGCCGAGCAGATATACCAGTTTACGGATGAGGTGCGACGCGAACTCTATCTGCCCCTTTATGAAACCGAAGATGAGTACGAAGCGGCCCATCATCATCGGCGATTTGTCGGATAGGGGTTTTTCAAAGGTCGGTCTGCCGTGTTGAACACGGCTATATCACTTCGGGACTAAGGTAGAGCATGGCTGCGTTTGTGTTGAATGATTTATGCATTGAAGAGAGATTTCATCCATATGAATTGTAGTTGAAAATCACCCCATCAACGGAACGAGGAGTAAAATGGTTTTGGAACCTTTTTATGAAATCGCCGCGATTCTTACACTGGCTGCAATTTTAGGCGCCATTGGGGCCCTGCTGCGTCAACCGCTGATTGTTTCATTTCTGGCGACGGGAATCTTGGTCGGACCTTTTGGTCTGTCACTGATTCAAAGCCACGATAAGATAGAACTGCTTTCCAAGATTGGTATATCCCTCCTGCTTTTTGTCGTTGGTCTTAGATTGGATTTAAGGCTCATCCGCACCATGGGGTCCGTTGCTTTAGCCACTGGACTTGGTCAGGTATTGTTTACCAGCCTATTCGGATACCTGATCGCCATATGGATGGGCTTTCCTGTCGTCGCATCGCTCTATATCGCCTTAGCATTAACCTTCTCCAGCACGATCATCATTGTCAAGCTGCTCTCCGATAAAAAGGAACTAGACAGTCTTCATGGCAGGATCGCTATCGGATTTCTTATCGTGCAGGATCTTGTCGCGATTCTTGCCATGATCATGCTTGTGGCGTTGGGGGCGGGGACGGGAAAAGGTGGGACGGTTTTTCAAAACGTTGTATTGATATTTATCAAGGGCATCGGCCTGCTTGCTTGTCTGGCTCTGCTGATGCGCTACTTACTTCCCGGAATTACTTTAAGACTGGCACAGAGCCAGGAACTGCTGGTGCTGTTTTCCATCTCTTGGGCGGTACTTTTGTCTGCCGTGGGGGAGTACCTTGGATTCAGCAAAGAAGTGGGTGCATTTCTGGCAGGGGTCTCCCTTGCATCGACGCCTTATCGCGAAGCGATAGCCGCGCGACTGGTGGGTTTGCGGGATTTTCTTCTCCTGTTTTTCTTCATCGATCTCGGAGCCCGTCTGGAATTGTCTCTGGTGGGGCCGCAAGTGCTAAATTCCATATATTTCTCTCTTTTTGTACTCATCGGCAATCCCCTTATTGTTGTTGCAATTATGGGCTACATGGGCTATCGGCGCCGTACGGGGTTGCTCGCCGGGTTAACCGTCGCCCAGATCAGCGAGTTTTCCCTGATTCTGGGTGCGTTGGGTGTCGGTCTTGGTCATCTCAGTATGGACGCGATGAGTCTCATCACCCTGGTGGGCGTGATCACCATTTGTTTGTCCACCTACATGATTCTCTACTCCGGGACACTTTACCGCTGGCTGACTGAACCCTTGAAAATATTTGAACGCAAGCATCCTTATCGCGAACAGATGATCACCGATCAATGGAAGGATGCGGAAGTCGATGTGCTATTGATAGGATTGGGCAATTACGGCAGCGGTATCGCGCAGCATCTCCTGGAAAGGAGAAAAAAGGTGGCCGGGGTGGATTTTAATCCCCAGGCTCTCGAAATATGGCGTTCGCGCGGATTGCCTGTTTTTTTTGGCGATGTCGGCGATCCCGAGATGCTCGATAACCTTCCTCTTCATAAAGCATCTTGGGTGGTCAGCACAGTTAGAGACAAGAATTTGAATTTAACGCTGCGCCAGCTGCTGCAGGAGAAAAAATATTCCGGTAACATCGCCCTGACAGCCCAGAATGAGGAAGAGGCGGAAACCTATCTTTCATGGGGGGCTACAAAAGTCCTGAGACCGTTTAGTGATGCCTCAGAAGAGGCTGTCGATTCATTAACCGAAACGATGCAACTGTTTCCCGCCGGTTTGGATTGGCCCCTCGACCTTGCCGAGGTAAAGTTGAGAAAAGGGTCCATCTTTGCCGGTCAGATCATTCGAGATTTGGATCTGCGTGCCATAACGGGCATTTCCATTCTGGCGATCAGCCGTGCCGGCCGGGTTTATCTCGATCCTGATCCGGATTTTCAGCTCTTTCCCGCAGATCGTTTAATACTCATGGGCGATTCGGAGACCCTCAGACACGCGGAAAAATATCTCCAGCAGATCGGGGAGGCAGAGCCAGCTTCGGATTCCAAGCAATTTGCTTTTGCGGAAATTAAAATTGGTGCTGATTCGTTGCTGAACGGGAAAACCCTTGCAGAAACGAGGTTCAGGGAAAAATACGGGACGACGATTATTGGAATTATCCGCGGAGAAAAACGTCTTCCAATGCCCAAGCCTGATGAAAGGTTGGAAATAGGAGACAAACTCGTTCTTCTCGGGACCAGTGAGTCCGTAGAAAGTATCAAAGAAAAAACAATTCTTTAAAAAAAAGCGTTACGAATGCCGGTGACTGCAACTCATCTTATGTCCGCATCCGTGCCGGTGGCATGTTTTTATTAACCTCCTCTATTATCCCTGGCTGTAACAGATCAACTGCTGGGACACGACGTCGGACATGAGCCGGAGATCCTGCTTGTCCATGTCGATGACACGGACGACTTCGGTGTAAGCGGCGTCGTCCGGCAGTAGGTCCACCAGACGGTTGGGGTGGGACTCCAGCCATGCCATGTTGAAAAACACCCTGTCCCGTTCCGGGTAAATGGCCATGTAAAAGATGTCCATTTCCACGAGATCCTGGAAGAAATGGGTTCCGAAGGAGAGATCCGGGATGAGACTGCCATACTGGTAGGCAATTTCGGCGATGGCGGCGATGTTGTTGATCTCCGAAAACGTTACGGGAACGCCCATGGCGGGGGTGGTTGTGCCCCAGCGGCCCGGTCCCATCAGAATCGTCGGCAGGTCGCGACGGCTGTCGATCAGTTTGTTCAAACGGCCCACCAGACGCGCCACATCGTATTTCCCTGACAGGGTAAGCCGGGAGTAGCCCTGGGGATCGATGTAGATGATGCGGGAGATGGGTTGGGAGACGCTCCCGCCCATGAAATTGCCCTCTTGGCGCAGTAAAATGCGATGGTCCTCAATTTCTTCCGGGATGACCATCCGGGTCTGCTGGCCCTTGGTTTGGAAGGGTCTGCACTGGAGCAGGTTCACCTGCAGTTTGCCTTCCAGGTTGAAATTCGCCGTGAATTCGATGTCGACGGGATATTCATAAACCCCCTCCAGTTTCTTGAGCATACGGGACATGATTTCAGGAAATTCCGTCGTGGAAAGGAGTTCGTCGAAGGTCAGAATCCAGTAATCTTTCAATGGCCGCCCAGCCTCCGCCATTTTTTCCATGGCTTCAAAGTCCCGAATTCCCAGGAGTTCCATTCTTGCTTCCAGTCCCTCTTCCAGGACTTCCGAAAGCGGCAGAGAAACGAAGCGGTTTTCATTCAGATTCAGCATATCCACGTCATGCTGGGAGAAACGCCGGGTGTCGTTCAGGTCGTGATGGGCCTTGACCAGGGGGGCGTCGAGGGCCACGATACGGGGGTAGTCGTTTTCCACGCGATTCACAGCACGGGTGCCCAGGCCGAAGACCATGCGCAGCATCCCCGCCCGGGGATCCATGCCCTGCTTCCATACGAAGGTGTTGTAAGAAAGACCGACACCGGCGATTTCAGGGAAGAAGTAGTGCTTCCGGTAGGCTCCCGAGACACGCTGTACCAGGAGCGCCATCTGTTCGTCCTGCTGGTCCAGTCCCCGCTGGAAGCGATAGATCAGCGCGTCTTCGTTCATGGTGCTGGCGTAAATTTTTCGCACGGCTTCTTCGAAATTCTCGTAGCGCTCCTCCGGTGTTCCCTGATTGGCGCAGAAGTAACTTTCATACTTGCCGGCGAAGGCGTTGCCGAAAGCGTCTTCCAGAAGACTGGAAGAGCGGACGATAATAGGCGATTGACCGTAATATTCGAGCATCAACTGGAACTGTGCCTTGACTTCCGAAGGGAAAACCCCGTTCAACATGACGTCTTTCAATTCCCGGGCGAATTTAAAATAGCCCTCCTTGGTCTTCTGGGCCATCAGCAGTTTCCACCAGCCGTTTTGCACCATGTAGGAATAGAAGACATCGGAGCCGACATAATGGGAATCATGGAGTTCAAGGTGTTCCGACCAGTTGAAAGTTTTGTCCCGTTGGAGAATGTTCCGCGACAGGAGCATGCCCAGCGATTTCCCGCCGATAAAACCCGTACCGATCAAGCGGTCTTTAATTTCCAGAATATCCTTTAGCGTAAAATATTTCCGGACCAGCGACAACATCCGCTTTTCCCGTCCTAAAAGGACCCGGGAAAGCTGTTCGACCATTTTCTGTCTCTCCGCGGCGGTTTCCGGCCCATCGTCTTCCTGCATTTCCCGCGCCCGCAGAAAAAGACGGTCCCAGTAATCCAGATGGCGCTCGGCGTTCATGGACCCTTTATGGGCGAGAAAAGAAAAGAGGTTGCTGGCATCGACACTGCTCATCAAAGGGATGAACTTTTCCCCTTCCCGGATGTGGGGCAGGAACATGGTCGGCGAGTAGCGGTTCCAGACCTTGAGGGGATGGACGCAGACCTTGTCCTGGTAATTGTAAACATCGAGCAGGACCTGGGTCGTATCCCGAATCCGGGCGACGGTCTTGAAGGAATGACGGCCCCGCAGCAGGGCGAAATAAGCGACGGTGTTTAATTCAAACAGATAAGGACATGTAATAACAAAGAAATTTCCGACCATCAGGTCCGTCGCCCAAGCCAACAAAAGGTCGGACAGGCAATCAAAGACATAGAAGACATCCCGTCCTTCCTGACGGATGATATTGTGGACCTGGGTGGAGAAGGATTCAAAGCCGGCGTTGGCGTTCAGTTTGTAGACGGTGATCTGTCCGGTGTTTTTCAACAGGGCTTCATGATGTGAAAAGCGCATATAAACAACGCGCCGATGGGCGGCCAGGGCAGTCTTGACATAGGGCAGGACGAAGGATTTGTATGCGTCGATATCATCTACCTGCATGACCACGTTGTCGCCCATCTGCAGGAAATTGAGGATTTCATCGAGCCCTTCAACGCCGGTGCTCACGCGGGAAAATGTAGGCATGGTGTACCTCTGTCAGTGTTGATTTGATTTGTAGATTACAAGTTTCATACCAGAACGGTAAAAGTCGCCAACAGTGGGCTTTGACCATTTTGTGTCGTTGCAGGAGGGGTCGGTAAACGGTTCATTTTTGTTTCATATTGTTTGAAAAGTCGGTTTTGTGTTATAGCCATCAGTAAAAACGCATGGAGAATCATTGTGAGTACGCATAATTACGAGGAACTGGCTGCCCTACATGCGATTGCCCGGGCGTTGGCCCAGCCATGGGATCTGCGGGACCAACTCGAACAGGTTTTGCAGGAGATGAAAGGCCGTCTGGGCATGCAGCGGGGTATGATCTCGCTGCTGGACCGGGATACCGGCGAGGCCTGGCTGGAGGTGGCCCATGGCATCAACCTCGAAGGCATGGAAATCTCCTACCGCATGGGGGAGGGGATCACCGGCAAGGTGGCCCAAACCGGTCGGCCCATGGCGGTCCCCAACCTCGGGAAAGAAGTGCGTTTCCTGGATCGCACCGGCGCCCGCCGGGCCCTGAATCGTAATGAGCTGTCGTTTCTCTGTGTTCCTATCATTTACGATGCCAACGTCGTGGGGATTCTTTCCGCCGACAAAGGAGCCAAGGAAGTGTCCGATTTGGATCGGGAACTGGCCGTTTTATCTTCCGTGGCGGAACTGATTGCCAAGGCGGTTCATATCCTGGCCCTGGAAGAGGAAAACCGCCGCTTGCGGCGCCTCGTCAACCAGGGGAAAACGATTTCCACCGAGATTATTGGTCATTCCAAGGGGATGCAGGAAGTCTTTGCCCTGATCCGGCATGTGGCGGATTCGACCACGACGGTTCTTGTCCTGGGTGAAACCGGCACAGGTAAGGAACAGATCGCCCGGGCGATCCACATGAACAGTCCCCGCAGCAAAGGCCCACTGATCCAGGTCAATTGTGCCGCCATTCCCGATACCCTGATCGAAAGCGAGCTGTTCGGCCATGAAAAGGGCGCATTTACGGGCGCCCTTCGCCAGCACCGCGGCCGTTTCGAGGAGGCCAACGACGGCACCATCTTTTTGGACGAAGTGTCGGAATTATCGGCGGCCGCTCAGGCGAAACTTCTGCGGGTACTCCAGGAAAAACAGTTCCAGCCCCTGGGTTCATCGAAGGTTGTCCGGACGAATGCCCGGGTGATTGCCGCGACGAACCGAAGACTGGAGGATGGGATCACCGCCGGCCAGTTTCGCAGCGATCTGTACTACCGGCTGAGCGTCTTTCCGATTTATCTGCCGCCCTTGCGGGACCGGGGGAACGACATCATTCTCCTGGCGGATCATTTTGTACTGAAGTATGCAAAGGAACTGGGAAAACCGGTAAAACGCATTGCAAACGAAGTCATAGAGGTCTTTCTGGCCAATCCCTGGCCGGGCAATGTCCGGGAACTCGAAAACTGCATTGAGCGGGCCGTTCTATTGGCGGAGGGAGAATCCATTGAGATGATCCACCTGCCGCCTTCCTTACAGACGAAAACCCGGGAAGGGGACAAAAAAGAGGGGGGAAGGTTGAGTACGGTTATTGAGTCGCAGGAAAGAGCCCTCATCCTGGATGTGCTCAAGGAGACCCACGGAAACCAGACCCAGGCGGCCAGGCTTTTGGGCACGACTAAACGCATTCTGCAGTATAAAGTCCGGAAACTGGGGATTGATCCGACACGATACCGGAAAGGGAAGGTAGAGAAGAGGGAAGTCGGCAAACCATAATCAAAATCGTTGATTCCGCTTTCCTAAACATAACAAAGAAAGCCATTTCGACCGGACGTGAGAAATCTTGTTTGCTTCTAAGATTTCTCGTCCCCGGCGCTTCTTGTAATGACAAGCGATCTGTTCCCGATTTTGACCTTCTCTGGGATCATAAGCAGAATCGGACAAATTTGTTCTTTATTTTGATTCGCAAAGGAGCAAATTTGTTCTTTAAAGAACAAAGGGGCGGAATGTATTCCCGCCCCTTTTGTGTTGGTTAAACGTTAAACAGCAAGTCGCCGTAGGTCGGCATGGGCCAGTAATCCTCGTCAACCAGGGTTTCCAGTTTATCGCCGGTCGCCCTCAGAGCCCCCATCTTCACAAAAACCTGATCCCGGTAGAAACAGGCGCGCCCGAAGGTATCGCCGCATATGCCGACAGCCTGCGTTACCGCCTTTTCCAGCGCAACGATATTGTTCCGGAATGCGGCGGCCAGTGATGAGACCTCTTTCAGCAATTCTTCCTGCACCGATATATCGGCCTTTACACCCGTTTTTTTAATGGTGTTGATAGAATCAGCCACCATGGCCGCATACTTGATCACGGCAGGCAGGATTTGCCGCTTCGCCATTTCGAGCATGGTCAATGCCTCGATGTTGATCACCTTGATATAGTTTTCAAGGTTGATTTCGCAGCGGGATTCCATTTCATGCCGGGTCAAAATATCGTGTTCTTGGAAGAGCGCCACATTTTTGTCTGCAATCATGGCCTGTATGGCGGCCACGGTCGAATTAATGTTGGGGAGCCCCCTTTCTTTCGCCTCTTCAACCCAGGCATCAGAGTAGTTGTTGCCATTGAAAATGATTTTCTTGTGTTTCTTGACGATTTCCCGCAGCAGTTTCTGAACCTCGGCCTGAAAATCCTTTGCCTTTTCCAGGCGGTCCGCAATCTGCTTCAATATTTCCGCCGCAATGGTGTTCAGTGTGAAACTTGCTGTAGCTGTAGAAGCGGAAGACCCCACCATTCTGAATTCGAACTTGTTGCCGGTAAAGGCGAAAGGAGAAGTCCGGTTCCGGTCTGTGGAGTCCTTCGGCAGATCCGGCAAGGTCGTGACACCGATCTTCAACAGGCCGCCCTGACTGGAACTGGTCGCCCCGCCGTCCGCAATCTGTTCCAGGATATCCATCAACTGGCTTCCCAGATAGACCGAAATAATAGCAGGCGGTGCTTCGTTGGCTCCGAGGCGGTGGTCATTACCGGCCGTCGCGGCCGAGGCCCGGATCAGATCGGCATATTCATCAACACCCTTGATGACAGCGCATAAAAACACAAGGAATTGAGCGTTCTCATGCGGCGTATGTCCTGGCTCAAGCAGATTCTGGCCGTCGTCGGTCGCCATAGACCAGTTGACGTGTTTCCCCGACCCATTTACGCCAGCGAAAGGCTTCTCATGCAACAGACAAACCATGCCGTGCCTTAGGGCGATCTTCTTCATCATTTCCATGGTAAGCTGGTTGTGGTCCGTTGCGATATTGGCGGTGGTAAAAATCGGCGCCAGTTCATGCTGAGCCGGAGCCACCTCGTTGTGTTTCGTTTTGGCAGCAACACCGAGTTTCCAGAGTTCCTCGTCCAATTCTTTCATAAAAGAGGATATACGCTCCTTCAGACTGCCGAAATAATGATCCTCCATCTCCTGACCCTTCGGTGGTTTGGCGCCGAACAGGGTTCTGCCGGTAAAAATCAGATCTTTTCGCAGATCGTACATCCGCTTGTCGATGAGAAAATATTCCTGTTCGGGTCCGATGGTCGTGATGACCTTGGCGGCGGTTTTGTTGCCGAAGAGTTTCAAAACACGCATGGCCTGTCTGGAAAGGGCTTCCATGGAACGCAGCAGGGGGGTTTTTTTGTCCAGGGCTTCCCCGGTGTAGGAACAGAAAGCCGTTGGGATGCATAGGGTGCCGTCCTTGACGAAGGCCGGCGATGTGCAGTCCCAGGCGGTGTAGCCCCGCGCTTCGAATGTGGCCCGCATTCCGCCGGAGGGGAAAGAGGACGCATCCGGCTCTCCTTTGATCAGCTCCTTTCCGGAGAACTCCATGATCGCCTTGCCGTCGGCGGTCGGGGAAATGAAGGCATCGTGTTTCTCCGCCGTAATACCTGTCATGGGCTGAAACCAGTGGGTAAAATGGGTCGCCCCTTTTTCGATGGCCCAATCCATCATGGCGATGGCGACGACATCCGCCACGGCGGGGTCGAGATCGAGCCCTTCGTCGATTGTCTTTCTCAGCGCTTTGTAAGTCGGTTTCGGCAAATGTTCCTTCATAATGGCATCGCTGAACACGTTGGAACCGAAAATCTCGTGTAAGGAATTCACCTCTTTACTGTTTTTAATCATGGTCTTATCCTCTTCAATCTTTCTGATTTCTGCCTGAGATGAGTCCGATGTCCATCGGGCGCACAACTATAGCAGAAAAAAAATATTTTTATAACTCCCTATCCGGTAAAGATTTTTTTATTATATTCCCTTTCCTGTGCGTCTTTGATTCTTTATGAGCAATGAACACGGGATGTCCATTTCTTCACATAACGGGAAGAACGCGTCGGTTACCTTTAGGCAAATATCGTTCCATTTTCAATCCGCACAAATGATGAGGTCAAACCACACCACAGATCGCCTGAGCATAAACCCTTTATTACGGTAGCTGCCGAGAAAAAAGTGAACAACACCCTTTTAATTCAATAAGTTATCATTTCTAATCTGACTATCCATGATAAGCATGGCTGCCTCTGTCGTGCATCTTGGCCCCGGGATACCTTGTGCAGAGGGTAGCGATTATATTTTTATAGTACATAAATGTGTCACACGAATTAATTAAGCAACAAAAATGTATCAATACTATGTTTCTGATTGGCGACGCAGTAAAAATGAGGCGCAGTGGCGGTCCTTTCTGAAATGGTCTCTCCGTTGCTTGATGTTTTCCTCATGCTGATGAATTGTTGGGTCGAAAGAGTCTGTGTCCGAATATCTCTTGCATAGATGTCAGCTTGTGCCTTATTATCCTTGCGTTTTTCCTTTCGACAAGTGTGTGTCTCTCTCCCTGTTGTGTCCAATTTTAGTCTATGCCGGTATCATGGCATGGCTTTGGCATTTACTGTGTAACGGAAGTTCTCGATCAGGAGCCCATGTACATCATTGATTTATTCACTTAGATTACGAAAGGATCGATCCTCATGTGTCGATTGTTTGCCATAACCAGTCACGAACCGATTTCGCCGATGACAGCAATTCGTGCCCTGGACGTAATGAAGGAAGGGCATGACGGCTCCGGTGTCGGGCTCTTCCTGTCTGATCTGGGCGGGGAATTCCAGTTGTTCCGGAAAAACCCCATCCTGTCGGGTATCTTTTCCAACGAGGGGATCAATGCCCTGGACCGGATCATGATGGACCTCGATTTCATGGTCAAATACAAACTATCCATCAAATCGGTGAAAAATCCACCCACCGGCACACCCAAACGGGACAATTATCTGATCCGGGTTTACGAGTATCCTACGGAATGGGAGTCCCTGAGCGAAAAAGAGATTCAGGAACGCCTGCTGAAGATACGCCTGCGTTTGCGTGAACTTGGGGAAAAAGACGGGTCCATGCTGGTCTTCAGCTTTTGGCCTGATGTGATCATGATCAAGGAGGTCGGCGATCCCATGGCGGTTGCTGAATACCTTGGTCTGGACCGCCCGGAACTTAACGCCCGGATCATCATGGCCCAGGGACGCCAGAATACCAACTACGCCATCGATATCTACGCCTGTCATCCCTTTTTCATCCAGGGCATCGCCACCATGACCAACGGTGAGAACACGGCCTTCCTGCCTATCCGGGAGTTTCTCATGTCCCGGGGCTGTACGGGCTATACAGGTTATCAGTCTGATTCGGAGGTGTTTACCCATATCCTCCATTATGCAACGAACCACCTGGGTTTGGGTTTGGATATGTACAAGCATATCATTACACCGCTCAAGGATGAGGAACTGGCACGACACCCGGACGGCAAGCTGCTGCGCCTTTTGAAGCAAAGCTGCCGGCCGCTTATTATCGACGGTCCGAACTGCGTCATGGGGTGTCTTCCGGACAAGACCCTGTTCATGGTCCAGGACAGCAAGAAATTACGGCCCGGTGTTGTCGGAGGTGATGCGGGCATGTTTGCCTTCTGCTCGGAGATGTGCGGTCTTGACGCTGCCATCCCGGATCGAAACCGGCAACTGGATTTTCAGCCCATGAAGTACGACACGGTCTATGTGCCGCGGGATCGTCAGGAGGTTAAAAAATGGAGCCAATGGGAAGAATTACCCCCTCTGTCTTAAGTACGAAGGACCTGCCCTGGCAGATTCTCTGGAGCAAGGAAAAGTGTACCCTCTGCGGGCGCTGCACCGCTGTGTGCCCGGTGCGGGCAATCGAACTGGGCGTGCACCGAAAGCGGACCCTCCAGGTCCCCTTGGGACTGACGGAGAAGCCGGGCAATCTCTACAGCGTCTACCACGGTATCCGTCAGCGGACCGATCCGGCTTTTGCCTGTATCGGCTGCGGCATGTGTGATCTGGTCTGCCCGAATCACGCCATCATGCCAATTCATAACGACGAGCCGGACAAACTGCGCTTTCACAACAACCAGCATGGCGAACCCCGGCGCCGGGGCGGTCGTCGGAACGATCCGGGAAGCCTTCTGGACCGGATCAAGTTCGTCCGGATCTCCATGCTGACGGATCCGGCCCTTGATGCAGGGCGCCACGAGTTTGAACTCCGGACGCTCTTGGGCAGGATTTTGCCGCCGGAAGAGATTCTCCGGGTGACACGAGAAGAAGGCTGGATTCCGCCGGTGCGGGAGATTTATCCTCTGGTGATCGGCAGCATGTCTTTCGGCGCCCTGTCGCCCACCATGTGGGAGGGGTTGCAGATGGGTGTGGCCTACCTGAACGAGGAAATGGGCATGCCCGTGCGCTTTTGCACAGGCGAGGGAGGCTGTCCTCCACGCCTGCTGCGGTCACGCTTCCTGAAATACGTCATCCTTCAAATCGCCAGCGGTTATTTCGGATGGGATGAAATCATTCACGCCCTGCCGGAGATGGTGGAGGACCCCTGTGCCATCGAGATCAAGTACGGCCAGGGCGCCAAGCCGGGCGACGGCGGGCTTTTGATGTGGTACAAGGTCAATCGCCTCATTGCTGCCATCCGTGGGGTGCCCCAGGGGGTAAACCTTCCCAGTCCACCGACGCACCAGACGAAATATTCCATCGAGGAAGCCGTGGCAAAAATGATCCAGTCCATGTCCATGGCCTGGGGTTTCCGGGTGCCCGTTTACCCGAAAATTTCCGCGACGAGTACGTCGCTTGCGGTTCTGAACAACCTGACCCGGAATCCCTACGCGGCGGGTCTGGTCATGGACGGCGAGGACGGCGGCACCGGTGCAGCCTACAATGTATCCATGAACCACATGGGCCATCCCATTGCCAGCAGTGTCCGGGACGCCTACCTGAACCTGGTCAAGATCGGCAAACAGAATGAACTACCTCTGTTTGCAGGGGGGGGCTGCGGCAAAAACGGGAACCTGGCCGCCAATGCCGCGGCGCTCATCATGCTCGGGGCCAGCGGGGTCCATTCGGCGAAGTATATCATGCAGGCGGCGGCCGGCTGTGTCGGATCGGAAGCGGATCGCTGCAATATCTGCAATATCGGTCTGTGTCCCAAGGGGATCACTTCGCAGGATCCGAGGCTGTACCGGCGTCTCGACCCGGAAAAGGTGGCGGAGCGGCTCGTCGATGTCTTTGTCTCCTTCGATACGGAACTGAAAAAGATTGTTGCCCCATTGGGGCGCTCCACGTCACTGCCCATTGGCATGTCCGACGCAATCGGCATCGACGATTACAACGCTGCCCAACGTCTGGGCATCAAGTATGTTATTTAAGCGGAGCTTTTGCATGAGAATGATGAAAATCGCACTTTACTTTGCTGGTTTTAAAGTCCTTTTAGAAAAGACTTTTGCTGTCATTCTGAGGCGCTTCAGCGACGAAAAACCTTGTGTGAAGGTAAGGTCCTTCGCAGTCTCTCAGGATAATAAAGTGTGTGATCTCGGCATCGATTACGATATCGCAGCGAATACAGGGTGTTCTTATGAGCAATAATACGACCATGATCATTCCCGGTATGGAAAATCTCGCACGGCTGGATTCGCGGGTCCTTGAGGAACGGATTCATCAAGCGATCCAGGATGGCTTCCGGGACATTGAAATCATCGCCCAGGGCCAGCATGGCATCGGCGGCCGTCTCTGGCAGACAGGACGGGAACCCGTACGTATCCGCGTAACCGGGACGTCGGGACAGCGTCTGGGGTCCATGGGGTTTCCCAATACGACGATTGACTGTATCGGTTCCGCCTCCGACGATGTGGGCTGGCTGAACGCCGGTGCGGAAATCATTGTCCGGGGCAACGTTACCAATGGCACCGGGAACGCCATGGCACAGGGAAGGATTTCCATCGCCGGCGACACCGGCGCCCGGGCGATGACCATGACCAAGCACAATCCCCGCTTCAGTCCTCCCGAGATGTGGGTTTTGGGCAGCGTCGGCGATTCTTTTGCAGAATTCATGGCCGGGGGAATCGCAGTTATTTGCGGTCACGGTTCCCCAAGAAAAGACAATGTCCTGGGTTACCGTCCCTGTGTGGGCATGGTGGGCGGCAAGATCTTTTTCCGCGGACCCCATCAGGGATTCAGTGAACAGGACGCCCGGTTGACGGTGCCCGATGATGAAGAATGGCTGTGGCTGACCGGTGGCCTGCGGGATTTTCTCCGGCGGATCGAGCAGGAGGACCTGTATCCGCACCTTGCTTCGGAGCGCAGCGCCTGGCGTCTCCTTGTCGCCCGGAAACCTTATGAAAAAGTCGGCGGCCCGGCCCGTAAAATGTCCGCCTTCAGGAAAGAGGTTTGGGATAAGAACCTGGGAACCGGGGGCCTGATCGGAGATTTGACCCGTATTGACATGAGTCATGTTGAGGTGATTACCCGGGGCGATCTCCGGCGCTATGTTCCGCTGTGGGAAAATGAAAAGTATCTGCCTCCCTGCCAGGCCCACTGTCCGACAGGTATTCCCGTTCAGAAACGCTGGGAACTGATCCGGAAGGGGGCCATGGACGAGGCGGTTGATCTGGCGCTCAAATATACGCCGTTTCCCGCCACCGTCTGCGGCTATCTCTGTCCCAATCTCTGCATGGATCATTGTACCCGTCGCACGGTCAACTGGCCTTCCGTGGACATCACCCAACTGGGTAAGTGCAGCCTTGAGGCCAAGCCACCGGAACGGGCGCCGGAGACAGGGAAGAAGATCGCCGTCATCGGCGGTGGTCCGGCCGGGCTTTCCGTCGCCTGGCAGCTCTGGCTCAAGGGGCATGAACCGGTTATCTATGATTCTCAGGAACGTCTCGGCGGGAAGATCACCGCCACGATTCCCGAGAGCCGCATTGCGGGAAAAGTTGTCGATCACGAATTAAAGCGCGTAACGGACCGCATTCAATGGGTACGTCTGTCGGCTCCCCTCAACCAGCAGGAATTCAAGAAAATCCGGGACGATTATGATTATGTCGTCCTTGCTGCCGGTGCCCAAAAACCGAGAATGTTGAATATACCGGGCATCGAACGGGCTCAGACTGCCCTGGACTTTCTGAAGCGGGCGAAGCACAACGATGCTATTCCCGGACGTCGGGTCGTCGTCATCGGGGCGGGCAATGTGGGCTGCGATGCCGCCGCCGAGGCTTACCGTCTGGGCGCCGCTGTTGTCACCCTGATCGACATTCAGGAACCGGCTTCTTTCGGCAAGGAAAGGAAAGCGGCGGAAACCGCCGGTGCGACATTCCTCTGGCCGCGCTTTACCCAGGCCATTTCAGAGCAGGGTGTGGTTCTGACGGACGGGGAAATACTACCTGCCGATATGGTGATCGTCTCTATCGGTGACGAGCCGGTTCTGGATTTCGTCCCGGCGGAGATCGGGAGGCAAAAAGGTTTCATTGCTGTCGATGCGTATTTCCGGACAACCGATCCCCGGGTGTTTGCCATTGGAGACGTGGTCCGTCCGGGGCTTTTGACTGAGGCCATCGGCGCCGGCTGCACGGCTGCCCGGATGATCGACGATCTGCTTAAAGGCCGTGAGGCGACCTGGGATCGTTTGCCGGCCATCGAGCCCGAACGGGTACATTTGGAGTACTACCCCCCTGAAATCAGGCCTGGTGAATCGGCAACAGCCTGTGCCGCGCAATGTGCCTCCTGCGGGGCCTGCCGGGATTGCGGTCTCTGTGCCAATCTTTGCCCTGAGCAGGCAATTTCCCGGGTTCCTGCGGAAGGAGAGGCGTACGAGTATATAGTCGATGAAACGCGTTGTATCGGCTGCGGATTTTGCGCCGGGGCCTGTCCCTGCGGCATCTGGCGCCTGGTGGAAAATACGCCGCTCGAATGACGGCCGAACGGCAAAGGCACTGAATTCATTTCCGTTATAATGCTTACCGGAAGCTGAAATTGAAATTGACCATAGACGTCCAATGCTGTAATAAGCGATCTACTTTTTCAACTTATTAAGGAGGTCCGTAAAGGGCAAAATGACGCTTTTAGGACGGAAAAAACAAGCCCTCCTCGTTTTGGAAGACGGAACGATCTACCGCGGTTACGCCTTCGCCGGGTCCGGTGAAGTGCTGGGGGAGGTCGTCTTTAATACTGGCATGACGGGTTACCAGGAAGTTATTACCGATCCCTCCTACAAGGGGCAGATCGTGACCATGACCTATCCTCTCGTGGGGAATTACGGGATCAATCCCGAGGATATGGAATCGGGCGGGATTCATCTGGAAGGCTTTATCGTCAAGGAATACCAGCCGCACCCCAGCAACTGGCGGAGCCGCCAGAGCTTGCGGGACTTTCTTGAGGCCCACGACAAGCTGGGTGTCGAAGGAATCGATACCCGGGCCCTGACCCGGCGTATCCGTCTCCATGGGGCCATGCGGGGTGTCCTCACAACAAAGATCGGAAATCCTGCGGCATTGGTGAAAAAGGCGAAAGCCTATCCTGGACTGGTAGGGCGCGACCTCGTCAAGAGCGTCACCTGTTCTCACCCCTACCGTTGGACTCAGGGACTGCCTCAATCCATCGAAAAAGATTTGCCGCCCTCGACGGGGAAACGGGTCGTGGTTCTGGACTGCGGCGTCAAGTTCAACATCCTCCGGTGTCTGGAAGCGCGGGGCTGCGAAGTCTTCGTTGTCCCGGCGAAAACGCTTGCCGAGGAGATTCTGGCCTATCAACCCGACGGGCTGCTCTTGTCCAACGGCCCGGGCGACCCGGCGGCGCTTTCGTCCATTGTGGAAACGGTGCGGGCACTCATGGGTAAAATCCCTATCTTCGGAATCTGTCTGGGACACCAGGTGCTTGGCCAGGCTGTCGGCGGCAGGACGGCAAAGCTCAAATTCGGCCATCACGGAATCAACCAGCCGGTGAAAAGCCTGGAAAACGACAGGGTGGAGATCACTTCCCAGAACCACGGCTTTGTTGTGGAGCCCGAATCGGTCATGCGGGAGAAAAAGGTGACCTTCTACAATCTCAACGACCGGACGTCGGAGGGCCTGTACTATCCGGACCTGCGGGCTTTCAGCGTGCAGTACCATCCGGAAGCGGCGCCGGGCCCGAACGACGCCATGTATCTGTTCGACCGCTTCGTCGGGATGATGACCGGCGCAAAGTAAAGGTCCAGAAACGTTTTCGGGCGAAAATGAAATAAAACCAAGGAGTGTTCCCTTGATTCTTATCGTTGATTTCGGTTCCCAGTACAACCAGTTGATTGCCCGGCGCGTCCGGGAACATCATGTCTACTGCCAGATTGAACCGCCGGATATTCCCCTCGAACAGATCAGGGCCTTCAACCCCGAAGGAATCATTTTATCGGGAGGGCCCGCGAGCATTTACGAAAAGGGGAGCCCCAAGGTCGATCCGGGGATCTTTGACCTGGGTATTCCCGTTCTCGGCATCTGTTACGGCATGCAGTACATGGTGAACGTGCTGGGGGGTGTCGTCTCACGGGCAAATAAGCGGGAGTATGGCTTTGCCGGTCTTATTGTTAAAGACAACGGGGGCATATTCCAAGGAATCGATCAGACGACCCAGTGCTGGATGAGCCATGGCGACTCCATTCAGAAGCTTCCCGAGGGCTTCCAGTCCACGGCGCTCACGGATAACACGCCGGTGGCGGCGGCTGAAAACCGGATAAAAAACTTTTACGGGTTCCAGTTCCATCCGGAGGTGGTCCACACCCATGAAGGGAAGAAGATGCTGGAGAACTTCCTCTTCGGCATCTGTAAATGCGAGAAATCCTGGACAATGAAGTCTTTTGCCCGGGATGCCGTTGAGGAGATCCGCAACCAGGTCGGTGCAGGGAAGGTTATCCTTGGCCTGAGCGGCGGCGTCGATTCATCCGTCGCGGCGCTGCTCTTGCATCAGGCCATCGGCGATCAGCTTACCTGCGTTTTTGTCGATAACGGGGTCCTTCGGGAAGGAGAAGCCCAAAAGGTGCAGGACGTATTCAGGAAACACTACAAAATCAACCTCCGTTTTGTCCGGGCCAAGAAGCTCTTTCTCGACCGCCTGAAGGGGGTGGCCGCTCCGGAAAGGAAACGGAAGATCATCGGCCGGACTTTTATCGAAGTATTCAACAAGGAGGCCAAAGGCATCAAGGGAGCCGCTTTCCTGGCACAGGGAACCCTCTACCCGGACATTATCGAATCCCGGTCCGCCTTCGGCGGTCCCAGCGCGGTCATCAAGTCCCACCACAACGTGGGCGGGCTTCCGAAGAAGATGCGCCTGAAGCTGGTGGAACCGCTCAAGCACCTCTTCAAGGATGAAGTCCGCCTGTTGGGTAAGGAACTGGGCCTGCCGGAAGAAATGATCTGGCGGCAGCCGTTCCCGGGTCCGGGACTGGCCATCCGGATCATCGGCGAGGTGACGGAAAAGCGGCTTTCGATCCTCAAGAAGTCCGATGTGATTTTGCAGGATGAAATCCGGACGGCGGGTTATTACCGGAAACTCTGGCAATCCTTTGCGGTCCTGCTCCCGATTAAAAGCGTAGGCATCATGGGAGACCAGCGGACCTACGAGCACATTCTGGCCATTCGGGCCGTCACCAGCGACGACGCCATGACGGCGGACTGGGCGAAGCTGCCTCACGACCTGCTGGGCCGCATTGCCAACCGGATCATCAATGAAGTGCGGGGCGTGAACCGGGTCGTTTACGACATCAGTTCAAAGCCGCCGAGTACGATTGAGTGGGAGTAGGGCAGAAGACAGGGGGCAGGAGACAAGAGACAGAAGCCAGGAGATCTTCCAGGCAAGCGCAGCGCGACCTGGAATCCATTTCCAGTGCGTGACACCCTGCCAATGGGTCCCGGATTGGGTCCGGGAGGACAAGGATGTTCATCCTTGGTTTTCTCCCTCCCGAGGAGGGGTGATTACAACAATAAATGAATTGAGATAACGACCGGTTAGCTCAAAAGGTCTTTAGATAAAAACCTTATGCCGAAACGAACCGACATCAAGAAAATTCTCATCATCGGGTCTGGCCCCATCATCATCAGCCAGGCCTGTGAATTCGACTATTCCGGAACCCAGGCCTGCAAAGCCCTGAAGGAAGAGGGCTATGAGGTCGTCCTCGTTAACAGCAATCCCGCGACGATCATGACGGACCCGGAGACGGCGGATCGGACCTACGTGGAGCCGATTACGCCCGAAGCGGTGGCGAAGATCATCGAGAAGGAACGGCCCGACGCGCTCTTGCCGACCCTGGGCGGTCAGACGGGATTGAACACGGCGGTGGCCGTGGCCGAGATGGGCGTTCTCGAGAAATTCGGTGTCGAGATGATCGGCGCCTCTGTGGATGTCATCCACAAGGCGGAGGACCGGGGCAAGTTTCGCGCCGCCATGGAGCACATTGGCCTCAAGGTTCCCCAAAGCGGTTTTGCCCGGTCCATGGAAGATGTTCAGCAGATTTCAGAATGGATCGGCTTTCCCATCATCATCCGGCCTTCCTTTACCCTGGGTGGGACCGGCAGCGGCGTGGCCTACAACCGGGAAGACCTGATGGAAATTGCCAAGGTGGGTCTCGATGCCAGCATGATCCATGAAGTCATGCTGGAGCAGTCGGTTTTGGGCTGGAAGGAATACGAGTTCGAGGTCATGCGGGATAAGGCGGATAACGTCGTCATCATCTGCTCCATTGAGAATCTCGATCCCATGGGGGTCCATACGGGTGAATCCATCACCGTGGCGCCGGCCCAGACCCTGACCGACCGGGAATACCAGGTGATGCGGGATGCGTCGATTGCCATCATGCGGGAAATCGGCGTCGAAACGGGGGGATCGAACTGCCAGTTCGCTGTGAATCCCGAAAACGGGGAGATGATCGTCATCGAGATGAACCCCCGCGTGTCCCGTTCTTCCGCCCTGGCCTCCAAGGCCACGGGTTTCCCCATCGCCAAGATCGCGGCGAAACTCGCCGTCGGTTATACCCTGGACGAGATTTCCAACGACATTACGCGGGAGACCATGGCGTCGTTTGAACCGACCATCGACTACTGCGTCGTGAAGTTTCCCCGCTGGACCTTCGAGAAGTTCCCCGAGACGGAGGATTTCCTGACAACGTCCATGAAATCCGTCGGCGAGACCATGGCGATCGGGCGGACCTTCCGGGAGGCCCTCCAGAAGGCGGTGCGGTCCCTGGAGACGGGACGTTTCGGTTTGATCGAACCCCTGAACGAACGGGGCCGGAAAGCCCGTGAGTGGGTTGCGGCCAATATCCGGAAGGCCAACTCCAGGCGTCTGTTTCAGGTAGCAGCGGGATTCCACGCTGGTATGACTGTGGAAGAAATCTTCAATCTGACCTGGATCGATCCCTGGTTCCTCCGCCAGATCGAGGATATTGTGAAGGCCGAGCGGAGCATTGCCAAATCGGCGCCCACGACCGAACTTCTCCGGGAGGCCAAGGAGATGGGGTTTTCCGACCGCATCCTGGCGAAGCTGTGGAAAACCACGGAGCAGGAGATCCGGGACAGGCGGTTCCGGGACGGGGTCCTGCCGGTTTACAAGCTGGTCGACACATGTGCGGCGGAGTTTGAAGCCTACACGCCTTATTACTATTCCACCTACGAAACGGAATGTGAGGCCCGGCCGTCTGGAAAACGGAAGGTTGCCATTTTAGGCGGTGGGCCAAACCGGATCGGCCAGGGGATCGAATTTGACTACTGCTGTGTCCACGCCTCCTTCGCCCTGCGGGAAGAGGGGTATGAGAGCATCATGGTCAACTCCAATCCGGAGACGGTCAGTACCGACTACGATACGTCCGACAAGCTGTTTTTCGAGCCCGTGACCCTGGAGGATGTGCTCCATATTCTGAAAACCGAAGGCGGCGGGGATATCGGCGCCGTGCCGGTCATTGTTCAGTTCGGCGGTCAGACCCCCCTGAACCTGGCCAAGGGCCTGGAGGCCGCAGGGGCGACCATTTTGGGCACCTCCCCCGACGCCATCGACCGGGCGGAAGACCGGGAGCGGTTCCAGGAGATTGTGAACCGCCTGAACCTCAACCAGCCGAGCAACGACACGGCGATGAACACCGAGGAAGCTGTCGTGGCCGCCGAGCGGATCGGCTATCCCGTCCTCGTCCGGCCTTCCTACGTTTTGGGCGGCCGGTCCATGGAGATCATCTACAACACCGAAACCCTGCGGCAGTTTATGGTCCGGGCTCTGGACGTGTCACCGGGCCATCCGATTCTGATCGACAAGTTCCTGGAGGATGCCGTTGAGGTCGATGTGGACGCCATCAGTGACGGGACCGAAACCGTGGTGGCGGGGGTCATGGAACACATCGAGGAGGCGGGCATTCATTCCGGCGACAGCGCCTGCGTGCTCCCTCCGATGACTCTGCCTGCCGCACTTCTTAAAACCATTGACAAACAGACGAAACGTATCGCGAAGGAACTCGGGGTGGTGGGCCTCATGAATATCCAGTACGCCGTGAAAGACGGCGTCCTGTACGTCCTGGAAGTGAATCCCCGGGCCTCCCGGACGATTCCCTTTGTCAGCAAGGCCATTGGTGTGCCCATGGCCAAGATGGCAACCAAGGTCATGCTGGGGCGGACTCTGAAGGAACTGGGCATCACCGAAACCCTCTGGCCAAAACATGTGTCCGTCAAGGAGGCGGTATTTCCCTTCAACCGGTTTCCGAACGTCGATATTCTCCTCGGTCCGGAGATGAAATCCACCGGCGAGGTCATGGGCATTGATGAATCCTTCGGCGCGGCCTTTGCCAAATCCCAGATGGCCGTCGGTTTCAAGGTGCCATTGTCGGGCCGTGTTTTTATCAGCGTTCACGATGACCATAAGGAGCGAATCGTCCCTGTGGCCAGAAATTTCCACGAGATGGGCTTTACGATTGTCGCCACACGTGGAACGGCGACATACCTGTACGAACGGGGCATTCCCCTGGAACCCATCCTGAAGGTCAGTGAAGGGCGGCCCAATGTTATCGACCGCATCAAAAACGGGGACATACAGATCATCATCAATACGAGCGTCGGCCGGAAATCCAGCCGGGACGCCTATCATATCCGTCGGGGAGCGCTGGTTTACAATATTCTCTACACGACCACCCTCTCGGGGGCGCGAGCACTGAGTGAGGCCGTCATGGCCTTGAAAAGAAAGGAGTGGACGGTGACACCACTCCAGGACTATCACCGGACGATGCCGAACAAGGAAACATTATGAACAGGGACGAAAACGATGCGGAAGTTGTGAGTGTGAACTTGCCGACCGACGGAAAACCCCGAGATGCCTGCGGGGTTTTTGCCGTTTATGGGCATGAAGAAGCAGCCAGATTGACGTTTTTCGGACTTTTTGCCCTTCAGCATCGTGGGCAGGAAAGTGCCGGCATTGCCGTTGCCGACGGTTGTCAGATCCTGGAACGCAAGGGCATGGGGCTTGTCTCTGAGGTGTTCCGGGAAGAGAACCTGGCGCAATTGCCCGGAACGATGGCAATCGGCCATGTGAGATATTCCACCACGGGCTCATCCGTGATTTCCAACGCCCAGCCTTTCCTGGTGCATCATGCCGATGAATATTACGCCCTGGCCCATAACGGCAACCTCATCAATGCCCAGGCACTGCGGGCCGAACTGGAGACCCGGGGCTCCATTTTCCAGTCCACCATGGACAGCGAAGTCATCATCCATCTGATGGCCCCCCACCTGAAAGACAGTTTTGAAGAGGCTCTGGTCAGCGCCCTTTCAAAAATTGAAGGGGCCTACAGCGTCGTCATGCTGACCCGGAACAAGGTGGTTGCCACCCGGGATCCCCGGGGATTTCGGCCCCTGTCTCTCGGGCGGCTCAACAACCACGGCTGGGTGATCGCCTCGGAGACCTGCGCCTTCGACCTCATCGGCGCCCAGTACCTGCGGGATATTGAACCGGGGGAAATCGTGATTATCGACGAGGCGGGACTGCGGAGCATCAGTCCTTTCCCGGTCATGAAGCGCTGCCGCTGCATTTTTGAAATGATCTATTTTGCCCGGCCGGACAGCCAGGTTTTCGGCGAGAACGTCTATCTCTGCCGTAAGCGGTTGGGCCATTATCTGGCGAAGGAATACCAGCCGGATGTGGATCTGGTGATGCCTTTCCCGGATTCGGGGAATTATGCCGCCCTGGGGTACGCCGAGGAGAGCGGCATCCCCTTTGAAATGGGGATGATCCGGAACCACTATGTGGGCCGGACCTTCATTCAGCCGACCCAGATCATGCGTGATTTCGGCGTCAGGGTGAAACTGAACCCTGTAAGACCTCTGCTCAAAGGCAAACGGGTCCTCATTGTGGAGGACTCCATCATCCGGGGCACGACCAGCCGCAACCGGGTGCGCAATCTCCGGGAAAACGGGGCGAAGGAAATCCACATGGCCGTCAGTTGTCCCCCGACGCGTTTCCCCTGTCCCTACGGCATCGACTTTTCCTCCAAAGGTGAACTGATTGCCGCCCAGGAAGGGGATGTCAGCGCAATTTCCCGCTTCATCGGCTTGGAATCGCTTCACTATTTGAGTGTCGAGGGGATGGTGGCTGCAACGGGCATGCCCGCCGACCAGTTCTGCCTGTCCTGCTACACCGGGGACTACCCCATCGCCCCGCCGGAGAACCTGGAAAAGCTTTGTTTTGAGAAGTAGGAGGGAAGACAGGAGACGGGATGATCTTCCCCCATCCGTAGGGTGGGCTCTGCCCACCGTTTGCAGGGTGTTTCGAACAAAACCAGGCGCCGATCGATTGATAAGGTTTATATCCCCCGAATTCCGATGATGTTTTTCTGCTGTCT
>CAZBQX010000020.1:0-2839 GCA_964494155.1 uncultured Syntrophales bacterium
CTCCATGAAAAGAAGTCGGGTCAGTTTAACATCAGTTGTTCAGGTGACAAGAAAAATTTTCTGGCCAAAAGAGCTTATGGAGAGCTTCTTGTTGCGCTGGAATTTTTCAGGAGATCACCTGTCACTCATCTACGAAAAGCCCGGAGCCTTTGAGGGTGTCGTCAAAAGGACGGCTCCGAAATACGTTATAAAATCAGCAAATAATTTAAGCAAAAGGCGTTGTTTTGATTAAACAACCCGATTTGATATGGCTCCGATTCCTTCTATCTCGATACGGATCAGGTCTCCTTTCTGCATGGGGCCCACTCCGGACGGCGTGCCGGTGAGAATGAGATCCTGAGGTAAAAGCGTCATCACGGACGAAATGAAGGCGACGATATCAGCGACAGGAAAAATCATGTCGGATGTATTTGAATCCTGAACGGTTTTATCATTTAGGAAGGCTCTGATGCGGAGGCGGTTTGGATTGACCATGTCTTTGGGAATGACCGTTTTGCCGATAGGACAAAATGTGTCAAAGGATTTTGACCGTGTCCACTGACCATCCTTGCGCTGTAAGTCCCGTGCGGTCACATCGTTTGCACAGACGTATCCTTCAATATACTGATAGGCGTTGTTTTTCGATACGCCCTTACAGGTCCTGCCGATGACAACACCCACCTCTGCTTCGTAATGCAGTTCCTGCGTCAAGGGTGGATAAACAATATCATCCCCGTCAAATACAAGAGATGAAGGCGGTTTTAAAAAAATGACTGGTTCTTCGGGAATCGGCATGTTAAATTCTTGCGCGTGCTCCCGGTAGTTTAGTCCGACACAGACAATCTTGGAAGGTTTGATGAGGTTCATGCTGTTGTGATGTCCTTGTCTTGAGTGGATTGAAATTGAAACCCCTCAGGGACGCGAGGGGTTTCTTTTCTGTCAACATATCAAAATCTAATGACGGCGGCCACCATTCTTTCCGGGCAGATTCGGAAAGATCTTTATACGGGGCCGGGACAAGGGTTCATTTCACGACTTCTCAGGAAAGGAGTGATGAAGATGAGATTGAAGATAATTATTCCATTGTTGATACTGATTTTCTCGGCGGCCGGTGTACAGGCGGGGATGTTGGGAGATTTCTTGAAAGGAATGGCGCCGCCCACCGGGGCAACATCTGACGCCCAAACGACTGCTTCGGGGCTGAAAGAAGCCCTGACCGTCGGCGCCGGAAATGCCGTAGGGCTGCTGTCGCAGCAAAATGGTTATTTCGAAAACCAAATGGTTAAGATTCTCATGCCGAAACAAGTTCAAAAGGTGGCGGATGTCCTGAGCAAGATCGGTTACCAGCCGCAGGTCGATGAATTTATCTTGAGTATGAACCGGGCGGCGGAAGCGGCGGCGCCGAAAGCCAAAGAGATTTTTATCGACGCCATCAAGCAGATGACCTTTGACGATGCCGTTAAGATTCTCAAGGGTGATCAGACGGCGGCAACTCAGTACCTGAAATCAAAAACCTATGACACGCTTGCCGAAGCGTTTAAGCCGACCATTTCTTCCACCATGAACAATTATGGTGTGACCCGTCAGTATGACCAGTTGATCGGGACTTATACCAGGGCCTTTCCGGTTTTGGGGTTGGAATCGCTGGATCTGGACCGCTATGTCACCACCAAAGCACTGGACGGGGTCTTCTATATGATCGGCGAAGAGGAGAAGCAGATTCGAACGAATCCGGCAGCTCGGGTCACCGAACTCTTAAAAACCGTATTCGGTAAGTGAAGGGGCTGTCTTTTTTCAGCGCTGACATGCCAGAAAACGACTGTGGGAATATCTTCTGAACAAGCAGGTTATCTATGCCGAATGCGTGCTCGTTACTGGCGGACCTGATTGTCATTTGCCATTTTCTGATTGTCCTGTTTGCCGTGGGATCACAGGTCCTGGTTTTAATAGGGCGAATGGTCGGTTGGCATTGGATCAGGAACCGGATTTTCCGAGTGGCGCATCTGGTGGTGGTCGCCTTTATAGCCCTCCAGTCGTTGATAGGGAATTTATGCCCCCTTACCGTATGGGAATATCGGCTGCGTCAATGTGCCGGGCAGGTTGTGGAAAGCGACGTTTTTTTTCTGGCTCGACTGCTTCGGCTGATCATTTTTTACGATTTGCCGGCATGGTTTTTTGACGTCATCTATGTGGTGTTTGGGTTACTTGTGATCCTGACCTTTTTTCTGATCCCTCCGGAGCGTTCCTGTTGCAGGCGGAGCAGAAGCATGGGACATAGATGACGTCAGGAAGAGGCGTGTTGAATTAAAGTTCATCTGTGGAGGTTATATGCCCAAGGATGTGATCGCTGTGAAACAGGTTCCGGCCGTCGGTCCCTATTCGCAGGCGTTGGAGGCGGGGGGATTCGTTTTTTGTTCCGGACAGATCCCGATTGATCCCCGGACCGGTTTACTGGTTGATTCGGATATCGGACAGGCAACCCGCCGGGTACTGGATAATTTAATGTTGGTGCTGGCTGAAGCGGGCCTTTCATTAAAAGACGTGGTCAAGACGACGATTTATCTGACCAATCTTGGGGATTTTCCGGTTGTAAATGATATTTATGCGTCCTATTTTCAAGCGCCTTTTCCGGCCAGGGCAACCGTACAGGTTGCCGCCCTTCCAAAAGGGGCGATGATTGAAATCGATTCGATAGCCGTACGCCCATGAAAAGGGGGATGAGAAGGGTTAGTGCAGTCTTGAATACGGCGGGAGGCTTTGATCGCGTAGAAAAATTCCGGCAGGACGGTCCTCAAGTGATACATGAACCGCTCATCGAAAAACCCTTTTTGGGATTACGCAAGGTTTTCCATGTTTTAAC
>CAZBQX010000020.1:2939-19784 GCA_964494155.1 uncultured Syntrophales bacterium
AACCGCTCATCGAAAAACCCTTTTTGGGATTACGCAAGGTTTTCCATGTTTTAACTTCCTCTGTTGTGCCGCTTTTGTATTGGTATTTGCCTTCTTATGTTTCACTTGAGGCAAGCAGGATTTTTATCCTGGTCGTGCTGTTGGTTGTTTTGGTGTTTTTTTCACTCTTTGACGGCGTAAGACTTCTTTTCCCCGCCCTCAACCGCCTGGTCATGGATCGCTTATCCCTCCTGATTCGCGAAACAGAGATGAATAAAATTACAGGCGCCACCTTTACCTGCTTTTCTTTTCTGATCGTGGTTTTTTTGTTTTCCCGAGAGGTCGCGGTCACGGCCATGCTTTTCCTCACCCTGGGGGATACGGCGGCTGAGATTGCCGGGAAAAACTGGGGCGGCAAGAAATATCACGGCCGTTCACTGGAAGGGATGGCCGGTTTCTTTATCATCGCTTTTCCGCTGGCCTGGATTGTTCTTCAGGACTGGCCGGTGGCTTTGGCCGCCGCCGGCATGGGAGCCCTGGTTGAGTTTTTTTCCATTGGTGTCGATGACAATCTAACCGTGCCGGTCGGTTCGGCGATATCACTCTGGTTGGTATTATCATTTCTACAGAAGATTTAACTCGGGAAGGGATTGAGACGACAGATCATGAAAACAGTAACCGCCGCTATTTTAATTCATCAGGGGAAAATATTGATTGCCCGGCGCAGGAAGGAAGACAGGCTTGCGGGGTGCTGGGAGTTCCCGGGAGGAACCTTGGAAACGGGCGAATCTCCGGAATATTGTCTGGCAAGAGAACTGCGGGAAGAATTTGCGATCGAAATAGAAGTGGGCGCCTTTCTTGGCGAAAGTATTTACCATTACGATCATGGCGCAATCTGCCTGCTTGGCTATCTGGCGGACTGGAAAGAGGGAGAACTCGACTGCCGTGTCCATGATCAATATGCATGGGTTGAAGTTCAGGAACTCGGGGATTATGAATTCTCACCGGCGGATGTGCCTTTTGTGCAAATCCTTCAGCGGGGTAAAATGATCGTTTCTTGAGCAAGGTTATTAAAGGTGTGAATGGAGCCAACGTTTGCCCTAAAACCGATATCATGGTATGACGACGACAAAAATCAGCAATCTGTGCATGAGAAAAACCATTAAACACAGCAGGGAGTGACAACCGGTCATGTTGGAGGAAGAAGCAATCGTCATCGAAACGGAGGGGGCGACCGCCAGGGTTCTCATCGAAAAAAAGAGCGCCTGTGCCTCCTGCTCGGCTGCGATCCTATGTCACCCTCCGGAACACGATTATGTCGAGGTGGATAATATCATCGGAGCCGTCGCGGGGCAGAAAGTCAAGATCGTTGTGGAATCCGAACAATATCTTAAAGCCTCATTCATTCTTTACGGCATACCGGTTTTTGTTTTTCTTTTGTCAGCCCTTATCGGTAAGATAGCGGCGGTTTCCTTGGCGGGGGAGGCTTATTCTGATCTCTGGGCTTTTGCCGCCGCCTGTTTTTCCACGGGAGCCACCTTCTCGCTTATTGCCCGCTTTCAGCGTCAATTGCAGAAAAGCCGTGCTTATAAACCCATTATTACGGAAATTATCGGTCTCTATGTGTGATTTCGGATCGGTGTTTTATTTAAGATTCTGAATCAAGCATGTCTTGTTTATGATTTAAATAAAGCGCAATGGATGTCGATAGATCATTTTTGCGGATAGCATTCATCAACGATGTGCCTGCTTTTGGGGGAACAACGGCGGCATCCTTATAACACTGTGTCACAGGAATAAGGGGTTGAAATGAAAGTCGAACAATTCACTTGGACTGAATCGGAAAAGTGGAAACCATGCCCCCCGGGATGCCTCGGGCAGTCAGCCCAACTGGTCATGCTTTTTTGTGGCGCGACGCTCTGCAGGAAACCCGCGTTGCTGGAGGAAATCCGTGCCTTTTATCCGGAAGCGCATCTTTTCGGTTGCTCAACGGCCGGAGAAATTGCCGGTACCCAGGTCCTGGACGACTCACTCATTCTGACCGCCATTCATTTTGAACGTACACGGATTCGAGGTGCGAAAACAACAATCAGCAATATGGCACAAAGCTATGCTGTGGGGAAATCTCTTGCCAGCAGACTCCTTGATGATGACCTAGCCCATGTGCTGGTTCTATCCGATGGTTTACAGATAAACGGCAGTGAACTGGTTAAGGGATTGGTCGAGGCCTTGCCGAAAGGCGTTTCCGTCACGGGCGGCCTCTCGGCGGATGGGGATCGTTTTCAGGAAACCTACGTGTTCTGGGATGATCTGCCCGCTCAGAATCAGGTTGCTGCAGTAGGCTTATACGGCAGGCAACTGAATGTCGGCTTCGGTTCCTTTGGGGGATGGGATTCATTCGGGCCGGAGCGTGTCATAACAAAATCACGAGGCAACATTCTATACGAGTTTGACGGTCGTTCAGCGCTCGCGCTCTACAAAGAGTATCTCGGCGAGCACGCCCAGGAATTGCCGGCTTCGGGCCTGCTGTTTCCCATCCAGATTCGCATGCCCGGCGCCGATGGGGGATTGGTCCGGACCATATTGGCGGTGAACGAAGCGGATCAGAGCATGACCTTTGCCGGCGATGTACCGGTCGGTGCCTATGCACGGCTGATGAAAGCCAATTTTGACCGTCTCATTGATGGCGCTGTAGAGGCCGCCAAGAGTGGGCATCGCATGACCGGGGGCACGCCGGCGGATTTGGCTCTCCTGATCAGTTGTGTCGGCCGGAAACTGATCTTAAAACAGCGCGTGGAAGAGGAAGTTGAAGGTGTGCAGGAGGTTTTGGGTCAGCAGACGATCCTGACCGGTTTTTATTCTTATGGGGAAATATCGCCCCTGTCCGAGGTGGGAAATTGCGAACTCCATAATCAAACCATGACCATTACAACCTTGTCCGAGCGCGCCATATGAAAGATCTGCATCCCCTGTTAGCCAGACAACTCCGTCGTTACCTGTCCCCGAGCGAATCCCTGCCGCACCAATTTGAAACTTTTTTGGAGGCAGTGAACGCGGCTTATCATGAAAATGATGAAGACCGACGAATGATGGAACGCTCCCTGGAGTTGAGTTCACAGGAGCTTCTCCAATCCAACGCTGAGATGCGGGCCGTTTTTCAGGCTCTTCCCGATCATTATTTCCGCATCGGGTCTGAGGGAAGGGTCCTGGAATATAAAAGCGCCGGAAGTCGCGTTTCGCCGCTGAAACCGGGCAATCCTGTTGGAGTGCCTCTTGCGGAACTGGTTCCGGAAACGGCGGCGGTCTTGTTTGATAAGGCGTCCATGGTGACCTTGCGGGATAGGAGCGCCACGGCATTTGAATACACCGTACCGAATTCCGAAGGGCCTCTTTTCTTCGAAGCAAGATTGATCCCCCTGTTTGCGGATCAATTGATCCTCATCCTCCGGGATATTACCGAAAGGAAAAAATCGGAAATCGCTGCACAGGAGCGGGCGGGAAAGATTATTCGCTACCAGGGGGCGCTTCTCGAGTTGTCCAAATCGGAGCAGCAGAATTATGCGGGCGCGATCCGCATCATTTTAGAGATCGGGGGACGAAGCCTGGGTGTTCATCGTATCGGTTTATGGCTGTATGACAAGGACAGAGGACATCTGATCTGTGAAGACCTGTATATGCCGGCCGGCGACAGCCATGAGAAGGGAACTTTGCTGGATTTACTCCGGCATCCACGATATTTTGCTTCTCTTGAGGAGGCGCGCATCATCGCGGCGGACGATGTTCGCAGCGATCCCCGCATGACCGAACTGACAGACTATTTCCGGGAAAACAATATTTATTCCACGATGGATATTCCTATCCGCCTCCAGGGACAAATCAAGGGCATTCTCTGCGTCGATTATGCCGGTCAGTCTCGCCATTGGAGTATCGAAGATCAGGATTTTGCCGCTTCCCTGGCTCAGATGATTTCGGTTCTTCTGGAAAGCCAGGCCCGGAGAACCTCAGAGGAGGCTCTGAAAGATAAGGAAGCGAATCTCCGTTCTCTCTTTCTTGCGGCGCCCGTCGGGATTGCCATGCAATCTTTCCGCCGCATACGTCAGGTCAATCAGCGTCTCTGTACGATGCTCGGTTATGAAGAGCGGGAACTCGTCGGCAAATCGCCGCGCATTTTCTATGAATCATCAAAAGCGGCTAAAGATATTGAAGATACCATGAGGGCCCAGTTGCAAACCCGAGGGGTCGGGAACATTGAAACCCGATGGGTTTGCAAAAAAAGAACGCTCATAGATGTTTTGCTCACGGTGGTGCCTCTTGACGTATCAGATCTTCTGGCCGGGGTGATCTTTACCGCCCTTGACATTACGGAACGCAAAAGGGTCGAAGAGGCCTTGATTGAAAGCGAGAAACGCTTCCGCAATTACTTCGATCTGTCTCTGGTCGGGATCGCCATTACCAAACCCAACATGGCATGGATTGAAGCCAACGATAAACTATGCCTGATGCTTGGTTACACAAGAGAAGAACTTTTCCGGAAAGAATGGAAAGAGTTGATTGTTAAGGAATCCGGAATCCTTGATGAGCAGACGATCGATCAGGCGGCAACCGGAAAAGGCGATTTAACCAATATCGAGATGCGTTTTTATAAAAAGGACGGTTCTCATATCCATGCGCTCGTATCTTCCCGGAGGGTAAGCAAGGAGAACGGGAAATTGGATTACGTCCTGAATCTCATTCAGGATATATCGGATCGGAAAAGGCTTGAGGCCCAATTGCTCCAATCGCAGAAAATGGAGGCGATTGGCACACTGGCCGGGGGCATTGCCCATGACTTTAACAATCTCCTCATGGGTATCGAAGGGTTTGCGTCTCTGATCCTTTATGATCTGGATACGGATCATCCTCATTACGAAAAGCTTCGCAGTATTGAGGAACAGGTGCGTAGCGGTGCTGAGCTTGCAAAACAGTTGCTTGGGTTTGCCCGGGGCGGCAAATACGAAGTCAAACCGACCAATCTCAACGCGATTATCGACCGCAGTGCCCAGTTGTTTGGCCGAACACGCCGGGAGATCGTCATCGAAAAGAAATTTCGGGAGGATCTCTGGACGGTGGAAGTCGATCGCGGTCAGATCGAGCAGGTGCTCCTGAATTTATACGTCAATGCCTGGCAGGCCATGCCGGGCGGCGGCACAATCTATCTCCAAACGGACAATGTTCATGTTGACGCGACCGATAAGGGATATTCCGAAGATCAGATTTCGGGTAAATACGTCCGCATCTCTGTAACGGACACAGGTATCGGGATGGACGAAAAAACGAAAAGCCGTATCTTCGACCCCTTCTTTACGACGAAGGACCGGGGGCGGGGTACCGGTTTAGGTTTGGCATCCGCTTACGGCATCATTAAGAATCACGGGGGATTTATCCATGTTTACAGTGAGAAGGGACAAGGAACAACTTTTAATATCTATCTGCCTCGGTCGACGAAGATGTTTATCAGAGAGCAAAAAGAACCCGAAAAAGAGTACAGCCGCGGATCAGAAACCATATTGGTTGTGGACGATGAAGAGTTGAACATTAATGTTACCCGGTTGATTCTTCAGCGGCTTGGTTATCGGGTTATCACGGCTGCCGGCGGCAAAGAAGCCATCGAGATATTTTGTAATCCGGACAATAAAATAGATCTGGTCATTTTAGACATGGTCATGCCGGAGATGGGCGGCGGAGAAACATACGAAATTCTTAAAAAAGCCAGCCCATCGATGAAATGCATCCTGGCCAGCGGTTATAGTATCAACGGACAGGCGGCGGAAATCATGAAAAAGGGCGTGGAGGCCTTTATCCAGAAACCCTTTACCATGGGCGAACTGGCAACCATAGTACGACGGGTGCTCGATGGAAGGAATTCCGATCATGACCGGCAGACCATTGAAGATAGGCCTGCATTCAGGGTTTGAAGTCTTGCCTGTATGGGGTAGGCAATCATACAAGTACCGTGTAATTTCCTTCGTGGAGATAAAATCATGACACCTCTGATTTCCTGGCTCGGTCATTCCAGCGTCAAGATTAAGGGACGGATTGTGATCTACATCGATCCCTGGAAGATCGGCATGGAAGAAAAAGCGGATCTGATTTTAATCAGCCACAGCCATGGGGATCATTTTTCACCCGGCGATATCAGTAAGTTATCGAAAAAGGAGACGGTTGTCCTCGCACAATACACCTGTGTTTCCTTGCTGTCCGGTGACGTGCGCGCCATGCAGCCGGGTGACGAGGTGACGATCGCCGGCTCAACCGTTTGCGCCGTGCCCGCCTATAACGTGAATAAGTCCTTTCACCCAAAGGAGGAGAAGGGTTTGGGGTTTCTGATCCGGATGGAAGGAAAGGTCATCTATTATGGTGGGGATACGGACCGGATTCCCGAAATGGATAAGATTGCGGCGGATGTCGTCATTTTTCCCGTCGGCGGCACCTATACCATGACGGCGGAAGAAGCGGCGCAAGCGGTCAATCAAATCAAGCCGGAACGGGCCATTCCAATCCATTTCGGTGATATTGTCGGTTCCATTCGGGATGCGCAGCGCTTTGCTGAGCTGTGCACCGTGCCTGTATCCATTTTACCTGTAACCAAGAATTCGTGTGCGGGTTAATCCCTCTCTCTCCCCTGCGTCCTGTTTCCGAATAAAATAATTTTAAAAAAGAATACAGGACATATGCCTTTTTTGTGGGCACGATCTTGACAGGATAAAATTGATGTTTATTATAGCGACGATTTGAGCGCTGACAGAAAATAGAATCGTATATAAATAAATTACGAAAGGAGAGATTGGGGGATGAAAATCAGACCGTTGCAGGACAGAGTCATCGTGAAACGTTTGGAAGAAGAACAGAAAACCAAGGGGGGCATCATCATTCCCGATACGGCCAAGGAAAAGCCCATTGAAGGCGAGGTGATTGCCGTCGGTAAGGGAAAAATTCTGGAAGACGGCAAGATTGCCAAACTGGATGTGAAAGTCGGTGACCGGGTGCTGTTCAGCAAATACGGTGGAACGGAAGTGAAGATTGACGGTGTGGACTATCTCATCATGAGAGAAGACGATATTCTGGGCATCATTGATAAGAAATAATCGAGATAAGGAGGAGTCGTTATAATGGGAGCAAAGATTTTACAGTACGATGAAGAAGCAAGAAAATCCATCCTTAAGGGTGTCAACACCCTGGCGGATGCCGTGAAGGTGACCCTGGGTCCCAAGGGCCGCAATGTCATTCTGGATAAGAGTTTTGGCGCTCCGACGGTGACCAAGGACGGCGTCACCGTGGCCAAGGAGATCGAACTGGAAGACAAGTTCGAAAACATGGGCGCCCAGATGGTGCGGGAAGTGGCGAGCAAAACCAGCGATGTTGCCGGCGATGGTACAACCACCGCCACCATATTGGCCCAGGCCATTTACCGCGAAGGGGCCAAGACGGTTGCCGCCGGGAGTAATCCTATGGATGTCAAGCGCGGCATTGATAAGGCCGTTGAGTCGGTCGTTGCGGAGCTCAAAAAGCAGAGTAAGCCGACAAAGGACCAGAAGGAAATCGCCCAGGTCGGAACCATTTCGGCGAATAACGACGAAGACATCGGCAATATCATCGCCGAGGCGATGGGGAAGGTCGGTAAAGAGGGTGTGATCACGGTTGAAGAGGCAAAAGGACTGCAGACGGAACTTGACATTGTGGAAGGGATGCAGTTCGACCGTGGTTACCTGTCTCCTTATTTTGTTACGAACCCCGAGAAGATGGAAGTCAGTCTGACCGATTGTTACATCCTGATCAACGAAAAGAAAATCAGCGGCATGAAAGACCTCCTGCCCATTCTGGAACAGATCGCAAAAATGGGACGCCCCCTGCTGATCATCGCCGAGGATATCGAAGGAGAAGCACTGGCAACGCTGGTCGTGAACAAGATCCGCGGCACGCTCCATGTGGCGGCGGTCAAGGCGCCGGGGTTCGGCGATCGCCGAAAAGCCATGCTGGAAGACATCGCCATTCTGACGGGCGGCAAGCTGATCTCCGAAGACATGGGCGCAAAACTTGAAAACGCGACCATTGACGACCTGGGTAAAGCCAAGCGGATCACCATCGACAAGGACAACACAACCATTATCGACGGAGCCGGCAGCCGCAAAGATATCGAAGGCCGGGTTAAACAGATCCGCGTTCAGATTGAAGAAACGACTTCCGATTACGACCGGGAAAAGCTTCAGGAACGCCTGGCGAAACTGGTTGGCGGTGTGGCAGTAATCAGAGTTGGTGCCGCCACCGAAACGGAGATGAAGGAAAAGAAGGCCCGTGTGGAAGACGCGCTGCATGCAACCCGGGCTGCCGTGGAAGAAGGGATTGTTCCGGGTGGCGGTGTTGCTTATTTAAGAACCCTTCCTGCGCTGGATAAGCTCAAACTGGTCGGCGACGAGCAGATTGGTTTGAACATTGTCAAGAAAGCCTTGGAGGAGCCTCTGCGGATGATCGCGAACAATGCGGGCATGGAAGGTAGCATCGTTGTTGAAAAAGTGAAGGAGAAGAAGGGATCATTCGGCTTCAATGCCCGGACGGATAAATATGAAGATATGATTGCCGCCGGTGTCATTGACCCGACCAAGGTTACGCGCTTTGCCCTGCAGAATGCGGCCAGTGTTGCATCCCTGATGCTGACGACCCAGTGCATGATCGCCGACAAGCCGGAAGAGAAATCGGCTATGCCGGCCATGCCTCCCGGTGGCGGTTACCCCGGTATGGGCATGTAAAGAAAAACGAAAGAAATACTGATATACACAGAAGGCCCCCGACTGGATAGTCGGGGGCCTTCTGTACTTCTTCTTGAAACACCGCAGTTTATATGCTAGTTAGGCAGCCAATATCTGATGGAGGCGTATGGTATGGACTATAAAAGCACCTTGAATCTGCCCAAAACGGACTTCCCCATGAAGGCCAATCTTCCCCAGAAGGAACCGGAGATTCTGAAGCTCTGGGATGATATGGGCATCTATGCCTGTATCAGGGAATCTTCCAAGAAATTGATTCCCTACATCCTGCACGACGGTCCTCCCTATGCCAACGGCAACATCCATCTCGGCACGGCGTTGAACAAGGTCATCAAAGATATCGTCATCAAGTCCAAGAATATGTCCGGGTTTAACTGTGTTTATGTTCCCGGGTGGGATTGCCATGGATTGCCCATTGAACACCAGGTGGACAAGGAATTGGGCGAGAAAAAAGGAACCCTGTCCCAGGTTGAAAAGCGACTGGCCTGCCGGAGTTATGCCCGAAAATTCGTCGATCTCCAGCGGGAGCAGTTCAAGCGTCTCGGTGTTTTTGGCGACTGGGAAAAGCCCTACCTCACCATGGAATACGACTATGAAGCAACGACGGTCGAGGAATTCGGGAAACTCTACCTTAATGGAAGTGTTTACAAGGGGAAAAAGCCCGTTTACTGGTGCGCCACGTGCAAAACCGCCCTTGCGGAGGCGGAGGTGGAATATGCGGAGCATCATACGCCGTCGATTTATGTTAAATTTTCTGTGACTTCCGATATGGGCGCCGTCCGCCCCAAGCTGGTGGGGGAAAAGGTCCATTTTGTCATCTGGACCACGACGCCCTGGACCATCCCGGCGAACCTGGCCATTGCCCTCCATGAAAAGTTCATCTACGCGGCCGTGAAGGTTCGCGGCGAGGTTTTCATCGTGGCCAAAGAACTCCTCGATTACTGTCTGGACGCTTTTGGCTGGCGTAACGAACCCTATGATATCCTGGACGAGTTTCCCGGGTCAGACGTGGAAGGACAGCGGTGCCGCCACCCCTTGTATGATCGGGAAAGCGTCATCATTATCGCTCCCTTTGTCACCCTTGACGCCGGAACGGGTTGCGTCCACATCGCCCCCGGTCATGGCCAGGAGGACTACGAGATCGGCATGAAATACGGTCTTGAGAATTATGCACCCGTCGATTCCGACGGTAAATTTACGCCTGAGGTGGGGTTCTTTGCCGGACAATTTGTCTTTGATGCCAATGAAGCCGTCAACGCAAAACTCAAAGAACTGGGGGCCCTTCTCGGAAATATCGATTTTGAACATTCTTATCCCCATTGCTGGCGCTGCAAGCAGCCGATTATATTTCGCTCCACGGAACAGTGGTTCATCTCCATGGAGAAAAACGATCTGCGGAAAAAAGCGCTTCAGGCCGTCGATCAGGTCCAGTGGATTCCTTCCTGGGGTCATGATCGGATCTTCGGGATGATCGAAAACCGCCCGGACTGGTGTATTTCCCGCCAGCGTTTATGGGGTGTACCCATCACGATCTTCTATTGTGAACACTGTAATCAGGAACTCCTGACCCGGGAACTGTTGGACCATGTTGTATCTCAGGTCAGAAATCACGGTGCCGATGTCTGGTTTGAGAAGGATACGCGCGAACTGATGCTTCCGGGGCTGGTTTGTCCGAGCTGCGGCCACGAACATTTCCGCAAGGAGACGAACATCCTCGATGTGTGGTTTGATTCAGGAGTCAGCCATGCCGCTGTCCTTGAGCACTGGTCAAATTTGTCCTCTCCGGCGGATATGTATCTGGAAGGCAATGACCAGCACCGGGGCTGGTTCCATTCCTCGCTTCTGGAATGTGTCGGCACGCGGGGCCGGGCACCCTATAAGAGCGTGCTGACCCATGGCTTCGTTGTGGACGGCGAAGGCAAAAAGATGTCCAAGTCCATCGGTAATGTCATCGAATCTCAGCAGATTATCGAACAGTACGGTGCAGAAATCCTCCGTCTGTGGGTGGCTGCCGAAGACTACACTGAAGATATTCGTATTTCCGATGAAATTCTCAAACGGCTGGTCGATGCTTACCGGCGCATCCGCAACACGGGACGTTACATCCTGGGCAACCTGGACGGATTTCATCCTGATGAGGATGTGATTGCATACACAGAGATGGAAGAGATGGATCAGTGGATTCTGCACCGTCTTCAGGAAGTGATCCGGCGGGTGCGCGATGCCTATGAAGGCTTCCAGTTTCACATGGTCTATTATACCCTCTACAATTTCTGTACTGTCGATTTGAGCGCCCTGTATCTGGATGTGTTAAAAGACAGGCTCTATACCTCCGGGACGAAGTCGCAGGCACGGCGTTCAGCCCAGACGGCGATGTATCAGATCCTCGACGCCATGGTCCGTCTGCTGGCACCGATCCTGACTTTTACCGCCGAAGAAATGTGGGCGGCTCTGCCGGAGTACGCAGGAAAGGAAAAAAGCGTCCATCTGACGCAGTTTCCATTCGTTGAAGATCGCTACCTGAACCCAGCGGTGGCGGAACGCTGGAAGAACATGATTGCCGTCCGGGGTGAAATTTCCAAGGTGATTGAGACGGCGCGACAGGCCAAGGTGATCGGTCACTCCCTGGATGTCGCAGTGGATTTGTCTTTACCGGATGATTTGCTTAAGGAATTACAGGGACGTGAAGAGGACATGCGGGCGTTGCTGATCGTTTCCCAGTTGCAGTTTTTGGATCGCGACCTTCTCATCGATCCCACGGCCAGTGACGTGATTAATGGACTTTTGATCAGCGTTTCCAAAGCGAAGGGACAGAAATGCAATCGCTGCTGGATTTACAGCCCAACGGTGGGTGAGCATACGGAGCATCCTGCTATTTGTGCTCGGTGCGCGGAAACGGTTGCTCAGAACAACTGATAATATGAATAAATACAGTCTGTTTGCGATTACGGCGCTGTCGCTGATCTTACTCGACCAGTTGACCAAGTATTGGGTCGGCACATTCATGTCCCTCCATGATTCCATACCGGTTATAAACGGTTTCTTCAGCCTGACCTATGTCCGGAATCCCGGCGCCGCTTTCGGATTTCTGGCCGGTGCATCGCCGGCATTCCGCTACGCTTTTTTCATTGCCGTCAATATCGTTGCCATCACCCTGATCCTGTCCTATATCCGAAAAGCGACCATGGCGGAATTCCGTTTGATTCTGGCCCTGGCGTGTATTATGGCGGGGGCAGTCGGCAATCTTATCGACCGGATCCGTTTTGGAGAGGTTGTGGATTTTCTGGATTTCTATATCGGCGCGTTACACTGGCCCGCCTTCAACGTCGCCGATTCGGCCATATCTGTGGGAGCTTGCTTTCTGATCTGGGAACTCTGGCAAAGGGGCAGAACAAGCGGTCGTTTGTCCAATCAGGGCTGACATAACAGAGACGATATTATTCACGCTCAAATCACATGACTTTTATTATTGAGCTGTTGCGGCGCCTGCCGGCGCGAATACTTACCCCTTCCAGAATCTTCATGCTGAGCTTTGCCGTGGTGATTCTCATCGGTGCGGTGTTATTGTATATACCCCTTTCTTACAATCACAAACCCCTGAGTTTTGTTGATGCCCTCTTTACCTCTGCGTCGGCAGTCTGCGTGACCGGATTGGCCGTCGTTGATCTTGGCAAGGACCTCAGCCTTACCGGCCAGATCATCACTTTGATGCTTTTCCAGGTCGGCGGTCTGGGTATCATCACCTTCTCCGTTATTCTCTTCGGTCTGATGGGGAGGGGCATCTCCTTCAAGGAACGCGAAATTGCACAGTCGACCTTTCTGCATACGCCGCGCCGTGATTTCATTGTCGTGATCAAATGGGTTTTTGTTTTAACCCTGATCGTTGAAAGTCTCGGCACCGTCATACTCTTTCTGCGTTTTCTGGCCGATTTCTCGCCGGGGAGAGCCTTTTACCTGAGTCTTTATCATGCTGTATCGGCCTTCAACAACTGTGGCTACTCTCTATTTTCAGACAGCCTGATGTCCTATCGGGGGGACTGGATTATCAACTTCACCGTCATGCTCCTGATTGTCCTGGGCGGAATCGGTTTTGTGGTTCAGTACGAACTGTACCAAAAGATACGGGGGAGACAGAAACGTCTTTCCCTGCATAGCAAAATCGTCCTGTTCGTGACAGGCGCTCTGATTTTGGGAGGCGCGACATTCTTCTATCTCTTCGAAATGAACCAAACCATCAAGAATATGCCACTTTCAACCGGGATTCTGGTATCCTTTTTCCAGTCGATCACCGCCAGGACATGCGGATTCAACACTGTGGACATCAGCGGTCTGACAAACGCCACCCTGCTGCTGTTGATCATTCTGATGTTCATCGGTGCCTCTCCCGGATCGACCGGCGGGGGCATCAAGACAACCAGCTTTGCTCTCTTGATGATGATGATCTGGAACCGCCTGCGGGGTAGTGAGCAGGTTAATCTTTATAACCGTACCGTGCCTGGCGAAATTCTCACCCGGACCCTGGCCATTATTTTCACTTCAGCGTTTTTCGTGTTCGTGATCACATCCGTTCTTCTTTTATGGAATAACGAGACAGGATTACCTCCCACACAGACCCGGCAACTCTTCGTGGAATATCTGTTTGAAACGGTGTCTGCTTTCGGGACGGTGGGATTATCGATGAATGTGACGCCAAAACTAAACGACGTTCAGAAGTTGGCTGTGATTATCATGATGTTTGCGGGACGTGTCGGTCCTCTGACCCTGGCCTTTTCCTGGTACAGCCGGAGAAAGAAGGGTTTGACTTATGCCGAGGAATCCGTGATGGTCGGTTAAGGAGGTTATTACTATGAAAAGAGTCATCGTGATCGGATTGGGGATATTCGGGTTCAATATCGCCAAGGATCTCTATGAAAACGGTTTTGAAGTCATTGCCATCGACAAGAACAAGGATGCCGTGCAAAAGATTCGCGACTATGCCACCAAGGCCATTGTCGCCGAAGGCACAGATAAGGAAGTGATGGAACTGATCGGTATCCAGGAAGACGATGTGGCGATCATTTCCTTCGGTGAAGATCTGGCGGCCAGCACCTTGATCGCGCTGCATTTAAAGCAGATGAAGGTCAAGAGCATCATTGTCAAGGCTCCAAATGAAGATCACAAACTGATCCTCGAAAAAGTCGGGGCGACGGACGTATTGATTCCGGAAAAGGAAATCGCCAATAAGGTTGCCAAAAGCCTGATTGCACCGAACGTATTGGATTATTTGCCTCTCTCGGACGACTACATGCTGTTTGAACTGGCGCCGCCGAACAGCTTTATCGGCAAGTCCATCCGTGAACTCGAACTGCGGGGAAAGCATCACATAGAGGTCTTGGCCGTCAAAGACATCATTACCGACAAAATGAACATCATGCCCGGAGCCGATTTCGTGATCAAGGATGGTGAAATTCTGGTGGTGGTGGGCAAGGAGAAGGATATTCAGAAAGTCAAGTAAACCTCGGTCACGGTTGATCCAAGATGATTGTGGCATCGACAATGACCGGACCCGCCTCCGAAAGAATCAGGGGATTGATATCGATTTCCCGTATGGATGGAAAAGTGAGGCCAATCTCTCCCAGTGCAACCAGATAACAGGCAAGGGTATCCACAGGGGCGGTGGGCAGTCCGCGGGCGCCTTGGAGCAGGTGACGGTTTTTCAGGCGATTGATTAAAGCGACAGCCTGCTGCTGACTTAAGGGTGCCAGGGAAAAAGCTGTGTCGCGGAGCGTTTCCGCAAAAATGCCGCCTAAACCGACCATGACACAGGGACCGTACTGGGGGTCGCGCAGGTACCCCAACATCAGTTCCAGCCATCCATCTACTTGCTGCTGAATCAGTATAGGGCTTTCCTGAGACATCCGTCCCTTCAATTCATGAAAATGATTAATTAGTTGAGATTCATTGCGGATATTCGTTTTGATCAGTCCGGCTTCAGATTTGTGAATACGGTCCACTTCCAGGCTCTTCAAGACGACCGGAAAGCCCATTTGTGCAGCCCAACTTCGGCACGCCTCAACGGTTTCAACCCGGGATTCTTCAACTGTCGGCAGTCCTGCAGCTTTCAGAATGATTTTGGACGCATGTTCATTTAAGGTGCCGCCGCTTTTCGGCAGGGTGATTGCGTCCATGCTGCTCCGGTTTGAAGCGAAATCCGCCTCATATCCGAGCATATCCCCGGTTGGCGGGTTGAAAACCGCGGCCATGCATTCCACAGCCCGGTAAAGTTCGTGATAAACGAAAAGACCCAGGCGGCGAGCTGCGACCTGAAAGGCCAGCACCTGGTCCCTTTCACCCAGAATCCAGATGAACACAGGTTTTCCCGATTGCTGCGACAGCCCGGCCGTCTTGACGAGATCAAGTTTTACCCGTGAAAAACCGGCAAAGGTGTGGATCATGCAGGCGTCTACACCGGGGTCTTCCAGGACGGCCTCCAGGGCCAGGGAGTAGATATCGAGCCCCTTTCCGCTGTGCTGCTCCATGGCGGGCCAGACGTCGACAGGGTTGGCGGCCGGCATCCAGGCCGGGAAGAACATTGCCAGTTTCGTCTTGGTTGACGTGTCCAGATCGGCTACCCGAAGACCGAAATCATCGAGGAAATCGGACGCAACGATGCCGGAAGCGCCGCTGAAAGTAAGAATCGCCACGTTTCCCGGCGAAGATTTGGACAAAGAAGGCTTGGCCATGCCGAGGGTGCGGCAGAGATCGACCATCTGGTGGAAATCCCGGGACTCAATGATGCCGGATTGTCTCAAGACATCTGAGAGAATTCGATGGTTGCCGGCCAAGCTCGCAGTGTGGCTTAACGCCGCCTGACGGCCGGTTTCACTTTTCCCGCCCTTAAGGATGACGACAGGTTTTTTTCTGCCTTGGCGTTGATAGATGTCAATGAAGCACCGGAGGTTGATGAATGACTCGAGATAAAATCCGATCACACCGGTGTCGTCGTCCTTCAGCAGGTAATCCAGAAGATCGCATTCGTTGACGTCGGCTTTGTTGCCGATGGAGCAGACCTTGTTGAATCCGGATATCTCGTGGGAGAGGAGGTCAACGATAAAGCCCGCCGAAAGCATGCCGCTTTGTACAACCAACGAAACCGGTCCCGGCTGAAGCAGACCGCCCAGAACCTCTGGATCGGTGAAGGAAAAAACAAACCCGTTTTTACCGTCGACGAGGCCCATACAGTTGGGACCCCAGATCCGGATCCCCGTTTCTCTTGCCAGATTTGCAAGTTGAGTCTGAATACGTTCTCCGTCGCTGCCGATTTCGGAGAACCCACCGGATTGGATAATCACACCGGGGATGCTTTTCTCGGCACAGGCCCCGACGGATTCCAGAACCTGGTCCGCTGAAATAAAGAGGATCGCCAGATCCGGTGTTCCCGGAACGGCACGGATGGACGGGTAGCAGGTCAAACCTTCAATTGCTTCATAATGAGGATTGACCGGATAGATTTGTCCATCGAATGTATTCATCAGGTTTTTCAGGATGGCAAAGCCACCCTTGGCCGGGTTGGGTGTGGCACCGACGACGGCAATCACTTTTGGCTTAAAGAAAAAATCCATGATTCACCTTTGAGTCTGAGATAGCACGGGTGACAAACTACCACATCCCGGTTGATTTGCTCAAGGGCGGACTAATTCATCAGGCCCGGCAGGAATAGGGCGATCTGGGGGAAAAACATGATCAAGGCAACGGTGGTGAAGAGAGCCATCAGCATCCAGACGGTTCCTTTGAAGATGACGTGGAGGGGCACGTCCCGGGCGACACCGGCGACGACATATACGTTGATGCCGATGGGGGGGGTGATGACGCCGATTTCCGCAATCAGAACGATGATAACGCCGAACCAGATCGGATCATAACCCAGGGTTGTGACGACGGGAAAGAAAACCGGGATGGTCAGCATGACCATGGCCAGCGAATCCATCAAACAGCCCAGGAAGATATAAACGATGATAATCATGGCCATGATGACGATCGACGGCAGAGGGAGGCCGCCGACCCAGGCGCCGATGTCCGTCGGGAT
>CAZBQX010000020.1:19884-30722 GCA_964494155.1 uncultured Syntrophales bacterium
CCTGAGTGGAAGGCGCACTGGCCCATGAAGACGAACAGGGGAATGACCGTCAGATTATAGGAACTGAACACGGAGAATAAATCACGGGCGCTGAGGTTGAGAGATGCGTCCCAGGAAACAAGCATGCCGAAACCGCAGAATCCCACCAGGGCCATAACAAAGCCGACTGGCATCTTCAGAAACATCAGGATGACCAGAACGACAAAACCGATTATCCCCGCTTCGGTCGGACTCATTTGAAGACTCTCCGGAAGGATTTGACGACGTCAAAAAGCAAAACGAGGGACAGAAAACCGCAGCCGACGGCGACACCGAAAATGACCGGATAGAGAGGCATACCCAACGTAAGGGACACCTCACCGCTTTCTTTCATATCCAGGCTATAGATCTGACACTGCCAGGTGAAAATCGAGAACAATAAAAATGAGATCAAAGAGACAAGACCTTGCAGAAAGGTCTGCAATCTGCCGGGCAGACGTTCCATGAGAATTTCCACGGCAATATGGCTCCGTTCCACGGATGTATAGGCCATGGCAAAGGCAATCGTAAAGGCCCCCAGAAACCCGATCAGTTCGTAAGTGCCGGGAATGGGTTTTCCCCAAAACCGCAGTACGACGTCGGCACAGGTCAGGAGCATCATCGCCATGACGGAGATGCCGGAGAGGTAGGCAACCCCCTTGGTTGAACTATGGAGCCATCTTTCGACTTTCAACAGCATCTTTATTCTCGTTTATATCTTGAAAACGTATGGCGGCCAGGTTGATGCCCTTGACCGCCATACGTATTAATTCATTACTTTGCCGTTTTAGCGTATTTTTTGATCAACTTTTCCGTCTCCTTGACGGCCTTGTCGCCCGGAAGCCCCTTCGCGTTGGCAGCCGTAACGAATTCGGTAATGACCGGGCTGACTGCCTTCTTCCACCTCTGATTTTCCGCGGGAGACAGGGGGATGATCTTGTTGCCCAGGCCGAGGGTGAAGGCCTTGCCCTCCTCGTCGAGACTATCCCATGTCTTGGCATGGACGGCGATCCACTCCCGGTTGACGTCGCTGATGATCTGCTGAATATCTTTCGGCAGAGCATGCCATTTTTTCTTGTTCATGACGACAAACATGGTCGTCGTGTAACCGACACTTGAACAGTTGGTGGTGTTCTTGATCACCTCTCCCTGCTTCCAGCCCTTGAGCACTTCGAGGGGACCGATAGTCCCGTCAACGACACCCTTTTGCAGAGACTCGTAGGTCGAGCCCTGGGGCATGGCCACAGGTACGCCGCCCAGGCTGCTGACGACCTTGGAACTGAGGCCGGTGGAACGGATTTTGAGGCCCTTCATGTCCTCCAGCTTTTTTACGGGTTTGATGGTGTGGAGCAGTCCGGGACCATGAGCGTGGAGGTACATCACCTGGACGTCATTCAGTTCCTTGGGCTTGAACATCTGGTAGAAATCGTTGACGACGTAAGTGGCGACCTTGCCGTTCGGATAACCCAGAGGCAGATCGAGTACTTCCGTCAGGGGGAATCGACCCCGGGTATAGGCGAAGCACGACATGCCGATGTCGGAAATGCCCTTCACAACACCGTCATAGCACTGGTCGGCCGGAGTCAGGGTGCCGGCGGAAAAGACGGTGACCTTCACGCGGCCCTGGGTTCTTTTCTCAATCTCCTTGGCCCAGGCTTCGCCTGCTTTGGCCTGGCCGTGGGTGGCCGGGAAGAAGATGCTGTAGGTCAGATTGTAGGTTTCCGCATGGACGGTTGTGGTGCCGAGAAAAACGGGTCCCACGATGGAAAGAACGAAAATAAGGAACATGGTTACGGACAACTTTCTGCTCATGATGCTGATCCTCCCTTACAATTTTTAAACAATACTGGTGACGTTTGTGGAAATTAAAAAACGGGGTGAAACTCGGGAAGCCTGCTTATCCCTGAATGGAGACAAGCAGGCGTGGATACAAATAAGTGGCCAACGAAAGATGCCGATGCGGGGAAATCATTCTGTGTGCGGTAAATTTCTTCATTGATATCAACCCAAATACCCTATTTACTCAGGTTTAGCGACAGTTATTGTATTTTATTTTGCGTGTCAAGGATTATTTTCCGTTCGTATTTTGACCATTTCTTTCAGTTTTTCCAGTTCCTCACGATACTGTTCAGCCTTGACCCGGGCAGTCTCTGCTTCTTCCTGGGCCTTGTTGACCGCTTCTTCCTGACGTTCGTGTTCCCGGTTGAGCTTATCCTGCAGGTCGTCGAAACCGATATATGCGGCCAGACTTCCTCCGGCCAGCAGGAGCAGGGGAACCGTGCCTTTCAGAAGCACGAGAAAATCGCCGAACCACAACACGAATCCGACAAACCCGACAAAGGCACAGACGATACCCCCGATAAGAAGCGTCATGATATTACCCCTTTTGTTTTTCCGCAAAGGACCGGATGCATGAAAATACCGGCCGATGTACAGTGCAGCTTTTGTGGATCAGCTAACATAATTGCTGGTTCTTTGCAAGGTCAATTCCGGTTTAATCTCAGGAGATGATTGATAAAATGATCATCCTGGCCACAAAAAAGACTTGATTAAAAAGGAATGTTCATCTACGATGCGCCAGTCTTATCGACCCGGAGGGGAAGCGCTCTTCTCCCCGTTCAATGTGACAATGAGGAAATGCGGATGATTGAACCTGATTTTGAAAAAGGAAACGGATTGGTGCCCGTTGTCGTCCAGGATGATGAAACGGGCGATGTATTGATGCTGGCCTACATGAACCGCGAAGCCTGGTTAAAGACCCTGGAATCGGGAAAGGCGACATTCTGGAGCCGCTCCCGCAATTCCCTGTGGCTGAAGGGAGAGTCATCGGGGAATGTCCAGATTGTCAAATCCATTTACATTGACTGCGACGACGATACGATTCTGCTGCGCGTAAATCAGATCGGCGGCGCAGCCTGTCACACGGGCTATCGGTCTTGTTTTTACCGGAAGATCGTCGACGGCGGCGTCGAGACCATCGGAGAGCCTGTCTTTGATCCGGGGGAAGTATACAAATGAATAATCATGTATTAAAGATCGGTCTTCCCAAGGGAAGTTTGGAACAAAATACAGTGGATCTTTTTAAAAGGGCGGGTTGGCATATATCTTACGACAGCCGCAGCTATTTCCCCGATATTGACGATGACGAGTTGACCTGCACCCTGGTGCGGGCCCAGGAGATGTCCCGCTATGTCGAGGATGGACATATCGATCTGGGTCTCACAGGGCGTGACTGGATTCTGGAGAACGAATCGGATGTGGTTGTGGTGCAGGATCTGGTTTATTCCAAGGTGTCGGCCCGACCGGCCCGGTGGGTTCTTGTGGTTCGGCAGGATTCGCCGATTCAGTCGGTGGAGGACATGCAGGGTAAGCGGATATCGACGGAACTGGTCAATTTCACGAAAAAATATTTTTCGGAACGAGGGATCGACGTCCATGTCGAATTTTCCTGGGGCGCAACGGAAGCCAAGGTCGTTGATGGACTGGTCGATGCCATTGTTGAAGTTACTGAAACGGGCTCAACGATCCGGGCCAATAAACTGCGGATTGTGCAGGAGTTGATGACAACGAATACGCAGTTGATTGCGAACCATGCCGCCTGGGACAATCCCTGGAAAAGGCAGAAAATCGAACAAATACGTTCACTTTTGAATGGTTCTCTCCAGGCTATGGGAAAGGTCGGGCTGAAGATGAACGTCGAGAAGGAAAATCTCGGCAGGGTGATTCTGTTGTTGCCGTCGTTGAAAGCGCCCACCATTTCAGGACTCTTTTCTGAGGAATGGTATGCCGTGGAGACGATCGTCAATCAGAATGTCGTCCGGGATTTGATTCCTCTCCTGCATGAAGCGGGAGCGGAAGGGATCATCGAGTATCCCTTGAATAAAGTCATCTGATGGTGAAGGCATGGAAAGAAAAGGCGAGATCTACCGGAAAACTTCGGAAACGGAAATCAACCTGTCCATAAACCTGGACGGCAGCGGAACGGCCGATCTGGCGTCGTCGGTGCCGTTTCTGGATCACATGTTGAATCTCTTCGCCCGCCATGCCGGATTGGATCTTTTCGTCCGCAGTCAGGGCGATACCCAGATCGACGATCACCACCTGGTGGAAGACCTGGGGATCTGTCTGGGGGATGCGGTAAAAAAAGCACTGGGAGATAAGGGGGGCATCAAACGTTACGGTTCCATTGATCTGCCTATGGACGAGACCCTGTGCAATGTGGCCATGGACATTTCCGGCCGGCCCTATCTTGTATACCATTCCGCATTGAAAGACCGCAAAATCGGTGGGTTTGATTCATCGCTGCTTCGGGAATTCTTTAAGGCTTTTACGGACCACGCCGGCGTTACCTTGCATATCAACGTCCTGTATGGTAGAAATACCCATCACATGGCGGAAGCGATATTCAAGGCATTTGCCCATGCCTTCAAAGAGGCCGTGGCGCGGCAAAGCAATTTGTCCGCTGTTCTCTCCACCAAGGGGAGCCTGGATTAAGTTCAGAAAACGGGAGGAAAGATGAGATTAAACCGTAAGTTCTTTTATCGACTGGGAATTGTCCTTGGGGGGATCATCTTTCTTTTCGGTTGTGCCGGCGCGTCGAATTCAGTCTCTCTTGCCGGATCAGGCGGAGCTTATGAAAGAATAGCCGTTTTGCCGTTCGTCAAAGCAGACCCGGGAGATTCGATCGATCAACTCGTTCCGCGTGAAATTGCTTCACACATGGATGTAGACGCGGACAGTGCCGAAAACGTCGTCGAATCAATCTTTGTATCCAAACTGGGAGAAAACAAGAATATTGACATCATTCCGACGGAGCAGGTTGAAGGGCTTTACCGACAAATTACCCTGGAAACGATTTCCCCGAAGGAAGCGGAATTGATCAGTAAGCTGGGTCAGGGATTGAAAGCCGACGCGATTGTCGTGGGTTATGTTTATCGCTATCAGGAGAGGATCGGTACGCCCTATGCTGTGGAGAAGCCCGCGTCGGTTGCGTTTGAAATCCACCTGATTGATGTGGACGCCGGTTTGCGAAGCTGGCGGGCGACTTTCGATAAAACGCAGCGCTCCTTGATGGAAAATCTTTTTAATTTCCGCTTTTTCGTAAAGGATAAGGGGCGATGGATCACGGCGAGAGAATTGGCGGCGGAAGGGGTGGACGAGATCATGCAGAACTTCCCGGCCGCAAAACGTTGAGTCAAAAACAGATCGCTAAACGATTATCAGATTAACAATGAGCGGAATCCCCGGTGTCTGGGGGTTCCGATCTTTTTTTCGTGAGGGGTGGAAGTGATTATTATACCGGCAATTGATCTGCACGACGGGAAATGCGTCCGGCTTCTGCAAGGCGATTTCAACCGGGTGACGGTTTACGCGGACGATCCCGTTGCCATGGCTCTCCACTGGCAGGAACAGGGGGCCGAGCGGCTCCATGTTGTTGATCTCGACGGCTCCCGGGAAGGGGTTCCGAAAAACCGGGAGATCATTCTTCGCATTGCCGGGGAACTCCAAATCCCTGTTGAACTCGGCGGCGGCATCCGGGATATGAAAACCATCGACGGCTATCTCCGGGGCGGTGTCGAATGGGTGATCCTTGGTACGGCAGCCATTCGCGACGGCCAACTGCTGCGCGACGCTTGTGAAACCTATCGGGGGCACATCATTTTAGGTCTCGACGCCAAGGATGGCCAGGTTGCCGTGCAGGGATGGACGGAGACGACGGCCCTTTCCGTGCGGGATGTTGTGGACCGTTTCCGGGACTATGGCCTGGCGGCGGTGGTTTACACCGACATAGCGCGGGACGGCATGCAGACGGGCGTCAACGTGGAGGCGACGAAACTGCTTGCTCAAATGACGGAGATCCCGGTCATCGCTTCTGGAGGCGTTTCCGACATCCGGGATATTGAAGCATTAATGAACATAGAGCAATACGGCATCCTGGGTGTGATTGCCGGGAAGGCACTGTATGCGGGGACCCTGTCCCTGCCGGAAGCGATTGCTGTCGCGGCGAAGCATGGAAATGAGTGAATCATTACAGCAAGTAAGTTTATCGTTCCCGGGAAGGAGGGAAAATGGAAACCTGCATATTCTGTAAGATTGTCAAAGGAGAAATTCCCTGCAGCAAGGTTTATGAAGACGACCGGGTCATGGCGTTCGACGACATTCATCCCATGGCTCCCGTCCACGTCATCATTATTCCGAAAGCTCACATACCGACACTGTTGGATGTAAACCCGACCCAGGACGATGTCATCTGTGCACTCTATCATGCCGCACAGGTCATCGCCAAGACGAAGGGTGTGGATCAGAAGGGGTTTCGCACGGTCATCAATTGCAATAAAGAGGGGGGACAGGTCATTTTCCATCTCCACATGCATCTGCTGGGTGGGAAAAAGCTGATTGATGAGCTGGGTTGACCGTTCTTTATAAAAAACGCTATTCGGCCTTTCCGTTTTAATAACAAGGCTTCTCAATGGAGCGGTTGACAAAATATAGTCAAGGCTTAATTTATCACGTGATAGGTCAGGCCAAGCAAATACTTATCAGGTACAGGTAAAAAGATGAATTACAAGGAAACAATTGAGCGGGAAATGGTCCAGGCGGCGAAAGCCCAGGACAAGGAGCGCCTCTCCGCCTTACGTCTCATTAAAAACACGCTTCACAACAGGGAAATCGATCTCCACCGGGAACTGGAAGATACGGAGTTTCTCCAGGCTATGGCGGCCATGGCCAAACAGCGGAATGACTCCATCGAGCAGTTCAAAAACGGTGGACGGCAGGATCTGGTCGAGAAAGAGACCCGGGAGCTGAAAGTGATTCAGGAATTTCTGCCGTCTCAATTATCCGAAGAGGAGGTGGGCCGGGAGATAGAGGCGGCGATTGCCGAAGCCGGGGCAACCGGTCTCCGGGACATGGGCAAGGTCATGAAGATCCTCATGCCGAGGCTGACCGGTAAAGCCGACGGAAAACTCGTGGGCGACAAGGTCAAGGCCAGACTTTCCATTTGACGGGCGTTGCCGCTTCTTGTGGTAAGGCAGGTAGAACACGCGATTGCTTCCTGAAGGTAGGTTATTGGAGATCGTGACGTTGTTTGTTCTGCAGAAGGGATTGCAAGATTGACCGGATATGTTCCCCAAGAGAAGATCGACGAGATCAGAGACCGGATCGATATCGTTCATCTGATATCCGAATACGTTGCCTTGAAAAAGGCGGGCCGCAATTTCATCGGTCTTTGTCCCTTCCATAAGGAAAAAACGCCCTCCTTTTCGGTCAGACCGGACAAGCAGATTTTCTACTGTTTCGGTTGCGGCGTCGGCGGCAATGTCTTCTCTTTTCTCATGAATATCAACGGTATGACCTTTCCCGAGGCGGTTCGCTACCTGGCGGGCAAGACGGGAATCGTGCTTCCGGATGCCCCTTATCATCCCCGGTCTTCCGAACAGACGACGGAGAAGGAGCAGGTGTTCCTGGCCAACAAAAAGGCCGCCCACTGGTTTGCCCAAAATCTTGCCGCGGAGAGCGCAACGCCCGTTCGGTCCTATTTGGAGGGGCGCGGGATGAGCCATGACGTGATCGAATCCTTTCGTTTGGGTTATGCGCCGGACGGGTGGAGCGGCCTGAAAAATTATTTCGAACGGGAAAAGTTATCCGCCGAATGGGTGGAAAAAGCCGGGTTGATCATCAAGGGGAAAGAGGGGACCTATTATGACCGGTTTCGGGGGCGTCTGATGGTCCCCATCGAAGATACGGAAGGACGGGTCATCGCTTTCGGGGGGCGGGTGCTGGATCAGGGGGAACCGAAGTATCTCAATTCACCGGAATCGCCGGTTTACATCAAGGGGCGACATCTGTATGGATTGCACAAATCCAAGGAATCCATCCGGAAAGAGGGCCATGCGATTCTGGTCGAGGGGTATTTTGATTTCCTGTCTCTATGGAGCGCCGGAATTCATCCAGTGGTCGCTTCTTTGGGAACGGCCCTGACAAAGGAACAGGTGGATTTACTGCGGCGCTATACTCAGAAGGTGTTTATCACCTTTGATTCCGATACGGCCGGTCAAAAAGCGCTGGTACGCAGTCTTGAACTTTTTCTCGCGGCCGATATCGATGCCTGGGCCGTGACGCTCCCTCCGGGGCACGATCCGGACAGCCTGGTGCGGGCTTACGGAAAAGAAGGCTTCGAGGCGGCGATTGCCGCGGCGCAGCCGGTTGAAACCTATTATTTGGATCAGGTGCTGGGACAGGAGAAAACGCTGGTCGGTGAGAAGAATGCCGTGAAGGCAGCCGTTCAACTGTGCATGAGTATCGGCGATCCCATAGCGCGAAACCTCTTTCTCCGGAGGATATCCGAACGCTTCGGCATCGATTACGAAGTATTGAAGCGGCAGGTGCGTGACGCGCAGGATGTCTCGGTGATGCATGAACACAAACCACGGTTGAATACGCAGATCGACGCCTTGAAAGACCAGGTGGACAAAAACGAGTTGGCGATGATCCATTTGATGTTGGAGCACCCCCGTTTGACTCATAACGCTTTGGGAAACGGCGTTCTGGATTATTTTAACGAGGGTGAACTGAGAAAAGTCGCCGGGACGATCGTCGCCGCCGGAACAAGCACTGAGGGAAACATTGACCTCAATCGACTCATTGCCGAGTTGGATCATGCGACGATCCGTGAAGCCATTCTGCGCCTCGTCATGGAAGAACATCTGATTCCGGAAGAGGTGGCCGATCGGCTGTTTTATGATATCCTCAACAAGCTGCGCAGCCAGTGGTTTAAAAAAAGACATAGGAATTTGCAACTGAAGTTGATAAAAGCTCAGCAGGACGGCAACGGGGAGTTGTGCCTCAACCTTTTGCAGGAGAAGGAACGCCTGATACGGGAAGAAAAAAACGGCATGGCGTCGGTAACCATGAAGACACATTGAAATTCCGGGAGATACCAAATGGATAAAGAAATCAAGTCAGAGGAATTTAAAAAACTGCTGTCGCTGGGGGAGGAAAGAGGATTTCTCACCTATGATGACGTGAACGATCTGTTGCCCACGGATATTGTCTCTTCCGAGCAGATAGACGATATCCTGATGCTCTTCGGCGAGAAGAATATTGATATCATCGATGCCGAAAAGGGTGAAAACCTGCAGATCAAGAAGGTCGCCGACGAGCGTGGAACGGCCAAAGAAGACGATATCCTGGGGCTTATTTCCACCGTCGGCAAGACGGGCGATCCCGTCAAGATGTATCTCCGGGAAATGGGATTGGTGTCGCTTCTGAGTAGGGAAGGGGAAGTAGAAATCGCCAAGAAGATCGAAGAGGGCCTCAAGGAAGGCATGGACTCCGTCTTTTCCGTGCTTCTCTCCGTCAAAGGGGTTATCGAACTGGGCGAGAAGTTGCGTACCGGCGAAGTGAGAATTAAGAGTTTAATCGACAACCTTGACGATGAAGAGGGAAGCGTTGAAGAGGACATGCATAAGACGCGGGTCCTCAACCTGATCGATAAGGTCGCTGATCTGGACCGGAAGAACGAGGACATCAGGAAGAAACTGAAAGTTAAGGGTCTTGACGACGAGAAAAAAGAAGCCCTGAAGGCGGATATTGCCAAAAATAATAAGCTGATCATCCGGCATTGCCGTAAGATACGTTTCAGCAAGAAACAGATTGATCGCCTGATCAACCGGATCAAGCAGGCCTTATCCGAGATCGAGGAAGCCGAAGAAAGAATTCAGTCCTGCAAGGACGAATCGGGTCTGTCCCGCACCCAGATGGAAAAACTCTGGTCCCGCATGCGCAAGTCGCCCGAAGAGGAAAAGCTTGTCCAGCGTGAAACGGGGATCAAGGCGGTGAAATTACGGCATTACGAGGAAATCATCAAGGACGCAGACAAGGAGATCAAACGAATTTCCACCGAATCCGCCCACACGCCCTCGTCCCTGAAAAAACTGGTGGTCACCATGGAAAAGGGGGAACGCAAAGCGGAACGGGCGAAGCGCAAACTCGTGGAAGCCAACCTGCGGCTCGTGGTCAGTATAGCCAAGAAATACACCAATCGCGGTTTGCAGTTTCTCGATTTAATCCAGGAAGGGAACATCGGTCTCATGAAGGCCGTGGAAAAATTCGAATATCAGCGCGGTTACAAGTTTTCCACCTACGCCACCTGGTGGATTCGGCAGGCCATTACCCGGGCCATCGCCGATCAGGCGAGGACCATCCGTATTCCCGTTCATATGATTGAAACCATTAACAAACTGATTCGTACATCCCGCTACCTCGTTCAGGAATTGGGCCGGGAGCCGAATCCCGAGGAAATTGCCAACAAGATGGGCTATCCCCTGGATAAGGTGAGAAAAGTCCTGAAAATTGCGAAGGAACCCATTTCCCTGGAAACCCCCATTGGTGAGGAAGAGGACAGCCATCTTGGTGATTTCATTGAGGATAAGAAAATCATGTCCCCTTCGGAGGCGACCATCAGTATGGACCTGGCCGAGCAGACGCGGAAAATCCTTGCAACCCTGACGCCACGGGAGGAAAAGGTCCTGCGGATGCGTTTCGGGATCAGTGAGCGGATCGAATACCAGGAGGACGAAGATCGGCGCTATCGGGAAATCGTGGGCGATTCCACGCTGGAAAGTGATTAGCACCCCGCATAAAGAACCTTTTTTACAAAACCGGGCCTTACCGCAGCGTCTGATAAAGGGAACCGGTGATTTTGAATTTGACACCCGGGGAGAATTGTTATAACTGACAGCAAAGTTTTATCAATTGGGACGTCGGGCCCATAGCTCAATTGGTAGAGCCACCGGCTCATAACCGGTAGGTCCCTGGTT
>CAZBQX010000021.1:0-14604 GCA_964494155.1 uncultured Syntrophales bacterium
CCAAGCGGCATCACGCGGCAGCAACTGGAGGAGGAACATCCTTCCGGCATGTGGTTCGGTGAACGGGCTTTTGACATGACCGGAAAAATCCGCACCCCTTCCGGTAAAATCGAAATCTACTCCGAGACCTTGCGGGATGCCGGTTACGAACCCTTTCCGACCTTTGTTGCAGGCCCTCAAGACCCAGTTTGTGTCCCCGAGCTGACCCGGGAATATCCCCTGACGGCGGTTACGGGCATAAGAAGCCCCTACTACGCCGGATGGCAATTCAAAAACATTCAGGAAATCAGGCGGATGGAGCCCGATCCCCAGGTGGAAGTCAATCCCCGGGACGCCTCACCCCTTGGGATTGGTAACGGAGAAGAGGTATATGTCGAAACGCCGGATAAAAAAATCCGGCTGAAAGCGTGTCTTACCGAGGACATCAAGCCTGGTGTACTTGGTATCATTCATGGCTGGGAGGGGACTCACAATGAAAATGTCCTCGCAAAAAACCAGCCCACCGATCCCGTCACCGGGTATCCGGCCCTGATGCGCAATTTTGCCTGTCGGCTCAGAAAGATCTAAAAAAAACGGGGCCCTGTCATCGTTCGACAGAGCCCCTTGTTTGCTGTTAAGTTAACCGTTTACGCGTTCCAAACCTTTTCTTTTCGCTCCAAAACAGACTCTCCGGAAAAGCGATTGACTGAAGAGCCTTCGTAAACTTTTCTTCAGCACGTCAAGGAATCACAGGAACCAACGGATGAATTACAATGAGCAATCAACACTTGCTTTATCAAATATGGTTTCCCATTAACACAACATATAGGGATGGTCAAGCTTTTTTTTGCTATATATTGTGTTGTTGTAAAATTTTCTCATCTGGGAGGGAAAGCGGACCTCCTGTCATACTTCCGGTGCAATATATCCTCAATGAAACACTCCAGGCGGACGGAATGCCATAAAATGCTTGACATAACGCCCGGTTTGATTTATTTTTGGGCCGACTTTTTTACAGGAGCACCATGAAGATGACCTTCGGTATGGTACAGATCAAAATAACCCGCCTTTCGCTGCTGCTTAGCCTGGGCTTGCTGCGCTTATTGTGCCATATCCGCCGCCCGTCGTTTTTAGGTGATCAGTAGGAAAGACAGACAGATAAACCTAAAGGCCATGGGCGGACCGCCCCATGGCCTTTTTTGTTTCCCAAGAAAGGAGACTTTATGAATAAGAAAAATGACACCGTATTTATTTTTGATACAACCTTGAGAGACGGCGAACAATCTCCCGGATGCAGTATGAACCCGGACGAAAAGCTCCGTTTGGCCAAGCAGTTGGAAAAGCTGGGCGTTGATATCATCGAAGCCGGCTTCCCCGTTGCCTCCGAAGGAGATTTCGCTTCGGTGCAACGGATTGCCCGTGAAATACACGGATCCCAGATCGCGGGGCTGGCACGAACAAACCTCCCCGATATCGACCGGTGCTGGGAAGCCATCAAGGACGCAACCACCCCTCGGATTCATACCTTCATTTCCTCGTCGGACATTCACCTGAAATATCAGTTGAAGAAGTCACGGAAGCAGGTTCTTCAGGAAGCCAGGGAAGCGGTAAGGCACGCTTGCGGTTATACGACCAACGTCGAATTCTCCCCTATGGATGCAACCCGTTCCGACCGGGATTACCTCTGCGAAATGGTCGAAGCCGTTATCGCCGAAGGGGCCAAGACAGTTAATATCCCCGATACGGTGGGCTATGCCATTCCCGAGGAGTTTGGCGCTCTGATCACCTATCTTTTCGACCATGTGAAAAACATTCGCCATGCCGTGATTGCCGTCCACTGTCATAATGATCTGGGGCTCGCGGTGGCCAATTCCCTGGCGGCCATCCGCGCGGGCGCACGCCAGGTGGAATGCACCATCAACGGCATCGGTGAGCGGGCCGGCAACGCCGCCATGGAAGAACTGGTCATGGCCCTGGCGACCCGGAAGGATTTCTTCGGTCTGAAGACGAACATCAAGACCCCCTACATCTACCAGACGTCGCGGCTTTTGACCCAGATCACAGGTGTGGCGGTCCAACCGAACAAGGCCATCGTCGGGGCCAACGCCTTCGCCCATGAATCAGGAATTCACCAGGATGGTCTTCTCAAGGAGAAGATCACCTACGAAATCATGACGCCCCAGTCCGTCGGCATCTCCGACAGCAACATCGTCCTGGGCAAGCATTCGGGACGTCATGCGGTCAGCGAGCATTTAAAGAACATGGGTTTCAACCTGACCAGTGACCAGTTGAACCGGGTCACCGCAAAGGTCAAGGATCTGGCGGACGTGAAGAAGGAAGTCTTCGACGAAGACCTCGAGGCGATCGTTTACGAACAGCTTTTCCGTGCCGAGGACAAATACAAGCTGGATTACTTGAATGTTGTTTCCGGTAGTGTCGCCCTTCCGACGGCCACGATGCGGATGTCGATCGACGGCGAAATGTTCCAGGAAGCGGGCTTTGGTATCGGCCCCGTGGACGCAACGTTCACCGTCATCCGAAAAATTACACAGACCAATTACCCACTTCTCAAGTACGCCGTCAACGCCATCACCGGCGGCACCGACGCTCAGGGAGAGGTAACGGTCCAGTTGCGCTATAACAACCGTTCCGTTATCGGCCATGGGGCTCATCCCGACGTGATCGTGGCGTCGGCGAAAGCTTATATCAATGCCCTGAACCGTCTGGAGTGGTTGAAGAAAGATATTAAAGAGGTGGAAATCGAGTAGATGTATCGATTCTGGAAGGAGCGACAAATCGGCTGGGGCGACCTGGATTCGGCGGGGATTGTCTACTATCCCCGCTATTACGAGTGGATAGACGCCACAAACCATATGATGTTCGATGACCTCGGGCTTAACATGAAGTTCCTCTGGCAATCCCGGCAACTACAGTTCGGTCTGGTGGAAACCCGATGTCATTACCTTAAGCCGGGCCGTTATCTGGACAAAATCCGCATCGTCTCCGAAATCGAGGACTTGGGGAAGAAAACCGTCACCCTGAAAACCCGGATCATCCGGATTGAAGACGATGCAGTGCTGGCGGAAGGTATGGAAAAACGCATCTGCATCGATTCCTCGAATCCGGAGCGGATGAAGGCCAAGGACATTCCGGAAGACATTCTGGCCATCCTCCAGAGAAAAATGACCGGTTGACGAGCGATTTTCCGTTGACATTCAACCTTTTCTCTGAAAAAGATAAATTCCTCTTTTTCCCGTCGGGGCGGTGAAATGCCCTGTTTTGTTTCGGAAAATCCTAAAAAAACACACAAGGAGGTTGTCATATGGGTAAGGAATACAATGTTGCGGTCATGCCGGGAGACGGAACCGGGCCGGAAGTTGTTGCGGAAGGAATCAAAGTTCTTGATGCGGCGGCAAAGGCGCTGGGCTTCATCCTGCGTTACACCCATTACGATATCGGCGGCGAGCGCTATAAAAGAACGGGGGAAATTCTCCCGGACAGTGTGCTCGACGAACTGCGCCAGTTCAAGGTCATCTTCCTGGGCGCCATCGGTCATCCCGACGTGAAACCCGGCATCCTGGAAAAGGGCATCCTCCTGCGGACCCGGTTCGAACTGGACCAGTACATCAACCTGCGCCCGGTGAAACTCTACGAGGGCGTCGATACACCGCTCAAAAACAAGGGTCCCAAGGAGATCGACTTCGTCGTCGTCCGGGAAAACACGGAAGGGCTTTACGCCGGTGCGGGTGGCTGCCTGAAGAAGGGTACGAAAGACGAGGTGGCGGTCCAGGAATCGATCAATACACGCAAGGGTGTCGAACGCTGTCTGCGCTACGCCTTTGAATACACAAAAAAACGCAACAAGGACAATAAGTTGACCCTCTGCGGCAAGACGAACGTCCTCACCTACGCCTTTGACCTCTGGGAGCGAACCTTTTACGAGATCGCCCCGGAATACCCCGGTATCAAGACAGACTACGCCCACGTAGACGCCACCTGCATGTGGATGGTAAAGAACCCCGAGTGGTTCGACGTTATTGTGACGGACAACATGTTCGGCGACATCATCACCGACCTGGGCGCCATGATCCAGGGCGGCATGGGTATCGCCTGCGGCGGAAACATCAACCCCGAAGGGACGTCCATGTTCGAACCCATCGGCGGCTCCGCCCCGAAATATACGGGAAAAAACGTCATCAATCCCCTGGCGGCCATCACGGCAGGGGCCATGTTGCTGGACTGTCTTGGCGAGGAGAAGGGTGCCAAGTTGATCGAGGAGGCCGTACAAAAGGCCATCAAGCAGGATTTTAAATCCCTGGAAGCCGGTAAGATGGGCATGGGCACCAGCGACGTGGGCGACCTGATCGCCCGGTACGTATTGGAAGGTAAATAGAAATTAGGAGAAATACCGTGGGTATGACCATTACAGAAAAGATCCTCGCGGCGCACGCCGGTCTTGCGGAAGTGCATCCGGGGTTGCTGATCAATGCCAGGGTGGACATCGCTCTGGGAAACGATATTACGGCTCCCATCGCCATCGAGGAATTTGTGAAGGCGGCGGGGATAAAGGTTTTCGATAAGGATAAGGTGGTGCTGATTCCCGATCATTTTACGCCGAACAAAGACATCAGTTCGGCCCAACAGTGTAAATTCGTTCGTGAATTCGCCCGATCTCAGGAGCTCACCCATTACTACGAAGGGGGCGAGGTAGGTGTCGAGCATGCGCTTTTACCGGAGAAGGGGATCGTGCTCCCTGGTGATCTGGTGATCGGCGCCGACAGTCATACCTGCACCTACGGCGCCCTGGGGGCCTTCGCCACCGGTGTGGGAAGCACGGATCTGGCGGCGGCGATGCTGACCGGCGAGGTCTGGTTCAAGGTACCTGAATCGATCAAATTCGTACTGTATGGGAAGCTTAACCCCTGGGTATCCGGAAAAGACCTGATCCTTTTTATTATCGGTAAAATCGGCGTGGACGGCGCCCTTTACAAAGCTATGGAAATGACAGGCGAAACGATCGCAACGCTCGGCATGGCGGATCGGATGTCCATGGCCAACATGGCCATCGAGGCGGGAGCGAAAAATGGTATTTTCCCCTGCGACGATATCACCCGGGCCTATGTGAAAACCCGGGCAAAGCGATCCTGGACGGAATACGCGTCCGACGCGGATGCGTCATACTGCGAAACGATTGAAATCGACTGCAGCAAAATCGAACCCCAGGTGGCCTTCCCCCATCTGCCGTCGAATACCAAGGGCATCAGCGATGTCGGCGATGTCCGGATCGATCAGGCTGTCATCGGTTCCTGTACGAACGGTCGCATCGAAGACTTGCGGGTTGCGGCCCAGGTACTTAAGGGACGGAAATCTGCTCCCCATGTGCGGCTCCTGATCATCCCGGCGACACCCGAAGTGTACCGCATGGCCATGGATGAGGGCCTCATGAACATCTTCATGGACGCCAACGCCATCATCAGCCCCCCCACCTGCGGCCCCTGTCTGGGCGGTCACATGGGCATCCTGGCCCAGGGTGAGCGGGCTGTGGCAACGACAAACCGGAACTTCGTCGGCCGTATGGGGCATCCCGGCAGCGAGGTGTACCTGTCCAATCCGGCCGTCGCAGCCGCCTCCGCCGTCATGGGGAGACTTGCGGGCCCGGATGAATTGAAATAACCTGTCTATCGCTGGTGGCGGGTTTGTTGTCAACATCAAGATGTCATCCGAGCGCATGCGAAGAATTTGATATTAAAAAGATTCTTCATCGCTCACGCTCCTCAGAATGACAAAACGATTCTTAAGGAAGAATATATGAAATTTCAGGGCAAAATTTGGAAATTCGGCGATAATATCGATACGGACGCGATCATTCCGGCCCGTTATCTGAATACAACGGATCACGCGGTCCTTGCATCCCACTGCATGGAGGACGCGGACCCGTCGTTTCCGCAAAAGGTCAAGGCCGGGGATATCATCGTCGGCGGTGAAAACTTCGGCTGCGGTTCCTCCCGGGAACACGCCCCCATCGCCATCAAGGCCGCCGGGGTATCCTGCGTCATCGCGAAGAGCTTCGCCCGTATCTTCTACCGGAACGCCTTCAACATGGGGCTTCCCATCTTCGAATCGAAAGAACTTTTCGACCGGGTAAAGGAGGGGACGGTGGTCACCGTGGACGGCGACGCCGGTGTCATCACCATCGCCGGTGCAGAAGAAGAAGCGCTTGCGATTACCCCCATCCCCCCCTTCATGCAGGAACTCATCGCCGACGGCGGCTTGATGAAGCACATCATGAAAAAGCAGGCCCAAGACGCCTGATAATCAACACCGATCCGACCTGCAACGGTCAGATATCGGTTGCGGGTCGGCTTTGTCGATCAAAAGGAAGGGACGGTATGGTGTTCCACACCATCAGGATCGCGCCACCAATCGAGAAAATCTACCAGCGCCTGGGCTACCGCCGTGAAATCACCCGACTTACTCCCCAACAGGCACAATTGATTGACCGCTATATCGACGAGGCCCTGGCCTTGATTCACCTGCAGGGCATAATGATCCGTCTGCCGATTTGCGACCGCGGAGTTGGCTTTGTCGTTCTGGGCGAAGCTCTCCGTTTGGAGAGCACGAACCTCGCCGCTTTTCTGCACGGCTGCGATGAGGTGCTGGTCATGGGCGCCACGGCGGGGGAATCTATCATGGCGGCCATCCGGACAGATATGGCAACGGATCACATCACCCGTGCGGTGGTCTTCGACGCCGCAGCCGGCGAAATGGCGGACGGCGCACTGGACTGGCTCATGGATTACACCCGCCGGGAGATTCTCCGGGAAGGAAAGGTCCTGCTGGAAAAGCGCTACTCCGCCGGTTACGGCGACCTGGCCCTGGAAAACCAGCAGCTAATATACAGGGCGCTTAATATGCGGGAAATCGGGGTTCAAATCACCCCGGAAAGTCTGCTTATTCCTGAGAAATCCGTCACAGCCGTCACCGGAATCCGAAAAGGCGGTCGCGTCACGGAACCTTCTACACGGGAAAATCCTGAATAAAAGACATCGATTTGAAATCAGAATAGCTGATCCAGGACATTCCGAATCGTCCGGGAGAGTTCCCCCGTATTGTAAGGTTTCTGTAGAAAAGCGCGGCACCCGTTTTCCATGATCCGTGTCGCCTGCTCGTTCAGACTATAGCCGCTGGCCAGGATGACCTTGATGTCGGGCCGGATCTCCTTGAGTTTCCGGAAGGTTTCCTCCCCGCTCATGCCCGGCATGATCATGTCCAGCATCACCAGGTCGATCTGATTCTGTTTATCACGGTAGGTATCCAGGGCATCGGCGCCGTTGGCAGCGGAAAAGGTCCGGTATCCCAGAACGTTCAGCATCTTAAGCGTCACATCCATCATCAAATCTTCGTCTTCCACAACCAGTATACCCTCGGTGCCCTTGAATAAATGCTGATTGCCCTTCTCCAACTCGGGCATCGAGGACAGAACCGTATTCACGGCGGGCAGATAGATACGGAAGGTCGTCCCGACGCCCCTTTCCGTATAGACATTGATCATGCCCCGGTGATTCTTCACAATGCCGTAAACCGACGCCAACCCCAGACCGGAACCTCGCTTTTCCCGGTCTTTGGTCGTAAAGAAGGGCTCGAAAATCCTCTCTTTCGTTTCCTCGTCCATTCCGACGCCTTCATCCGTAATGGAAACCTGTACATAGGGACCGGCGGGAATTTTCATAAAGCCACTCTGGATTTCCGATACATCGACATTCTTTGTTTCCAGATACAAATTCCCCCCGGCCGGCATGGCTTGGGCGGCATTGACGAACAGATTCAGAAAAACCTGCTCCATCTGGCTGTGATCGGCCTCCACAGTCCAGAGGTTCTCTTCAAATCGGTAATGGACAGCGATCTCTTTTCGCGTTCGGCAAAAAACGGAAGCCGTGCGTTCCAGGGTTTGGTTCAGGTCGGTCGGTCTGATTTCGTAGGCACCGCCCCGGGCAAACCCAAGCAGATCTCGCGTGAGAGTTGCGGCGCTTTTTACCTGCTCTTCAATGGCCTTTAATTTATTGTAATGGGGATGATCTCGGCCGATGTCATAAAGCATCAAAGAGACATATCCCCCGATACCCATAAGGATATTATTGAAATCATGGGCGATTCCTCCCGCCAGAGTTCCGATGGCCTCCATTTTCTGCGCTTGGAAGAACTGTTCCTCCATGGCTTTCTTTTCCATTTCCGCCTGCACCCGAGCCGTAATGTTGCGGCCCACGGCCTGATATTCCTTGATGCCGCCATGTTCGGCCAAAATGGCCCGGAGCGTCCAGCGGCTGCACTGCACCCTGTTTTCGGGAAAAACCATTTTCGCATCGAACATTCTGACCGGTTGAAGTCCGTCGATTGCGGAAAATTCTTGCTTGACCTCATCGAGATGATCCCAGGGAAATATATCGAAGAAGCTCCGGCCCAGGAGATGGTCTGTCGACTGATCAAGATAGCGCCCGAGCGCGCCGTTCGCAAAGGTCAGTTTTCCCTGCTGATCAAAACGGCAGATCAATTCCGTTTGATCTTCCACCACCGCCCGATAACGGTCGGATTCCGCCCGGATCACCTCCCGGGAAGCCTCGATGGTTTCGATCATGCGGTTGATATTCTCCGCCAACTTGGTCAGTTCGTCCCGACCCGAAATGGAAACGCGATGCAGGGAGTCTCCGGATAGGCCGATATGATCCACCTCGTCGGACATCCTGTGCAGGCGGCGCAAAACCAGTTTTTCCAGGAGCAGGAAAACGATGCCGCCAAAGGCAAACGTCGTTAAAACGCCACAAAGAACTAAAAACGTCAGAGAGTTTAGTCCCTGCTTAAACAGCACCCTTGGCTGCTTGACGACCAGTTTCAGGACCGGCCGCCCGAAGATATCGTTTAATACCGCGGATCCCTGAATGATGTCCGTACTCAAGGGTTCAAGATTGATCTTTGTCTCGGATATTGCAAAGCCAACGACTTGATCTTTGTGACGGGGATACATTTGCGGGGCAAGAGGCTGATAAAGGAGTTCCAGACGCGCCAGTTCCGCCAGACGTTCACTTTCCGCGGCATCCAGATAGCGACCCATAATCATGGTGCCCCGGATCGGTCCGCGGTAATTACTGGTCAGAATCGGCCGTGAGGAAAACATCATGGGACCCTCGGGTAATGCGAGGAGACCCGTCAGTACACTTTCCGTATCCGCATGGGTTAAAAACGGGCAACCGGGATGTAAGTACTGCCGAACGGCATGCGAAAGGGGTGTTATCCGATTTGTTCCCAGATCAAAACCCGTTCCGTAGATGATCTTGCCTCCGGCGTTGATAATAATAAGCATATTGAGCCGTTGTTTCGCAAAGGTGGATTCCACAAGATTTGACTCAATATAGGTTTGATTCCCGTCACGGACGAAGGCGTACGTATCATCCCAGCCCGCATAATCTCCTGTTACGGTCGCCAGAATGGAAAGTTCGTTCTGCAGAATGATCAACCCCCGCAAGACATCCTGACGGGTGAGCTGGGCTTCCGTATCCGTGAGATTTTTATACAGGAAAAACCAGGCGCCGGTCAGCGTCCCGATGGCTAAACAGACAAAAGTCACGACAACAATGATTAGCGTTTTTACTTTGAGCGTCATAAACACGACTCCCCGCAAGAAATCGAGAGAAACCGTCCTTTAGAAAAAGATCTCCAGGCAGAGATAAAGAATCGCCGACATCAGGGCCGACATGGGAATCGTCAGAATCCAGGCCCAGATAATATTCCCGGCGACGCCCCAGCGGACGGCGGTCAGTCGTTTTGTCGCCCCGACCCCAACAATCGCCCCGGTAATGGTATGGGTGGTGCTGACGGGAATTCCCGCCAGAGACGCCCCGATAATGGATATGGCGGCCGCGGTTTCAGCGCAGAAACCACCCATGGGCTGCAGTTTGGTAATCTTGGTGCCCATGGTCTTGACGATGCGCCAGCCGCCGGACATGATCCCCAGCGAAATGACCGCATAGCAGGTTACCACGATCCACATCGGAATATAAAAGGTCGGTCCCAGCATGCCGTGACTGTACAGAATGATGGCGATGATGCCCATGGTCTTCTGGGCGTCGTTCCCGCCGTGGCCCATGCTGTAAACAGCGGCGGAAAGCAGCTGGAGTTTCCTGAAGATATGCGTGGAGTGGGATACCGAGGAATGGCGGTTCAGGTTCAGGACAATGACCATCATTAAAAGACCGAGAACCAGACCAATTGCCGGCGACAGGACAATAAAGAGGGTTACTTTGGTTATCCCTTTCCAAACCAGAATACCGAAGCCGGCCTTGACAACTCCCGCGCCGATCAGCCCCCCGATTAGGGCATGGGAGGAACTGCTGGGCAGGCCGAAATACCAGGTGATGATATTCCAGGCAATGGCGCCGCCCAAAGCTGATAATATCACGAGATCATTGACGATCTTTGGATCTATGATGCCGGTGCCGACCGTATTGGCCACCTTGACGCCGACAAAAAAAACGGCCATAAAATCAAAAAACGCCGCCCACAGGACAGCGTATTTTGCCGGCAGCACCTGAGTTGACACGATAGTTGAAATGGCGTTCGCCGAATCGTGAAAGCCATTTAAAAAATCAAAGACCAGGGCCACAAGGACCAGAAAGATCACGAAATAGAGTGAATCAACCATTTTTCAGGACAATACCCTCGGCAATGTTGGACACGTCTTCACATACATCCAGGGCTTCTTCGAAGCGTTCGAAGATGTCCTTCCATTTGATCAGTTCGATCGGGTCATTTTCCTGTTCGAAGAGCTTGGCCATGACATTCCGCAGGAGGGCGTCGCCCAGATTTTCAATCGTGTTAATTTCTACACAGGCCTCCAGCACCTGAGGTGCGTTTTTCATGTCCCGCAGACCATGGACCAAAATCTTGACTTTCTTAGTCGCTTCCGCCAGAAGCACGGCCTGTTCGATAATTTCCGGACGGGGCGTCTTAATATGGAACAGGGACATCCGGACTGCCGTGGCTTCCGTCATGTCGAGAATGCTGTCCATTTTGTTGACCAGCGCATAGATATCCTCCCGATCCAGGGGTGTCAGGAAGGTCTTGTGCATCTTCTCGTAGGTCGTGTGGGTGATGATGTCCGCTTCGTGTTCGATGCTTTTCAGCCGGGCGAGGTGCGAATCGAAACTATCGTAATTGTTCAGCATTTCCAGGAATGCCTTAACGCCCTCCTCGATTTTTTCCGCCAGTTCGTCAAAGAGGTCGAAGAATTTCTCCTCCCGGGGTATCAGTCGCATTCTTATCCTCCCGCTATAAAGGGCTATGTTTTATGACTTTGACAAATCGCTCAAATGTCGCTATCTCATCTACCCAATAACCGTCAAAATTGCAATATTTTTCACCCAGGGTGAAAGAAATAATTCCTGAATAAAATAGGCTTAGTCCGTAGCCACGGACCGCTTCATGGAGGAGAAAAAAATGCCCGAACTGCCGGAAGTGGAAACCTTATGTCGCCAGCTTGGAAAAACCATCGTCGGCAAAACCCTGATTAAGACCCAATCTCTGGACGAAAAACTATACCATTTCGAAGAGCTGGAACAGCATAAGGTCACATCCGTCAGGCGCCGGGGTAAGAATCTGCTTTTGTTTTTCGATGACGGCCGCGTCCTGACCGTTCATCTCCGTATGACGGGACGGCTTCTGTGGCAAAAAGAAAACGGAGAACCTCCGAAATATACCCGATTTATTATGACCTTTCCTCGGGGCCGGATTTTTTTCATCGATCCGCGGCGCTTCATGACCCTCACCTGGGAACGGACCTTTCCGGCCCAATGCGGACCTGAACCGTTTCCACATCTGGACCCAGCCTGCCTGAGTGATCGGGGCAAAAACCGGAAGGGCCCGATCAAATCCTTTCTGCTGGATCAGACGATGATCGCCGGTATTGGCAACATCTACGCCTGTGAAATTCTCCATCTGGCCGGAATTGCTCCCATGCGCCCGGTCTGTTCACTCGACGGCCGACAATGGCAGTGCCTCTTGTCCGCAACCGATGACGTATTAAACAAGGCCGTACACTGCCGGGGCACCAGCATTTCCGACTGGCGAGATTTTCACGGCCAAAAGGGAACCTTCCAAAACGAGTTGCATGTTTACGGCCGTGACGGCCTCCCCTGTCTGCGCTGCGGTGCGGCGGTCGTAAGGTGTTCCCTTGGCGGCCGGGGCACCTATTTCTGCCCGGGATGCCAAACCTAAATTTTTATCGCTGCCGCCGGAATTCGAACAGTTTTTCCTTGAATAAAAACCGGATATTATGGTTAATGTACGGCAAAATCTACATATCCCATATTCTGCTTGTCAGGCTGACGACCTTGAATGGGTTTTTCTTATTCCTTAGAGATGACTGATCGATAACCTGCAGCCCGGGGGCGCATCGAATGATCGGAAAGAAACAAATTTTCCTGAACCTGCATCTGTCGTTCCGTTTTGCCCTCATATCTGTTGTCCTTTTACCGAGCCTGTTGCTCTGGATTGCGCTTAGCCTGCTGGCGGGAACCTCACAAGCGGCCCTTCTTGGCGGCTTCATGGCTCTGTTTTGCTCGTTATCGGCATGGCTTCTGGCAGAAAGGTTGCTCATCGGCCAAGTTAAAAGCCTTGAAAAAACGCAAAAGAAATGGACCGATGTCATCAATTCTCTCCCCGATGCAACCTTTGTCATCGACCAGACCGGAAGGGTCATTGTCTGGAATCAGGCAATAGAAGATATGACGGGAATCAAAGCGGACGATATGATCGGGAAATCAGATCGGGCATACGCCATCCCCTTCTACGGAGAAAAACGGAACATGCTGATCGATTATGTATTTCTCCCTCCGGAAGCGGTCGCGGGCAGGTACACGTCAGTCAAACGGGCGGGAACCCGTCTCTACGGAGAAGGCGTCATCATGGCCCATCGATCGGAAAATCCGGTCTATTTCTGGGGCATGGCGTCACCTCTCTATGATGATACCGGACAAGTGGTCGGCGCCATCGAAACCATCCGGGACATCAGCGATTACAAGGCAACCGAGAAAAATCTCCTGGATGGGAGAGCCAAGTATCAGGCGCTGTTTGATTCCGCCAATGACGCCGTCACTCTGATGATCGATGATCAATTCATCGACTGTAACAAAAAAGCCTTGAACTTATTCGGCTGTACAAAAGAAGCGTTCATCGGACAGACGCCACATCGCTTTTCCCCGGAACAGCAGCCGGACGGCACACGCTCTATCCAGGCCGCCCTTGAAAAAATCAACGGCGCCCTTCAGGGAACACCCCAGTTTTTCACCTGGACCCACTGCCGCCTGGACGGCAAGCCTTTCGATACGGAAATCAGCCTCGACACGGTGAGACTCGAAAGCGGAGAAGTAATCATTCAGTCCATCATCCGGGATATCACGGCACGCAAGGAGGCGGAAGAAACCATCCGCCAGTTCGCCTACCACGATCCTCTGACGGGGCTCCCAAACCGGCGTTTACTCTACGATCGTTTCCATCTTGAAATCGATAACGCCGCCCGGGGGAAAAGGGTGTTTTCCGTCATGATGTTCGACATCGACTATTTTAAAAACGTCAATGATACGCTAGGACATCACACCGGGGATCTTCTGCTGCAAAACGTTGCCTACCGTATCCGGAGCAATCTCCGTAAAGGGGATACCCTGGCCCGCTTCGGCGGAGACGAGTTTATTGTTCTGTTGCCCGAGGTCAGCCGAATCGAGGATGCCGAAGCCACGGCCCGAAAAATCCTGCGGACCTTCAAGAAACCTTTTTCCTGTGCCGAAAACGACATTTTTGTCACGACAAGCATCGGTATCGCTCTGTACCCAGGCGATGGACAGGACATGGAAACCCTGATCCGCCACGCTGACCGGGCCCTTTATCGCGCCAAGGATGAAGGCCGGAACACATATGCCTTCTTCGGCTCGATCAGCCCGGAAGAACGGGATTCTGGGGAACCGAAAAATGACAAATCGCCCCCCCTCGAAACAGAACTCCGGTGACGGATTGAAACGTTCACAGCCGGCCTGAATCACCTCAAGAAATGAGATTCTGACCAATCAGGGCTTTTTCTCTCCGGGAATCCCGGAATCGACCATGATCCTTTCCGGCCGTCACGGCTTCATCCAGAAACCAGGCCAGGCGCTCCCGGTCCTGCGAATCCATGACGCCGGTTTGGCGGTCACGGGCCAGCTTCGCGAGAATGGAAAGGATGCCAAACAGATAAAGGCTTAAAACCGTGATCCGCCTCAGGAGAAATTCCCGATTCACCAGGGTCTTTCCATAAATCATCACCCCCATGAGAATCCGTCTGCGCAGCATGCGGGCCAGACGTTTTGCTTCCCGGAAGGCTCTTTTCTGAAGGGGGTCTTGTGGGGCTGCGGGCCAGCCGCTATTACCAAAACTGCTCAACAGGGATTTCCCCAGGAACAGCAAGCGGGTCAAACCTGCTTGTTTTTTTATTTCATCGCCCAGTTGTTTCATCCCCAGCAGCGCGGGATAAATGGAGTGAATTTCCGTTGTCCCCTCGAAGATCGTCGTGACCCGGAAGTCCCGCATGCGCTTTTCGTAGGGCTG
>CAZBQX010000021.1:14704-24659 GCA_964494155.1 uncultured Syntrophales bacterium
CCGAACTGCCGTCGCGACGCGGCCCGCTCGCGCATATCCTGAACCGATTGCGCCATGACACCCCGTGATGCGGCGCCGAGCCCCATGCGTCCGTAGTGGAGGACCGTCAGGGCGATTTTAAATCCCGCCCCCGCCGGACCGAGCAGGTTTTCCCGGGGAACCCGCACATCCTTGAGGCGAATGGTTGCCGTGGAGCTGGCCTTCAAACCCATCTTCGGCATATCCGGCCCGATCTGTACGCCTTCCCAGGCGGTCTCCACAATGAAGGCACCCATGTGCCCCGGCTTTGCCGGGTCAAGCTGTGCGAAAACCGTTAGTCCGCCGGCATAGTTGGCATTGGTGATGTAAGTTTTTGTGCCGTTAAGAATATAATGGCTTCCGTCCGGCGCGAGGTCTGCCCGTGTTTCGATATGCCGGGCATCCGAACCGGTCAGGGGTTCCGTCAACGCGTAGGAAAAGATCATTCCCCCGGATGCGGCCTGAGTCAGATAGCGACGTTTCTGGTCTTCAGTTCCATAGAGCTCAATTCCCTTGATACCGATAAAAAGATGGGCCAGAAAGACCAGGGCCACCGAAAGATCGATCGGGGCCACCGTTTCAACAATACGCATGCAATCAGCCAGACCAAGCCCCTGTCCCCCGTAGGCTTCCGGTACCGTCAGGCCGAAAAAGCCCTGCTCACCCATTTTTTTCAGCATCTCCGGGGGAATCCGGCCTGCTTCCTCAATCGCGGCAGGGGGATAGGCCTTGACAAGCGCCCGGTAGGCTTCGATCAACCGTGCAACGCGGTCGGATTCGGCTGGAGGTAATGTGGTTTGAAACAACTCCCGGTCAAAATGTCCCTGGTAAATCTGCTCCATAAAACCGCTCAAAGCCATATGGACCCTCCTGTATCTTTGTCTTTGTTTTTCGCAAAAAAATAGCTTCCCCTGCGAACCATGTTGCCATCTTTTCCAAACCAATTCAAGAAAATAGCCGATTTTCCCGGCAAATAACCTTGACGTACGGCATCGGCATTCAGTATATTCAACGCCAATCGGTTGTCACCGATTTTTCCGGACCGTAACGATTTTCTGCCAGGCATCTTTTTATAAAGGTAGAGGACCATGGCGCTTCAACAGCATATTACAGGCTCTCTCTTTTCCGATTTACCGGATGTGCTGGCTGATGAATCCTTTACGGAACTTTTCCGGGGATCGGGTTATCGGGTGGAACGGATCTGCTCCCGGGGACAAGCCTCGCCTCCCGATTTCTGGTACGACCAGGACCACACGGAATGGGTTCTGGTTCTGCGCGGCGCGGCGGGCTTGCAGTTTGAGGGGGAAGCGGAAATGAAACTGGCCGCCGGCGATTATGTTCTGATCCGACCCCACGAAAAACATCGTGTGAACTGGACGCAACCGGAAGCTTTGACCATATGGCTGGCCATTCATGAAATACCTCAGGGGGGAACGACATGACAGACGATCTGTCCCAACTAAAGATTGATCAAGCGGCCAAAACTTTCTCTCGCACAAAACGCAAGAAATTCTTTTACATAGCAATCGCCGGCACCCTCGCGCTTCTCCTGGTTGTCCTGTATGCCCTGGGCATCCTGCGCCCCGCCCTTTCCGTCGATGTGGCCACCGTGAGCCGGGTCTACCCCACCCAGACCTTCAGTCTCCTGAACGCCAGTGGTTATGTCGTGGCCCAGAGGAAAGCCGCCGTCGCCTCCAAGATAACGGGTCGCCTGGTCTCACTCACTGTGGAAGAGGGGAATTCCGTAAAAAAGGGTCAGATTATAGCCACCCTTGAGAATGAGGATGTCCTCGCTGCCCGGGCGCAAGCCGACGCCAATCTTGCCGTGGCCAAAGCCCAAGTCTCCCAGACCCAGGCAGATTTGTACGAAGCCACCCTCAATTATGAACGCAGAAAACAGCTTCTGGCGCGTCAGGTCGTTTCACAATCCGAATTCGACGTGGCTGAAGCCCGCTACAAGGATGCCTCCGCCCGGGCGGCGGCGGCCAAAGCTTCTGTGGCCGCCGCTTTGGCGGCGCTGGACGGTGCAAACGTCGCTCTCGAATACACCCGAATTCGGGCGCCCTTCGATGCCGTCGTCCTGACGAAAAACGCCGATATCGGAGACATCGTCACCCCCATCGGCGCCGCCGCCGATGCGAAGGCGGCCGTTGTGACCATCGCGGACCTGAGTTCCCTGCTGATCGAGGCGGATGTATCCGAATCCAACGTTTCCCAGATCAAACCAGGCCAGCCCTGCGAAATCCAGTTGGATGCCCTGCCGGATGACCGTTTCCGGGGGGCGATTCACATGATCGTGCCCACCGCGGACCGGACCAAGGCCAGTATCCTGGTCAAGGTTAAATTTCTCGATCCGGATCCCCGCATCCTTCCGGAAATGAGCGCCAAGGTCTCTTTCCTCAGCCGCCCCATTGCCGAGGGAGACCAAACGCCCCGTACAGCGATTCCCCTCAATGCCCTGCGCCGGGTGGGCAACCAGGTATCCGCCTTTCGCGTCAAAGACGGAAAAGCCGTCGAAGTGCCCCTCCGGACGGGGATTGTCCTGGGTGATCTTATTGAAATCACAAGCGGTCTCGCCGTGGGTGACCGGATTGTGACCCATCCGCCGCAAAATCTGAAAACCGGCGCCACAGTCAAGATCAACGAAAAATAATGGACGAAATGCCTATTATCGTTGACGTCGAGCACGTCAAAAAAACCTACCGGCGGGGCCAGTACATCATCCCTGTTCTGGAAGACATTACCCTGTGCATCCGGGAAGGTCAGTTCATGGCGCTGATGGGACCTTCCGGATCGGGCAAGAGCACCCTCCTGAACCTCATTGCCGGCATCGACCGGGTGGACAGCGGCGCCATCCGGGTGGGAGGGGTGGACATCACAACCCTGTCGGAAACGGATCTCGCCGTCTGGCGGGCCACCCACGTGGGTTTCATTTTCCAGTTCTACAACCTTATTCCTGTACTCACCGCCTATGAAAACGTTGAACTGCCCCTGCATCTGACCCATCTTTCGCCCAGAGAACGACGTCAGCATGTCGAAATGGCCCTGCAGGTGGTCAATCTCAGCGACCGAATGGACCACTACCCGGCCCAGCTATCCGGGGGCGAACAGCAGCGGGTCGCCATCGCCCGGGCGCTGATCAGCGATCCGACCATTCTGGTGGCGGACGAGCCGACGGGTGATTTGGATCGGCGATCCGCGGAAGATGTCTTGAACCTCATGGCGCGGTTGAATGAAGAATCCAAAAAAACGATCATCATGGTCACCCACGATCCCAGAGCCGCCCAGCGCGCCCAAACGCTCCGTCATCTTGAGAAAGGAGTCTTGACCGATGCTGATTGTCAGGCTCCTGTTTAAGAACGCCTTCCGTCATAAATTCCGTGCTTTTCTGACCATTCTGAGCATCACCATCGCCATTCTGGCCTTCGTCATGCTCCGAACGGTGATCGGCGCCTGGTACGCCGGGGTTGATGCCTCCTCGGCGAGCCGCCTTGTCTCGCGTAACGCCGTTTCCATCATTTTTCCCCTGCCTCTGTCATACAAGGATCGGATCCAGCAGATTGACGGGGTCCACCTGGTCTCCTACGGGAACTGGTTCGGCGGCATCTACATCGACGAGAAGAATTTTTTCGCCAATTTCGCTGTGGAACCTAAGACTTACCTGGATTTATACCCGGAATATGTTCTGGCGCCCAAGGAACGCGATGCCTTCCTGAAGGATCGCAAGGCTTTTGCCGCGGGGAAGAAATTGGCGGCCAAGTATGGCTGGAAAATCGGGGACAGCGTGACACTGCGGGGGACCATCTATCCCGGAAACTGGGATTTTGTCCTGCGGGCGGTCTATTGGGGCAAAACGGATTCCGTCGATGAAACCCAGTTTTTCTTCCACTGGAATTATCTCAATGAAACCCTGAAAAAAACCGCCCCCTCCCGGGCGGACCAGGTGGGGTTCTACATGATCGGCGTCGACAACCCGGACATTTCGTCTGCGGTCACCACGGCCATTGACAAAAGCTTCAAAAACTCCTGGGCCGAAACGCTGACGGAAACCGAGAAGGCCTTCCAGCAGGGCTTCATTGCCATGAGCGGCGCCATCATCAACGCCATTGAAATCGTCTCTTTTGTGGTCATCTTCATTATGCTGGCCGTGGTGGCCAACACCATGGCCATGACGACCCGGGAACGGATCGGAGAATACGCCATCCTGAAAACCCTGGGTTTCGGCGGCTGGGCCATCGGCAGCCTGATCGCGGGGGAATCAGTCATCATTTCCCTGTGCGGCTATCTTTGCGGCGTTGTCCTTTCCTTCCCCGCAGCAGCAGGTTTTAAGCAGGCTCTGGGCATGTATTTTCCCATCTTCAAGGTGGAATCAGCCTCGCTTGTCATGGCCTTGGTTTCCTCCCTGATTGTGGCGATTCTCGCGGCGGTCGTCCCCATTCAACGGGCCATCGGTATCCGTATCGCCGACGGTCTCCGGAGGATCGGCTGATGTTTGCTCTGTTTCCCTACAGCCTCCGCAATCTCTGGACCCGCCGCCTGACGACGATCCTGACGGCCTCGGGCATGGCCCTGGTCGTCTTTGTCTTTGCGGCCATCCTGATGCTGGCCCAGGGGCTGGAGGAAACGCTCATCAAAACAGGTTCTTACGACAACGTCATCGTTATCCGGAAGGGATCTGTTTCAGAGGTTCAGAGCGGCATCGAACGCGGACGGGCGGCTATTCTGGAAGCGCTCCCCGGCATCACCGCCGACCGGGAAGGCGCACCCCTGGTCATCAAGGAGGTTCTGGTTCTCATCAGTTTACCGAAACGTGATACGGGCAACCTTTCCCATGTTTCCATCCGGGGCACCCAAAACCGCGCCCTTCTGCTCCGGCCGCAGGTCAAACTCATTGCCGGGCGGCTGCCCCGGCCGGGATCGAACGAAATGCTCGCCGGATCCAGCATCGCCCGGCGCTTCAAGGGAGGCGGGCTCTACGACGAACTCTACGCCGGTATGCGGCACTGGCAGATTGTCGGTGTTTTCGACGCCGGAAATTCGGGTTTCAACTCCGAAATCTGGGGAGACGCCGACCAAGTCATGCAGGCCTTCCGTCGTCCTGTTTATTCTTCCGTGACTTTCAAACTGCGGAATGCCAAGGATTTGGAAGCCGTCAAAAAGACCGTCGAAGGTGATCCCCGACTGGACCTCGAAGCCAAGCGAGAAACCCGCTACTACGAAGAACAGTCGGAAATGATGGCGAAATTTCTCCGTATACTGGGTATTTCGCTCACGGTTATTTTTTCCCTGGGTGCCATGATCGGCGCCATGATCACCATGTACGCCTCCGTCGCCAACCGTACCGCGGAAATCGGTACTCTGCGGGCCCTGGGTTTTGGCAGGCGATATATTCTGGTTGCCTTCCTGATGGAATCGCTCCTTTTGGGACTGATCGGCGGCTGTGCGGGCCTGTTTTTCGCGGCCTTCATGCAACTTCTGACCATCTCCACCATCAATTTTCAAACCTTCGCGGAGCTGGCTTTTCGCTTCACCCTGACAGTCGACATTGCCGTCAAGGCCCTGGTCTTTTCTCTGATTATGGGTTTCCTGGGAGGGTTTCTCCCGGCGGTCCGGGCCTCCCGGATGAAAATCATCGAGGCCCTGCGGGCGGCGTAACCTGCCAATCAGACCCTCTGCGCCATGCGGCATAATGGCTTCAGAAGGAAACGGTTGAATGATGATCGTTCCGCCTGAGAAGCTGTGTTGTATGGTCTGAGTGTTAGCTGAAGAATCTATGTTTTAAAATCTTGATATTACTAAAGTCTTTGCGAAGTTTATCCTTGAGCGTAGCAAAGCATTCAGCATGACCACGAACGTAAATCAGGGATTACTACCCAGTCTCGGAAGACGAAATCCACAAAGATATTAGTCAGATTAAACCCGGGTGAGAGGCAGGGGCTGATTCCAGCGGTTGCGGTTCCGGTCATAAAACCACTTGTCAGGAAAACCGCGGTAGCGGATGTAGGTCGGGTTATCGGCCCAGCCGGACAGTTCTTCATAGGCCTCATGAATCCGGCGGAAAGTTTCCGGTTCTCCGCCCACATCGGGATGGTTCTTTTTGGCCTCCTGCCGGTAGGCGGTCTTGATCATCCGCTTCAGATCCGGCGAAGTCAGGGCAGTCCGGTCCAGATTCAAATGAACGAGATGGGCCTTGCCGATAGACGGGGCGCACTTCACCACCGGTTTGACGGCAACCGCAGACATACCGCTGCGCAATGCACGCCGGAGCACCTGATAGGACGCAAGGTAATCCTTGTGGCTGCGGTCTTTCTCCAGCCACCAGATTTCACCCAGGATGTTGGCCATGGTGCTGAAGTCTTCCGCTGGTTTCAGGCCGGGGGAGCGGGGATAAAAAAAACGGAAGGTATCCCGTGTGCCGTAGGGGAGGACGTCCATGAAAATCTGCACGTCGGAGAAAAAGAAGGTCGCGTAATGGGCGTTCAGTGCCTGGATCAGACCGGTCCGCAGATCGAGTTTGAATTGTAGACGCTGGCGGCACTCGGCGGAACAGTAACGCTGCCGGCCGGAGATGGCAGGTGTCCCACAGGAAAGACAGCGGCGGCCGTGGTTTGCAACTTTTGTTAAAGCCAGATTATGGGCGTGGTCCTCGTACATCTTCTTGATTTACTTCTTTTTTTCCTTTTCTTGGCCGGACATCCGGCCCGCGGTTTTGGGCATATCACGTTTTCTCAACGATTTCAAATAATCTTCGGGGAACGATAGCATGGGGCCCGTTTTCTTGGTGCTTTATACAGGAATCAACGGAACGTACAATCTTTACACCATGGTCTATCAGATTTTGCCCCTCGTGCAGGCGAGGAGAAGAATAAAGCCTCGCGGAAAGAATGTCAACCGGATTTTCTAAATAAGATCAAACAGATATGGTCATCGGTGTGAGCACGGAAGCCGCTCGCCAAAGACAAAAACAGATTCACCGGCAGGCGTCTTAATCCTTTAATTTTCCTTGCAATGCTCCCTGCCTTTTTGTAACGTTTTCCCGTAATTCATTGCCGGGACAGTTCATCAGCCCGGAAGTGTTAAGGAGCCCCCTTGCCGGATCCAACTAACGGAAACAACAACCAAAACAACCGGAAAAAGTGGCTGCGCAGCCTGGCCGGTTTTTCCATTGCCGGCCTGATCCTCGGCGGCCTGTACTGGTATTTTTTCCTTTACAACCAGGTCTCTACCGACAACGCCTACGTTATGGCCGACAGCGCCTTGATCAGCAGCCGGATTCCCGGCACCGTGCAGGATATTTTTGTGGAAAATGACACGGCGGTCAAAACGGGACAAGCCCTGATCACCCTGGACCCACGGGACTATCAATTGGCGGTGGATGAGGCCCAGGCCGCCCTTGCACGGACGGAAGCGGAAATGAAGGCCATGGGTTTATCCGTTTCTCAGAGCGATATCCAGACCTCCGCACAGCAGGACTCCGCACAGAGCGGCGTCGGTGAGGCACAGGACCGGGTTGCAGAAGGAGAACATAAACTTGAAGCGCTGAAACAGCAGCGGATCGCGCTTCAGGCCGACCTGGCCATTGCACGTCGGGACTTCGAACGTTATGACAGGCTCTTAAAGCAGCAGGCCATTGCCCAGCAGCAGTGGGATCGCGCCAAGACGCTCCTTGACAAGTCGGTCGCCCAACTGGACGGGATCGATGCGGATATCCGTGCCGTCGAGGCGTCCATTGCCGCCGCCCGCCAGGCAGAAGCACGGAGCCATGCCCAATGGACTTCTGCCAAGGGAGGTCGCTACAGTGTCAACATTCTGCGGCAGCAGTTTGCCGCCCTCCGGGCCAAACGTGAGGAAGTATTCGCTCAGTTGCAAGAGGCCCGTCTGCGCCTGTCTTATTGTAATATCACAGCGCCGATCGCTGGTTACATTGCTCAGAAACGCATCCAGAAGGGTGACCGCATCCAGCCGGGACAGGTGCTGATGGCCGTCGTACCCCTGGAGGGCGTCTATATCGAAGCCAACTTCAAAGAAACGCAGTTGAAAAATGTGCGGATCGGTCAACCCGTCAAGATCAAAGCCGACATCTATCCGGGTTACACCTTCCAGGGAAAAGTCGCCGGAATCCGTGCAGGAACCGGTGCCGCCTTTTCGCTGCTGCCGCCGGAAAACGCCACGGGAAACTGGATCAAGGTCGTCCAGCGGGTGCCGGTTAAAATACACCTCGATAAAAAACCACCCCCCGATCATCCCCTGCGGGTCGGTTTGTCAGTCGTTGCGACAATCCACACGGAAGAACGCCGGGGACCCATGTTGATGGCGGCTCCCCCTTCGGAGAAGACAGAACCATGAATCGGGTTCACCCTCCCGCCGTGCCCAACCCATGACCCCGCCCTCCTCCACACCTCACGTCAACAAATGGCTCATTGCAGCAATCATCATGCTGCCGACTTTTCTCGAGGTGATGGATATCAGCGTCATCAATGTATCACTCCCCCATATCCAGGGCAGCATGAACGCCGGGGTGGACGAAGTCACCTGGGTCATTACGTCCTATCTGGTCTCCAATGCGATCATCATCCCCATTGCCCCCTGGCTGGCCCGTGTTTTCGGTCGCAAACGCTATCTCCTGGCCTCAGTCACCCTTTTTACGATCAGCTCGCTGGCGTGTGGGGCGTCGACCTCACTGACCATGCTCATTTTTTTCCGTGTGTTGCAGGGACTGGCCGGCGGAGGGCTGGCCCCTTTGGGTCAGGCGATTCTCCTGGAGACCTTTCCCCCGAAGGAGCACGGCATGGCCAACGCCGTCTTCGGCATGGGTGTCACCGTGGCCCCGATTCTGGGACCGGTCTTCGGCGGCTGGATCACCGATCAATGGAGCTGGCCCTGGGTTTTCTATGTCAATCTCCCTGCCGGCATCCTGGCTTTTTTTCTGATCGAGGGATATATCCACGACCCTCACTACATAAAGCAGCACCAAACCCACATAGACACCTGGGGTATTCTCTTCCTCAGCGTCGGTCTGGGGTGTCTGCAGGTCGTGCTCGACAAGGGGGAGCGGGAGGACTGGTTCGCCTCCCAGTTCATTGTCACCCTGACGATCATCGCCGTCGTCAGCCTGATTCTCTTCATCTGGGTGGAACGGAAAACGCCCCATCCGGTAGTTGATCTCAGACCTTTTCGCGATCACAACTTCGTCCTGGGCAATCTGATCATGTTTCTGGGCTTTTTCTGTCTTCTGGGAAGCGTCGTCATCCTGCCTTTGTACCTGCAGAATCTTATGGGCTACAACGCACTGATGGCCGGGCTGGTCCTTGGGCCCGGCGGTGTGACCAGCCTTATCATCATGCCGGTCGCCGGCGTATTGATGATGCGTGGGCTTAATCCCAAATGGCTGTTAGGGATCGGCCTCGCCTTGCAGACTTTATCCCTGTGGATGATGGCCGCCTTCAATCTGGCGGCGGATTTCATGTTTGTCGCCTGGCCCCGGGCGGTCCTAGGACTGGCCATGGGTCTGTTCTTCGTTCCCCTGATGACCATTACCTTTTCTCACACCGAAAAGGAAGATATCGGCAACGCCTCCGGAATTCTCAATCTGGTGCGTAACCTGGGGGGAAGCTTCGGCGTCGCCTTCTGCACGACCGTCCTGTCTCAGCGATCCCAGTTCCATCAGACGTTTCTCTCTGAAAATATTACGCCCGCCAACCCTGCATTCCAAAGCCACTATCAGGAAATCCTCCAGTGGCTGCAGGTTCACAAACCCGCGCTGGCCAATCCGGACGGTATTCTGCACATTATCTACCAGGAAGTACTGAGACAGGCCAGCATGCTCGCTTTCAACGACACGTTCTATATCATGGGCTGGATCACAGCCTGCCTGGTTCCCACGGCACTCCTGCTGCGTGCACCCAAAGCGGAATACTCGAGTCATCCGGTTCATTAA
>CAZBQX010000021.1:24759-30211 GCA_964494155.1 uncultured Syntrophales bacterium
CCCGCATCAATAAGTGGCTGATTGCGGCAATCATCATGCTGCCGACTTTTCTCCACGTGATGGACATCAGTGTCGTCAATGTTTCCCTGCCCCATATTCAGGGCAGCCTGAACGCCGGCGTGGACGAAGTGACCTGGGTGATCACCTCCTATCTCGTCACCAATGCGATCATCATTCCCATTGCCCCCTGGCTGGCCCGCATTTTCGGACGGAAGCGTTATCTGCTGACGTCGGTCGCTCTGTTCACAGCCAGTTCCCTGGCCTGCGGCGCATCTACATCACTGGCCATGCTGATATGCTTCAGGGTGCTGCAGGGGCTCGCCGGCGGTGGTCTGGCCCCTTTGGGTCAGGCGATTCTCCTGGAAACTTTTCCCCAGAAGGAACACGGGATGGCCAACGCCATCTTCGGCATGGGCGTGACCGTTGCACCGGTTCTGGGACCGGTCTTCGGCGGTTGGATCACTGACCAGTGGAACTGGCCCTGGGTGTTCTATATCAATCTTCCGGCAGGCCTCCTGGCGTTCTTTCTGATCAAGGGCTTCATTTCCGATCCATCTTACTCGCAGAGCACTCACCGCTATATCGACACCTGGGGTATCCTCTTTCTCAGTGTCGGACTGGGATGTCTGCAAGTGGTCCTGGATAAGGGGGAAAGGGAAGACTGGTTTTCATCACGTTTCATTATCAGTTTGGCTGTTATCGCTGCGGTCAGCCTGATTATCTTTTTCTGGGTGGAGCGAAAAACACCCCATCCCGTGGTCGATCTGAAACCTTTTCGGGATCGCAGTTTTTCCGTGGCCAATGTAATCAATTTTCTCGGTTATTTCACCCTGCTCGGCAGCATCGTGCTCCTGCCCCTGTACCTCCAGAAACTCATGGGTTATACCGCCCTGTGGGCGGGACTCGTTCTCGGGCCCGGGGGGTTCACCAGTCTCATCATCATGCCGATCGCCGGCCTTTTGATGATCAAGGGGATCAACCCCAAGTGGCTTTTGGGTATCGGGTTGGCTGTACAAGCCGCCTCTCTTTGGATGATGGCCGCTTTCAACCTGGAAGCCGACTTTATGTACGTTGCCTGGCCACGTGTCGTCCTGGGTCTGGCCCTGGGGTTTTTTTTCGCCCCTGTGGCAACGGCAGCCTTCACCCATATCCCCAAGGAAGAAATCGGCAATGCCTCGGGAATCTTCAATCTTTTGCGTAATCTCGGGGGAAGTGTCGGTATCGCCTTTTGTACAACGATGCACGCCCAACGTGCCCAGTTACACCAGACTTTTCTCAGCGAAAACATCACCCCATCGAATCCGGCGTATCAAAATTACTATCAGGAGATATTCCAATGGCTCCAGATTCACAAACCTGCCATGGCCAACCCGGAAGGCGTTTTATACATCGTCTACCAGGAGGTCTTGAAGCAGGCCAATATGCTGGCTTTCAACGACACATTCTGGCTCCTGGGCTGGCTTACTGCCTGCCTGGTGCCGGCCGTACTCCTGTTGCATGGCCCCAAAGGGGACCAGCCGAAAGATCCCGTTCATTAAAACTGATTTTCATGCCATTTAATCAGGAGTGGATACAGAAAATACATCGTCATCCGCTAAAGTGGATACAAAAGACGCAATACACCCAACCGATCAATCCGTGTTTTCAGGCTGACATAACAATATTTTGAATAATTACAGTTAGATAAATCATATCGTCTTCGCTGGCACGCCACTTGCTGCTATAAAGTCAAAATCTTTATTGAAAGGAGAACGATCATGAAACGACGAATCACAATTGCGGCAGGCATTCTGCTGATTGGTCTGATAGCAACCGCTGCATTCGCTTACGGCGGAGGTCGCGGCCACGGCGGCTGGTTCTGTGACAGCCGGGGTATGGCGGCCGGATTTTACGGCATGAATCTGACAGCGGAACAGACGGCCAAGATGGACGCCCTGCGGGACACGCATTGGAAAGAAGTACAACCCCTGCGGGACAAGATGTTCATCAAGCGGAATGAATTGAGGACACTCTGGCTGGAGAACAACCCCGATCCGGCAAAGATCAACGCCGTACAGAAAGAAGTGCAAGCCCTCCGCAGCCAGATGGCGGAGAAACGAACCGCTTTCCGCCTTGAAGCATTGAATCTTCTGACGCCGGAACAGAAAATCCAATTTCAGAGAACCAACCGGGAGCGGGGTTTCGGATACGGCAGAACCCGGGGCGGCTGCCCTGGTGGTGGGCCGGGATTCGGCGGTCCCGGAGCGGGCAGATGGTAAAGTGGTAACTTAGTTCATCCCTCCCCCTTTTTACAGGCAGTCCCGGCTGAGCCAAAACCGGGGCTGCCTTTTTCGTCCTTTTGCTTTTTCCCTCCCCTGTGGTAAAACGAGAAAGATTCTTAACATGGGTGACGCTCATGATGAACAAAACGTTTCGTCTCTTCGACCATACGGCAGACCTGGGCGTTGAGGTGTTCGGCGAAACGGAAACGGACCTTTTTGCAAATGCCGCACTGGCCCTGGTCGCCCTGACCACGGATCTTGAAAAGATCGCCTCCGTGACGGAAAGGCATTTCTCCATCCAAGGAGCGGATCGGATCGATTTGTTCATCAACTTTTTGCGGGAGGTCCTCTACCTGATGAACGGCGAGGGTTTTCTGCCGCGCGAGGTTCATTTTGATGAATTTCAACCCGGTTTTTTGCGGGTAAAGATCCGGGGGGAGCCTTTCGACGCCGGAAAACATATAATTTTTAAGGAAATCAAGGCGGTAACGTATCATCAGGCCGCGATTGAAGAAACCCGAAAAGGCTGGAAAGGAAGGGTAATCTGCGATGTCTGAGATCAAAATGGCGCGTCTGGACGATTTCCGGTGGCAGATCCCCCGTCAGGGGGGCATGCATGTCCCTGGAATCCTCTATACCAGTGAACGCCTCCTGCGATCCATGGGCAAGGATGAAAGTCCGAAACAGGTGGCCAATGTCGCTCATCTACCCGGTATTGTTAAATATTCTCTGGCTATGCCGGACATGCACTGGGGGTATGGTTTCCCTATCGGCGGCGTTGCCGCCTTTGATGCCCGGGAGGGAATCATCTCCCCCGGCGGCGTGGGTTACGACATCAACTGCGGCTGCCGCCTCATGACCACACACCTCACACATCAGGAAATCCGGCCGCGCCTGAAGGATCTGGTGACGGCGCTGTTTCAGCATGTCCCCTCCGGCGTCGGCTCGACGGGACCGATCAGATTGAAAGAAAAGGAAGAACGGAAGGTCCTGACCGACGGCGCCCGCTGGGCGGTTGAGCACGGCTACGGTTCCTCGGAAGATCTGGATCATACGGAAGACGGGGGCGCGTTGGCCGGGGCAGACCCGGAGAAGGTAAGCCCCCGGGCCATGGAGCGTGGGAGGGAACAACTTGGTACCCTCGGTTCGGGCAACCATTTCCTGGAAATCGAAGTTGTGGAAGAAATTTTCGACCCTGCAGCGGCAAGGGCCTACGGCCTTGAAAAAGGGCAGATCGCCGTCATGCTCCACAGCGGCTCCCGGGGTCTGGGGCACCAGGTCTGCGACGACTACCTGGCCCGCATGGTCAAACATCTCGGGGAGCTGGACGTGGAACTGCCCGACCGTCAATTGGCCTGCGCCTATCTTTCTACTCCCCGGGGACAGGACTATCTGGCCGCCATGGCCTGCGCCGCCAATTATGCCTGGGCCAACCGGCAACTGCTCATGCACTGGGTCCGGGAAGCCTTCGAAAAAACCCTCAGCATGAGTCCGAAGGCTTTGGGCATGCGGCTTCTTTACGACATCTGTCATAATATCGCCAAGATCGAGACCCTGCCCGTGGACGGAAAGGACCGCAGCCTCTGTGTCCACCGCAAGGGGGCAACCCGCGCCCTGCCCGCGGGACATCCCCTGGTACCCGCCGCCTATAGGGACATCGGTCAGCCCGTCCTGATCCCCGGTGATATGGGCAGTGGGTCCTATGTCCTCACCGGAACAACCAAGGCCGTGGAGGAAACCTTCGGGAGTTCCTGCCATGGGGCAGGTCGTGTCATGAGTCGCACCCAGGCGACGAAATCCAGCCGGGGCCGGTCCATCACAAAAGATATGGCCGACAAGGGGGTCATCGTTATGGCCAGCGGCCGAGGCACCCTTGCGGAGGAAATTCCCGAGGCTTACAAGAACCTGGACTGGGTGGTGGACGTCGTCCACCGGGCGGGAATCGCCAGGAAAGTGGCCCGGCTCCGGGCCCTGGGGTGTATAAAAGGCTGAACTTCCGGTGGCAATTCCTTTGAATTTCTGATAGGTTGCCTCAGAAAAGCGTCTTGCGTTGCCTTAAATTAACCAGACAGGAAAGGAATTGGAAACGACCCATGACTGCTCGGCTTTCTCAGATCATCGGCCAGGCCCTGTTCGATGCCGATACGTTGTTGACTTATGTCCCCGCCACGGGTGGACAGGATATCCACAATCATTTCTGCTCGTTAAATTCTCAGAATCATCCCGTATCCTTTCATGAAGAGGTCGCTTTTACCCTCGCCCACGGTGCGGCACTGACCGGCAGGCGGGCCTGCACCATGATGAAGGGTCACGGCCTGGCCAAGGCGGCCAACAGCGTTGTCGATGCACTTTTTGCCGGCACAACCGCAGGATTGGTCATTTTGATCCTGGAGGACCCCCTGGGAAAACATTCCGACAGCATTCTGAACAGTGCTCCGCTGTTGACCGGAATGGGGGTCCCTTTCCGACATACCCGCAAGGACAGCATGCGGGAGGTGATCTTCTTCGCCTTTGCGGAATCGGAACGCCTCGGCCTTCCGGTTGCGGTCATCGTCGATTCCGACGACATGGACCATGAGGTTTCCGTCAGCGAGGCCACGCCGACGCTGTTGGAAAAAACGTACGTCCGGGACATCACCCGGCACATCCTCTGCCCTTCTTTCGGCGCCTATCAGTACGAAATCTTGCGGGCGAAGCGGACCGGTCAGAGCATCGACGCCCTGTTAAAACCACCCGTTCCCACCATTCCCGACGGCCTGCCGGATAAGTGGAAACCGGCCCTGTCGCGCTACTTCCCCTTGTTTTCTGTTTTCCGGGACTTCAGGGGCGATGTCGTTGCCGCCGACACGGGTATCACCTGCCTGTTCGGCTGCCCGCCCTTTGACTGTGTGGACCTCACCACTTACATGGGGGGCAGCGTCTCCCTGGCCATCGGTGCTTATCTGGCGGGACACAAAACGGTCTGGGCCGTCACGGGAGATTTTTCCTTCATCGCCGCCGGACATCTGGGGCTTAACGAAGCGATTCAGAGAAATATTCCGCTGAAAGTCCTTCTTTTTGACAACGGGAAAGCGGAAACAACCGGCGGACAGATCATCCCTGAGGGCACCCTGGAGCGGACCCTGGCCCCCTACGGCAAATATATAATAAGGATAAACAACCCCGGCGATCCCGAGGCGGTCCGGGCCGCT
>CAZBQX010000022.1:0-7637 GCA_964494155.1 uncultured Syntrophales bacterium
GCAGATATACTGTCATTCTCAACAGAAGTTGGATCGAAATCTGCCTTTATCCCAAGAACGGATCATTTTTTTGTCGGAAAAGAACAAGACTTGATCAAAAATGTGCAGGAAAACCTAATTTAATTGATTTTTCGGATAAAAAATTATTGCAAACTTTTTTGGGCGGTGCTAGAAAATCACTCAAGAAACAGTTAAATTGGGATCTATTCTTGATTATTCGTATTCAGTTGAAGATTTTTTTCCAAGTATTTGGGGGCCATTCCATCTCAAAAGAGAGTTGGTGTGGCTTTTTTATTTTTAAAAGTGTGAAACGTTAAAAGAAAGGGGGAAGGAGTTTTGGCAGAAGGCAAGGTAAAATGGTTCAACGAGAAAAAGGGGTTCGGTTTTATCGAGAGTGACGAGGGAGGAGACGTATTTGTCCACTACAGCGCGATCCAGGGTGCAGGATTCCGTACGCTGCATGAAGGCCAGCGCATCAGTTTCGACATCGAACAGGGAAACAAGGGGCCAAGCGCGGTAAACGTTCAGAAATTGTAAAAATATTATTATTTTCCTGAAATATGCTTCAATACACACCAGGTATTGGAGCATATTTTTATTTTAAATAAATCTTTGATAGAGATAAAAGGGCAGGGCAGGTTAATGATTTGAAGTTAATACCTGATCAGCTATGTGGAAAGGAAACAGATCTGATTGTCTGTTCGTATGAAAAATAATTTGATCGTCATCTTGGGGCCCACAGCCTCGGGGAAAACCTCTCTCGCGGTAAAGTTGGCTTGCGATATCGAAGGCGAAATCATTTCCGCAGATTCACGCCAGGTGTACCGGGGGATGGACCTGGGAACGGGAAAGGATTTGACGGAATATCACGTTGAGGGGCGTTTCATTCCTTACCACATGATCGATATCATCGATCCGGAAGATGAGTTTAACCTCTTTCAGTTCCAGCGCCGTTTTTTGCAGTGCTTCAAAGAGATCCATGAGAGAGAAAAAATCGCATTGCTGGTTGGCGGTACGGGATTATATCTGGAATCGGTGCTGCTGAATTACCGGTTAAAAGAAGTGCCGGAAAACCAGGAAATGAGAGCGCAATTATCTCATCTGGGAATGGAAGATCTGATGCAAATTTATCTGTCCATGACCGGTGTGATGCCTCACAACAAGAGCGATCTGACCGACAGAAACCGTTTACTCCGCGCAATCGAGATTGCCGCTCACGGCCACAGTAATCTGGATACGGCAGAACAGGACGTGCTGCAGAACCTTTCCCCTATCACAATAGGTGTTCGCTGGGAGCGAAGGGAATTGCGAGCAAGGATTACCGAACGTCTTAAAAACCGTCTTGCTGCCGGACTGATCGATGAGGTAAAAGCCCTGAAAGAGCGGGGAATTTCCTGGGAACGTTTGGATGCCTTCGGCCTTGAATATCGCTATGTGTCCTGGTACCTCCAGGGGCGATTAACATATGAAGAAATGTTTAGAAATCTGGAGACGAAAATCCACCAGCTTGCCAAACGCCAGGATACGTGGTTTCGGAGAATGGAAAGCAGGGGCATTTCTATACACTGGATAAACGGAAATGATTACGGTGAGATAAGAGACTATATTCAAGGAATGCCTTTAATTTGAAAAGCCATATCCGGAAATATTTGGATTGCTATGCCGAACGGGGTCCCTGGAAGCTGACAGCAAAATCATTGGAGGGGATTCAGCATGCCGTCGTCATTCCGGCACTTGCTGAATATCCCCATATTTTAGAAACGTTACACAGTCTCGCCCTGAATTCTTCGGAAGAATTGAAGAAAACGCTTGTGGTTTGCGTGGTCAATAACCGCGCTATCCCCCATGCCGAGCCCGATGATATCGCCAACAATCGAAAAACCCTTTTGCTTCTGGATTCCCTCCTAAAGAAAACAAATATTGAATGGATCGATGAAAAGCATAATCGATGGATGGAGGCTATTATAAACAGTTCCATACGATTGGCCTACGTCGATGCCTCGTCTCCGGGCTTGGAACTTCCGGAAAAAGCCGGGGTGGGACTGGCGAGAAAAATCGGCATGGATTTAAGTCTGTCGCTGATGGCATGTAGTGAGGGAGAAAGAAATATTCTTTTCTGTTTGGATGCGGATACCCTGGTTGAACCGAACTATCTTCTTCGGGTGATGCAGCATTTCACTCGACGGGAGAGACTGGCGGCAGTCGTCCCGTTTTCCCACCGAAATAGCGCGGATGGACCCATACAGGATGCCATTGCCGCCTACGAGGCTTATCTGCGCTACTATGTTATCGGTTTGAAACACGCCCGTTCACCCTACGCCTTTCATACCGTCGGATCGACGATGGTTAGTTCCGCCCAGGGCTATGCCATGGTCAGGGGTATGCCCAAACGACTGGCTGCTGAAGATTTCTACTTTCTGAATAAACTGGCGAAACTCCGGCCGGTCGGGTTCGTTGAAGACACAACAGTTTTCCCGTCACCGCGGCATTCTTCAAGGACACCGTTTGGTACGGGCAAGAAGGTAGGGCAGTTAATCAACGGGGAGGGGGAGGGCGCCTTTTTTTATCACCCGGAGGTATTTTCCATCCTGAGGAAATGGTTGATTCACATCGAAAAAAATCCGCATCAAGCGGGAGAGAATATTCTGGAGGCAACGGCAGAAATCGATCCCCTGCTCAGAGTCTTTCTCCATGACATCGGTTTTGTCGAAACTTGGGACAAACTGAAGAAAAATTTTCCATTGCGAAAGAACCTGCTGCAGCAATTTCACGCCTGGTTCGATGGGTTCAAGACCCTCAAGCTTATCCATTATTTGACAGATTATGGGTATTCAAAATTACCCATGAGCCATGCCGTAGAGATGATGAAATCAAAGATCGATGGCATGAGATCGGCGAAGAGTCACGGCGGTTACAGATCCTCGAAGGACGTTCTGGCGTCTTTAAGGATGATGGAAAAGACAATCATGCAGGTGCTTCCGCAAGAGATATCTCCTTGACGGAATGTCTAATAACACATAAAGTGCACCACGATAAAACACCGAAAATAGGCAGTTAGGATTTTAAAAGGTCGGAGACGAGGACAAAAATTTTAAGGAGTGTCGGAATGACCAAATTCAGGAAACTTTTTTCAGGTTTGTTTAGTCTATTAATCCTGGGTATTTTTTTAATAAGCGCATGCGATAACAACCAGGGAAAACCAGCCGCAAACAAGGGAACAACGGCTGTTCCCGCCCAAGAACAGGCTGCGAACACCGCCCCGGTTCCTCCGGAAATGGCGGATGCCGTGGTGGTCGTTGACGGCGTAAAATTGACGAAAACCATGCTGGAAAAAGATCTTAAATCGAAGATGGAAGTCATCAAGTCCCAGGTTCCGGCGGATAAAATAAATCAGGTTAAAGATGAAGTCCGGGCCAAGATCATCAACAATTTCATCATGAGGACCCTTTTTGCCAACGAAGTCAACAAGCTCAAAATTACCGCCTCGGAAAAGGAAATTGCGGACGCCATCAGCAAACTGAAGGAATCCCTGCCGCCCAAGGTGACATATGACGATTTCCTGAAGAAGAACGGATTGACCAAGGAGCAAGCGAAGGAAGAGATCCGCCTGGGTGTAAAAATCGAAAAATTTGTCAAATCTTCCATTCCGGAAAACCCGAAAGTGACGGACAAGGAAATAAACGATTTTTACAAAGGGAATAAAGATAAATTCGTGATGCCGGAATCCGTTCATGCCCGGCATATCCTGGTGAAAACCACACCGGAAGATAACGCTAAAACCATGGCGGAGAAGAAGGAAAAGGCTGAATCCATCAGAAAAGACCTGCTGAACGGCGCCGATTTCGCGCAGACGGCGTCAGCGAAATCCGATTGTCCAAGTGCTCAGGCCGGCGGCGATTTGGGCGTCTTTGTCAAGGGACAGATGGTCAAACCGTTCGATGAAGCGGCCTTTCTGCAAAAAGAAAATGAAATTGGTCCCGTTGTGAAGACGGAATACGGGTATCATATTATTCAGGTGATCAAACACGAGGGACCGAAGGCTGTGCCTCTGAATGAAGAAATCAAGGCAAAGATATCCTCTTATCTCAAGGGGAAAAAACAGGAACAGGCATATGAGGCTCTCCTGAAAAAATTGAAGGAAAAGGCCCAAATCGTCGTTTACAGTTCCTGATCAATCAGCTGAAGGAATGGTTCTTGTCGGGGAAAGAGCCGTCTTTAACCTCCTTCATGTATTTCTTGACCGACCGCTTGATGTTTTTATTTAACGTACTGTATTTCTTAACGAACTTCGGGGTGAACCTTTCATAGAGGCCCAACATGTCGTGGATGACAAGTACCTGACCGTCACAATCGGGACCGGCACCGATACCGATGGTCGGGATCGAAACCGCTTCGGTAACGGCTTTGGCTAAAGAAGCGGGGATACATTCCAGCACCACGGCAAATGCCCCCGCATCTTCCAGGATCTTTGCGTCCTCGATCATCTTTTTAGCGGCGCCTTGGTTTTTACCCTGCACCTTGTACCCCCCGAGTTGATGGACGGATTGCGGCGTCAGTCCCAGATGTGCCATGACCGGTATGCCCGCCAGGGCAATGCGGCGGATGGTTTCCGCATGCTCCCGGCCGCCTTCCAGTTTTACACCGTGTGCACCGGCTTCCTGAAGAAAGCGCCCGGCGTTCCAGACCGCCTCATCGACGGAGCATTGATAAGACAAAAACGGCATATCTCCGATAACCATGGATGAAGATACAGCGCGGGTCACGGCTTTGGTATGATGGAGCATATCTTCCATGGTGACCGGAAGGGTACTGTCATAACCGAGTACCACCATGCCCAGGGAATCCCCGACCAGGATCAATTCCACACCGCATTCGTCCAGCAGCAGCGCCGTCGGATAATCGTAAGCCGTAAGCATGGCAATTTTTTCATGGTTCTGCTTCATGGTCCTGATGGTCGTAACGCTGACTTTATTTACCTTACCCTGTGTACTCATGTCATACTCCTTTCGATAGTAACAGCTTGATATTCGATGATTCTTGAGAAGAGATACTGTTTTTTTCTAAGGCGACGTCGGCCGTAATTTTTCCCAATTCCCGGTAAGCGGGCAACAGTTCGGGAATATTGGCCGTAATTGCATTGAGATGCTTTTCCAGCGTTCCCAGATCGCCCCGGGCAATAGGACCGGTCAGGGAAGATACACTACCTTTTTTTTCGATGTTTTGCAGGGTTCCCCGCAAAAGGGGCCAGTAAGCATGTCTGGCTTCTTGATCATTCAGACCAAGGAGCCCATAGGTTTTTTCCGCCATGTACATCAATGTGACAAAGTAATTGGAAACCATGCAGGCGGCGGCATGATACAGGGCACGATTTTTCTCATCAATGAAAAAAGGAATGCCGCCGATGGTGCGGATTAGCTTTTCCGACCAATCCCGCAGATCCGAATCGACCGTAACGCCATAAACTGTTCCGGGCAGGCTTTCGATAGCGGATTGAACATCGGAAAAAGTCTGGAGGGGATGCATACTGCCCGTTTTCGCGCCGGTGCGCTTGGCCGCGTCCAGAAGATCAAGACCGCCGGCGCCGCTCATGTGCAGAACGATCGCGCCCGGTTTAATATGATCCGCCAAAGCCCCACAGGCCGCTTTGATCTGATCATCCGTGGTCGTGATGAGATAACAGTCGGCGTCGATATCCATTTCCGACGGATGATGGAAAGGTTTCCCCCCTGTGTGGACAACATTGCCGTTCAGCGCATCGTCTGATGGATCGACCACCGCTGCAATGGTATAACCCGCTTTTTTAAGGAGGGAAGCAATTGACGTCCCGACTTTCCCGAGGCCTACAATAATAAACGATTCCATGATATCCGGTGCCGATAGATTAATGTCTTGGGTTTCAAAGGGGGTTTATTGTAATATAACGCACTCATTTAGGAAAGCGAAAAGGACTGCCTGATGCGGACATATGTCGAATTCATGATTTTTGATTTTGATGGCACCCTGGTGCAATCCGGAGAAGACATTGCAAACTCGGTGAATTTTACCCTGGCTGCTCTGAATTTACCGCGTATTAATAAACAACGGATTATCACCTTCATCGGTGACGGTGTGGTGAAACTGATCGAACGAGCGATCGCCGATGCCGGAAAAACATACCAAGAACAGGCCATGGCGATATTTACGGATCATTATAACCGGCACATGCTCGACCACGCAGCACTTTATCCCGGTGTGTATGACCTGCTCCGGCATTTCACCGGTAAACGCAAGATTATCCTGACCAATAAACGCTATAAATTTACCGAGAAAATGGCATCGGCGTTAAACATTGCCGATTTTTTTGAAGAAATCATCGGCGCGGACACCACGCCTTACATCAAACCCGATCCGGAACTGATCGAAACGATCTTGGAACGTTTTCCGGTGGAAAAAAAGAAGACCGTCATTATCGGCGACGGTGTAAACGATATCTTACTGGCCAGAAACGCAGGGATCATCAGTTGTGCCTTTTTGAACGGATTGGGTAAGCGGGACGAACTGCTGGCGCTGGAACCTGACATCGTTTTTGAACAATTTGAAGAATTGAAGGACCGGCTGATTTAAATTTGAAGATTCAACGACCATGATCAACAAAGTCAGAGCGTATATCAACCAGCACAAGATGTTTGAAAAGGGAGACCGGGTTATCGTCGCCGTGTCCGGCGGCGCAGATTCGATGGCCCTCCTTAACGTTCTGCATCGCTTGCGGGCTGAACTTGCCATCGAGCTGGTGGCAGCCCACCTGAATCATGGTCTGCGCGGCCGCGAAGCCGACGAAGACGCCGCCCTGGTAAAAAGAGCCGCAGAGGCGGCGGGTGTGCCATATTTTGAAAAAAAGGTGGATGTAGGCGCCTTCGCGAAACGAAATGGTCTTTCCCTTGAGGATGCGGCAAGGCGGGAACGTTACGCATTCTTTTATCATCTGTTGCGGCAGTTGCCGGCCGATAAAATTGCGACAGGCCATCAGATGCATGATCAGGCGGAAACGGTTATGCTAAACTTGTTGCGGGGTACAGGTTCACGAGGCCTCAGGGGAATTGTGCCGGTGCGGAATCAGGTTTTGATCCGGCCATGTCTGAAAATATCCCGGACAGAAATCCTCGCTTTTCTGGAGCGGGAGGGAATTCCTTACCGTGAGGACAAGTCGAATCAATCCGAATTATTCCGCAGGAACCAAATCCGCCATGACCTGTTGCCCCATCTGAAGCAGTATAATCCAAGAATCGAAGAACGATTGCATGAACTGGCCGAAATTATGCGGATGGAAAATGATTTTCTGGAAGCGCAAACGGCTTTGAATCTTGAAAAATGTAAGCCGGACAATCCATCCAAAGCCCATGTCGTGAACATTCAAGCGTTTCTGGCTTTGCATGATGCGATACAATGCCGCATCGTGAAATCGATTTTGGAAAGCCGGTCTCAGGAACAAACCGGAATCAATCAGGTTCACGTGGGTGCGGTGATTCGCCTATGCCGGAATGGGCATGTGGGACAGAAATTGTCCTTGCCGTTTGCCACCGAGGTATTTCGTGATTATGATCGGATCATCTTCAGGGAAAGCAAAAAGTTTAGATCATTGTGGGACATGTCGTCATCTC
>CAZBQX010000022.1:7737-29822 GCA_964494155.1 uncultured Syntrophales bacterium
GGCATGACCGGAACAAAAAAACTCAAATCTTTTTTTATCGACAGGAAAGTGCCTCAGGAAACGAGACAGAGGATTCCCCTGCTGGCAGACCGGAAAAACATCTTATGGATTGGCGGTATGGCCATAAGTGAATCGGCAAAAGTTACCCCCGAAACGAGAATCTGCCTGAAAATAGAAATTATTTGAAATTAAACCTGCCTTATTATAAAGGAAACGTGAACAACAACAGAATACAGATCTTTTTAAACCATTGCCGTCATTTGTGGACTGTCATCTCAAGCGAAAGCTCAATCAGCCCAGGGCTGAAAGACCCCATAATTACACCCATACAAACGTAGACTTCTGACCCGGAAGAACGTTATATCTGTGTGGTAAAGGTTAAAGAGAAGATTCAATAATTAGATGAATAAACATTAACATCTGACCGCAATGTCAGAGCATAAGGAGTAAACAATTTGAATGCACTGCAAAAAAATATTGCCCTGTGGCTTGTGATCGGACTGATTTTTGTCTTGCTCTATCATCTGTTCAGTCAACCTCAGAACGCTCAGGAGAATATCATCTTCAGCGATTTTATCGCTTATGCGAACAAGGGACAGATCAAGGAGGTTTCCATCCAGGGGGATTATATTACGGGAACCCTGAATACCGGAAAAGGTTTTAAGACGTACAGCCCAAACGATCCGAGTCTGATCCCCCTGTTGAAGGAAAAAGGTGTCCGGATATCCGCCAAGCCTGCTGACGATTCGCCATGGTATATGACGATTCTCATTTCCTGGTTTCCCATGCTCCTTTTGATCGGTGTCTGGATCTTTTTCATGCGCCAGATGCAATCCGGGGGGGGTAAAGCGATGGCGTTTGGCAAAAGCCGGGCGCGCCTGATGACGGACAAATCGAAGAAAGTCACGTTTAACGATGTGGCCGGGATCGATGAGGCCAAAGCCGAGCTGGAGGAGGTCATCCAATTCCTTAAAGATCCCAAGAAGTTCACCCGCCTGGGTGGGAGAATACCCAAGGGTTTGCTGCTGGTCGGTCAGCCTGGCACCGGGAAAACCTTGTTGGCCCGAGCGATTGCCGGAGAGGCCGATGTGCCTTTTCTCAGCATCAGCGGTTCGGATTTTGTGGAAATGTTTGTCGGCGTCGGCGCCTCCCGGGTACGGGACCTCTTCACGCAGGGCAAGAAAAACGCGCCCTGCATTATTTTTATCGATGAAATTGACGCCGTCGGCAGGCATCGCGGTGCGGGCCTTGGCGGTGGCCACGATGAGAGAGAGCAGACCCTGAATCAGCTTCTGGTTGAAATGGATGGGTTTGAATCCAACGAAGGGGTTATTCTTGTTTCGGCTACGAACAGGCCGGATGTTCTGGATCCGGCTCTTATGAGGCCGGGAAGGTTTGACCGCCAGGTCGTCGTGCCGCTTCCGGACGTAAAAGGTCGGGAGAAAATATTCGAGGTGCATACGCGCAAAACCGTTTTGGACGGAGACGTCGATGCCTCCGTTATCGCCAGAGGAACCCCCGGATTTTCGGGCGCGGATATCGAAAACCTGGTCAATGAAGCCGTGCTGTACGCATCGCGATTCAATAAGGACAAGGTCAGCATGAGCGACTTCGAGTTCGCCAAAGACAAGGTGCTCATGGGGGCCGAGCGCAAAAGCATGGTGATCAACGATGAAGAGAAGAAAAATACGGCTTACCACGAGTCAGGTCACGCCCTGGTGGCTCGCCTGCTCCCGGGAAGCGATCCGATTCATAAAGTCACCATCATACCCCGGGGTATGGCGTTGGGTGTCACACAGCAACTCCCCATCGACGAGAAACACACCTATCCCAAAAAGTATCTCTTGAACAATATCTCCATTCTCCTGGGGGGTAGGGCTGCGGAAGAGCTGGTGCTCCATGATTTCACCACCGGTGCGGGTAACGACATCGAAAGGGCGACCAACATCGCCCGGAAGATGGTCTGCGAGTGGGGCATGAGTGAAAAAATGGGTCCCCTTAGTTACGGGAAAAAAGATGAGCAGATATTTCTGGGACGGGAATTTGCCACCCACAAGGACTACAGTGAAGAAACGGCAAAATCGATTGACCAGGAAATCACGAATATTGTGATCAACTGTTACAAAAATTCCAAAAGACTGCTCGAGGAAAACATTTCGACACTGCACCATATTGCGGAGTCGCTTTTAGAAAAAGAAGTTCTCAATACGGAAGAGCTTGATCAGATCATTGAAAAGGACCGATGTGGCAAAGAAGGACCGAGCACGTAAAATGAATAATTCATTGCATCAGGTCCCCTGAGATGATTTCCGGGCAAAACATAGATTTTCGGATAAGAATTCTGTCTCAGCAGAGCGATGAGGCGTTTCTTGCGCTGCTGGATACGATTGGTGTGGACGTCTACGCACGGGATATCCTGCTGCCCAAGATGAAGCATATTAATATTCAATTGCAGGGTATTGCCTGCCAAGTCGCGAACATCATGAAGCAGGAAATGCTCGCCCTGGGCGGGGACGCGGCAGTGGCCAGAGGAACCGTAGCCTGCAGTATCCCGGCGACAGATGTTGTTCTGATGGGAACGGAGAAGCAAATCAGGGCATTTGCTGAGCGGATCAAGCAACAACCATTCGGGTTAAAATTCCTGTCGGCGAAGCTGGAAAACTTGCTGGATAATTACCGCCGAACCAATTTTGTTCTTCATACCAATCTAAGAAAGATTGAGCTGGGGCGAAGGACCCACATCATGGGTGTCGTGAACGTCACGCCGGATTCCTTCTCCGACGGGGGGCAATTTCTGTCGGCTCAGGCAGCGATCGATCGTGCAATGGCCCTGGAGGAAGAAGGGGCCGATTTCATTGATATCGGCGGTGAGTCATCCCGCCCTGGTTCCGACTTTATTCCCGCAGCGGATGAATTGAAGCGTATCATTCCTGTCATTGAAGGACTTCAGGGCCATCTCAAGATTCCGATATCCGTCGATACGGTGAAAGCGGAAGTTGCAAAAGAAGCCATTGCGGCAGGTGCAGAAATAATCAACGATATCAGTGCGATGACTTTTGATCCTGACATGGGTGTCGTGGTTTCAAAAAGCCAAGCCGCCGTGGTCCTCATGCACATGAAAGGCATCCCCAAGACCATGCAGACGGGGCCAATCACCTATGAGGATTTAATGACGGATATCATAGAGCATCTGTCTAAACAAATAACATACGCCCGTACTCAGGGTATCCGGATGGACAAAATTATCGTGGACCCGGGCATTGGATTCGGTAAAAAGGTTGAAGATAACCTTTCCATCATCAGGCATTTATCCGAGCTGAAGATTTTGGGTGTGCCCATTCTGGTCGGCGTTTCGAGAAAAGCATTTATCGGAGCCGTGACCCACGTGGACATTCCGGCAGAGCGTATTGAAGGAAATGCAGCAGCCATTACGGCCACCATCTTAAACGGTTGTCGGATTGTACGGGTTCATGATGTGGGCGGTACCCAAAAAATCGTTGCCATGACCGACGCGATTCTGCACGGCCTTGATAAGGTGTAACGATGATATTTCCATGACAGGTCATGATGAACATGAAGTTTGAGTTGAAAACATTTAGCGAAGGTGAAACCAGAAAACTGGGCGAAGTGATCGGGAATTGTCTTGATCAAGGCGATATCGTCGCATTAATCGGCGATTTGGGCGCCGGCAAGACCTGCATGACCAAAGGTATGGCCAGAAGTATGGGTGTATCCGATCAGTATGAAATTACCAGTCCGACTTTTACCATTATCAATGAATATCCCGGCATCATGACTTTCTGGCATGTCGATGCGTATCGTCTGGAAAGTTCGCGTGAGATGATTGATGCCGGTTTTGAGGATTTCTTCAATAGCGGCGGTGTCGTCGTGATCGAATGGGCGGAAAAAATTCTGGATATTCTGCCGCCCAATACCTTGTTTGTCACGTTTGAATACGTCGATGAAACAACGCGTATCGTCAGGCTATCCGGCCAGCAATCCGTAATAAACCAAATTAGGGAAGCATATCAGCACGCATAGAAGGAGGTTGGCACATGGCTTTAATTGTACAGAAATATGGTGGTACTTCTGTGGCAAACATCGAAAAAATCGAAAATGTCGCCAAGAAAATCATCAAAGCAAAAGAAGCAGGAAATGAGGTGGTCGTAGTCGTATCGGCCATGGCAGGCGAGACGGACCGCCTGATTAACCTGGCGCACCACGCGGCGGATCCGCCGGATCCCCGAGAATTCGATTCGCTGATTTCAACGGGTGAGCAGGTTACGATCACCCTGCTGTCTATCGTCTTAAATCGTCTCGGTCATGCAGCAAAATCATTTTTAGGCTTCCAGGTCAGGGTTCTCACTGATGACGCCTTTAACAAGGCGAGAATTCTTGATGTTGACGAGACCATCATGAGAGACGAACTGAAAAAAGGAACGATTGTTGTTGTGGCCGGATTCCAGGGAATCGATGCCAACAACAACATAACGACCCTCGGCCGCGGCGGGTCGGATACAAGTGCGGTCGCCCTTGCGGCAGCCCTGAAAGCGGATGTCTGCGACATCTATACGGATGTCGACGGCGTCTATACAACGGATCCCAATATCTGCAGCAACGCCAGGCGGCTGGATAAAATCACTTATGACGAAATGCTGGAAATGGCCAGAGCGGGAGCCAAGGTATTGCAGCCCCGGTCGGTCGAGCTGGCGAAGAAATATAACGTACCCCTGTATGTAAAATCAACCTTTACGGACGAAGGCGGAACTTTGGTAACGAAGGAGGATAAAGAGATGGAGAAGGAAGTTGTATCGGGTGTTTCCTATGACAAAGATCAGGCGAAAATAACCATCGTTCATGTACCGGATCGTCCCGGTGTGGCGGCTCAGTTATTTTCACCTCTGGCGGAGAATAATATCGTTTTGGACATGATTATTCAGAACGCAAGCATTGACGGTTATACCGATCTGACCTTTACGGTTTCACGTAAGGAAATCAGGCAGGCCCATAAATTGATTGAAGAAGCGGCCCGGAAAGTCGGTGCGGACAAGGTGGAGGTCGATGAGAACGTATCGAAGATTTCCATCATCGGCGTCGGTATGATCAGTCACTCCGGTGTGGCGGCGAAGATGTTCGAAACGCTGGCCAAAGAGGGTATTAATATTCTGATGATCAGCACATCCGAAATTAAAATATCCTGTGTGATCCAGTCAAAGTACACCGAACTGGCCGTATCCGTTCTCCATGATGTCTTCTGCGTGCCCAAAGAATCATAAATGAGACATCGTTTCCTGCTCGGCAGCACGGCTCTTCTTGTTTTGCTTGTCCTTTGGCAGATCATGTCTTTCCATCTGAAAGCACCGGAAAGAACGATTGCTTACGAGAGCAAGAAAGAGGGGTCGGTCGCTGTTGAGTTGGTGATCGAAAATCAGGATCAGGGGATATTCTATTTTCAGCGGGATAAAAGCACAGGAGAATTCCTGTCCGCAACGAATGCGGGAGCGGGGGAGGACAACAGAACGCCGCTTCACGACGGTATGTCCATCCGGATCGATCAGCATGATGTCACCCATATCGATGAAATGGCGGCGCCAAAGAAGCTCGCCCTCGGCATTCTCGTCGATATCAATCAATTATCAACCGAGGAGATCGCACTCATTCCCGGTATCGGAGAAAAAACAGCCTCCGCCATTCACCGTTACATCAAAAGCAAAGGCTGCATCCGGGACTTGTCGGAACTGGCCGATATCCGCGGCATCAAAGAGCGAAAAATCGCCAACATGCGAAGGTATTTGACCACAAAACCAGAGGCATGCGGACGATTACACGGTACATGAATCCGTACCAGCGGCTAAAGGCTGATTATTTTTTGCTCAGGCTGCGGTATTGCTCAAAATACTGAAGCACGCGTTGAACGTAGTTCTGGGTTTCCGGATAAGGCGGAATGCGATTGTGATAACGGGCAACGGCCCCTTCTCCTGCATTGTAGGCGGCTAAAGCCAGGGATAAATTCCCGTTGTAAAGTCGTATCAGGTAGCGGAGATAACGAACCCCGCCATCGATATTATCTTCCGGGTGAAAGGAATCTTCAACGTTTAACTGGGCTGCGGTTTGTGGCATGAGCTGCATGAGCCCCTGGGCACCGACGGGGGACACGGCCCGATGATTAAAGTTTGATTCCGCTTTAATCACGGCCTTGATGAGTGCATAATCCACATTGTATTTGTCCGATGCCTTTTTAATCATGGCGTCGTATTGGGCGATGTCTCCTTTTATTTTAATGATCACGCGCTTTTCCTTGATTAAAAGCACATAATTCCGGTTGACCTCTGTGGGCATATTTGTAAGATGCGTGACCCCATCTTCGTCGGTAAATTTGTAAATATCAGACAAGACACCCGAAGGGAGGCCTAAGAAACCCAGAATCAACAGAGTGGACAACAGACTTCGCTTCATATTCATGAACATTCAATCTCCTGAAAAAATGGGAAATTTCAAAACATATTAGAGAAAGCGTTTTCGATATTCAAGCATTTATATCTTGCAAGAATATGGCCTTATTGTTCTTGACACCATGAATGTTAGGTGGTAATGGGTGCAGCACGAAGATTCTTGAGTGCTATCTGTCGGGGCGTGGCGCAGCTTGGTAGCGTATCTGAATGGGGTTCAGAGGGTCGGTGGTTCAAATCCACTCGCCCCGACCAGTTTTATAAACCGCCTTTTAGGCGGTTTTTTTTATTGTATCCGATTTAACAGTTTCCTGAACCGAATAGGACAGTTGGCTGAAAAAACAATTACCATTGACAACGCACCAAGCAGTTAATATATAGAGTCGCTCAGGCTTATATAATAAGCGAGAGTGGCGGAATTGGCAGACGCACTGGACTTAGGATCCAGCCCGTGAAAGCGGATAGGGGTTCAAGTCCCCTCTCTCGCACCAAAATATCATAAAAAAGGAGCTATAAAGCCGTGACAGAAGCATGCGTCAAATTTGAGGATTTAACCCAGATTAAAAAGAAGTTGTATTTTGAAGTTCCCTGGTCGGACGTAGAAAAGGAACTGAACAGGGTTTATGAGAACCTGAAAAAGACGGCTAAAATTAAGGGATTTCGCCAAGGAAAGATCCCCAGAACGATTTTGGAAGCCTATTATAAGGATCATGCGGAAAATGACGCAGCTGCCAATATTATCGCCAAACAATACCAGGAAACCATGGACGGCAAGAAACTTCGTCCGGCGGGGTATCCAAATGTGGACCATAAGGGTTTTACGAAGGATGAGACATTTTCGTTTAATGTAACGGTGGAAATCGAACCGGTATTTGAACCGCAAAATTATATTGGTTTGGAGCTGGAGCAGGCGGATCCGGAGGTTACGGAAGAGGCATTGGACAAAAAGATTGAAAAACTTCGTCATTTCTACAGTTTTATGGAAGATGTATCGGAGGACCGGGGCATTCAAAAGGGCGATTTTACCGCCATTCAGTTTGAAGGGAAACTTGATGGTCAACCAGTCAAGGAGATGACTTCGGATAATTATTTTCTGGAAATCGGTTCGGGTCAGTTTATTGACGAGTTTGAAAATAATTTGACGGGGATGAAAAAAGGTGAAACGCGCGTTTTTATGATGACCTTTCCGCCGGACTATCACGCTGAACACATTGCCGGCAAAGAGGTGGAGTTTTCCGTCAGCTTAAAAGATCTTAAAATCCGAAAACTTCCGGACCTTGATGAGAATTTCATTAAAAATTTTGAACACATCAATACCATGGAGGAACTGCGGGAGAATCTCAAGAAGGAACTAACCACCGAATTGGATGCCAAGTCCAAATCCGACCTGCGGGAACACATGATCGAGAAACTGATTGCAAATAATGAACTGGAAATTCCGTCCGCCATGCTGGAGCATCAGGTCGAGCAGATGGTCATGGATGCAACCAGCCGCTGGAAAGCAAACGGCCTGCCGAATGATCGGGCCAAAGCCATGGCCGAGAGTATGCGCGTGAATATGAGAGATGATGCCGAAAAAGTCGTCAAGGCCGGCATGATTTTGAAAGCCATTGCGGCCAAAGAGAATATCAAAGTCGAGGAGTCAGAGATAGAAGAGCGGATCAAGGGTATTGCCGGATATTACGCTCAGGACTATGGGGAGATAAGAAAAAAGTTTGAGAACGCGAACATGCTGGATGGCATGGAAAATGAAATTCTAACGAAAAAAGTGATTGATTTTATTGAAAGTAAATCCGTTATTACTGTGGTCAAAAAAGAGATAGCTATATAGGAGGATCTTCAATGACTCTGATTCCCATGGTGGTCGAACAGGATGGCAGAGGCGAACGGGCCTTTGATATCTATTCGCGCCTGCTGAAGGATCGTATCGTTTTTCTGGGGACACCCATCAATGATGATGTGGCCAATCTGGTCATTGCCCAGTTTTTGTATTTGGAATCGGAAGATCCGGAAAAGGAAATTTTCTTTTATTTAAATACACCGGGTGGCCATGTCAGTTCCGGTATGGCCATTTACGATACCATGCAGTATATCAAGCCACCCGTTTCGACGGTTTGCATGGGGCAGGCCGCGAGTATGGGTGCCTTTCTTTTGGCTGCCGGAGAGCCGGGCAAACGATATGCCCTGCCGCATTCCCGCATCCTGATACATCAACCTTTAGGCGGTTTTCAGGGTCAGGCGACGGACATTGACATCCAGGCCAGGGAAATTCTCAGATTAAAGGAAGAACTCAACCGCATCCTCGCTAAATTAACGAATCAAACGTTTGAAAAAATCGAGGCGGATACGGAACGGGATTACTACATGACCAGTGAACAGGCGAAGCAGTATCATATCATTGATGACATCATCATGAAGCGAGCATAATTAAAATCAGAGGTAATGAATGGTAAAGAAAGGTAAAAACAATCAGGATGAACAGGAACTCATGTTTTGTTCATTCTGTGGCAAAGATCAAAATGAGGTGCGCAAGCTGGTTGCCGGGCCTGCTGCCTATATCTGCGATGAATGCATCAATCTATGCCGTTGCATCGTGGAAGAAGATCAGAAAGACATCTATGAAGATTCGGTAAAAAAGATTCCGGAGCCGAAGGAGATCAAAACCTATCTCGATCAATACGTGATCGGTCAGGATAAACCCAAAAAGGTTTTGTCGGTCGCGGTTTATAATCACTACAAAAGACTCTTTTCCGGAAAAAGCGTGAGCGATGTCGAAATTCAGAAAAGTAACATTCTTCTGATCGGGCCCACCGGATCCGGGAAAACGCTCCTGGCCAAAACCCTGGCTAAAATCTTGAAGGTACCCTTCGCAATTGCCGATGCCACGTCGCTGACGGAAGCCGGTTATGTGGGAGAGGATGTGGAGAACATCATCCTGAGTCTTCTGCAAAATGCCGACTATGATGTCGATAAGGCGTCTAAAGGTATTGTATATATTGATGAAATAGATAAAATCGCGAAGAAATCGGGGAATCCGTCCATCACCAGGGATGTATCCGGTGAAGGGGTGCAGCAGGCTCTTTTAAAAATCATGGAAGGTACCCTGGCCAATATCCCGCCGAAAGGCGGCAGAAAGCATCCTCAGCAGGAATTTATCCAGGTGGATACGACCAACATCCTGTTTATCTGCGGTGGCGCTTTTAACGGGCTCGAGGACATTATCGCCAAGCGTCTCGGTGTGAACGCCCTTGGCTTTGGTGCTGAAGTCAAGAGCCGTAAGGACATACGTAATGAGCATCTTCTGTCGAAAGTTCAGCCGGAAGATATTTTGAAATTCGGAATGATACCGGAATTCATTGGCCGTTTACCCGTCGTGGCGACATTAAACGACCTGAATCAAAACGATCTGTTCCGGATTCTGACGGAGCCTAAAGACGCGATTATCAAGCAATACAAGAAGTTGCTAGAACTTGAAAATGTTAAACTTCGGTTTACCGACGGCGCCCTCAGGGCTATCGCGAAATTATCCGAAGACAGGAAAACGGGGGCCAGGGGCTTGCGTGCCATCATCGAGGACACGATGCTGCACATCATGTATGAGATCCCATCCAGGAAAGATATTTCCGAGTGTGTCATTAATGAGGACGTCATTTTGAATCAGGAACAACCGATTCTGCTTTTTGAACCCAAAACGGAAACAGCTTGATTTGTTTGAGGGATAGACATTGGGAGTATTAGATAACGATAGTATGAATCAAAATAGAGAAGAGAAACTCATTACAATACCCTTATTGCCTCTACGGGATGTTGTCGTTTTTCCCCATATGATTGTGCCGCTCTTTGTCGGAAGAGAGAAATCGATCTCTGCCCTTGAGTATGCCATGAAAGATGAAAAAGGAATCTTCATGGTGGCTCAAAAAAGCGCCCAGAAAGATGACCCGACAAAAGATGATATCTGTCAGGTCGGAACAATTGGCATCATAATCCAATTATTACGGCTGCCGGACGGAACAGTCAAGGTCCTGGTTGAAGGCAAGAAACGGGGCATCGTCCGCGATTACCTGCCCAACGAAGAATTTTTCTATGTCCGGGTTGAAGAAATCGAAGACATCACGGATGAAAGCGACGTCAAAACACAGGCCCTCATTAGAAATATCAGAGAATCCTTCGAGCAGTACATCAAGCTCAGCAAAAAAGTACATGTGGAAATGCTGAGCACCCTCTCCACGATTGACGATCCTTCAAAAATGGCGGACGTGGTCATTTCCCATTTGAATATCAAGCTGGAAGACAAACAGAAAGTTCTCGAGATATTCAATGTGACCGAAAGACTGGAAGCGATCTACAGCCTGATGATTTCGGAGATCGAGATTCTGGAGGTCGAGGAAAAGATTAAACGCCGCGTCAAAAAGCAGATGGAAAAAACGCAGAAAGATTACTATCTGAACGAACAGATGCGCGCCATCCAGAAGGAGATGGGGGAAAAAGACGATTTTAGAAATGAAATCGCTGAGTTGGAAAAGAAACTCAAGCTGAAGAAGATGTCGGAGGAGGCCAGCAAGAAGGTTAAGCAGGAAATCAAAAAACTGCAGATGATGGCCCCCATGTCCGCCGAAGCCACGGTTGTGAGAAATTACATCGACTGGCTTCTGGATATGCCTTGGTTTGAGAAAACGGAAAATACTAACAGCCTGAAAGATTCGGAAAATATTCTGGAAGAGGATCATTACGGTCTGAAGAAAGTTAAGGAAAGAATCCTCGAATATCTGGCCGTACAGTGTCTGGTCAAGAAGAACAAGGGTCCGATTCTCTGTTTGGTTGGTCCTCCGGGCGTCGGCAAAACCTCTATCGCTAAATCCGTGGCCAGAGCCACGAACCGAAAATTTGTCCGTTTGTCTTTGGGAGGGGTCCGCGATGAAGCAGAAATCAGAGGTCACCGGCGAACCTATATCGGTGCTTTACCAGGTAAAATCGTTCAATTGTTAAAAAAGGCCGGGTCCAACAATCCGGTTTTCTGCCTGGACGAAGTAGACAAATTGAGCTCGGATTTTCGCGGCGATCCTTCGGCTGCATTACTTGAAGTGCTGGATCCGGAACAGAACAACGCCTTCAACGATAATTATCTGGAAGTGGATTACGATCTTTCCGACATCATGTTTATCACGACGGCCAACGTTCTCCAGACCATTCCCGCTCCTTTGCAGGACCGGATGGAAGTCATCCGTCTGGCGGGCTACACGGAACCGGAGAAAATGAGTATCGCCAAGAAGTTCCTCGTCGCCAAGGAAATGGAACAGAACGGTTTATCCAAGGAGAATCTCCATTTCACGGATGGCGCTCTGCAGACCATTATCAGACAGTACACGCGGGAAGCCGGTGTCAGAAATCTGGAGCGGGAAATTGCCTCGATCTGCCGAAAAGTCGCCCGCGAAGTCGTCAGCAACGGGAGAAAAGGGCCATTAAACATCACCTCGAAAACCGTACATAAATATCTGGGCGTCCCGAAGTTCCGGCACGGCGAAACGGAGGGGAAGGCCGGGGTCGGGTTGACTATCGGTATGGCCTGGACGGAATTCGGCGGCGAGTTGCTGGTCGTGGAAGCATCCATCATGCCGGGTACCGGGAAGATGATCATCACCGGGAAACTGGGCGATGTCATGCAGGAATCGGTTCAGGCGGCGCTGACATACGTCAGGGCACGAGCCGAGCAATTCGGTTTGGCTCCGAATTTCTACAAGGAAACGGATATTCATGTTCACGTACCCGAAGGGGCCATCCCCAAAGATGGTCCGTCCGCGGGCATTGCCATGGCGACATCCATTGCTTCCGTTTTTATGGGAAGACCCGTACGATCGGATCTGGCGATGACCGGTGAAATTACTTTGAGAGGCCGGATTTTACCCATCGGCGGCTTGAAGGAAAAATTGCTGGCGGCCCACCGGGGCAACATCACATCGGTTATCATTCCACGGGATAATGAAAAGGATCTGGCCGAAGTTCCCGGCAACATACTAAACGCCTTGAACGTTACGTTGGTTGACAATGTGGATGAAGTGCTAAAAACGGCATTGCTTCCGACCGAAGAGCCTCGCGAGAATATCACTCCCGATTCGGAGCAACATTTCAACGCTTAAGCCGGACGCACTTACTCGCACTTACTGCTTGACAAGCAGACGATATGCTGTTAAAAACGCCCCTGCTGATCAGAGATACCGTTTGGGCGGGTAGCTCAGCTGGGAGAGCGCCACGCTTACACCGTGGATGTCACAGGTTCAAGTCCTGTTCCGCCTACCAGTATAAAGGATCTTTTGATATAAAATCGTAAATGCGGGGTCGTAGTTAAGTTGGTTATAACGCCGGCCTGTCACGTCGGAGGGCGTGGGTTCAAGTCCCATCGGCCCCGCCATAAAAAAAGAGGGTAAAGTATACAACTTTGCCCTCTTTTTTTATGACTATAACCATGAATACCTGGTATAAATCCGCGATATTTTTATGAATGATGATAGTCGGCGAGAAGCGTTTTTTTGATCGTTCTTGATGCCGGAATTGGAGGAATTTTAAGATCATAAACGATTTCAAGTAGATTCATGATGAGAAAGAAAGTCGCCCCCCAAAGAATATGCTCTTGCGTGCCGTTTCGCTCTCGGAAAAGCAAACACGGAAATTCTTCACCCTGTTCACCACGCCCGGGCATTTCAACAGCAAGACGAAAATAACTTCCTTCGTCAAAGAATAGCGTCAGGGGGATATTGATGATCCTGTCCACTTCGTCGTTTAATCGATATTCCGATTGCTTCTGCAGGAAACAAACTGAAGGAAAGATCACACGGCGGAACATTTTTAAGGTATAGGTCGGTAATGGGCCAAGGTAGATCAGGCGGCAGGGATTCATCCCAATTTCTTCCCAGGCCTCGCGCAGTGCGCTGGCAAGAAGTAGTTTGATAATCCGCCGGACTTTGCTGTCATAATGATTAAGAAAAAGATGTTTGTTGCGGCGTATGATGGGTATGATGCCCCAAGAAATAAAACATTCAAGTAAATTATCTTTTACAGGGCTGAGCATGCCACCGGGAAAACTCAAGTCGCCTGGTTGTGAAACTTTTAACGATCGCTTGATCAACTGGATATAAAACTGACCGGCGTCATAAAAAATCGGTATGCAGACACCCGCAGACAAGTAAGTAATCTTATGTTTGTTCTGATCTTTAATAAAGGTGAATTTCTCATGGAAATCAAGATGCCGGTTTCCCAGGGACCGGGTTAGGGTGGCAATAAAAGATGAGATGATGTCGTTCATATAAAGTTCTTTCAAAAGAAAAAGCTTGACTCGAGAGTCAAGCTTCAATCTTGGTGGCGGTGCAGGGAATTGAACCCCGGACACTACGGATATGAGCCGTATGCTCTAACCGGCTGAGCTACACCGCCATTCTATTCCTTTAATGCAGCACGTCTTCACTTCGGTGCTTGCGGCGGATTTGCTTCTTATATGCTTTTCATTATGATGTCAACCCTTATTCTGTGGCCAAATCATAGGCTGCGATCACGCTTGTTTTCTGAAGACTTCCTCCCGTAGACATGACGAGTGCCAGGACAACTTCTTTCTGGCCGTCATTGTCGATGTCTTTGAATTGATAATCGCAAACATAGCCATTGATTTTTCGGGTCCGCCAGTTTTCCACGAAACCAAGACCATCCCATTCCAGGTTATAGATTTCCGCGGCGGTAAAAAGCTTCACGTTTGCGAAATAACGGCCTGAGGAAGAAAGGTTTTTAACGATGATCAATTCTTTCTTGCCGTCTTTGTTTGTGTCATAAGTAAAGGTTCTTAAATTAACATAATAGAATTTCTTTACGACGCCGTCCGAAGTTTGCCGGTCTGTAAGATCAAAGACATTGTTCGTGCCACCGAAGATTTCATCGCTTCGGTACAAGTATTCCGGACTCCCCCCAAAGGCATTAACCTTGGTTAAGGCTTTATCTGTCTTGGTGTAGATGGAAATATAGTCGCCATCGTCGATGGCCAGAACTTTATCGGAACCGCTTTCTGTAAAATTGATGATGGAAACGCTGAATACGGATAGCCCTTCAGGGATCTGCATTTTTTTCCCCGTTCGATAGGCGCCGTTTTTCCAGGTCATTTCATAAATGGGAGAGGAGAAGGGATCCGTCATGCCAAGAGATTGCGCCATTAAGACCGGAACGCCGTCCGGCATTTCGATAACTCGCATGAAGTAACTGAGATTGGATGCAATGACCTCGTATTTATCTTTCTTGAATTCAAGGACGAAAGAATTCAGGTAATTACGATTCAACCGGGTGACGAGGATTTCAGGAATCCCGTTTTCATTGATATCCGCAACATCGACGGCAAGATACTTTTCGTAAGGTTTACCCTCGATTTTCTTTAAAAGATTAAAATCACGTCCTTTTTTCTGATAGATCATGACATTGTAGTTGTCAATCACCACGACTTCGTTGATGCCGTCATTGTTTACATCGCCGATATCCATCCCTTTGAATTGCATGGGTATTTTCTGACTCATCCAGAAACCCTGGCGATCAAGCGGTTGGGGAGCGTTAATAAACTCCGTATTGATGGCCGAAGTCAGGGTGCCTTGAGGCGAGGTTCTCATGGTCTTGATAATCTGCGATTCGCGATTGCTGTTTCCCGAAGGGGCGGCAGCCCCCGAAGCCACGGACCCGTGCGATGAAGACTGGAGTGGGGTGTCCGGTTCAGAACCCAGTACATGGTAATTTATCTTCTGAGCGAATTCGTTGATTTTGGGAATCATTTCATCCAGACTCTGGCATTGATAAAAAAGCGACAGTGCTGGTTTACCCGTCGATTTCATGTCAAAAAGTTTGCCGTCAACACTGATAACACTGCCGATTTTCGTCAAACTGCCCGAGACGACATAATCAGCTTTCAATTTGGCGCCGATGTCGTAAATATTGGCGGAAGCAAGGTCTTTGTTGTCTTTAATGATACCGGAAACCGCGTCTTTTTCAACGACCTGGATTTTATCCTGGTAGGATATTCTGGAAGACAACATGTCCCAGACGCCATAACGCATATAATCGATATCCTCAGCGCTGTGTGTGGAAAAGGGCAGGACTGCGATCACGTATTTATCCTTGGCCAAGGAACAGGCCGGCTGAATCAAAAGGGAAAAAAGCATCAGGATCAAAAAGACCTTGAAATGATTTTTCATCAATAATCTCCTCTGCCATTTTGATAAGTTGTGTTTCCTTAACACTTTCACCATGACGATTCAAGCCCTTCTTTATATAGCGAAGAGAAGACAAAAAAATTATACGCGGTGAGAAATGAGAGGATGCCCTCAAGGCAATATTGTGATATGGGTTAATGTCGTTTTTCCTTTCCGATAAGCAGGAACGACGAAAGATCCATAAAAACCGCTGTCCCGGAAAAAGGTATTAGACCATGATCGCACTGATACAGCGTGTGGATGAAGCCAATGTCTATATTGATGAAGCATTGAAAAGTCGTATACAAATGGGGTTGCTGATTTTTTTGGGGATAGCGCGGGGAGACTGTGAAAAGGATGCCGATTATCTCCTGGAGAAGGTCCTTAATCTCCGGATATTCGAAGATTTGCAGGGGAAAATGAATCTTTCTGTGATGGACGTGGCCGGAGAACTCCTCGTCGTGTCCCAGTTCACATTGCTTGCAGACTGCAGAAAGGGCAGGCGGCCTTCTTTTACCGGAGCTGAGGAACCTGATCAGGCAAAGAAACTGTACGAGTATTTTCTGGATCGGGGAAGGCTGACTTACGGAAAGATATCATGCGGTGAATTTCAAGCCATGATGAAGATTAAGCTGATCAATAATGGACCGGTGACGATTTCCATCAGCAGTCGAGCGTAAATCGGGGCAGGCACGTGGAAGGCATAAAAAAAGAGATTAAAGAAGACCTTTGCGACATCCGGATCGATAAAGACGGTGTTTGGTATTACCGCGGTGCGGAAATGTATCGTCACGATATTGTCCAGTATCTTTATGCACACATGAAAAATACGGCGGTGGGCGAATATTATATCGAGATGTCCGAATATGATCGCTGTAAAATCGATGTCGAAGACACAGCCTTCGTCGTAAAATCCGCCGAACGTGTTCATGCGGAAAACGGTCAGAAAGAGGCGATTCGAATTCATCTTTCAGACGGGTCTTCAGAGGAGTTGCGGCTTGACAGTTTATCCATATCCAGGGAAAATGTTTTGTACTGTCGGATAAAGCAAAATTCATTTAAGGCGCGTTTTTCCAGGAAAAGCTACTATCAAATCATCAATGATGTTGAATATGATGATCAGTTAGGGAAATATTTCCTGAAAATCAACGGCGACCGATTTTTTATCGAAGAGAACGATCGTTAATCAATTCATACGGAGGTTAGGAGCGTTGGAAGAGAAGATCAGAGAGGCGTTAACATTTGACGATGTGCTTCTGGTACCCAGTGAATCCTCGATATTGCCCAAAGACGTGGATACATCTACATTTCTGACCCAAAATATCGCCCTGAATATACCCATTGTCAGCGCCGCCATGGATACCGTTACGGAGTCGCGGACCGCAATATGTCTGGCCCAGGAGGGCGGTATCGGCATTATTCATCGGAACATGCGTATTGACCGGCAAGTGCTGGAAGTCGATAAAGTTAAGAAATCCGAAAGCGGCATGATCATTTCCCCCATTACCATTGAACCGGACCAGAAAGTTAGTGAAGCTCTGGACCTGATGAACCGTTATCGGATTTCCGGTGTGCCCGTGGTCAAGAAAAAGCGCCTGGTAGGGATTTTAACCAACAGAGATCTTCGCTTTGAAACAAACCTGGAACAGCCCGTGTCCAATGTGATGACCAAGGAAAATCTGGTGACGGTTTCGGCGAATATTTCCCTGGAAGAATCCAAGCGCCTCTTACATCAGCACCGGATCGAAAAGCTCCTTGTGGTGGATGATGATTTTAATCTTAAGGGCCTCATTACCATTAAAGACATTGAAAAAATAAAGAAATTCCCCTTGGCGTGCAAAGATACCCTCGGACGATTGCGGGTAGGTGCCGCGGTCGGTATTCTTGACCGTGAGGAGAGAGTATCCGCTTTACTGTCAGCCGGTGCGGATGCAATTGTGATCGATACGTCTCACGGCCATTCTGCAGCTGTCCTCGACGCCATCCGGGACACGAAGAAAAATTTCCCCCAATGCGAATTGATCGCCGGTAACGTCGCAACATCTGAAGGGGCAAAGGCCCTGATCGAAGCGGGAGTCGATGCCATCAAGGTGGGAGTCGGTCCCGGTTCCATCTGCACAACAAGAATCATTGCCGGTGTTGGTGTCCCACAGATCACAGCCATAACGGATGCCTGCAAAATAGCCTGTAAACACGAAATTCCCGTTATTGCCGACGGCGGAATCAAATATTCCGGCGACATCGTCAAGGCATTGGCAGCAGGCGCTCATACCGTCATGATCGGAAGCCTTTTCGCCGGGACGGAGGAAAGTCCGGGTGAAACCATCCTGTATCAGGGCCGCAGCTATAAGGTATACCGGGGCATGGGCTCTCTTGAGGCGATGAAACTGGGCAGCCAGGACCGGTATTATCAGGATGATATTGAAAGTACGATCAAATTGGTACCCGAAGGGATTGAGGGTAGGGTACCTTTTCGCGGTTCATTGTCCGCCAGCATTTTCCAGCTTATCGGTGGGTTGAAAGCCGGTATGGGCTATGTCGGATGCAAACTGATCAAAGATTTGAGAAGCAAGGGGAAATTCGTCCGCATCACGTCAGCCGGCCTGCGGGAAAGTCACGTGCATGATGTCATCATCACGAAAGAGGCTCCGAATTATTGGATGGATTAAGCGTGTAGTCTTATCGATCCAATATTCTTGAGAAATAATCATGACCGCGAATAATTTTGTTCACCTGCATGTTCACACCCAGTACAGTCTTTTAGACGGTGCCATTCGTATCAGCGATTTGTTTGCCAAAGCCAAAGAATACGGCATGTCGGCCATCGCGATTACGGATCACGGCAACATGTACGGCGCAATCGATTTTTATCAGCAGGCGCAGAAAAGCGGTATCAAACCCATCATCGGTTGCGAACTCTACGTTGCCCCTCAAAGCAGGTTTGAAAAAACCGCCGGCTACAGCGGGGACAACGCCAACCATTTGGTTGTGCTGGCCAAAAACATTACAGGCTATCAGAACCTCATAAAACTCACCAGTATCGGATATTTAGAAGGATTCTATTATCGGCCCCGTATTGACAAAGAAGTTCTGCGTCAAAACCACGAAGGTTTGATCGGTCTAAGCGCCTGTTTACATGGTGAAATCTCCAGTAAACTCCTGAGGGGAAGACGGCAGGAGGCTGAAGAGGCGGCAAAGCAATACCAGGATATCTTCGGGCCGGAGGATTTCTATATCGAAATTATGGAAAACGGCTTGGCGGAGCAGGATGTTGTCAATCGCCAACTGATTGAAATCGGAAAAAAACTTAATATTAACCTTGTCGCCACCAACGATTGCCATTATCTGACGAAAGAAAACGCGGAGGCGCACGAAATTCTCCTTTGTATTCAGACGGGTAAAACGATCAATGACAGCGACCGTATGAAATTCAGTACGAACCAGTTGTATCTGAAATCCCCGGAAGAAATGGTGCGAAGTTTCGATCAATTACCGGAAGCCATTGAAAATACATGCATAATTGCCGAACGTTGCAACGTTACACTGGAACTGGGAAAATTCTTTTTGCCCAACTTCGAAATAAAAGACTCGGAAGAGACCCTCGACGAACGGCTGACGAAAGAGGCGGAAAGGGGTCTGGCAAATTTGTTTCCGCTCATTTTGAAGCAGGCAAAAAACGAATCGGCACATGACGCATTACGCTCGCAGTATCAGGAAAGACTCTATCATGAATTAAACATTATCAAAAACATGGGTTTTGCGGGATATTTTCTGATCGTTTCGGACTTTGTCCGCTATGCTAAAGAACATAACATCCCGGTCGGGCCGGGGAGGGGGTCTGCCGCCGGCAGCCTTGTCGCCTACGCCCTGGAGATTACAAATATTGATCCCATCAAGTACTGTTTGTTTTTCGAGCGTTTTCTGAATCCCGATCGTATCAGCATGCCCGATATCGATATCGATTTCTGTCCCGAAGGCCGGGACGACATTATCCGGTACGTTAAGAATAAGTATGGGTCCGATAAAGTCGCTCAGATCATCACCTTTGGGAAAATGCAGGCCAGGGCCGTCATTCGCGACGTCGGAAGAGTAATCGGCATGCCTTATGGCGAAGTTGACCGCATCGCGAAACTCATTCCCGAAGTCCTGAACATGACGCTGGAAGGTGCTTTGAAGTCTGAGCCACGCCTGACGGAAGAGATGAATAAATCTCCGGAGGTCAGGCGGTTAATTGATCTTGCCAAGGCTCTGGAAGGTCTCAACCGCCATGCGTCGACACATGCGGCCGGTGTGGTCGTCTCCGATGTGCCCCTTGTAGAAAGAGTCCCTCTTTACAAAAATCCGAAGGATAACGAGGACATCGTTACGCAGTTTTCTATGAACGACCTGCAAACGGTGGGCTTAACAAAATTCGATTTTCTGGGCTTAAAAACCCTGACGGTCATCAATGATGTGATCCAGGCGATCAAGGAGGATTACCAGACCGATCTTGATGTCAACGCCCTGTCGCTTGATGATCCCTTGACCTACCAGTTATTGAGCAAGGGTGATACCGACGGTATTTTCCAATTGGAAAGTTCCGGCATGAAGGACATCCTGGTGAACATCAAACCGGATTGCATTGAAGACGTCATTGCTTTGATTGCATTATATCGCCCGGGTCCCATGAGCATGGTTCCCGATTTTATCTCCCGGAAACAGGGTAAAACAAAAATCACTTATGAAATACCGCAGTTAAAAGAGATTCTGGAGGAGACCTACGGCGTCATCCTGTATCAGGAGCAGGTCATGCAGATTGCCGTAAATGTCGGCGGCTACACCATGTCGGAAGCGGACACGCTGCGCAAGGTGATGAGCAAGAAAAAAGCCTCGGATATGGAAAAAGAGAAACCGAAATTTCTGGCCGGGGCTGTCCAGAAAAATATACCCGAAGCCAAGGCGAAGAAGATCTGGGAAAAGATGGAAACCTTCGCCGAATATGGGTTTAATAAATCCCACAGCACGGCCTATGCAATGGTATCCTATCAAACTGCTTATCTAAAAGCCCATTATCCGGCTTATTTTATGGCCGCTCTGCTGACCAGTGAAAAAGACAACCGGGATAAAATCATTAAATATATAAATGATTGCAAGGAAATGGACATTAGCGTTCTGCCTCCCGACATCAATCAGTCCCGAAAAATATTCCGAGCCAAGGAAAAAAGCATTCGCTTTGGTCTGGCGGCGGTCAAGAATGTAGGGGAGGGGGCCATCGAGTCGATTATCGAAGCCAGGACAGCACAGGGCGACTTTCAAACATTCGAGGATTTTTGCTGCCGGATTGATTCAAGAAAGGTGAACAAACGCGTCATTGAAAGTCTCATAAAATGCGGCTGTTTTGATTCGATTGAGGGAAACCGTATTCAGCTTTTGTCGACATACGAAGATGTCCTGAGTGAATCGCAAAAAAGAAACAAAGATATATCCAACGGTCAGGCCAGCTTGTTTGATTTCCTAGGCGGGGGGGTTATTCCCGATACGGGCGAGAAATCAGCAAATCTTAACCATCCAATTATCATTGATGCAGTCCGCGATTCCTCAAAAAATGGAAATAATGAAGAGGATCAGCAGGTCCTTCTTGCCTATGAGAAAGAAACGTTGGGTTTTTACATTACAGGACATCCCCTGGCTAAATATCTCGATAAATTGTCAAATCACAGCAGTCATATTTCCTTTTCTTCGGATCTGGGCACAATCAAGGATAAAAGAGATCTCCTGATTTGCGGCATTGTGGTCAATATCAAGGAAATGAAAACCAGGAAAAAAGACACCATGGCCTATGTCCAGATGGAAGATATGAAGGGTACATTTACCGCGATCTGTTTTTCCGATGCCTATATGAAATCTTACAGCCTGGTACATAGTGATAAGCCTTTAATTATAAAGGGATACGCCGATCCCCAGGATGAAGAAATCAAGGTGATCGCGAACGAAATCCTTGATCTGGATGACTTTTTAAGGGGTTACACAAAAGAAAGCACGATCCATATTTATCTTCAACAGGAATCTCACAATAGCCGGGACATAAATATGTTGAAGGATATACTCTTCGCTTACCCGGGTCCCCATGAGGCCTTCCTTCATTTGTTGAATCATAAAACGGATACGGTCGTTTCGCTTGGCGGTAAATATCGGATTTGCCAGGAATTAGAAGATAATATTAACCGCATGATTACAGACACATATCTTAAATATATCAATTAATGGATGAAGTCAGGACATATCGCAATGCAATTTCAACCGGTCATTTAAAATGTTATGAGGTAAAGTTTCGCGAAACTGATTTGTTTGTCTGTACGGACATAAATTTATACGCCATTACTTTAGATATAGTTCTTAAATATCGGAATTATATTGAGAATTATATAATAGAAAATCCTCACTTCCT
>CAZBQX010000023.1:0-28401 GCA_964494155.1 uncultured Syntrophales bacterium
CGGTGTGAGTTGATTGTAGGCTTAAAGACGCTTTAGACATACCCCCATTTTTAATCCTCTTTCCTTTCCATAACATGCAGCGGAGGCGCCTGACCCGTTTTATCCTGACCCATATACAGCGTAACATGGGGAAAGGGTATTTCAATGTTTCTTTCATCGAAGACTTTTTTGATGCGCCGGTTAAATTCACGTCCAATTCGCCACTGTTGAATCGGCAGCGTGGTTGTTCGAGCCTTGACAATGACGGCGGAATCCGCAAATCGATCCAGGCCCAGGATCTCAATCGGTTCCAGAATGTCATTTTTAAAATCCGGGTCGTTGCGCAGCCCTGCATCGACTTCGCGAATGATCTCGATCACTTCATCCACATTTTCCCGATAGGCAACCCCGATATCGAACACATAACGGGAATATTCTTTCGTCATGTTGGTCACAACACTGATTTGTCCATTGGGTATATAGTGGACATTTCCGGCCATATCACGCAGTACGGTGGTTCTCAGATTGACCTTTTCCACCAGACCGCCCTTGCCGGCGATTTCGACCACATCACCCACCCGGATTTGATCTTCCATCAGAATAAAGAACCCACTGATCACATCTTTGACCAGACTCTGGGCGCCGAATCCCACCGCCAAGCCAACAATACCGGCGGCGGCCAGGACAGGACCAATGTTGATGCCTATCTCTCTCAGTATCGTCATCGCCGCCACGGCAGAAATGGCAAACACCATGACATAACGCACCACCTCACCGAGGGTATGGGCCCGCTTTTGAAATTCCACATCATCTCGTTGATTGGTAAAGAATAAAACAAGCCTGTTTGATACAAGTCGGGCCACTCTGATAGCGATCCACACTAGAATCAAAATCATCAGAATGTGCAGGCCGCTGGCGATGAACCATTCTGTCGCTTTTTTCAGCAAATCATTGCAATCCATTTTTTCTACTTTCCTTTATGCATCGAGCTAAAATTACTGTGGTTCAGAAAATAAACACCGCCCCAACCTGTCAATCAATTAAGCAGCACACAGCAAGTCGTGTTCCGGATTGCGGATATTCGAAAATAAAAGTCGCGAATATCAGAGGGTGCCTTTCTGGAATATATACTCACATATCGGGTGCTTATAACTTGTTTCATGGATATGAACAACCTGAAGCCCTTTTTCTTCGCTTTTTAATCATGCCGTCCGTATTTATGCGGCTTTCTGACCGCATTGTTCATGGCGGTTGAATTATACCACAAAATTCCGGGATCGTTACCCATTCCGCACACTTTTTAGATCGGCGGCATAGCTCTGCTATGAAGTCAGCAGCATGGGATAATGCAAACCCTGGTAGCATTATTTAAAGGTTGACACCCGATATGTGGGAAAATACAATGTAATTATCTCATCGCCAGGGGGTTTCATGGACCGCAGCGAGATCAAAGAAAAAATCGCCGCCTTGGGGGAGGTGGATATCCTGGTCGGCATCCCCAGTTACAACAGCGCGAAAACCATCGTCCATGTCGTCAAGGCTGTTGAAGCGGGTTTGTCCAAGTATTTTCCTCATTGTAAATCTCTCCTGGTCAACTCCGACGGCGGTTCCAGTGACGGCACAATGGAAGCCGTCCGGGATACGACAGTCGATCTTGAATCCATCCTGGTCAATCGCAAAGCCGACCAGTTCCGCAAATTTGTCACGCCTTACAACGGCATTCCCGGCAAAGGGAGCGCCTTCCGAACGATATTTGAAATTGCCCATGCTCTGAATGTCAAGGCCTGCGTGGTCGTCGATTCAGACCTGCGCAGCATCACACCCGAGTGGATTGAACTTCTGGTCAAACCAGTCTTGGAGGACCACTATGATTATGTTTCTCCTTACTACATGCGCCACAAGTACGACGGTACCATAACCAATTCCATCGTTTATCCCCTCACCCGGGCTCTCTATGGAAAACGGATCCGGCAGCCCATCGGCGGAGATTTCGGTTTCTCCGGCGAACTGGCGTCGTTTTATCTGACCAAGGACGTCTGGGAAACCGACGTGGCCCGGTTCGGCATCGACATCTGGATGACGACGACGGCGGTGGCTAACGGCTTCAAGATCTGTCAGGCCTTTCTCGGGGCAAAGATCCATGATGCCAAGGACCCGGGCAGCGACCTCAGCGCCATGCTGCATCAAGTGGTCAGTTCGGTTTTCAATCTTATGGATGAATACGCCGGGGTCTGGCGCGATATTACGCAGTCGGAACCGGTAAAAACCTTTGGCTTTGTTTATTCGGTCGGTCTGGAGCCGATTCAAGTCAATCTGGAGAACATGATTGAAAAATTCCGGATCGGTGTCCGGGACCTGGATGTCCTCTACCAAGCCTTCCTGCCGGATGAACTTCTGGGTACGCTGCACCGGCTGGCCGAAGCACCCAAAGAAGGGTTTACTTTCCCCGACCGGAACTGGGTATGGCTGATTTTTCACTTCGCCCTGGCCTGTCACAGGCGGGTCATGAGTACCGAGCATATCATCAAGTCCCTAACCCCGCTTTATCTAGGCAAAGTCGCTTCTTTTGTTATTGAGACCTGGAACAGCTCAGCAGAAGAAGTTGAAGGACGTCTGGAGGAACTCTGCCTGACCTTCGAAAGAGAAAAACCGGCCCTGATCAAAATTTGGATGCAGAAAGGATAAGCATCGTTTAGGTGAAGGAGGTTGCCATGGAAGACTTACTGGATAAAATCATTACGGAACCCCTGAGAAATTTTCTGGAGAAACTGGCGCATTTTCTGCCCAATCTCATCGCGGCTCTGATTGTTTTCAGCATCGGACTGATCCTTGCCTCGGCAGTCAAAGTTATCAGTCAGAAGCTGTTCAAATTTCTGAAACTCGACAGTTTATGCAACCGCATGGGCCTTTCGGAAACCATGCAGAAGATGGCTTTGACGGAATCGCCGGAACATCTCATCGGCCGCTTTTTCTACTGGCTCACGGCGATCATTTTCTTTGTTATTGCCCTGTATTTACTGGAGTTGCCTGCCATTGAACAGCTGTTGGAAAAGCTGTTGCTATATCTTCCCAATGTGCTCATCGCTGCTGTGATCCTTGTCGTCGGTGTCGTCTTCGGTAACTTTCTGGGCAGGGCAACCCTGATTGCTTCTGTTAACGCCGGCATCGGTTTCGCGGGTTTTTTATGCCGGGCCGTCAAGACAATTATCGTTCTCCTGGCCTTCGTAATGGCCATGGAACAATTGGGAATCGCCCGCGGTACAGTTCTGGCGGCGTTCACGATCATCTTCGGCGGACTGGTATTTGCCCTCGCTCTGGCTTTCGGTCTGGGCGGCAAGGATATCGCAAGGAAGTACCTGGAGCGCCGGTTCAAGCTGGAGGAAACGGAGCAGAATCAGGACGACGAGATCAAGCACATCTAGGACTTCTATCGCTGATTCATTTTAAATCGGCTGAGGAATTTTTTTACCCGGATTGACAGAGGAAGCCTTTTGTGAATCTCCGACAGGGCTTCCCGGGCAGCGTCTTCCCCATCACGGATCAACTCCGGAGCCCGGGAAAAGTCTGACCAGTGTGAATCCCGCATCTTCGGCCGGATCACCACATCGGCCTTTTTCAATTCATAATCCTTCAATCGATAGGCGGTAATTTCACCGGCCCGGGTCACCACATCCGTCGCTGTCTTGATAACACCATTATAGAACATGTTGCGCTCCACTGTGACCGCGATTACCATATCGGCACCGGCCTCCCGCAGGACATTGACCGGCACCAGGCTGGTAATCCCCCCGTCGGAAAGCAGCATGTCACCATTTTTGAACGGATCGATCGCACCCGGGACGGCACAGCTTGCCAGCACGGCCTGCCGTAACGACCCTTCGGTAAACACGATCTGATCTCCTGAGATGAGGTCCGTTGCAACGGCCCGGAAGGGAATCCGAGTGTCCTGGATTTTTTGGTCGGGAATGAAATAATTGATCATGGACTGGAAATCCTGCAGGGGCACAGCTCCCGGCTTAAAAAGAGTGCGCATCATATGATAGCGGGATTTCAGATAAGCTTTAATGATCCGGGTGATCCGGGGATCTTTAACATTGTTACCGGGAGAAATGGCGTGAATGACGGAAGATTGAAATTCGGGGCTTTTCAGGTATCGGACCACCATGCGCTTCAGTTCCCGCGGCGTGACGCCGCAGGCGTAGGCGCCCCCGATAATCGCCCCCATACTGGTCCCGGCGATGATGTCGACACCGATGTCTTCCTCTTCCAGCACGGACAGGACACCGATATGCGCCAGCCCCCGGGCACCGCCGCCACCCAGGGCGAGACCGACTTTTTTATTATTCCAGGACATAGGCAAAGTATGCTTCAGGCATACGGAACAAACTGCGTTCATCACAGGCACGTTGCCGGAATGAGCACACCTTTTTCTTCTCCATCATTTCATCCGTCAAAATTATGCTCAATCCTTTTATCACACGAAGGTTTTTAAAGAAAGTTCAACCGGATCGCAACCTATTATTGGTGTGACGGCCGTCTTCATATATTATCCCCGGGTAATCCTGTCTATATTTCTTTATGAGTTGCAGAACAGGTCCCAAAGGCTTACCATCTCCATACCGCCCATGTATGGCGATATTGAAGCTTATTTATATTTATGTTTATGCAAGCCGCAGATCATATGGGACTTAATTGAACAGCGTAATAAAAGGATGATATGGGAAAATTCCCATTGGGATTGTTTTTTTAATCGGCTATTTGCTGATGGCGCTTAAACATCCGCTCAAGATCGATAAAGGGGCAGCGGCATGCATGGGTACGGCGACCGAAAAGCGAACATCAATTCAATCTGTGGCGAAGGGACTGCCGCTTACCTCTGCAAAGGCATCAGGACCGCGTTGATTTGACGAAGCAGTAAAAGCATCTCCTGCTGACCTTTCAAGTAGTAAAGAGCTTTGCTCTGCTTTTTTACGCCGATCCGAACCGTAAACAGATTATCCACCTTGAGCCGAAACACATCTTCATCCGTCACATCATCGCCGACAAAAAAACCCTTTGGGTACCCCACCCGCCGCATCAATTCGATAATCGCCCTTCCCTTGTCCGGCGCTGCCTCCGGGAGCAGATTGACGGTAAATATACCGTTCATGCTCCTTGGCCGTGGTTCCAGTTGATCGACAGCACGTAACACAAGCTTGCGGGATGACGCTTGATCAAGGGCGCTGCGGTAATGAATCGAAAGCGATGTCCCTTTGTTTTCGATGAAAATACCCGTACCCGCACCGGCAGGCGCAGGAAGGAGCGCGATCAATTGCCTCTCCCATCCTTCCACCTGAGATCTGAATTCATCCAGACGATTCTCCCAGCCCGGGAGACCCTCTGCCCCATGGTTTCCAATCAGGTAATCCGGGACAAGCCCAAGATGTCGTTGTGCATCATCCCGGGACCGGCCGGTAAGAATGGCAAGCGCAGCGTGCGTTTTTAATGCGGTCAACTCCTTTTTTATCTCCGTCGATATCTCGATCTGCTGCGGATTATCCACAATTGCAGCCAGCGTACCGTCCAGATCGAAAACAAAAAGGGTTGACGCATCGGCAAATTTTTTCAGGGCGTGCAATCCAACATCACTGAAAAGATAAATCTGGTTCGGGGAAAGTTTCATAAAGGACGGCCGATCCTCACGGAGAGTTTCTCCCGCTGGCGGATACGCGCCGCATCAATCAGCATTCTGCCCGCCCACCGGTAAACATTGAAATCACGGACGCGGGCCCGCATGCTGCGCATACGTTCACGCTGTTCAAAATCCGGCATGGTCAGCGCCTGGTAAAGGACCTCAGCAGTCTGCTCGATGTGATAGGGATTGACGATCAAGGCTTCATGCAGTTCGTTGGCGGCTCCGGTGAATTGACTGAGGATCAGGACCCCATGTTCATCATCACGCGAGGCCACATATTCCTTTGCCACCAGATTCATCCCGTCATGCAGACTTGTCACCATGCAGACATTCGCCGCCCGATAATAGCGGTTGACCATCTCCGGATCATGGTGTTTGACCCGGAGGCGAATCGGTTGGTAAGCCCCATCGGAAAAGCGGCGGTTGATTTGTTCGGCCAGTGAACGCACCCGGTCCTCCAGAGACTGGTAGTCTTCCAGGGCGGATCGCGAAGGCGCCGCGATCTGTATGAACGTGAACTCGCCGATCAATGCGGGGTGTTTTTCCAGCATGTACTCCACAGCCCGCAAACGCTCCAAGATGCCTTTTGTGTAATCCAGCCGGTCCACACCCAAACCGATCAAACCGTTCTTGCCGATATTCATTGCTTCCCGAATTTCGGCAAGGCATTCCTCAACCGGAGGCTGAAGTTCCTGCCAGGTCGGTGGCCATTGGATGGAAATCGGATAGTTTTCTACCAGAGTCAACATGTCGCCGTGAAAAATGGTCGACGTTTCATGTTCGATCCGGGTTTCGAGATACCGATCAACCGTCTCCAAAAAATTTTTACAATGAAACCGCGTATGAAAACCGATAATGGTGCTGCCGAGCATACCCTGAAGCAATTCCTCACGCCAGGGGCAAATGCCGAACGATTCGGGATTAGGCCATGGAATATGCCAGAAAAAAATAACGGTCGCTCGGGGCAACCGTTTACGGATCATGGCCGGGAGGAGCGCAAAATGATAATCCTGTACCAGCACAACCGGATCGTCTCTTTGCGCTTCTTCCGCAACGGCGTCGGCAAACCGTTGATTGACGGCTACATAATGATCCCAGTCTTTCGTTCGGAAAACCGGTCTCACATGGGCAATGTGGCACAGGGGCCACAGACCTTCATTAGCAAAACCATAATAATATCCGTTTTCTTCTTCTTCCGTCAGCCAGATGCGCCTTAAGGTATAATCCGCGTCGCCCGCCTGAATTAATACATGGTCATGTTTGTCGACGACTTCACGGTCTGCGGACCCGCTTCCATGAGCGATCCAAGTTCCGGAACAGGCGCGCATGACCGGCTCAATCGCTGTAACCAGACCGCTTGCAGGGTTTTTGACCTGAATACCCCCTTCCCCCTTCACATGAATATACGGCTCACGGTTTGAGACCACCAGGATCTGATCGCCGCTCAACTCAGTCTGGAGGAGTCCCTTCAGGGTATCAGGGTTCCAAGATATCGTGGCATCGTCGGCAAAGCGCCTTTCTTCACCCAAGGTACGCAGGAGCACCCGAAGATCACTTACCAGCGGCTGCAACTCGGAACTTGCCGGCCGGGAAAAGGGACGCACAATCCCCTCTCCCCGCAGCATGGCCCTGACCCCCTCCATCCATCCACGCCAGCTTAGGTGGGCGACAAAGACGGTAATCATCGATATCACCACCCCCAGCAACATAAAAAGGATGATGATGTATTTTTTGGTATCCGCACTGCGCCTTTCCACAAAACTCATGTCATGCACCAGGATCAGGGTGCCTGTTGGCGCCCCTTCATATTTCATGGGATTGAAGGTTACATGGACGAGTCCCTGGGATAATCTGAGCAGCGAATGCTTTTCCTGTCCATGATTGGTGCCGGACAATTCGCAGGAAAGACCCGGCGGGAAGGTCTGGGTGCGGTAGAGCAACTTTTTTTCTTCATTGCAATAGCCCAGTGCAAACAGTCTTTCATCCCGCATCGACCGTGCGAACAGGGCGTTGATTTTGGTTTTATTGCCCTGTTTCACCAGTTCCACGATCGGTTCTTCAAGCGTGGCGGCAATCAACTGGGAACGGATGTCCAGATCACGGAGGAACCAGCGCAGGGTTAATTTGTCCACCAGGGGGACAACCGCGTAGGCCAAGATCAAAAGTGCGATCACCAGAGGAATAATGAACCGCAGAGATAGCTTCAGGGATCGAACAGAGAGTATTTTTCGGGATAAAGATTTCAAATTAACCTCATGCTGAACCGCTAAAATGCGGAATCCCAGCGTTTGCTGAGTCTAATGGCGGAGTTGATCATGCCCACCATGCTGTAGGTCTGGGCGATGTTCCCCCATAATTCATCTGTTTGTGGATTAATATGCTCAGATAAAAGCCCATGGCAGTTGCGTCTGGCCACCAGTTTCTCGAAAAGGATGCGCCCCTCGTCCATGCGTCCAAGGGCGGCCAGGGCATAGATGTACCAGAAGGTGCAAGCCAGGAAGGCATTTTCCGGAATGCCGAAATCGTCGGCATCCACATAACGGTAGATGTAATCTCCCCGTTTCAGTTCCCTCTCGATTGCGGCCACCGTCATTCCAAAACGTGGATCGTCCGCCGCCAGGAAACCGAGATCATGGAGCAGAAGGACACTTGCATCCAGGGCATCCTCATCAAAGGCCGCGGTGAAGGATTGCTTGCGGTCATTCCAAGCCCTCCTGCAAATCACCGCATGGATGTGATCGGCCTTTGCCTGCCAATATAGAGCACGCTCCGTCAGGCTCAACACAGAAGCGATTTTCGCCAACCGGTCACAGGCTGCCCAGCACATCACGGCAGAGAAGGTGTGAATGCGGAGGATGCCGCGAAACTCCCAAATCCCTGCATCGGGCTGATCGTGAACGGCAAAGGCCGCTTCGCCTAAAAATTCCAGACGCCGGAAAAGCGCCTCATCGCCCCGGCGGATCAACCTGTGATCAAAGAAGACATGGGCCACGGCTAATATGGCGGATCCGTACACATCGTGCTGGATCTGGGCGTAGGCCTGGTTGCCGACCCTTACGGGCCCCATACCGCGATACCCGGGCAGAGAATCCATTTCCACTTCTTCCAATTGTGCTCTGCCGTCAATACCGTATACCGGTTGTACACGCCTTGCTGGATCACCGGCTATGACATTGACCAGGAAACCAAGATAACGCTCCAGGGTGGGTGTCGTGCTGAGGCGGTTCAAAGCGTTCACTACAAAATAGGCGTCCCGCAACCAGCAGTAACGATAATCCCAATTGCGTAACGAGCCTGAGGCTTCGGGGATGGATGTGGTCATGGCCGCAATAATGGCGCCGGTGTCCTCAAAGGTATTCAGTTTCAGGGTGATGGCGGAACGGATGACCACGTCCTGCCATTCATAGGGGATACCGATATCTCGGACCCATTCATGCCAATACATCAGGGTTTCATTCAGAAAGCGCCGGGCCAGTTCCCCAATGGTATCCGGGATTGTCTCATCGGAGCTGAAGATAAGGGTCATGTTATCCTGCAGAAAGAATGGGATTTCTTCAAGAATGGCCGTCAGGGACATATCGGTCGTGAGCCGCAAAACCCCATCCGGGGTAACATAACGGATATGGTGACTACCATAGGTGACGGAGCATGAATGTCGTCCATATCCATACGTGGGTCTGACACGAATACACATGCGCGGCGCACCCTGGACCCGTTTGACGTACCGGATCATCATCATGGGAATGAACGTGCGGCCGTGCTGGCGAAAACGGGGCGCGAAATCCGTGATTTCCACCACGGCACCCTTCGCATCGGTCAACCGGGTCACCAGCACGGCGGAATTGGGCAGGTAGTACTGTTCCGTGCCGGCCAAATCGTAAAGCTCCAGTGAACAGTAGCCGGTATTTTCACCGGGACCGTGGTCCCGCAAAAGGGAGCAGAATACGGGGTCGCCGTCGAAACGGGGCAGGCAACTCCAGACGATTTCGCCTTCGCTGTTGATCAGGGCACCAATACGGCAGTTGCCGATCAAACCCAGTTCAAGAGAATTGGTCATGCTGCAGACCTTTCTGTCGTCTTTAAGGAAGCTCAATGCCCCCTGTTTCAAAATCGTCAAGACACAAGACAGGCTAAATATCTGTAATCATTACACGAAAAAGAGCATGATTTTTTGTTATTTTACATATTTTTTCGGATCCGTCAATTGACGGCTGAAGGAGGCACGGACACCATCACATGGGAAGCGAATCAGAAAGACGCCTTGCTGTCGAATCGATAAAAAGAAAGAACGTCCGATGAAGAAACGCCATGTTCCGGAGAGCAGGCAAACCGCTGCCTCTAATGGAATAAGGACGACGGCTCTGAATGTTCCTGATCCGCGCTGCCTTTCAGCGGCAGGATTCCGGCCGGATCAAAAGAACCGGGCAGTGGGCGTCATGCAGTACCCTCAGGGCGACGCTTCCGAACATCAGTTTTTTCATGCCCGTGTAACCGTGGGTACCGATGACGATCAGATCGACGCCGTTTTGCGTGGCATAATCCACAATAACATGGGGCGTGACCCCTTCCAGGATTTCCGCCTTGACGGGAAGCCCTTCCGCGTCCAACTGCGCCTTAAGTTCCGCCAGATATTTCGTCGACTGCCTCAGGCTTGCATCTTTTATGGCCACATAATCGATTCCCTCGATCCAGGTCGCAGGAATCTCCACCACATTGAGCAGCACAACCTCCCCGACAAAGCCTCCCTGGGCCAGATTCCGCACATAGGGCAGCGCGCACTCCGCAAGTTTCGAACCATCCAAAGGCACCAGGACTTTCTGAAACATTTCCCTCACCTCCAATCACGGCCTTCACTTCTCCGTCTCCCCCGACCGGAGTGAAGAACACACCACCGGCCGCAAAAATGCCTTAAGATTCCAGTTTTCCCCTTCTTTTCCCTCTTTTCCCGGGGATGTTCGCCTCCTGCGACAGGGAAAGACGTGACTGCATTTTCTGGACGCTAAAAACCTTAATCAGTTTTTTCAAACCCCGGTTGATGTCGTTCAACCCCTCCTGGGATAACTCGGACAGACCAGACACCAGGTGCCCTTGGACCACTTCCGGCGCCTCCACCACGAGTTTTTTACCCGATGCCGTCAATTCCACCCAAACAACCCGCCGATCCTTTTCACAGCCGGACCGTCGGGCCAATCCTCGGGATTCCAGACGGTCGAGAATGCCAACGACCGTTGCGGGATGGAGGTACATGCGCCGGGCAAGATCGGAAACACGCAGAGTGGTATTTTCAGCCATCAGTTTGATGGCCCAGAGCTGAGGGGAAGTGAGACCGGTCTGTTTCTCCACCTGCTTGGACTTTTCGTTCAGAATCTGGAACACACGGCGCACATTATCGGCGATATCGGCAATGATCATTGTCTTGGCTTCCATGATCCAACCTCCTGTCAAGGGTTGCTGACCGTTACTTAATCATTATCCCGTTTAACTCCCATAATTTGTTTTCCAATTTTTTCTAATTTAAATCCTTGATACACCAAAGTCAAATCCGGAGAAGATTAAAATCGGGCACGTTGGAATGCCCATGTGACAACGAACAGATGGATATTTCTAAATATTTACCTGTCCATTCCTGATGAGCCAGGATAACTGTTTGGTACGGCGGCGAGGTAAAATCACCCTTGTCATCCCCCCGAATATCTGATAGTTCGACACCGTATGATGGAACAAATCCTGACCGTTACGGCCCTGACGGAAGAAATCAAGGATCTCCTCGAAGGCACGTTCGACCTGGTCTGGGTTGAAGGGGAAATCTCCAATCTGCGTCGTCCGGCTTCAGGACACATCTATTTCACCCTAAAGGATGACCAGGCTCAAATCCGGGCTGTCTGGTTCAAACCCTTCCCCGGTGCTCGTGTCAATCTGTCTGCCCGCCGTCACGCCTTGGAACTGGAAGAAGGGATGTCGGTGGTTTGCCGAGGCCGCATCAGCCTCTACGCTTCCCGGGGAGAATACCAGATTATTGTCGACAGCATCGAACCCCGGGGAATCGGCGCTCTCCAGAGGGCGTTTGAACAACTCAAGGCACGGCTCGGGGCGGAGGGGCTTTTTGACGACAGGCACAAAAAGTCCATTCCCTTTCTCCCCATGCGTATCGGTGTCATTACCTCGCCGACCGGCGCCGTCATCCGGGATATTCTGCATGTGACAAAGCGCCGTTTTCCTTCGGTTTCACTGCTGATCGCCCCCGTTCGTGTCCAGGGCGTGGAAGCACCGTTGGAAATTGTTCAGGCGATCAGGGATATGACAGCCATGGGAAACGTGGATGTCCTGATCCTGGCCCGGGGAGGCGGCTCCTTGGAAGATCTGGCCCCTTTTAACGATGAGGCCGTAGCCCGGGCTATTTTCGCCTGCCCGATTCCCGTCATATCCGCCGTGGGCCATGAAACGGATTACACCATCGCCGATTTCACGGCGGACCTGCGGGCGCCGACACCTTCCGCCGCCGCGGAGTTGGCTGTTCCCTTCCGGGACGACCTGATCAGAACACTGTTTGATCTGCGCCGCCGTTTGAACCGAAGCCAAACGCACATATCGGAAATGTTATCCCGGCAGGTCACGTCGCTCCGGGAGCGTCTTAAAGACCCCCGTCGGCTGGTGGATGATTACCGTCTGGCTTTGGACGACTATGGTGAGCGGATGCGAATACGCCTGCGTCAGCAGCGGACCAACTATACGGATCATCTTCACCACCTGCATATTCGCCTCACGCAGGCCAGTCCCCGCACAAGGCACCGGCAGATACGTTTTATCCTTGAATCTTTATTCAAAAATATGGTAGCCGCTATGCGACAGCGGATTGAGGCGTCCCATCAGATCCTGAAGAATGATATGTCCCTGCTGGAGTCATTAAGCCCCCTTGCGGTCCTCCATCGGGGATACAGCATCACACTTCGACCGCAAACGGGCGAGGTGATCAGGACGGTCACAAAGGTGCGGGAGGGGGAGGAACTGACGATTCTACTCGCGAAGGGACGACTGACGGCGTCCGTCAAGTCTCGCCGGGAAGACAATACGGATACCCTGTTTCAAAACCTGAACCGGGCAAAAAAACGGGACGGAGAAACGGATGACTTCGATTCCAAGTTTGACCTTCCGAAAGGATGATAAAACCATGGCAAAAGACAAATTTGAAGACAACCTGAGCCGTTTGGAAGAAATCGTTAAAAAAATGGAAAGCGGAGACCTGTCCCTTGAGGATTCCCTCAAAGCCTTTGAGGAAGGAATCAAACTGTCCCGGATATGCGCGAAAAAGCTTGACGAATCGGAAAGACGGGTGGAAGTTCTGCTGAAGCAGGACGGGGAATTAACCGCCGCCCCATTCTCGGAAGAAGATTAATCATATCAGGCTCCTGGGGTCAAGTTTCAAGCATGCCTGAAAAATAAACCCGATATAGAAATGGAAAGAAACGAAGATTTTCATGAACTTAGACAGTTATTTAACCGATCATCAGAAAAAAGTCGATCAGGCCCTCCGTGAGTATCTACCGCCGGAGCACACCTACCCGACGATCATTTTCCAGGCCGTCCGCTACAGCCTTTTTGCCGGAGGGAAAAGAATCCGCCCCATCCTGTGCATGGCCTCTGCAGAGGCGCTCGGCGGGAACGCCGATGCGGTCCTGCCGGTCGCCTGCGCGCTGGAGATGATCCATACCTATTCCCTCATTCATGATGACCTGCCCGCCCTGGACAATGACGATTACCGGCGGGGCATTCTGACCAACCACAAAATTTTCGGTGAGAACATCGCCATATTGGCCGGCGACGCCCTGCTGACGGAAGCTTTCGCTCTCCTGTCCGATCCGAAACACGTAACAGATACCGATCCGGCCATACATCTGGATATCATTCACGATATTTCCAATGCGGCGGGTTTTTTCGGAATGATCGGCGGTCAGGTCATGGATGTACAGTCCGAAGGCAAAGAGTTCGATATGTCCACCCTGCAATATATTCATTCCCGCAAAACCGGAGCCATGATCGTCACCTCCATCCGCTCAGGAGCGCTCCTCGCCGGAGGTAAACCCGCTGAAGTGGACGCCTTGACCCGGTACGGCACACAAATCGGCCTGGCTTTTCAAATCGCCGACGACATCCTCAATGTTGAAGGAGAGGAACAACGGATAGGGAAACGCACCGGAACGGACAAGGACCGCGGCAAGGCCACCTATCCGGCCCTGGTCGGTGTCGAGGATTCCCGGAAAAAGGGGCGGGAACTCCTGGCGGACGCCCTGTCGGCCATTGCATTGTTGGACAGGAAAGCGGACCCCCTGCGTCTGATCGCCCGGCACATCGTGGAGCGTGATTTTTAAGCGCGAAGGTGAATCCGTCCGGCATGAATCGAACGACCGGGTGGGAGATAATAAACAAGGCATCAGGATGAAACGAAAAGCAGGAGCGGAAACAACACCGGAAATACCCCAGGGACCGGTTCTGGATCGCGTCAATCTGCCCGAAGACCTTAGAAAACTCGGCATGGATGAACTCAATCGCCTGGCCGACGAAATTCGTCTCAAGATCGTGCAGACCGTGTCGCGAACGGGTGGGCATTTGGCCTCCTCGTTGGGGGCCGTCGAACTCACCCTGGCTCTCCATTATGTCTTCGACACGCCTAAAGACAAACTGATCTGGGATGTGGGCCATCAGTCCTATGCCCATAAAATCATCACAGGGCGGAAAGAACGTTTTTCCACCCTGCGACAGCGCGGCGGCATCAGTGGTTTCCCCAAACGGGCCGAAAGCGTTTACGATGTCTTCGATGTCGGCCACAGCGGCACATCCATTTCCGCCGCATCGGGAATCGCCGAAGCGCGATGCTTGAAAGGCGAAAACTTCAAGGTCATCGCCGTCATCGGCGACGGCTCCATGACCTCCGGCATGGCCTACGAAGGCTTAAACTGGTCGGGAGACCGCCATAAGAACCTGATCATTATCCTCAATGATAACGAGATGTCCATCTCGCCCAATGTGGGCGCCATGTCCTCCTACCTGAACCGGGTCATGACAGGTCAGACGGTCATGAAACTGAAAGGCGAAATCAAGCACTTTTTGAAAACGATTCCCTCCGTCGGCCCTCAGATGCTCAAGTTCACCCAGCATGCCGAGGAGTCCCTGAAGACTTTCTTCATCCCGGGAGCGCTTTTCGAGGAACTGGGCTTTACCTACGTGGGTCCCCTGGAAGGGCACCGACTGGATCATCTGATCAAAAACCTGAGGAATGTCAAGGAGCTGGAGGGACCCATCCTGGTTCATGTCATCACAAAGAAAGGAAAAGGATATACGTTCTCGGAACAGGAACCGCTCAAGTTTCACAGCACCGCCGCCTTCGACGTGGAAACCGGGAAACCCCTGAGCCAAGACGAGACCATTCCCACCTACACCAAAGTCTTCGGAGACACCCTGATTCAGTTGGCCGCGGATAATAAAAAGATCGTTGCCATAACCGCCGCCATGTGCGAAGGCACAGGACTCGACCGTTTCGCCGCCTGTTATCCGGATCGCTTTTACGATGTCGGCATTGCCGAACAGCACGGGGTTACATTTGCCGCGGCCCTCGCCACGGAAGGCGTCATCCCGGTCGTGGCCATCTACTCCACCTTTCTCCAACGGGCCTATGACCAGATCATTCATGACGCCTGCCTCCAGAACCTGCATGTCGTTTTCGCCCTGGACCGGGGCGGCCTGGTGGGTGACGACGGGCCCACGCACCACGGATTGTTCGATTACACCTACCTGCGGTCGATCCCCCATATGATCGTCATGGCCCCCAAGGACGAAAACGAACTTCGCCATATGCTGAAGACGGCCATGGAAACAGAACAGCCGGTTTCCATCCGTTATCCCCGGGGCAAAGGGGCAGGTGTTCCCCTGGACTTACAACCGGAAAAAATACCCCTCGGCAGGGGGGAAATTCTCCAGGATGGTGAAGACTTGGCCATTGTCGCCATCGGGTCCACTGTACTCCCGGCCCTGGCGGCGGCGCAGGATTTGCTCAATGAGGGCATCCGTACCACCGTTATCAATGCCCGTTTCGTCAAACCCCTGGACGAGGATCTCATCTGTCGGGTTGCATCCACCTGCCGCCGGTTAATCACCGTCGAAGAGAATGTCCTGACCGGAGGCTTCGGCAGCGCCGTCCTGGAAATGCTGCAGGATAATGGTATCACTGAAATCCGGGTCATCCGTCTCGGCATTCCGGATGCGTTTGTCGAACACGCCACGCAGGCCGAACTCAGAAAGACTTACGGCATCGACAGAGACGGGATCATCGCGGCCGCCAGAAAAATCACAGGGAAAACGCCTTGATCAAAAAGGAGAGCAAAGTCAGGCTGGACCGGGCGCTCGTCGATCGGGGCTTGACGGCTTCCCGGGAACAGGCCCGGGCCTTGATTCTTGCAGGACGTGTACTCGTCAACGATTTCAAAATCGATAAAGCGGGCAGCCTGGTTACGGAATCGGCGGATATCAGAATTGCCGGTGATCTTAACCCCTTCGTCAGCCGCGGGGGCCTGAAGCTCCAAGGTGCTCTGGCGGTGTTCGACATCGATGTGACCGGTTTGATTGTCCTCGACGTCGGGGCCTCGACGGGCGGGTTCACCGACTGTTTGCTCCAGGCCGGGGCGCAAAAAGTATACGCCCTGGACGTCGGTTACGGCCAACTGGCCTGGAAACTCCGGTCGGATGACCGGGTCGTGCCCATTGAACGGACCAATATCCGTTATTTTGACGGTACAGGTATCATCGAGCCCCTCGACATGGCGACGGTGGATGCCTCATTTATCTCGCTTAAGGCCATCCTCCCCAAGGTGATCACCATGCTGCGTCCCGGGGGGATCATCATCGCCCTGATCAAACCCCAGTTTGAAGTCGGGCGGGGGCAGGTCGGTAAGCACGGTGTTGTTTCCGATCCGATTCTGCATCAGGCCGTGGTCGAAGAAATCACACAGCTTTGTCACCAGTTGCAACTGGAGGAAATCGCCACCTGTGAATCCCCGCTGCTGGGACCGGCCGGTAACCGGGAATTTTTCCTTTGCGCACGGCGGCCGAAAGCATAAAATAAGCGCCGATTCGAAATCTCCTCCGGACTAACGGCAAAAGGGCAAATAACATGGCGATAAAACTTGCAAAAACGGCAGGGTTCTGTATGGGAGTCAAGCGCGCCGTCGATATCGTCCTGGAAATCGCCCAGAAGAGCAACAACCGGAAAATTTATACCTACGGTCCCCTGATTCATAATCCGCAAACGATTGAACTGCTTAAGAAAAGAGGTATTTTCCCCATCGAACGCATCGAGGAAATCGATGCGTCCGGCAATACGATTCTCATCATCCGGGCCCACGGTATCTCACCCGAAGAGAGAAAAGCCATCCGGGACAAGGGGGTTACAATTGTCGATGCAACCTGCCCGAAAGTCGCCCATGTGCAATCCATTATCAGAAAACACGCGGAGCAGGATTACACGACAGTCATCGTCGGCGACCGGGAACATCCGGAAGTGAACGGTCTGCTGGGTTATGCCGGTGCAAAAGGCGTTGTCCTGTCCCATGAAGACGAGGTGAAAACACTGCCCGCCGCAGCGAAGGTTTGTGTCGTGGCCCAGACGACACAAAGTCTGGATGAATATGACCGCATCGTGACCGGAATCCGTATGCGCTTCCCGGAAGCGGTCATCTTCAACACCATCTGTGATTCCACGGAACGCCGCCAGTCCGAAGTCAAGGACCTGGCCCAGGGGGCCGACGCCATGATCATCATCGGCGGCAAAAACAGTGCCAACACCCGCCGCCTCGCCGAACTGTCACAACAGCAGGGAAAACCGACTTTTCATATTGAAACGGTGGAAGAACTGAAAGACAAACCCATTACAACCTTTGGCGATATCGGGGTTTCCGCCGGGGCCTCAACGCCGAACTGGATCATCAACCGGGTGGTGGATACCCTGACGGAATACCAGGGCGAGAAGACCGGCCCGCTTGCCCGCTTAGCGAACCTCTGGGGTGTGGCCATTAAGACGGAAATCTATTCAGCCTGCGGCGCCGGATGTCTGGCCTACACGGGCATGCTGCTTCAAGGCATGGTTCCCCGCCCGGCAGCGGTTTTGGCGATGGTTTTATACGTCTTCGCCATGCATACCCTCAACCGCTTCATTGATCGCAAAACCAGCGCCGGCATCGGCTCGTTTCGCGAAGAAACATACCGGCTAAACGAGAAGCGTTACATCGGAGCGGCCCTGATATCGCTGGTTGTTTCGCTATTTCTGGCGGCCACATTGGGTATGGGTCCCTTTGGCCTGCTGTTGACCCTTTCCATCCTCGGCATTTTGTACAATACGCCCATCCTGCCCTTTCGCGGCCGGTGGAGAAGGCTGAAGGATCTGCCGGGTTCCAAGAATATGTCGGTCGCCCTCGCCTGGGCGTCCGTCGGAGCCTTGCTGCCGGCGCTGATTGACGCGCCGGTTTTCTCACCGAACATTGTGATGGCTTTTGTGTTTATTTTCGCCATGGTCTTCATCCGGTCTTCGATGTCGGACCTGCTGGATATTCAAAGTGACCGGTTGATCGGCCGGGAAACGATCCCCGTCGTCATCGGAGAAAAACGTACCCGGCAATTGCTGACCGGTGTCGCACTCATGACCGGCATGGTGCTTATCGTTTCCTATGCGCTCGGATGGTCTTCATCCTTGGCGCTCGCCTTGCTTGCCTGTTTATTTTATATATTGATATGTTTCAAACTTTATGATAGAAGGTCCGGACTTTCGGGGGTGGTCCTGGAAGGGCTTCTGGAAACCAGTTATATCGTCACCGGTGCCGCCGCTCTTCTGTGGATTTATGCCACCCGGTTTTGGACCTGACCAAACGCAAGGAGAAACATCGATGCCCAAAAAGATGGTTTTTCTTACGGTATCGTTCCTTTTAATTTTACTCGTTGCAGGCTGCAGCAGCCTGCGTTACAACATGACGGCCCCGGAGGCGAAGGATTTTCATCCCAAACGCATCGGCGTCCTTCCCGTCGGGGTGGGCTCGTTTGCAGAAGCGCAGGGTGTAATTGACCGGGCCGTAGTCGCCGCCCTGGCGGACAAGAAGTGGTTTTCCCGTGTCGTTTCCATCGACGCATTGATTAAACAGCCGGGAACCCATACCGAACTCCAGGAAGTGGTTACAGCTTACCTGAACAAACAGGAGAAACTGAATTACTCGGATCCCGTATTGAGCCGGAAAATTGGCCAGCTTTCCCAAGTGGATGCGCTCCTGATTGTCAGCCTTGATTACTGGAATTATTTAAAGGATGCGGACACCAAGATCGCAAAAGTCGGTTTGGGTATCCGGATGACAAACGCCGAGACGGGGCAATTGGTCTGGGAAGCCCGTCATATTCGAGAAGATCGGTTTCTGGTCATCAAACCGGAGCTAACCGAAGTGGCCCAAAATTTGGTAAAAGAAATGGCGGGTTTTATGCCCCGCTGACGGTCAAGTATAAAAGCAAAGGGAGGTTTTCATGAAAGAAAAAGTACAGCAGGTCATCGATCAGATCAGGCCGAGCCTGCAGGCGGATGGTGGTGATGTCGAACTGGTCGATATCAGCGCGGACGGCGTCGTCAAGGTCCGTTTGACCGGGGCCTGTCACGGCTGCCCCATGTCCCAGATGACGCTCAAGATGGGCATCGAGAAATATCTCAAAAAGCAGGTTCCTGAGGTAAAAGAGGTAATATCCGAGAGTTGACGAACGGAAGGGGCGATGGTCTTTTTCGTATCATAATTAAAATTAAGGAGAGAACGATATGGCACATGTAATTACGGACGACTGCATTTCTTGTGGCGCGTGCGAAGATGTCTGCCCCGTGGGGGCCATCAGCGAAGGAAGTGACAAATACGTGATCGACGCAGCCAAGTGTACCGACTGCGGAGACTGCGCCGACAACTGCCCCGTCGAGGCGATCAAAGGGGAAAAGAAATAACCGTCAGCAGGCGGAACCAATCATCGAGGGGAATCTTGGCCGGACCAGGTAATTATCGGAAGGCGGGTTCCCCTCTTTTTTTGAGTTTTACCGGGATCAGGATGGTGCAAAGACGTGTCCAGGGCGTACTTTATCACTTTTGAAGGGGTCGAGGGATCAGGGAAGAGCACACAAATCAGGATGGCGGGAGAATTCCTGCACCAATGCGGGGTCCCTCATGTCGTAACGGAAGAACCCGGAGGCACACCTTTGGGACGGAAAATCCGTGAAATTCTTCTTCATCGTCACGACTTTGCCATTGCCCCCCTGACGGAATTGCTGCTTTTCCAGGCTTCCCGGTATCAGCATGTTGAAACCGTTATTCAACCTGCACGCGCTGCCGGGAAAACCGTTTTATGCGACCGCTATACCGACGCAACCATTGCCTACCAGGGATTTGGTCGGGGTATCCCTCTGGAACAGATTCGAGGTCTGAATGACTTTGCGACAGCTTCACTGAAACCGGACCGGACCTTCCTTTTTGACATGCCGGTTGAAACGGGACTCGCCCGCGCAGCGCAACGGATGGCCCGGCAGCCGGATCAGCCACGGGAAGACCGCTTCGAACAGGAAGCCCTCGCCTTCCATCAGCGGGTAAGGGACGGATACCTTTCCCTGGCCAAGGCGGAACCGGAGCGCTTCGTCATCCTGGATGCGACAAAAAATATAGACGACCTCCATCTGGAGATTCAGCGTTGGTTGCGTAGCTGGGTTGCGGAGTAGCCTCATGTCCTTCCAAAGCATCTATGGCCATAGCCGGCAAATCCGCTTCATCCTGGCCGCCCTGAACCAGAACCGCATCCCTCACGCCTATCTGTTCTCCGGCATGACCGGTGTGGGAAAAAGAACCGTCGCCCTGGCCCTGGCGAAAATGATCAACTGCACAGGGGAGAAAACATCCGCCGATGCCTGTGACCGCTGTCCCTCCTGTTTGAAGATGGATCACGGGAATCATCCGGATATCCTGTGCGTCGAACCGGAAGGTCAATACATCCGCATCAAAGCCATTCGTGATCTCCAGGCTCAGATGCAGTACAATCCCCTGGAAGGAAAATCCCGTGTGATTATCATCGACGATGCCGACCGGATGAACATCACATCGGCCAACGCCCTGCTCAAAACACTGGAGGAACCCGCTCCGGGAAATCTTCTGATCCTGATCACAGGCAATGCCCACGGTCTTCCCCGTACCATTCTTTCCCGGTGCCAGCAGATTCGCTTTTTTCCCCTGGGCCGTGAAATTCTCGCCGCCTATCTGGAGAAACATCTTGCCTTAAATAAAGACGATGCCGCCATGATCGCCGGAGCGGCCGGCGGCAGTCTGGCTCAGGCCATCAGCATGGCACAGGGAGATTACAAGTCTTTTCGAGATCAGGCCCTGGACGATCTCATGGCGATCCACAATAATATCTTGATAAAATTACTCGGTTTTTCCTCAGATTTCGGCAAAGATCGGGAAGATATCATCCAGAAACTGGACGTGATCAGGTCCTGTTACCGCGATGCCATGATCTACCGGGAAACGGGAAGAGAAGATGCTCTGATCAACCGGGACCGGATGGACATCATCGGCGATATGGCCTATCGGCTTGACGGCCGGGACCTGCTGGAACGTCTTCAGGCGGTTGAACATGCGCTTCAGGCCATCGACCAGAATGCCAATAAAGCGTTGACTTTGGAGGCAATGATGTTTAAACTCGCCCATCAACGGCGCCAGGAGGCATAGTTTTTGAAGGATATCGTAGGGATAAAGTTTCGGAAAGAAGGAAAAATCTACTGGTTTGCATCCCCTTTTCCCACACTTAAAAAGCATACCCAGGTCATCGTCGAAACCGAAAACGGGCTTGCCCTGGGCTCAGTCATTACGGAAGTGAAATCCGTTCGGGAAGAAGACCTGCCCCCGGATTTGAAACCCGTGGTCCGGGAAATCACGGAGGCGGACGATCCCGCCCGGGAGGAAAACCGCAAACTCGAGAAAAACGCCCGCCTTTACTGTATCGACCGCATCCAGGCGCGATCGCTGCCGATGAAGCTCATCGATGTGGAGTGTTTTTTCGACAAGAGCAAGATCGTCTTCTATTTCACCGCCGATAACCGGGTCGATTTCCGGGAACTTGTCAAGGACCTGGTCCAGAAATTCCGGATCAAGATCGAACTGCGGCAGATCGGAGCCCGCCAGGAAGCCCGCATGATCAAGGGTCTCGGCATCTGCGGTCGAGAGGTCTGTTGTGCGACACTGTTGCACAACCTTGACCGTGTCACGGTCAAAATGGCAAAAGAACAGAACATGTCCCTCAATCCCGAAAAGATCTCGGGTCTTTGCGGACGCCTGATGTGTTGCCTCGCCTTCGAGTACGATGCTTATGTCGACTTGAAAAAAGATCTGCCGAAATGCGGCAAGATCATCGATACCCCCGAAGGCAAGGGAAAGGTGGTCCGCCAGAATGTCCCCCAGGGCGAAGTGGCCGTTATCCTCGAAGGCGGCAAGGAAATCGCCGTGAACATGAAAAAGAAATCCAAAACGGATTAATCGCCTCCTCTTCTGGTGCAGAAAGGATCAGCATTATGGATAAAATATTTTACGTAACCACGCCTATTTATTACGTGAATGCCTCGCCCCACATTGGGCACGCCTATACCACCATCGTTGCCGATGTCATGGCGCGATATTATCGGATGAACGGCTACCGGACCTTTTTTCTGACCGGAACGGACGAACACGGCGACAAAATCGCCGAAGCGGCACGGAAAGCGGGCATCACCCCCAAGGCCTACGCCGACGGCATCAGCGCCCAGTTTCGCGCCCTCTGGCCGGAGCTGTCCGTCACGAACGACTATTTCATCCGGACCACCGACGAGAACCATATTAAGACCGTCACCGGAATTTTGCAGAAGGTCTACGACCAGGGAGATATTTATTTCGGCAGTTACGAGGGCTATTACTGCGTCGGGTGCGAACGTTTCTATATGGAAAAGGAACTGGTGGACGGCAAATGTCCGGATCATCAGACGGAACCGGAATTTCGCAAGGAAAGCAATTACTTCTTCAGGATGAGCAAGTATCAGGATTGGCTCATTCAATATATACAGGACCAGCCCGATTTTATCCGACCCGAACGTTACCGCAACGAAGCCCTGGCTTTTCTCCGGGAGCCCCTGGAGGACCTCTGCATTTCCCGCCCGAAGAGCCGACTTACCTGGGGGATCACCCTGCCCTTTGATGAAAACTACGTGACCTATGTCTGGTTTGACGCTCTGATTAACTACGTGACCGGCATCGGTTACCCCGACGGAGACCATTTCCCCGTCTTCTGGCCCGCGGCCCAGCACCTGATCGCCAAGGATATCCTGAAACCCCACGGTATCTACTGGCCCACCATGCTGAAAGCCGCAGGGATCGAACCCTATCGGCATCTCAATGTTCATGGCTACTGGAATGTTGATCAGAGCAAGATGTCGAAAAGTCTGGGGAATGTCGTCAAACCCCTTGATTTGAAAGATAAATACGGTCTCGATGCCTTCCGCTATTTTCTGCTCAGGGACATGGTCTTTGGACTCGATTCCAGTTTCAGTGAAGAGAGCTTCGTTCAGCGGACCAACGCCGACCTGGCCAATGACCTCGGCAATCTGGTCAGCCGGGTCATCGCCATGACGGTCAAGTATTGCGACGGCCAGGTGCCCGTCGCCGGTCAGACGGAACCCATCGACCGGACCTTGATCGAGACAGCCGCCCGGGCGATCCGGGAATCGGCGTCCGCTTTTGAAGAACTCGCCTTCCACAAGAGCCTGATGGCCATCTGGGAACTGATCAGCGCCGCCAACAAATACATCGTCGAACAGGAACCCTGGAGTCTGGCCAAAGATCCCGCTCACCGGGAACGCCTGGGCACTCTCCTTTATCACCTCCTGGAGGCGCTCCGGACGGTGGCCGTCCTGATCACCCCCTACATGCCCGGCACGGCCGGCAAGATGCTGGGACAGCTGGGTGTCGAAGACATCAACCGTCAGGATTTTACCGCCATCGAGAAGTGGGGTGGTTTGCCGGCAGGCAATACCCTCAAGCCGGGGGCTACCCTTTTCCCGCGTATCGAATTGAAGAAGGAAGATTTACCCCCCCCGCCTTCCCCAAAAGCGGAATTACCACCGATCAAACCGGAAATCGACTACGCCGATTTCGAAAAAGTCGATCTGCGTGTGGCCACCATCCTGCAGGCCGAACCCGTCCCGAAATCGAACAAGTTATTGAAACTCCTGATCGACATCGGCGAGGAGCGGACCATTGTGGCGGGAATTTCGAAGGCTTATAAGCCGGAGGCGTTGATCGGCAAGAAGGTCGTCGTTGTGGCGAATCTCAAACCGACCAAACTCATGGGCGTGGAATCCCGGGGAATGATCCTGGCAACGGACGCTGCGGAAAGCCTCACGGTCCTCACCTTCGACCGTGAACCGGAGGCGGGCAGCCGGATCCGGTAGACAACCTTCTTTGTCCCGATAAAGGTTGGTTGAGTTTGCCGCGGCTTATCCTTATAAATCGTAAAGGGTTTCATCGACCCTTGGTTTTGCGGTTCGGCGTGACCGTTTTGATTTCTTTTCCAAGCTGAAGGGTTCTGTCTCGTCCAGCAGATCACCCATTTGCGCCTCAATTTCGTCGGGATCTTCTCCCTTTTCCATGCGCGCCAGCATCTCCGCCATGGCGTCTCCCATGTTCATCCCCGTAGCTTCGGAGAGCTTCCGCATCAGTTTCGCCGCCTGCCGGGGATCGTTTTCGTCCAGATCACCCACCTCTCCGGCCAGCATGGCCATGGCTTTTTCCATTTTGGCCTCGTCCATGGTCATTTCACCATCTTCCCCTGATTTCGCCTTTCCTTTCGATAGATTCGAAAAGACGGACATCTGTCTTTTCAGGGAAGCTGTCTTGCAGCGGGGACAGCGGGGTATCTTTTCCGTGTTGACTCGGGAGGAGTAGAAATTGAAGACCGTATGGCATTTTTTACAGTAAAATTCATAGATCGGCATCAATACATTCCTCAATTCAGTGATCGCATCTCAAAAGATGTTCGTTTTATGACCTGGTCCTTTCTGCCGGAAAACATGACTGCACATATATATAATAAGGATACATTACTCCGGTGCGCTTGCGAGATCGCGCTGCTCGTTATCTGTTTACGACTTCCCCTCATTCTTCTGGTTGCCCATTTTTTCAAGCGCATTGATCCGTTCCACCAGAGGCGGGTGGGAATAATAAAACCAAGCATAAAGTGGGTGAGGATGAAGATTGGCCAAATTATCCCTGGCCAGTTTCTTCATCGCCCGGGCCAGATGTGTTCCCGTACCGACCATACCAACGGCATAACGGTCGGCCTCCCGTTCGTATTTTCTTGATATGACGGATGCCAGAGGTGTCAGGAAGAACAGCAGGGGCTCCATCAGGAGAAACACCAGGAACAACCCGGCATAGGGTGCGGTGAGGGGGAACCCGAAGGTCCGGTATAAAAGCGGCCACTGCAGAAGAAAGAAAATACCGGCCAGGGCGATCAGGGTGAACACCTCCATGGCGATGATCTGCTTCAGGACGTGTTTCTTTTTCCAATGACCGATCTCATGGGCCAGGATGGACAATATTTCCTCATGGTCATGGGCTTCCAGCAGGGTGTCATAAAGCACAATCCGTTTTGTGCGCCCTAAGCCGGTGAAATAGGCGTTGGTATGACGGCTGCGTTTGCCGGCGTCGACCTGAAAGACCCCCTTGGCCCGGATACCCGCACGCTCCATCAGGGCGATGATCCGGTCCCGGAGAATCTCATCCTGAATCGGCACATACTTGTTGAAAAGCGGCGCAATCAAAACCGGGTAAAGCCAGGATAAAAGAAGCTGTAGCAGGGAAAAAGCGATCCAGACCCAAAGCCACCACGTCAGGGGAAGCCGTTGCAACAAAAACAACAAGACCGTCATGAACAGAACCATCAAAACAATCGAAATAACGGTGCTTTTCGCAAGATCACCGATCCATAGCGTAAGCGTCGTCGTGGAAAAACCGTATTTTTTTTCGATGACAAAGGTTCGGTACAGATCAAAGGGAATTTTCAAAACCGTGCTGCCTAAAAGCAGGATCAGCCAGAAGAGGTTTCCTTCGGGGACAAAGGGAAGATCAAGGACCGTGACCCGGGTTACCAGCCAGGCAAAAAAGCCGGTCAGCAGCAACAGCAGGATAAGTCCGTCATCAAAAAGGTCTTCCGCATGACCGAAGCGGGCTCCCGTAACCGCGTAATCACGCATTCGCGAGAGGGTGGCCTGATCGATCTCCCCCTGAAAAACCATGGGTATGTCTGCACCATGCCGGTTCAGATGAGCAATATTGATCCGTGACAGAAACCACTTCGCCAGGGTTCTGAAAACGAGCGCCGCCAGGAAAACCGCCAGGAGAATATTCCATTCAATCATCACGACCTCTTTTCGTTAGATCGGGCATATCGCGGGGGACATTTATTTAATTGCCGCATAAGATAATCAGGAACAGGTATCACCGCATAAAGGTTTAATGTCTTTCGTTTTGGAATTCAAGGTCCAAAATTATGTCCGGAGGTAGATGACTGTAAATTCTTTTATCGTATCGGGCATCGGCTTATTGAAGTTTCCATAACAAACCCCGTGCGTAGCCATAGGTACATATAAGTAATGATAGGTAACAATTTGCTTGATTTTTCCTTTATTATTATTTAGTGTCCCTTTCGCCGTGGGAATATTTCGTTCTTCAAAAGCAAAGCTATCTAACACGGAATGATTCAAAAAATCTGACTCCCACGACGCTGGAATGAGGATGATTATCCAACGATCTCTTGATCTTACGTTGCGTATGAAAGCCGGATGGACAGAACAGCAAAAGGGTCCTATATCCAGCAGTCATCATCATGCGCACACGCGTTGCCGTCCATCACCACATATTCAGCATTCATTACGGTCGCAATTTACGTTCTTCACATAAGATACGCAAAAGTACCGGCGCATCTTGTGATGGATTATTTATATATTCAGGTAGTTAGAGTGTAGTCGTTTCTCACGATCCAATAAAGTGGGTTCTGTGAAAAGTCAGGAATCAGCTTGACGGCATTGCAACCTTGGCAGGTCCAAGTTCCGAAAATGCAAGAGAAAGGTGTTTTTGACCATACTTCGGACGCAAAGGTAAATCCGGGTGCACGCAAGCGGCTTGCCATGGAGCCACTCAACAATGAAGTGGAAGGAGGGTTTATGGAAGTAACAAGGAGAGGTTTCTTAATCGGATCAGGAGTGGCCCTGTCCTCTCTTGGTCTGAACTTGGCGCCCCTGAAGGCTCATGCCATCGGGTTGACCAAGATGGACCGGATCCGGGCGGCCAAGCAGTCGACGACCATCTGCTGCTACTGTTCGGTGGGCTGCAGTCTGATCTGCAGCACCGATAAGCTGACCGGAAAGATCTTCAACATCGAAGGCGACCCCGATCATCCGATCAACGAAGGATCCCTTTGCGCCAAGGGCGCCGGATTTTTCGGCCTGACGGAGGCCAATAAGCATCGTCTGCGCAAGGTGCTCTACCGCGCGCCGAAAAGCGACAAGTGGGAAGAGAAGGACTGGGACTGGACCTTAAAGAGAATAGCCCGCCTGGTCAAGGACACCCGCGACAAGGATTTCATCGTCCGCAACGACAAGGGCGAGTTGGTCAACCGGGTCGAAACAATCGGCCACTACGGTTCATCCAATATCAATAATGAAGAGTGCTGGACGTTGAGCGTGGCCAGCCGCGCCATGGGGCTCGTCCATATCGACCACCAGGCCCGGGTCTGACACAGTCCATCTGTATCGGCTCTGGGAGAGTCGTTTGGACGCGGTTCGATGACGAACCATTACATTGATTTAAAAAACAGCGATTGTATTCTCATCATGGGCGGCAACACGGCGGAAAACCACCCGATTGCCTTCAAATGGATCATGCGCGCCAAGGACAAGGGGGCCAAGGTCATCCACGTCGATCCGCGCTTTACCCGCACATCGGCCCGCTGCGATTACCACGTGCCGCTTCGTTCCGGCACGGATATCGCCTTCCTCGGCGGAATGATCAAGTACATCATCGACAACAACCTCATCCAGGAAGAGTACGTCAAGTACTACACCAACGCCTCGCAGATCATCAGCGAAGGCTACGACTTCCAGGATGGCCTCTTCTCCGGCTACGATGCGGAGAAACATAAATATAATAAGGATACCTGGACCACCGAGAAGGATGGCGCCGGGATTCCCGTTCGCGATTACACGCTGCAGCATCCCCGCTCCGTCTATCAGATGCTGAAAAAGCATTACGACCGCTACACCCTCGACAAGGTTTCGTCGATCACCGGTGTCCCGAAGGAAATGCTGCTCAAGGTTTACAGGGATTACGGCGCCACCGGCGCCAAGGACAAGGCCGGCACCGAATGCTACGCCCTGGGGTGGACTCACCACACCGTCGGCAGCCAGAACATCCGGACCATGTCGATCATCCAGTTGCTCCTCGGCAACATGGGGATCGCCGGCGGCGGTATCAATGCCCTGCGCGGGGAACCGAACGTCCAGGGTTCGACGGATCACTGCCTCCTGTACAATCTGCTTCCGGGCTATCTGAAGATGCCCTACGCCTCCATGGATACCCTGGCAAAGTACATGGACAAGTACACCACGAAATCCAACGATC
>CAZBQX010000024.1:0-1202 GCA_964494155.1 uncultured Syntrophales bacterium
ACGCAAGCAAACCTGCTTGCGGGAGATTACACCGACTGGATATATTTTTCCGCCAGACCGTTGATCAGCAGCAAACTTGACAGGACAAAGACGCAGAAAGTAAGTGCAGGCGCCCTTCAATCCGCAACGGCACCGGCGGTCATCGTCAACAACATCCGGGTCAACCCGCAGCGCCCCAAGGCAGGACAAGTCTTTGAAATCTGGATTGATTTCTTCAATAAAGGCAAGGGGCCGACCAAAGCCACTCAGAAGTACTATGCCACCTGCACGCCCCAAAACGGCGGTCCACCGGTCTGGAATCCCGGCCCCCACCCGCTTGAGCAGATCATTCCGCCGAATCAGTCGGTACAGGTCATGTTTAAGGGATCGATCAAGGATCCCGGAAACTATGTCCTGGCGATCAAACCCGACCCCATGGCCAGCGATGTGACGTTTGCCAAGATGATTACCTTTACGGTGGACCCGCCTTTGAGTCCGCAGCTCAAAGTCAAACCGAAGTCGGGTGTCATGCAAAAGCCCTGATTACGTGCGATGTTCATGTCAAGGGATGTGAGAATCAATTGAGCCGGGAGTTTGCTCAGGGGCGGTTTAGGCCGCCCCTTTTTTATATTTTAAGGGGCAAATCATGCGTGATTGACGATCAATGGAAACAGCGCTGGTTGATGTTTTTGAAGTCTCATCGGCGTTCGGATTTCGGCCGTCAGGCCTCGCCCTGACGTTTCTGTTCGATGGCGTCCACCGCCAGTTTCCTCAATTCTTCCATCTGCTCCATCTGGGATTCCGTCAAGAGTGCGCCCTTCGTTTTTCGGTCGGCGTAAATCACGCCGATGCAGATACCCCTGACCACAATCGGGTAGATGAGAAAAGACGGGGCGGCGATGGTCAGACGGTACCAATCCGGCAGGCTCCGGACGATACTGGGCGTTTCGGCGTCGTCGATGACGATGCCCTTGGCCCTGGCGATGGCGATGTTGAAAATGTCGGTTGCGGAATGGATTTCAAAGTTGAAATGCCTGATTATACTGTCGATGCCTTCGCCCAGGCCGAACCGGCCCACCATCTTCGTGCGTATGGCGTCCCGCATGGCGAAAACAACCCGGTCGAACAGGAAGCCCCGGTACATGGTTTCCATGATCATGTAGATTACGTCGCCGAGGTTGTAGGCGCCTTTCATGACATCGGCGATTTCCTGGATGCCGTTC
>CAZBQX010000024.1:1302-10406 GCA_964494155.1 uncultured Syntrophales bacterium
GTTTCGAGGAGGGTGACGGACTGGGCGGCGTTTAAGGCAATACTGTTCTGGTAGCGCCTGGCGAGGCTTTCCAGGGCTGTTTGTATGTCACCCTCCAGGCTGTTCGCCACGATGTCGCACAGGTCGTGGGAATAATTCGCCAGATGCTGCATGACCTCCTGTTCTGTGCGGGGCTTTTTGATGTCCTCGGCTGGAAGACCCTCCATGCTGTGGACGATTTTATCGGGGAAGTTCCAGGACTTGGATATGGCCATCCCCAGTTCTTTGTAGGCGATGCCGAGGACGGACCGGGCAGCACTGTTCTCGTCGATATTGTTTTCGATCATCCGCTTCTTGATTTCCTGGTACTCCTCCGGGAAGTAGCAGATGACGAGCACCTTCCCCAGGTTGAAGAGCATGGCGCAGATGAACGCCTCTTCCTTGCGGTCCACTTTCATCTGTTCCGCCAGGTCCATCGCCAGGATGCCGCTCACATAGGACGCCACAGTGGCCTCCTGCAACTCCGCCAGTTCCGACTTGTTCTGGAGGTGTTCGAAGATCATGAGGGCCGCGGCGATCATCCGCACCTTTTCGAAACCGAGCAGAAAGACCGCCTTGGAAACCGTCGTCACCCGGCCGGAAAGGTTGCCGTAAAAGGCGGAATTGACGACTCGCAGGAGCTTATTGGTCAGAGAGAAATCCTTCAGGATGATATTGGCCAGTTCCCCCGTGGATGAAAGGTTGATTGCGGTTAACGAGGCGAGCTTGTTGTTTATTTCGATGATATGGCGGGAGAAGGTGGGCAGATCTCCCTTGTGGCGCATCCGCCGGACAAGAAATTCCACCGTGCCGTGGATGGACGGATCGACGGGTTCCCGGTCCTGCTCTTCACGGTGTTCGCCTTCGGGCGGTTTGTCCATGCGGGGATCGCTTCCATGATCCTTATTTCGCTCACGATTTCTCAATCGGCGATGGTTCAAGTATATTGATGCCGGGCGATTGTGTCAACTGGCAGATGCGGTAATGGAATAGAGGAGATAAATAGACTTTCCCGTTTCAAAGTCACATAAAACCTGTGGAAAAACCTTTCATGGTTCCCACAGGTTTTATGAAAACCAACATTCTGATACAAAACGGGAAACGCCTCGGCCGGGGGGGGCGGTTTTACACGCGGAAGAAAGTTTTTACCGGCCTACTGGTTCTTGACCAGGTTTTCGCTGACCTTGTCCTTGATCAACTGGGAGGATTCCTTATTGCCCAGGTAACCGACCCGGATGCCGAGAATCGTGGTTTCCTTGGTCTTGTATTCGAGACGCAAGGTGACCTTTTCGTTCTGAATGCGGGTCTTAATGGTGCCCACACCGATTCGCCAATCGGGGGTCACTTCCTTGCCGCCCAGATCGGCAATAGCCATTTCGCAGGCTGTCCGGACCTTGTCGAAGGGCACGTTGTATTCCACCCGCAGTTCGCCGTTGATGTACGCGTATGTACCCGCTCCGGCGCCGACTGCAGCGCCGCCGATGAGCACAGGGGCGCAGCCGCCCAGGAGGAAAAGACACAATACACATGCCATGGCGAGAGTCCGTTTCATATTCATGATAAATCTCCTTTCACACCGTCTTATTCAAGCTTTGCCAGCTCGTTCAGTAATTCTTCCTGTTTCCGGGTCAAATCGGTCGGGATGGTGACTACCGTTTCGATGATCTGGTCGCCCCGCCCCATCCCTCGCAGGTGGGGAATCCCTTTGCCTTTCAGTCGGAAAATAGCGTTTGGCTGGGTGCCTTTCGGGACCTTGAGTTTTTCCGACCCGGTCAGGGTCGGGATATCGATCTTTGCTCCCAGGGCGGCCTGAATATACGTAATCGGAACGCGGCAGTAAAGATCATAGCCCCGCCGGTCAAAATATTCATGGGGTTCCACCTGGATAAACACATAGAGATCGCCGCTTGGTCCGCCGTTGATTCCATCCTCACCCTCGCCGCGCAGCCGCAGCCGGGAGCCCGTTTCCACGCCGGCTGGAATTTTGAGGTTAACCGTTTTGGTGGCCCGAACCCGGCCTGCACCCCGGCAGGTCTTGCAGGGATTGGTGATAATCTGTCCCTGGCCGTGGCATTGAGGGCAGGTGGTGCTGATGCTGAAAATGCCCTGAGACTGGACGACCTGGCCCCGCCCGTGGCAACGGGGGCAGAGGGTCGGTTTTGTCCCGGGTTCTGAGCCGCTGCCGCTGCATTCTTGGCATAAGGCGGATTTGGCGACGTCAATATCCATCGAGATGCCCATGGCGGCGTCCATGAACGAGATGTTCAGATCATAGCGGAGATCCGCTCCGGCCCGCGCTGCCGTGCGTCCCCGGGATCGTCCGGCGCCGCCGGCGCCAAAAATGTCGGAAAAAATATCGTTGAAACTGGAGAAGACGTCCTCGAAACCGGAGAAACCGCGGAAACCGGAGCCGCTCAGTCCGTCATGGCCGTAGCGGTCATAGATTTCTTTTTTCTCGGGATCGGAGAGGACCTCATAAGCCTCCGCCGCCTCCTTGAATTTCTCTTCCGCATCCTTGTTATCGGGATTGCGGTCCGGATGATAGAGCATGGCCATCTTCCGGTAACTCTTCTTGATAATCTCGTCGGATGCCGTTTTCTCGACACCGAGAACTTCGTAATAACAACGCTTTACCATGTCAAGACACTACCCTCCGCGGGATGAAATGACCTTTAGATGAGGATGCGACAGGATATCGACGTCCCTTCGGTTCGTAACAATAGTCATCAAAGGCTTCCATGTCAAGAGAAGTGCGGAGTGTTGTCAAGATCATCGGGTCAGTCGCTTCAGGGCCTCTTCGTACTTTTCCCTGGTTTTGTTGATAATGTCCTGAGGCAGTCTGGGTGCCGGCGGTTTCTGATCCCAGCTCAGGGAGAGCAGGTAATCGCGCAGGAACTGCTTGTCAAAACTCTTCTGCGAGCGGCCTTCCTCGTAGTCGTCCTTCGGCCAGAAACGGGATGAATCCGGTGTGAGCACCTCGTCGATCAGAATGAGTTCGCTGCCCAGAAGGCCGAATTCGAATTTTGTGTCGGCGATGATGATCCCCGCCTTGTCGGCGATGGCGGCGGCTTCCTTGTAGATCGCCATGCTTTTTTTGATGATGGTCCCCGTGATTTCCTTGCCCAGGATATCCTCCACTTCCTTGCGGCTGATGGGGGCGTCATGCTGGCCTTCGGGGGCTTTGGTCGTCGGGGTGAAGATGGGTTCCGCCAAACGGGACGACTCCTTCAGTCCTTCGGGGAGACGGATACCCGAAATGGTCCGGTCCACGCAGTAATCTTTCCATCCGGAGCCGCTCAGGTATCCCCGGACGATGCATTCCACCGGGAGGGGTTTTGCTTTTTTAACCAGCATACTCCGTCCTTCCAGGTCCTGTATATAAGGCCGGCATTCGGGCGGGTAATCAGCCGGGTTTGTGGAGATCAGATGGTGGCCGATCAAGTGTTCCAGTTTCTTGAACCAGAATATTGACATCTGGGTCAGTATTTTACCCTTGCCGGGGATAGGCTCCTGCATGACCACATCGAAGGCGGAGATGCGGTCCGTCGCGACAATGAGCAGGTACGGTCCGACTTCGTAAAGATCGCGGACCTTGCCCGTGTTGACCAGGTTCAGTTCGGGGAAATTCGTCTTGATCAGGCCTGAATCTGTCATCTCAAACCTCCTTCGTGCCGCGCGGCTAAGCGACGGTCCTTATTGAATGTATGGATTATACTTTTTCTCATGCCCGATTGTGGAAGCGGGCATGCGACCATAATTATGTCCCGGCAGAACCTTTGTATCGTCCGGGAGGGTAAAAATTCGTTCCTTGATGGAGCGGTGCATGACAGGCCAGGACCCGCCCGGCAGATCCGTTCGGCCGACGGCTTCAACGAAGAGCGTGTCTCCTGTAAAAACGCAGCCGTCCGCATATAGCACCATGCCGCCCGGCGTGTGCCCCGGGGTATGGATGACACGTAGAGAAACATCACCGACGGTGATGAAATCGCCGTCCTTCACGGTCAGATCCGCAGGCGGCGAGTCGGCGGCGCCGAACATACGGAGCATGACCGGCGGTGTGTTCCCCAGCATGGGGGCATCCAGTTCATGAATAATGATCGAAGCCCCGGTTTTGTCTTTCATTTCCTTGTTGCCGGAAATATGGTCCACGTGACCGTGGGTGTTCACAATATAGTCAATGTGCATGCCGTTATCCTGAGCCAGCCCGATCAGATAGTCCACATCAGCGGCGGGATCGATCACCAGGGCTTTTCCGCTGGCGGGGTCGCCGACGATGTAGGCAAATACCACCATGGGGCTGACTTCAACTTGTTTGAGAAACATGAAATCCTCCATTCAAATAAGCAGGTCCCCAAGGGGAATCCTGCGGGATTATATACAGGTAATGAGATTAAAGAGTCTGCGAAACGCCTTCCGTAAGATGTAAGGGGACGCCGTCAAATTAGTCCGTTGCCTACCATGTTTGAACGATCAAAGTCAAACGAATTCGGGGTTGATTCATCTTCATAATATTAAAGGTATTTCACCAGTCTGGCGGCGAAAAAACCGTCCATATCCTGACGATGGGGCAGGGTTTTTAGGCATCCGTTTGGGTCGAGGCAATCCGGCGGAAGGCTACCGGTCTGTGTGTCCTGCCGGAACTCTTGGTGCCGCATAAGGAAGGCGCGGATATTTTCCTCGTTTTCCTCGGGGAGAAGGCTGCACGTGCTGTAAACAAGGATGCCTCCTTTTTTGAGATACCGGGTGGCGCCTTCCAGAAGGTCCTTCTGCAGGGCAACGGTTTGGGCGATATCTTCAGGGGCCAGACGCCACTTGATTTCGGGGTTTCGCCTCAGGGTGCCGACACCGGTGCAGGGGGCGTCCACGAGTACACGGTCATATCGTTCGGCCATGTCCTTTGGGGGCAGATCTCTGCCGTCCCGGACAAGGGTTTCGATGCGGGATATGCCCATCCTGACGGCCATTTCCCGGAGTGACGCCAGTTTCTTCTCCTGATTGTCCAGGGCGACAATCCGGCCGACGTCGCCCATCAGGGCGGCCAGATGGGTCGTTTTGCCGCCCGTGCCGGCACACAGATCCAGAATCTTATCGCCAGGTTGCGGGTCAAGAAAGCGTGAAATGAGCTGAGAGCCCTCATCCTGAATCTGGATTTTCCCCTCCTCGAACCAGCGTAAATACCGGACCGGAAGTTCGGAGCGTGTTACCCGGAGACCGTCCGGACTGTATCCTGTAGCGGCGACCTCTATGCCTTCCGTTTTCATGTCCGCGAGGATTTCCTCCCGGGAACCTTTCAATGTGTTCACCCGGAGGGTTACGGGTGGCGTCATGTTGTCGGCCGCACACAAGCGGATCGTTTCCTCTTCACCGAACAGCGCCAGCCACTTTTCAACGAGCCACCGGGGATGGGAATGAACAACCGAGACATAAAGCGGCAGGTCCCGACTGCGTTCCGGAAGGGGAAGGGTCTCTTTTCTGCGGATGGCGTTCCGGAGAATGGCGTTCACCAAACCGCCGCGACCCCGGAAGCGGCCTTCGGTCATGTTTACCGCTTCGTTGACCGCGGCATAAGAGGGAACCCGGTCCAGAAAGAAAAGCTGATAAAGCGCCGTCCGGAGGATATTTTTCAAACCTTCGGCCATGACTGTGAAATCACCGCGGTAAAGGTGAAGAATAATCCAGTCCAGGTAGCCTCTCATACGCAGCGTGCCGAACACCATCTGCGTGACCAGTCTCCGGTTTTTCCCGTCGTTTTGCAGGCAGGCGGTCAGGCACGTATCCAGAAGCGGTTCCGCAAAAGCGCCTTCGCCCTCGATACGATCCAGAATCTGTACGGCCAGTTGCCGGGTGGAGCCGGGTTGAAAAGGCGTGCTCTCTTTTTTCATTGATCGTTTTTTCTGAAGGACCATAATTTTTTATAGAAAATTGATTGTTTGTAGCGTATTTAAGAATCTAATTTCAACCTATATATCCGGATAGCCATCTTTTCGGATTCGTTGAACAACAGACCATACCGGGGAAAACTTTTCTCAGACATTTTAATATGGACTTTCCGGGGGTACCCGAAGAAACGGCTGATCCTGGAAGGTGTTGAGAAAATATCTTTCCGGAATGACAGTCGTATTTTTTACTTTGGGGGAATAACCGCATGTCCTGGCTTCACCGGTTCCGTCCTGAACGTTTTGGCACCCGTCTCATTATCCTGACTTTATGCGCCGTTTTGATTCCGGTCGCCTTTTTTGTCGTGGCCTTCATACTGCACAACCGGTCATTTGTCGATCAGATCAACCATGGGGTTGACAAGATTGAGAGACAGACCCAGGTGCGTATTGACCGCGCCATACGGAATATGGCAGAGACCGCGATCAGGGAAAAGGCCGAAGATGTTGCGTCCCAACTGGATATCTACCTGGCCCAGCACCGTAATCTGACCCTGCATGACCTGCAGCAGTCGATGGAATTTCGCCGCCTGGCTGTGCAGCCTTTCGGTATTTCCGGCTATACATCCGTTCACGATCTGACCACCGGGGTTACCCGTTTTCATCTTAACGCGGAAATTGAGAATCAGGATCTCAGGGATTATGCCCGCCTGCTTCCCGGATTCATGCCCATTCTGGAAGAAGCCCGCCTTCAGAAGCGGTCCAGTGGTTATTATGACTGGAAGGATTTCGACGAACAGGAATATACAAAATTCATGTATGTCGTGGCCATCAATACGCCGACGGCCGACGGCATCCGGCTGGCCGTAGCCAGTACCAGTTATCTGGACGAATACGCCGAGCCGATGCGGCTTACCCAGGAAGCCTTCGAGGAGATGACGAAGAGCTTGATCGCAACGGTCAACGCCTTTGCCCGGGCGTTCTGGCAGTCCTCTCTGTTTCTGCTTGTCGGCGCCGGCGCGCTCCTGTTTTTCTTTGCCTACTGGATGGGAAAATACTTTTCCCGGACCATCGACAGCCTGCGTGAGGCGACCGCCAAGGTCAACAAGGGGGAATTCAACGTCTCTGTTCATTCGTTCGTGAAAGGCGATCTCGGCGCCTTGGTGACTGATTTCAACAACATGTTCATCCAACTGGGCCAGACCACGGTGTCCAAGCAGCGTCTCGAGGAAAGCGAGGCAAAACTGCGCGTTTCGAACGACGAATTGATGAGGGAAATCGAGGTGCGCCATCAGGCCGAGGCCGCCCTGCGCATTTCGGAGCAGAAATACCGGAATCTTTTTGAATATTCCAAGGACGCCATCATGATCCTCGACAAGGAGGGGTTTATGGACTGCAATCAGGCGACTTTGGATATTTTTGGCTGTAAAACGAAGGAGGAGTTTACCTCTCAACATCCGGCGAACCTGTCGCCGACATTTCAACCGTCCGGGAAAGAATCCTGGACCGACTCCCTTGCTCATATCGATAATGCCCTGAAGAACGGCTTCAGTTCCTTTAACTGGGTGCACAAAAAAACAGACGGCACCCTTTTCCCCTGTGAAGTTCTTCTGGGCAAGTTTGAAATGGGGGGCAAAGAAGTGTTGCAGGCGGCAGTCCGGGATATTACGGAACGTGTTAAATCCGAGGAGGCCATCCGAGAAAGCGAGAACCGTTTCCGGCTTCTGGCGGAAAGCACACCCCTGGGCATCGCCGTCTTGAATCCCGAGCAGAAATTCGATTATTTTAACCCCCGGTTTGCGGAGATTTTCGGATATGCGCTGGAGGACCTGCCCGACTGGCAGGCATGGTTTGGCAAAGCCTATCCCGATCCGGCATACCGAAATGAATTCGCGGTGTTTTACCGGGAGGAGGTCATGGCCAAACCCGAGGCGGGCCGAATGCGGGAACGCATTCTCAACACGCGCTGCAAGGACGGCAGCGATAAGACCATCCACTTTCGTACGGTGATCATGCCGAACGGGAACCATCTGCTGACCTTTGAGGATATTACGGAATACCGGCAGTTGGAAATCCAGCTCCGGGAAGCCCAGAAGATGGAGGCAATCGGCACCCTGGCGGGAGGAATCGCCCATGATTTCAATAACCTGCTGATGGGAATTCAGGGCTACACCTCGTTGATGTTGCTGGAGATCGATCAGCAGCATCCCTTCTACGAAAACCTGGAGGCCATTGAAAAACAGGTTCGGAGCGGCGCCGATTTGACCCGGCAACTTTTAGGTTACGCCCGGGGCGGACGCTATGAAGTCAGGCCGACAAACTTGAATGAGTTGATCGAGCAGACCCTAAATATGTTTTCCCGCACACGCAGGGAACTGAATATTCATCGCTCCTACGGGGACGGCCTCTGGATCGCCGACGTTGATCGTGCGCAGATCGAGCAGGTCCTGCTGAATCTTTTTCTGAACGCTTGGCAGGCGATGCCAGGCGGCGGTGACCTCTACCTTGAAACGGCGAATGTGCTGTTCAATGAGGCAGAGGCATCGGATATCGACCTCATTCCGGGATGTTACGTCAAGATTGCCATCCGGGACACCGGCGTTGGGATGGACGAATGGACCCGGGAACGGATCTTCGATCCATTTTTTACGACCAAGGAAATGGGACGCGGCACGGGCTTGGGTCTGGCCACCGTTTACGGCATTATTAAAGGGCATCAGGGGTTCATCAAGGTGAATTCCGAGCGAGGGGCGGGCTCCATTTTTACGGTTTACCTCCCGGCGTCGCAAGCGACCCTCGAGGATGAAAAAATCCGGCCTTCGGAGGAGTTGAAAAAAGGCGGCGAAACGATCCTTCTGATCGACGACGAGGAAGTGGTGCTCATTGTGACGCGGCGGATTTTGAGGATGCTTGGTTATACTGTGATCACCGCTTCCTCTGGTTCCGAGGCCATCGAGGTTTATCGCGCCCGGTATGGCGAAATCGCCCTGGTCATTCTGGATATGATCATGCCCGGCATGGGTGGTCGGGAGGTATTCGAAAGGTTGAAGCGGATCAACCCCCAGATCCGGGTGATCCTCTCCAGCGGTTACAGCGTCGAAGGGCAGGCCCAGGACATCATCGACCAGGGTGCCCTGACCTTCATTCAAAAACCGTTTTCAGCCAACAACCTGTCCGAAAAGATTCGTGAGGTGCTGGAAAAAGAGGTGT
>CAZBQX010000024.1:10506-25719 GCA_964494155.1 uncultured Syntrophales bacterium
TCCTCCGGCTCGATCGGCACCGTTTCCTGAAGCAAAATGTCTCCCGAATCCACCCCTTCGTCCATCCTCATGATGGTCATGCCCGTCACCGATTCCCCCCGGATTAGGCTCCACTGAATCGGTGCGGCGCCCCGGTATTTCGGAAGCAAAGACGGGTGAACGTTGATGCAGCCAAACCGGGGTTGGGTAATCATTTCACCGGGCAAAATCTGGCCGAAGGCGACCACGACGACCAGCTCCGGTGACAGCTCACGAAATATCTCAAGAAACGATTCATTGCGGATCCGTTCCGGCTGAAAGATCGGGAGGTGATGGGCTTCGGCCAGGATTTTGACGGGCGGGGGTGTAAAACGGCGTCCCCGGCCGCTGGGACGGTCCGGCTGGGTAACGACCCCCACCAGGGGCAGCCTGTTCTCAATCAGGATTTGTAATGACGGGACGGCGAAATCCGGTGTACCCATGAAAAGGATGGACGGTGCGTGCATGATCTGACCTCCTGTAGGGGCGGAATATAGGAAAACAGGCATGACGTGTCAAGCAAAAGGATCGGAATGAAAGCAATCATCTACATGAAATTCAAAGGGTCCACATCCGCAGTGATCCGCAGGCTTCCTTTCTTTTCCAGGTCGGTAACGGCCCGAGCCAAATCGTGAAGCGGACCGATTTCCTTGCCTTTTAAAAGGACCTGCCAGCGGTAGCGTCCCCGGATCTTTTCGATGGGAGACCGGGTCGGCCCCAGGACGTCGATGCGCTGGTAGCGCCGCTCTTGCTGCCGGAGGTGATCCAGATCCGCTTTCAGCACCGCCAGGTCTTTCTCCGCCTGATCTTTATGAATGGCGGAAAGATGAAGGGTGATCATCCGGGTGAACGGAGGATAGGAAAAGGTTTTTCGCAGGGCGATCTCGTCTTCGTAGAAGGATGTGTAATCGTGATTGCACGCCCGGGCGATGGCATAATGTCCGGGATTCAAGGTTTGAATGATGACCCGGCCAGGAATTTCGCCCCGGCCGCTCCGGCCCGAAACCTGGGTGAGGAGCTGGAAGGTCCGCTCGGCGGCCCGGAAGTCGGGGATGTTCAACGACAGGTCGGCGGAGATGACACCGATCAGGTTGATATGAGGGAAGTCGTGGCCCTTGGTGATCATCTGAGTGCCTACGAGGATGTCGATTTCCCGCTTTTCCAGACGACGGAGGATGCCTTCGCGGCTGCCTCGTCCGGATACCGTGTCCCGGTCCATCCGTCCGACTTTGGCCTGGGGAAAGTGTTTCCGGACCTCTTCTTCAAGGCGTTCCGTGCCGACGCCGTAACGAATGACACGCCTCCCTCCACAGGCGGGGCATGTACCGGCAATCGGTTCGATGTAGTCGCAGTAGTGGCAGTGCAGACGGCCCGTATCGCCGTGATAGGTCAGAGAAACCGTGCAGTTGGGACAGGTGAACACATGGCGGCAATCGGGGCAGTAAAGAAAGGTGTTGAAACCCCGGCGGTTGAGAAACAAAAGGGTCTGGTAACCCCCGGTCAGACTGTCTGAAATCGCGGTCAGAAGCGGGGACGACAGGATGGGAATGGCTCCGGATTCATCTCTTTCCTCCGCCATGGAGATGACCTCCACCTGTGGCAGGGGCCGGTTTTCCACCCGTCCGGGCAGGGACAGATACGCGTATTTCCCCGACTGAGCCGCATGATAGGCCTGCACACCGGGCGTGGCGGAACCGAGGACGACCGTCGCCCGGTTGAGTTTTCCTTTGATCAGGGCGGCGTCCCGTCCGTTATAGCGGGTCCGCTCATCCTGTTTGTAAGACCCGTCGTGCTCTTCATCAACGATGATCAGTTTCAAATTTCGGATGGGGGCAAAAACGGCCGACCGGGCGCCGACGACGAGACGAATTTCACCCCGGAGCAGGCGTCGCCATTGATCGTAGCGGATCGTCTCGGGAATGTCGCTGTGCCAGACCGCGATGTTGAGGTCGGGGAAACGGCCATGAATCCGGTCCACAAGCTGTGTGGTCAGGGAAATTTCAGGGACGAGATAGAGGGCGCCGCCCCCATCGCAAAGGGCCTGAGCCATGGCCTGCAGGTAAACCTCGGTTTTACCGCTTCCCGTGACCCCGTGGAGGAGGCAAACGGAAAAAGCGGGCACGGCAAGTTTTTTCCGGATTTTTAGTATGGCTTTTTGCTGGTCCCGGTTGAGGGTCGGGGGTTGCGTCCGGCCGCAATTCCGATCAAGGACATCGTTTGTACGGAAGCTTTCCTTCTCGAGTACGGCGACGACACCCTTGTCCTTGAGCGCCTTAAGCAGGGCCGGGCTGAACTGTGTCCGGTTGCGCAATGCGCCAAAGGAAATTTCGCCCTGGTTTTCGATGAGTTCCAGGAGTTCGCGCTGCCTGGCGGTTAAGGTAATCCCTGCCGGGGGCGGCCTGAACGGGATCAGCCATTTTTCTTTTCTGGCGGCGATTCCCGCCTGTTTCATCCGGTCTTCCGCGACCAGAAGATTTCGGTCCTGCAGGGTCTGCAAGGCTTGTTTCAAGGCTTTTGCGGGGAGAATCCGCCCGAGTTCCGTGCCGGTTATGCCTTCCGGGTGATGCTGCAGGAAAGCCAGAAGATTCATTTCGTCTGCAGTGAAATGTTCCGGCGACATGGGTTCGGCATGAGGAACCAGCCGGAACATCCGATTTGTTTTGGGATTGATCCCCGAGGGGAGCGCTTCGGCCAGCACCTTGCCGATGGGCTGCAGGTAATAGTCTGATATCCACTGGTAGAAAAGAAGATCGGCGGCACCGAAAAGGGGTTCCGTGTCGAGGAGCCGGAGTACGTCTTTCGTTTCCGGGTAATCCGAGGCAGGCATCAATTCGAGGATGTAGGCGGTGAGGGTTCTGCCGCCGAAGGGAACAAGCACCCTTTTCCCGGGCGTCGCATCCGCTTCCAGCTTCGGGGGAACCCGGTAAACAAAGGTCCTATCGGTTGGGACGTTCACGGCAACTCTGACAAACATGGCGGCCGTTCCTTTGGCGTATTTTCCGGAAAAAGTAAAAAGCGCCCGTCCCCCGCACTACCTGGTACGGGACGATGGGCGCCGGATCACCATCGCAGGAGAAGTGAAGACTTACGTCATTCTCCTTTTAGTTTTTCGAGTTTTTCCTGTTTGGTTTTACATTCGATGCAGAGTGTCGTAACGGGTCTGGCCATCAACCGCTTTTCCGAGATAGGGCCGCCGCAGGCTTCACAAACACCGAAGGTGCCGTCATCGATACGCTTGATGGCTTCCTGCATCTTTGCGATAAGCTTTCTTTCACGGTCCCGGATCCGCAGTTCGAAGTTCCGGTCCGACTCCAGGGACGCCCGGTCGGTCGGATCGGGAAAATTAACCTTTTCATTCGTCATTTCCGACACGGTTTTCTCTGCCTCGTCCAAAAGCTCATTGATCTTCTGGGTCAGCATAAATCTGAAAAACGCTAATTTGTCCGGCTTCATGGTCATTATGCACTCCATTTTCCCGCAATCTGTCAAAAAGATCGTACTAAATACACGAAAGGGTATCGTTTGTAAAGGAGAAAAACACCTCCGGCAGCAATTCTTTCTGATGCGTAAGAATATGAATATATTACATCTTTTTTAGACGCCGAGGCGTTGAACTAATCCCCGCCATAGACTGTCCGGATCTTCTCGACGATGTTCGTGGTGGAAGCCCCCTTGATCTCGGGGATCACGGCGACCTGCCCACCCCAACTGAGAACGGCGTCCCGCCCGACGATCTTTTCCTCTTCCCAGTCGCCCCCCTTGATCAGGACGTCGGGTTTCAGGGTCTCGATCAATGCCAGGGGCGTCAATTCCTCGAAAATCGTCACGTAATCCACCATTTCCAGGGCGGCCATCACATCGGCCCGTTCCTCCTCCGGGACAATGGGTCTTTTGTCACCCTTGATGGCTTGGACGGAGCGGTCGCTGTTGAGGGCCAGAACCAGTGCGTCTCCTTTCTTTTTCGCTTCGCGCAGATAACGGACATGACCGACGTGGAGGATGTCGAAACAGCCGTTGGTAAAAACGATCTTTTTCCCCTGCCGGTGCAGCGCGTCGATTTCTGTTTGTAAATCATGGCGCGATAGAATTTTTCCCATGGTTTTCTCCTTTATCTATAAAAACTCAGCCGTCTTATCAGGAAAGGGTACGACTCAGGGTTAAAACGGCGACCGATGCAATCCCGGACCGCTTCAAAACGCGTGCGCATTCCCGGACGGTGCTGCCGGTTGTGTAAACATCGTCCACCAGAATAACCTTTTCTCCCCGGAGTCTGAGGGGTCTTGCGACCGAGAAGGCTCCTTTGACGTTTTCTTCCCGCTCCTGACGGCCAAAAGTGGTCTGGGGCAGCGTGGGAGTTGTCCGGGTTAACGACAGGTAGTCCAGTTTCAGTTTATGGCGTCCGGCAATTGCTCTGGCCAGGAGCAGGGACTGATTGAAGCCTCGTTCCCGCAACCGCTTTGTATGCAGAGGGACGGGCATAACCATCGTATAGTCATTCAAGTTGAAAGACGGATAGGGGAAATCGGCCATCATATCACCCAGAAATTCTCCCAGCGAAACGTCATGGCCGTATTTACAGCGATGTATCATGTCCTGGAGGACGCCTGTATAGGCCGCAACCGAACGCACCGCCGTGAAGGGCGCAGGAGACAGCAAACACGTTTCGCAGGGATGATCCGCCGCCGTCCGATCTGCATAGGGCGCGCCGCAGATGGGGCAAAGGGGCGGTGCGCAGAAACGGAGACCTTCAAAACAGGCCTCGCAGATGTGGGGAACGCGGTGTTCCTCCAGAATCTTCGCACAGGCCGTGCACCGGGGCGGGAAAATGAGGTCGATCAGGCTCCGGCCGATGTCCGCAGCATTACATTCCATCACTCAAGGCGGTTAATTCTTTTGTATCTTCAGGGATTTTCATCGTCGGCGCGTCGGACCAGAGCCGTTCCAGATCATAAAAGGCGCGGATTGGTTCGTGGAAGACGGAGATCACGACGTCGATGTAATCGAGCAGGATCCACTTCCCAAAAGTTGTTCCTTCCGTACCCAAAGGCAGGACCCCGGCTTTTTTCATTTTTTCCTGGATGGCGGAAGCGAGGGCCTGGACTTCGCGGTCCGAGGAGCCGCTCATCAGAACATAATAATCGGCAAATGAAGAGATTTCTTGAATTTTGAGGATGACCAGATCTTTCGGTTTCTTTTCCAACGCTGCGTTCACACAGAGCAAAACCCGCTCCTGTGTTGTCAACTCCAATGTTTCCTCCAATCATGCCTCCTGAAATGAAATGGTTTTGCCCTTTCTGAAACAACCATCCGATTGCCGCGCCGGACGAATCGATGTCTTCGCAGGCAGCGATCCAACCCCTTAACGGACCCGTAATCGCCTTTTCTTTCGGTAGCAAATAATTCACAGTGTGTCAACCCCGAAGGGTCCAATTGCCGGTTGATGAAGCGGGGGCGGTATGATAGAGACTATCCTTGCCGTTAGAGGCATATTCCGTTTAAAACTTTGATAACAGGATGAAAAACAGGCATGAGCCATAACGTTCTCAAGCATATCCAGGTCCATATGCCTTTTCATTTTCTCCGTGAGAAGTATCTTCCCCTGGTGCTGGCGGAGTGCATCAATCCGGAAGTGGCCGTCAACCACCGGGATCTGGACAGCTGTCCCCGGGAGGCGTTTCGCGAGGTCGGTGAAAAACTCCAGGCGGCGGGATTGCGGGTGACCATGCACGCCCCTTTTCTGGACCTCCGCCCGGGGGCCATCGATCCGGAAATTCGCCGGGTAACGGTAAAACGCATTGCGGCCGTTTTAGACCTGGCCGTTTTTTTCCGGCCCGTCTCCATTGTCTGTCACGCAGCCTTTGACGAGCGTTATTACCTGTCCGGCGAGGAACAGTGGCTGAGCAACTGTCTGGAAACGTTTCAAACGTTGCTTCCCCGGGTGGAAGCACTGCACTGTCCGATCTGCGTGGAGAACGTTTACGAAACCACGCCGGTCATGCTGAAAAGACTCCTGGAGGGGGTGCATTCTCCGTACCTGCGGTTCTGCTTCGATACGGGCCATCACAACGTTTTTGCCGAAGCCCCCGTTGACGCCTGGATCGATGCGTTGAGTCCTTATTTGACCCAGCTCCATATTCACGACAATCAGGGCGTAAGAGATCAGCATCTGCCTCCGGGGGAGGGGAACTTCCCCTTCCAGAAACTGATCGGCATGTTGCAGGAACGGAATCTGACCCCGATTATCACGCTGGAAACCCATTCCATCGAAAATTTTCGCAAGGCGGTGGCGCGGATCGACGCCCTTGGGTGGTTGCCCCTGTCGGGTGAAAGCACGGCACCGGTCGCGGCCGAAGGAGACGTAAAACCGTGATGCTCTATGTCGGCAAGAGGCTTTTCTTCATGATTCCGCTTCTGCTCGGGATCACGATCATCTGTTTTGGCGTCATGCACCTGGCTCCCGGATCGCCGACGGACATGCAGACCCAGATGAACCCCCGGGCGTCCGTTGAGGCGCAGGCGCGGCTGCGGGCCATGTACGACCTGGACAAACCCCTCTATGAGCAGTACTGGATCTGGCTGAAAAAAGTCGTGGTTTTCGATCTCGGAACGTCCTTTTCCTCCGATCGTCGCCCCGTCACGGAAAAAATCCGGGAGCGGATCCCCATTACGGTTCTGTTGAATGTCCTGTCCCTGATCCTGATTCTTATGGTGGCGATCCCCATGGGGGTGCTTTCAGCGGTCCATCAGAACTCCCTGTTCGACCGCCTGACGAGTGTGTTTGTTTTTGTGGGTTTTGCCGTGCCGACTTTCTGGCTGGCGCTGCTGTTGATGATTTTTTTCGGCATCCATCTGGGCTGGTTGCCCATTTCGGGTCTGCGCTCCCTGAATTATGAATACATGCCTCCCTGGACGGCATTCTGGGATCTGGTCAAACACCTGATTCTGCCGGTCCTGCTGTCCGCCTTCGGGGGGCTGGCAGGTTTTTCCCGGTTCATGCGGTCGAATATGCTGGAAGTGATCCGGCAGGATTACATCACCACGGCCCGGGCCAAGGGGCTTAGCGAGCGTGTCGTCATCTATAAGCACGCCCTGCGCAACGCCCTGCTCCCGGTGATCACCATCCTGGGGTTGTCCGTGCCCGGATTTATCGGTGGGAGCGTGATCTTCGAGACGATTTTTGCTATTCCCGGCATGGGGCAGCTTTTTTACATGTCCGTCATGTCGCGGGATTATCCGGTGATCATGGGTATCCTTTATATCGGTGCGATACTCACCCTGCTGGGCAATCTGATCGCCGATATCTCATATGCTTTAGCGGACCCGCGGATTCGGGTTTCGTCCTGAAATGCCATAAAAGGAAAGTACGGTTGACATGCGGCGTATTATCCTTTAGATAAAGGCCGGTTAATTCATTTCAAACCAAGGGGGACACTTAGCTATGCCTTCTGCAAGTTCCGTTACAATGGGGAGTAATTTTCATAACAGCATTCTCGGCATGATCGTCGACGCGGGCGGGATCGTGCAGTTCGTTCTGTTTTTGCTGCTTCTGTTTTCGGTTGCGTCGTGGGCCATCATTTTTCTGAAATACCGGGAACTGGGAAAGGTCAAAAAGGAGAACAACCAGTTTCTGGATCTTTTCATGAAAAAGAACAAACTGTCCGATCTGATCACGGAAGCCAGAAAATTCAAGAATTCAACGGTGGCGGAGGTTTTTCGTGTCGGTTACGCCGAACTCGCCAAGGCGACCAAGGCGACCAAGGCGACCAAACCCTCGGGAAGCGACGAGGCCCTGGCCCCCGTGGCGGAGGACGGCATGATTATTTTCCTCGAACGCGCCCTGGCCCGGACGTGTTCGGCTGAAGCCTCCAAGTTGGAAAAAGCCCTCGGGTTTTTGGCGACGACCGGTAATACATGTCCCTTTATCGGTCTTTTCGGAACGGTCTGGGGCATTATGGACACGTTCAAGAGCATCGGTATCCGCGGGTCGGCGACCCTGGCCGTGGTGGCGCCCGGTATTTCCGAGGCCCTGATCGCCACGGCGGCCGGCTTGGCGGCGGCAATCCCGGCGGTCATTTTTTACAACTACTTCCTCAACCGGATACGCGGCGTCAACCTGGAGACGGACAACTTCGCGTCCGATTTCCTGAACCTGATCGACCGCTACTACAGCAGAAGATAGTGCGCCATGAGGTATTTTAATCGACATCGCTTATCGGAACACCGGCCCCTGTCGGACATCAACGTCACGCCCCTGGTGGATGTCGTCCTGGTACTGCTGATCATTTTCATGGTGACGGCTCCCATGCTCCAGATGGGTATCGATGTAAACCTGCCCAAGGTGAAGGCAAAGAGCGTCGATATTACAGAGGAAAAACTGGTCCTGACCATCGACGGCAACCGCATGATCTTCCTGAATAAAAACCATGTCCCCCTGGCGGATCTCAAACCGAAACTGGAGGCGATTTTCCAGGACCGCATTGACCGGGAAGTCTATATGCGGGCCGATAAAGAGGTGCCTTACGGTTTTGTCGTCGAAGTCATGTCAGAGATCAGAAAGGCGGGAGTCGACAGGCTGGGCATGGTCACGGAGCCGCCGCAAGAGACTGGGGAATGACGAATTCGGTCGATACGATTACCCTCGATCCGGATCTGGTGGAATCCATGGATCACCTGAGGGTGCGTGCTTACGAGAAGTCAACCCTCGGTCCGGTGTTTATCTGCTCCATTGTCATTCACATCGTTTTTCTCTCCCTGATTCTGTTCCGGCCCATGACCACCGCCGTGAAGTTGACCTTCGGTACCTACTATACGGTTGATCTGGTCCGCGGTGTGGAGCTTTCCGGAGGTAGCCGGGATCAAAGCGCTTTCTCCAGGGAGATGAAGGATCTGCTCAGCGACAAACAGGATATCGTTCTGAGAAAAAAAACGGATACAATAAATCTGCCGCCGATCAGCAGACTTGACGCCCGGAAAAAATCGCCCCAGGAAATCGACAAGGCCATCGAGGACTTGAGACGGAAAATGGCCGCGAATCCACAGGGGAAGCGGTCTCCCGTGACTACGGATGAAGCCGGCGCGCGCGGCGCCGCTCAGGGATCGGATGTGATGAATGCCTATTATGGGGCGATCTGGTCGCGGATCAAAGCGAAATGGGCTTTCCCCGGCGGGATCCTTCCCAAAAACGATCTGGTCGCGGTGGTGCATGTGCGCATCATGAAAAACGGCGCCGTCGAGGACATTTCCCTGGAAAAGCGGTCCGCGAATGCCTTTTTCAACGAATCGGCGGTCAAGGCAGTCAAGAAGGCGTCGCCCTTTCCGCCTTTTCCCGCCGGCCTGGGGGAATCAAGCATGGAACTGGGCATCCGTTTTCATTCCTCGCAGCTTAACACGAGGTAACCGCCGGATTTCTCGGCCGACGTAGATCGGCAGGATGGGGTTCGACGTTCTGGCCGCAAGGGAGCAAAACTTGTTCAAGGTAAATATGTTGTATATGAAAAAAACTTCGCTGATTCGGATCGTTTTTGCTGCTTTGCTGGTCGCGGTATGCTTTACGGGGGCCTCGGCCGCCCGGATTTATCTCGACATTGACTCGCCCGGGTTTGAGAAATTCCCCCTGGCCATTGCCGACTTCCGACAGCAGGGAGGGGGGACCGCGCCGGCTGATTTGTCCCTCTGGTTTCCCAATGAGGTGGGCCGTTATCTTGCGATGACCGATTATTTTCAGATCAAGGATCGCCGGGCCTTTCTGGAGCCTGCCCCCGTTTCTGCGACGGACCCCTTCAAAATCGAATATCCGGACTGGACGACCATCGGCGTGGATTACCTGGTCAAGGGTGTCTTTTCCCGGCGGGGAACGGTATTATCCGCTGAAATGCGCGTTTTTGATACCATCAGGGCGGAAGAAGTGACCCGGAAAACCTATCAGGGTACGCTGGAAGGGAAAACGGTCCTGGCGAAAGCCATGGCTAACGATATCCTGTCCGTCCTGACCGGGACGTCGGGTCTGTTCGATACGAAAATGACTTTTACGCAAAAAACGCCCCAGGGGTCAGAGATTTATGCCGTGAGCTTCGACGCTTCGGCGCCGGTCAAACTGACCTCCGAATATGCCCTGGTCGTTGCTCCCCACTGGTCGCCCGACGGGCGTTATCTTTCCTATACCTCCTACCGGTCCGGAACCCAGGCGATTTACATCAAGGACATGCAGCAGAAAATGACCCGGCGGGTGACGCCCTATCCGGGGATGAATCTGGCCGGTCCCTGGTCGCCTGACGGCCGCAAGATGCTGCTCACCCTCAGCAAGGACGGCAACGAGGAAATCTACAGCCTGGAGATTGCCACTGGCACCCTGACCCGGATCACCCGGCACTTTGCCATCGACGTTTCGCCCACCTGGGCACCGGATGGAAAGCAGATCGCTTTTGTTTCCAACCGTTCCGGATCGCCCCAGATTTATGTCATGAATGAAGACGGCAGCGGGACCCGCAGAATAACGGATGAGGGCGGATACAACACCTCCCCCGCATGGTCGCCCCGCGGTGACCGGATCGCCTACGAAAGCCGGACGGGAGGGGGATTCCAGGTTTTTACCGTCAACGCCCAGGGGGAAGATGTGCAGGCGGTGACCTCTGCGGGCAAAGGGGTTCACGAAAAGCCGGCCTGGTCGCCGGACGGCCGTTATCTGGCCGTCATTTCCCGGCAGGGGGGGCGTCACCGGGTGATGGTCATCCCGGTGAACGGTTCCAACGCACGGAAGGTTTATGAAACGAACCGCAAGTGCAACGGCCTGACCTGGTCGCGCTGAACAGTTGGCGTGTTTTGTTTGTCATGGAAATAGACGCCGCGATAAATTTCCCCTGACCGGTTTTTTTCGATTGACCTTTGCCTACCCGTTATGTTTTCATACACGATACTTTTCCCTGGAATCTATTCAGGCAATTTTGGATGAATGCCGGATTATTCACAAACAAAAGGAAGTTGGATAAGGAGGGTACGACGATGAAAAGATCTCTGCGCAATGGTTTGATCATGATCGTAATGCTGGGTCTGCTGATGTTTTTCGGGGGGTGTGCCAAAGAGCCGGTCGTCAAGGAAGAGGTCACGAAACCGCAGAAGCCTGCCGCCACCAAGACTGTGAAACCCAAAGCCGATACGGGTGAGCTGGCCACGATCGCGAAAGCCGTTCCCGACGAGGGGACGCCGTCCCAGGCAGCCGGTAGCGAACGGTTGGGTTATTTTAAGGTGGGAGATTATATTTTTTATGATGTGCACTTTGATTTCGACAAGTATGCCCTGCGCTCCGACGACCGGGATGCCCTGACCAGGCATGCGAAATGGTTCAAGGATCATCCCCAGTATGTCGTTCTGATTGAAGGCCACTGCGACGAGATGGGCACGGAAGAGTACAATCTGGCTCTGGGCGAACGTAGAGCGGATGCGGTCCGCAAGTATCTGTTCGACCTGGGTGTCGCGGCGGCGAGAATCAAGACGGTCAGTTACGGCGAAGAGATGCCCCTGGATTCTTCGCGGACGGAAGAGGCCTTCGCCAAGAACCGCAGAGCCCACTTTGTTGTCACCCTTGAAAAATAATGGATAAGGCGGAGGATAAAGGGTTGAAGAGCATTCTGAACGCAATCTTCCTGGTGGTTGTCATCGCGTTGGTTTCCGGCTGTGCCACGTCGGGTGATTTGAAACGCCTCGCCGCCCAGGTGGATGAGAATCAGAAACAGACCGACCAACGCATCAAGACGCAGCAGGAAACGCTTGACCGTCTGGACGAATCGGTGACGGCGCTGCATAAAAGCCAAGCTGATGGCGGCGTCGAGATGATGTCCCTGAAAGAGTATCTGCAGGAAATGCAGGGATTGAACGACAAGCAGCGCAAAGATCTGGCCGCCCGTTTCAACCGGAAAGACGACGAAATCAAGGAGTTGAAGGAGAAACAGGATCGTCTCCTTCTCCGCATCGGATTCCTGGAAACCTATCTCGGCCTAGGTGAGAAGGACGGCAAGGCCGAGAACGGGGACAAGAACAAACCGGCGGGGAACGGCACGACCAAGGATGTACCGAAAGTATTCTCCGACAAGGATCAGGCTTACGCGGCGGCTTACGACCTGTTCAAGGAAGGGGCCTACGAAAAGGCTCGAACGCAGTTTCAGGATTTTCTGAAGAACTTTCCCAACACGGAATATTCCGACAACGCCCAGTTCTGGATCGGCGAGTGTTATTATTTTGATGGAAATTATGAGCAGGCGATTCTCGAATACGACAAGGTGACGAAGAATTACCCCAACGGCGACAAGGTGGCGCCGGCGCTCTTGAAACAGGGGCTTTCCTTTGTCAGCCTTGGGGACAAAGTCAGCGGCCGGCTGATCCTGCAGCAGGTCATCAAGAATTATCCCAACACGAGTCAGGCCCGGGTCGCACGGTCCAAACTTCTTGAACTGAAGTAAATTCGAGTACATCTGAAACTATAACGGCCCCTTGAACTGTGTACCGGCAAGGGGCCGTTTGTGTTATACAATACTCTGTCTGATCACTTGAATTGCATAAAAAAGCAGATCCCGGCATTTCTGCATGAACCTGCTTCATGACTTACGACTGCTTATAAAACTAGAATTTATAATTTATGCCAAACTGGACCGACGAAGTTGTGGCATCCGAATCAGAGGTTTGTTGTGTTAAAGAAAAAGTAATTTTATCTTCTCTGTAATCAGTATAGCGATATTCACTGTATAAAGACAGATGCTTGGTAAGCAGGACTTCAAATCCGCCGCCCAAGGTCCACCCATCCATTGTAAAATCTTCTTTTTCCACGGTGCCGGCGGTAGCATTGCCCATGGTTCCCACCAGTTGCGTCCGCTTGGTTTCTGATTTTGACCATGTCCATCCACCGATACCGTAGATCAGCCATCTTCCGGTTGTGTATCCGGCTCTGGCAAAAATCGAACCGTTCCAGTCAATTTCACCGGTGACTTTATGTATGTTGGTTCCTGCTGCATTGGATATAGTCTTATCAAGTTTGATATCGCCGTAAGAGACTTCCGTGGCCACACCGAGAAGCCAATTTTGTGCAAATACATGATCGTATCCAATGCGACCTCCGTAAACATCTCCTGAAGTTTTGGACAATTTTTCGCCTAAAAGATTACCGGTTACGGTACTGTAAGTTTTTGAATCTGCTCTGTACCAACTGTATCCAGCGTTCAAACCGGCATAAAATCCACTCCAATCAGCAGTGTCGGGCTTATCTTGTACCCCTGCCGCGGGATTCTCGGCAGCAAAGGTGGGTCCGGCAATGATGATTCCCCAAAAAAGAGTGCACGCAACCAAAAACAGGATTCTCTTCATTTTTTTCGATCTCCTCATATTGAATTAGGTGATGCTTAGCATGATTCACTGGGGAAAAAATATGAACACGGGCCGTTTATATCAAAGGCTATCCGATAATTCCAATACAAAATAGTTTACATACGAATGGATATTCCAACCGTGAGGCACACTACCGGACGCCATCGAAAATGATGGAGATCCGAATGTGATGTTATGATGGCGTTAGCGATTCTCTGTTTCCCCTGGAAAAGATTCTTCATTAAGATTCGCCTCGTGTGACACCCGTCAGGAAAGCCGGACGGCGGGATAAATATTGCTTGACAGACGCTATATATAAATATACATAGCGTACGCAGTATATAAATGTGCATAACGTCAGGTGTCCCGTCTTTTTCTGTGTACAGGGAGAATCCGTTACATGGTCATTGATGAAACAATTAATTTGATTCGTGAACTTTATCGGGAGCACCTCCAGAACATTACCGTGGATCGCCTTATCGCCGGCATCTTTTTCACGGGCGTCAAATTAAGCAACAACCTGGCCGGCATTTCCTATACACCCACCGCCGACATTCACCGGGAAGGCGGCTGCATCCATGTTAACGGCGTACCTCGTGAACCATATCATTTCAAGGGTTTGCCTGTTTCTGACCTTTTGGATTTGAAGGAAGAAAACATGCTGCTCCGTACGGTACAGATCGTCATTTTGAACGCCCTGTCTGTACAGTATTTTAATGGAAATCATTACCAGGTTATTGAAGAGCGCGATCCCATGGATTTGCTCGATCTTCGGCGCCTGAAAAACGTGGCCATGGTGGGGGCGATCCCGCCGTTTCTTAAGCGACTGAAGAAAGAGCCTCATCTCAAAATCAACCTGATCGAAAGGAAAAAAGACAGTCTCGCGGAAGATGAAACCCGGCTGCTTATTCCGGAAGAAAAGATAACCGACATATTGCCCCGCTGCGATGCGGTGATCATTACCGGCGCAGCCATCGCGAATGGAACCATCGAAACGTTGCTTGAACTAACACCGGAAGACGCCACGGTGATTGTCGCCGGACCGACCGCCGGTTTTCTGCCGGATGCCCTTTTCGCAAGGGGCGTTTCAATCGTAAGTACGGTGATAGTGTCCGATCCGGACCGAGCCCTCGATCTGCTGGCCGAAGGCAATGGCGCATTTCAGCTCTTTGCCGCGAAATGCCTGAAGAAGATCAATATCTTAAGCAGCGCATACGGTCTTCAATATCAATCAGGAATGATGGGAAACATAAATAAATGAAGGAGTGTAGCATGAACGAGGATTATTTCGACCTGGATGCAAGACTGGAAGACGCCCGCAAATTTCATGGTGAACTGTGCGCCGGGGTCACCGTCGGTACCCGGATGGCCCTATTGGGTCTCAAGGCTATCGGGATTGATGATCCGAAAGGAAAGGACCGGAAGAAATTCATGGCTTTTGTCGAGACCTACCGCTGTCCCGCCGATGCCGTTTTGGCTGTGGCGGGTTGTCAGCCGGGAAAGCGGACGCTGCGGATTCTCGATTATGGAAAAACGGCGGCGACATTTCTCAATCTGGAAACGGGGAAAGCCGTTCGAATTTCGATGAACGAAAAAGACGACGATAAGACGCAGGAAAAAACACGCGAAATGATCGAGCAGAATCCCCATACGAAAGAATGGGCCTTACAGCCGGCGGAAAACCTGTTTGATATCCGTGAAGTCAAAGTGGATATCAAGCCGGAACACCTGCCGGGAAAACCCCTGCGCATCGTGACCTGTTCGGTCTGCGGGGAGCGGGTCATGGACTGCCGGGAAATTCGGAAAGACGGGAAAATTTACTGCCGGTCCTGTGTGGACGGGGAA
>CAZBQX010000024.1:25819-27166 GCA_964494155.1 uncultured Syntrophales bacterium
TGGGTTGCGGCGCCGGAACACTCGCTCTGCCTCTGGCGGACAAGGTTAAATCCGTCACTGCCGTCGATTTTTCCGAAAAGATGCTTTCCATTTTGCATGAGGAATGTCTTTCAAGGAGCATAAAAAATATCAGTATGGTGCATGCAAGGTGGGAAGACGACTGGGCGGAGGTCGGCCTCGGGCAATATGATGTGACGATTGCATCCCGCTCTCTGGTGGTGGATGACCTGAAAGGTATGATCGCCAAGTTGAACCATGCCGCCCGCAAGAAAATCTTCATCGTGACGGTTGTCGGCGACGGACCCCATGACCGCCGGGCTTATGAAGCCGTGGGACGGGAACTCCAGGTCGGGCCCGATTACATCTATAATTATAATGTTCTTTATCAGATGGGCATTTACGCCAAAATCGATTTTATTGTGCAACAGGTTCGGGATACCTACGGCGAACGCGAAGAGGCCATGGATTCGGTGCGCTGGATGTTCCCGGAGATGACGTGTGAGGAAGAAGAGAGACTGGATGCCTATTTGGCAGAGCATCTCATCTGCCGTGACGGTCTCTGGATGCTGGACTACGCCAAAACGGTCCGCTGGGCCGTCCTCTGGTGGGAGAAGGAATAGGGGACAGAAAGCCCTGAGGTGAGGGTAAGAAATAATAGAATGGAAAATTACAGATTGGTGAGCAGAATATGAATGTCGCCGGCTACGACCGGATCGCCCGTGAAGTATTTGCACCGGTTTACCCGGTTATTGCCCAACAGATCCGAACCCGAACTGGGATTACGCAAGGGGTTTGTCTTGATATCGGCACGGGAGGCGGCTATCTGGGGATCGCCCTTGCCGCGATAACCGATCTGGAGTTTTATCTGATGGACAAGTCACCCGAAATGCAGGAGATCGCCTGGATGAACGTGGCGGTATCCGGCTTTCAGAACCGGGTTCACACTCTTTGTGGTGATGTCCATGATATTCCTCGGGAAAACGGTTCCATTGATCTCGTCATCAGCCGGGGGTCCCTCTTTTTCTGGGAAGACAAGGCCAGGGCCTTCGCCGAAATCTACCGGGTACTGGCCCCGGGTGGGGGGGCCTACATCGGCGGCGGTATGGGGACGAAGGAATTGTTTGATAAAATTACGGTGGAGATGGACAAGCGGCGTCATGAATTTTCCCTTGACCCCCAGGGCGAGCGTTTTGCCGACCATCGGGAAGCTTACCGCCTGGCGCTGGCCCAGGCCGGTATCGAAAACTACACCATGAGCCGCAACGGGGGCGGTTCATGGATTCAGATCTGGAAGTAAAAAGGTTATTCGTGAAATCCACAGCGGTTCCGGAATGCCACTGAAGGAAT
>CAZBQX010000025.1:0-26887 GCA_964494155.1 uncultured Syntrophales bacterium
GAGACGCTTTTATATTTATGCCCCGGAACATCTATAATGGTTTTTGTCTTCTCATCGAGAAGGAGCGTCACTCCTAAAATCGGCTTTTCATAGCGCTCCATCAACCTCACCAGATGCTGGATGAACCGTTGTTCAAATTCCTGCACCTGGATGGGAATCGTCGCAAACAGTTCTCTGTCGTAATGGGGATCGGCCATGACGGCGGAATCCATGAGCCAGCGGAAGAAGGTCATCCGCCCCAGAATCCCCATATGCACGACGGCATCGCAGCCGTCCCACTTCATGAGTTCCTCCGTGAGCATCATGGGAATGTCCGGATCGAACTCCGCCACCAGATCGATGGGGTTGGAGCGGCTCCAGTAGGGGGGCAGGATTTGATCTATTTTCGCAATTAAATCTTCGGAAAGATGGGGAACTTTCAGACCATGTTTCTCACACAGATCCGACATGACCACCCCCCAACCGCCGCCGATCGTCATGGCCGCCACCCGGTTTCCCCGGGGAAGCGGCAAAGAGGAAAACACCGCCGAAAGATCAAGAAGTTCCATGGGATGCTCGACGACGACCACGCCTGCCTGCCCACAGGCGGCATCGAAAACTTTCATATTAGACGCCATGGCTCCGGTATGGCTGGCCGCGGCGCGGTTTCCCGCCTCGGTGCGGCCGCCTTTCAGAACCACCACAGGTTTTTCCCGGCAGAGTCGCTTTGCCGTTTCATAGAAACGGCGTCCATCCTTGATGCTTTCCAGATACATCAGGACCGTTTCCGTCAGTTCGTCGGCGATAAAACCTTCCAGATAATCTTCGATGGTTACCATGGCCTCATTGCCGGACCCGCAGAATCCACGGATACCGATCCCTTCATCGTTGGCAAAGGCCAGAAGCTGTGTGCCAAGATTCCCGGACTGTGCCAGAAGCGTTGTCGTACCTGCTTTGGGACGGACATGGGAACCGGTGCAGGTGAAATGGATATGAGGATTGATGATCCCCATCGTATTGGGACCGAGGATCAGAATACCTGCCTGCCGGGCCAATTTTACCAAGTCCTCCTCCCGGTGTCTACCTTCATCCCCGGTTTCGCTGAAACCGGAGGTGATGAGCAGCATCTGCCGGATTGCCTTCTTTTGAAACTCGGGAATAATCGAGGCGACCTTATCGGCTGGAAGTGTCACAATACCCAGATCGACCGGTCCCGGTATCTCCAGAACCGACTTGTATACCGGCCGGCCCGCGATTTCTCCGCCACGTGAATTCACCAGATAAATGTCTCCCTGATAACCACCGCCGACCACGTTCGTAAAGAGCATGTGCCCCCATTTGCCAAACGTGGCGGAAGCCCCGATGAACGCCACCGAACGGGGATGAAAGAGTTTGTAGATCGCCTTCGGATCAACAGGCGGGCGCTTCAGGATCGGCAATGCCGGATCAGCCAGGGCGATCAGGGCGTCAACCGCCGTCAGGCGGCCGTCCGCGTCGGCAATCAGGGGGTTGATATCCACTTCCCGAATTTCCGGAAAATCGGCAGCCAGACAGGATAGCGCCTCCAGAACCCTGGCGATCGTCTCCCGGTCCACGGCCTTATCACCGCGAAAGGCTCCGAGCATGGGTTGCGCATGGATTTCCTCGATGGCATGAAGGGATTCCGTCCGGGTGACCGGTGCAATCCGGAAGACGACATCATGGAGGGCTTCCGTGAAAATACCCCCGATACCGAACATGACGACAGGGCCAAACTGGTCGTCGCGAAACATTCCGGCCACAAATTCCCGGTTGCCGATGATCTGACTTTGAATGAGGTAGCCTTCCAGATCGTCCCCCGCGGCGGCGCCAATCGCATGAAGAGCCCCTTCGAGATCCGCATCACTGCGGATATTTGTCCGGACCAGGCCCCGTTCCGTTTTGTGGGTAAGGCGATGACCATGGCCCTTGACCACAACAGGGTAACCGAATAACCGGGCCTGGGCGAGGGCGTCCGTTTGCGTCTTAACAACCGCTTCTTCCACCACGGGCACCCCGTAGGATTTTAGTATCTGTTTTGATTCATTTTCAGTTAAAAACGACCGGTTTTCGGACCTGGCCTTTTTGATAACGTCCACGATATCCATATTCTCGCCTCAGTTGATCAGTGAAGGAGCTTTTATAAGGCGTAAAATCTAGCATAAGCGCCGTTTTGGCGCAATCATCGCGATGAAACACCCCTATATTTTTATTCAGTTGAGACGGAGCAGGGCTTTTTCCGGCCGATACAGATCATGAAACAGACAGTCAAGGCGAAACTCACCGCGATCAGGGGCCACTTCCATGTTGCCGGCGGAATGTACTGATACAGACCAATGAAGCCGAACGAAACAAAGACCGTTGCAGCAAACCATTTAACCGCACCTGCAGGAATTTTCTTTCCCAGGACTATGCCGGCGCCGATGCCGATGACATCGGCGATGATCATTCCCGTCGTGGTTCCCATCCAGACGGGAATGATCGTCTGGTACTTTGCTGCCAGGGCGACCGTTGCCAATTGCGTCTTGTCACCCATTTCGGCGATGAAGAAGGCAACGGCCACCGTCCAGAACGGGCTGAAGTTAAAGCGCTGGTCTTCCTTGTCCAGTTCGTCGCCCCGGATGGTCCACAGACCGAACAGTATAAAAGAAACGGCGGCGGCGATTTGAATATAATGCATGGGCATGAAACGTGTCAGGTAACTTCCCAGGCTTACGGCCATGAAATGATTCAAAAGCGTCGCCACAAAGACGCCCCAGAGAACAACGGAAGCTTTGTAGCGCATGGCGAAAGCCATGGCCAGCAACTGGGTTTTATCCCCCATTTCGGCGAGCACCACAAACAATGTGGACAGCAGATAGGTCATCATAATCAATCGTCCTTTCAGGCCAATAAAAAAGCGAGACTTCAGTATGATGAAACATCACACTAAAGGTCTCGCTAATTGGTCTTCGTAACCAACGGCAAGGCCAGGCGCTCTCGCACCAGCATGTTGACCTTGCACCGGGCAGCTACTCCCCTCTAATTTGCAATTTCATTAACCCGGATAAAACGGAAAGTCAACCCGATTGTATAAATACATTTGCCACGCAACGATATAATTTCATCCAAAATGAAAGTGAATAGATATTGAATCCCATCGCGTCTTCTGGAATGAACGCCACTTTTCTTCTTGAGCCCGTTTAACGTCACGTTGGCAGGAATTCCATGAAAGACATGATCGCGTGCCTTTTGAAAAACGAGGAAGCGGCCCGGAACATCTATAAACGGCTGCCGCTGTTTTCATAAGTGATAATCACTTCCGTGATTTTCTGGAAAACCTGGCTGAGGATGAAGCGTTGCACACGAAATCGTGAAGGCAGCCCTGTGTCTTCTCGAGCGGAAGCGCTGCTGAAAGCAATCCGCCGTTATTACGCTGTGATCATCTCGGATATCAATATGACCGGGTTCCCGACGCCGGATGCCGTCAATTTGTGTCGCAGACGAAACATTCCCCTGGTGAGGTAACCGTTCAAATTGAACGAACTGAGTGACTGCGTCTCTCAACTCCTCGAAAGCAACATCAGGCGAAAACCCTTGCAGGAACTGGCCTGCAATTGAGCCCTGCGCCCGCTCGATTACAAATATCCGTTATGATCCTTTGATCATCACCAAAAGCATTTTGAAACGCGCCATCGCCTTGAGAGCATGAGGCTGGCCGGCGGGCATGATGATCATTTCGCCTTCTTTCAGGCGGTGGGGTATGCCCGCAATCCGGATTTCAACTTCACCGTCGAGGACCTGGACCAGGGCATCAAAGGGCGCCGTATGTTCGCTCAAACCCTGTCCGGCATCGAAGGCGAAAATGGTGACCGTTCCGGCAGGTTTGTTGATCACCTCCCGGCTGACGACGGCCCCCTCTTGGTAATCGACCAGTGATTTCAACGCTTTCACTTCTACGGTCATATCGATAAACCTCCTAACTGCATGACGGTTAGAAATTTGTTCCCGCCGCACGGTTGGCAGTTTCAATTGCCTGATGCGCCAGGTCAATGGAGCGGCCCAGGGTATTGAGTACCTGATCCGGGTTGTGGACACCCATGCTGTTCTCCGCCGCGACAATATCCCAGAACCACTGGGCTTTCCGAACCTGTTCCCGTGACTTATCCAACTCCGCTGCATCGACTTTCGGCGCAGCGCCGGCCTTGCCGATCACGGCGTGGGCTTTGGCCACCCATTCACCGGCCAGTTTCTGCAACTGCCAGACATGGTTCTGGGTAGTCTTCACCCGTTCAAGAAGCCACTGTTCACTCTGATCATGGCAAGTTTGGCAGGAAGGGCCGATATTTTTCAAGGGGCTTGTCAGCCAGTGTGAACTGTATTTTTGACCCTTTTCTCGCATGAAAGGCATATGGCAATCGGCACAGGAAACGCCTGCCTTTCCGTGAACACCACCGCTCCAGGTCTCGAATTCCGGATGCTGGGCCTTGAGCATCTTTGCCTGGGAGTCCGGATGAACCCAATCCTGAGCGAATCCGAATGGTTGACCGGCATAGTAGGCATACATTTCCTCAGGATTTAAACCGTTTTGCCAAGGGAAGGTCACCTTCTGTGTTTCCGGCTGGAAGTAGTACTCCACATGGCACTGACCGCATACGTAACTGCGCATCTCCTCCCGGGTCGCCTTCTTGATGTCGATACCCCGGTTGGCCATGGCCTCGATAAAGGCGGGGTTGATCACCCGGAGCTTCATCTTCGCCGGTTCATGGCAGTTCGCGCAGGTGATGGGATGCTTCAAAAGGGGAAACAGTTCTGACAGAGGGGTCTTGCCATAACCCCAGCCCTTTTCTTCGAAGATATCAATCAAGTTTGCCGATTTGCAGGTCATACAGGAACCGACGGTCTTGGGGGTAACCCGCTTGGTTTCCATGAGGTCCTCTACGGCATAGGGGTGACCCCGTTCCTCCGCGTAATCCTTGCTGAAGGCCATGCCTTTAAAATTTTCGAGCAGAGCCGGCTCGGCAACGGACTTCTGAACCTTCACACTCCCGCCAAAGCCCGTTGGGGACGGCGCCATTGCCCGATTCTTCAAGTAACTCTGATATTCAAGGGGATAGTATTTCCCCCAGACAGTCGGATCGTATTCGCCGTCCGGAATTTTTGTCAGTTTCACTACGGAAGGGGGCTGGAAGAAAAAAACACGGGCGGCGACAAACACAAACGTCAGGGCAATAACCATCAATCCGGTAATGATAAGCAGCCTTTTACTCAACATTTATCCCCCCTTTCGTCAAAGCCGGTCCATGAACCAAATTGCGATGGCATTGGATGCAGTTTGCGCCACCAGACGCCATATTGGTTTTTTCCACGGTGGAAAAGTGACAGCGCAGACAGTTCTCGTTCACGATTTCCCGCCCGCCATCGGTCAGTTTGATGGCATCGGGATAAGAGCGCAGGGTTTCGTGGTAGAGATCCCGCATGCCGACCGCTGCTTTATAGCCCACCTGATGGACCAGATTGCTGTCCGGGAGGTGACATTCAATACAGGCGAACTGCTTGTGCTTCGACTGCTGCCAGCCGGCGTGTACCGACGCCATGGAATGGCAGGCCGCGCAGAACTGCGGGGTCCCGGCCAGATGATAGCCTCCGGCTGAAACGACGGCTATCACCAAACCGATGACAATGCCAACGGCAGCCACTCCGGCAGACCCTTTTAGAACCTTCTGGATCATGAACTCCCCCTGTGAAGTTGCAACATCTGGTACCGTTTCTGTCGGAGAAGCGTCAACACGGCAAAAAGACTCTTGAAACCTGGGTACGCCTAACAGGCTGCCTGGTAATAAACGGCGCCGGGGAAAGACAATTGGGCCACAAAAAAGGCACCCGATTCGATATGCGGAGATCATAAAGACCAGACAAAACCCTGTCAAGGATAAATCTCTTTTGAATCAAGACATTTAGGACCGTGATGGTCGGTTTTTCAGCTTGCGCTGCAGATGCTTCAAAGCCAAAAGCGGGTGGCGCCAGGTCATGCGGGGTCCGGCGTAGCGCATGACCGCGATGATTTGCCTTCGCATTTCCGGCTTGAAACAATGGACCGTGCAGTCCGAGCAGGTCGGCTTGTCTACCCCGAAGGGGCATTTTTCGATCCGCTGCGCAGCATAATCAGCCAGCTTTTTGCAGTCTTCACAGATCGCCGCTCTGCTGTGGTGATTCTTACAATAGAGTTCGATCATCAATTGAATGGTTTCCGTTTCCCGATCCATAATGATATTGGCGATTCACAAATAAGTGGATTCCGGCCATGGCGGCATGCGATGGAAGCAGCATGCCAAACCACACCGGAATCCGCTGTGAAAGCTTCTGTCAAGAGGACGAAATATCGATTCCTCCTCTGAAGAAAACCCTTGGCATTAACATCCGGCCATCATGGCCGCCACATCGCCCTTAACATCGCCTACGGCCTTGATTCCAAAGTTCTCCACCAGAATTTTGGCCACATTGGGCGAGAGAAACGCCGGCAGCGTCGGTCCGAGACGGATCCCCTTGACACCGAGATAAAGCAGGGCCAGAAGCACCGCGACCGCTTTCTGTTCGTACCAGGCCACGTCAAAGGACAGGGGCAACTCGTTGATGTCCTTCAACCCAAAGACGTCCTTGAGCGTCAGGGCGATCACCGCCAGGGAATAGCAATCGTTGCACTGCCCGGCGTCGAGCACGCGGGGAATGCCGCCGATATCACCCAGGTTGAGCTTATTGTAGCGGTACTTGGCGCAGCCCGCCGTGAGAATCACCGCATCTTGAGGCAGGGCCTCGGCCACGTCCGTAAAGTAGGAGCGCTCTTTGTGCCGCCCGTCACATCCCGCCATGACCACAAAGCGTTTGATGGCGCCGCTTTTTACAGCCTCGATCACCTTGTCCGCCAGTGCCAGAACCTGCTGGCGGGCAAATCCACCGACGATGGCACCGGTCTCGATTTCCTTCGGCGGCGGGCAGGTCTTCGCCATCTCGATAATGGCCGAGAAATCCTTCGCCTTGCCGTCTTCGCGGTCCGCGATGTGCTTCACCCCGGGATAACCGGCCGTGCCCGTTGTAAAGATCCGGTCCTTATAACTGTCCTTCGGAGGGACGATGCAGTTCGTGGTCATAAGAATCGGCCCGTTGAAGGCTTCGAATTCCGTGTTCTGCTGCCACCAGGCGTTTCCGTAGTTGCCGACGAAATGGCCGTACTTTTTAAAGGCCGGGTAATAGTTCGCCGGGAGCATCTCGCCATGGGTGTACACGTCGACACCGGTCCCCTCCGTCTGTTTCAGCAATTCCTCCATATCCTTGAGGTCGTGTCCCGAAATAAGGATGCCCGGATTGTTCCGAACGCCGATATTCACCTGTGTGAGCTCCGGATGGCCGTAGCAGGTCGTGTTGGCCTGATCCAGCAGGGCCATGGTCGCCACCGCTGTCTCACCCGCCTTGAGCACCAGGGCGGTCAAATCACCGGCCGAGAGTTCCTTGGTGGTCGCCGCCAGGGCCTCCGCCAGGAAATTGTAAATCTTGGGGTCTTCGTAACCCAAGACCCCGGCGTGATGGGCATAGGCTGCAATACCCTTGGCCCCGTAGATCAGCAGTTCGCGTAAAGACCGGATATCCTCGTTCTCTGTCGCCTGAACACCTACGGTCTTGGCTTTGGCCACGAAAGCCGCCTCGCCGTCCGCACTCCAGGAGACCGCGTCCGGCACCGCCTGACCGAAAGTTTCCCCGTATTTGGCGAACAGCTCCTTCTTCAGGGCAAGCCCCTCTTCAATCAGGGATACCAGCTTTACATCGTCAAAATTCGTATTCGTTAACGTGGCAAACAGGGCTTTGCTGACGTACCGACCGACCTTGATATCCCCCTGGCCGGCCGCAACGGCCTTTTCTTCCAGCAGAGCCACTCCTTTAAGGACATAGATCAGAGCGTCCTGCAATTCCGCCGTGTTTTCCTTCTTCCCACACACCCCGTTTTTCACACAACCCTCATTTTTCAGCGCTTCCTGACATTGAAAACAGAACATAGCTTCCTCCTCTTCATGTGAATTAGTTTTATGTTTTACGTTTGTGTTGCCTGCTTTTCGCCTCTATATTACAGCCACCGTTCCCGCAAAATCTCACCGTCGATGCCGACGACCACTTCCTTGATCGGCACCTTCCGCCCGGCCTGGGCCGCCGCCTTCTGGACCAGGTGCGACAATCCGCCGCAGCAGGGCACCTCCATGATCATGACGGTGATCGTATTCACTTCCGCCTGATCGATCAGGGCAGTAAGCTTTTCCAAATAGATGTCCGCACCATCGTCCAGCTTCGGACAGGCGATGACCAACTTTTTCCCCGCCAGCCAGTTGCCGTGGAAATTCCCTACTGCAAAAGCGGTGCAATCCGCCGCCACAAGCAGATCGGCCTTCCGGAAATAAGCCGATGTGGGTGAAATCAAGTGGAGTTGAATCGGCCAGTGGGAAAGGGCCGAAGGGATCTCTCCCGCCGTGTCCGTTTTCGGTGTCTCCCGGTTCAGGTCTCGTGGCGCCGAGCCGGGACAACCGCAGGCAGTCCCATGGCCAGCATCCGTTTTACCCAAATCAGGGACTGAAATGCCGTTTTCCCGGAGCCAGGTCAAGGCTTCTGCCAGATACTGGTTCTGTCCGTGCTCCTTGAGATGCAAAAGATGGGCTTTGAGCACATTGACACCCTTGGCGGCAATTTCCGCCGCAACGAGACGCTCATCGTAGGGCGGCGCCTCCCGCTCCTCCACAGTGATGGCGTCGAAGGGACAATGGCCGATGCAGGCCCCCAGACCGTCGCAGGCGACTTCACTCACCAGGCGCGCCTTCCCGTCGATCAGTTGCAGGGCCCCTTCAGGGCAGTTGATGATGCAGTCGCCGCAACCGGTGCATTTTTCTTCATCAATTTTTATGATCTGGCGTTTCATGTCGGCCTCCTTGTTTGAAATGGTGCTTATTGGATAGCCTTATGCCATGAAAAATGATGGAAAGAATTGACGTAAGTCAAGAAAGAGGACTTTTTTCAACTTTTTTTAAAGAAACCGCAAAAAAATTATAAAGCCTTTTCCCCAACCGACGATCATTTTTTTACGTGATTTATCCCGGCAATTCAAATAGAATGGCAAACTTACGGAGGTCTTGATGCAGCTTGTCGTCAAAATCATTCTGAGCTTGGCGGTCATACTTCTGGCCGTGGCCGTCGGCAGGAAAATTCCCTCCCTGGGAGGCCTCATCGCCGTCATGCCCCTGACCGGCCTGATCGTGATGCTGTGGCTCTACAGTGATACAGGCGGGGACACAACCGCCATGCAGCAGTATGCCAGAGGAGCCCTGTTCGGAATCATTCCCACAATGCTCTTTTTTGCCGTTGCGTTTATCGGCTTTCTTAAAGAATGGGGGCTGCCGCTGGTGCTTTTTACCAGTTTTGCAGCCTGGATTGTTGCCGCGTTATTCCATCAGTGGTGGCTGAAATGAAGATTAAAAGTTTCCTCCAGGTGATTCTAATGCTTTTAATAACCGGTTGCACGGGTATCCCCGACGGCGTCCAGGCGATCCGGAATTTTCAGGCGGATCGCTATCTCGGTGTCTGGTATGAAATCGCCCGCCTTGACCATTCCTTCGAACGTGGACTGAACAACGTGTCGGCCACCTACACCCTGCGCAAAGACGGCGGGATCGATGTCCTCAACCGCGGCTATGACGTGGAAAAAGGCAAATGGAAAGAAGCCCGGGGGAAAGCTTATTTTATCGGCAGTAAAGATGAGGGGCGGCTGAAGGTCTCCTTCTTCGGTCCCTTCTATGGGGCCTACAATATCATCGCCCTCGACCAGAATAAATACAGGTACGCCCTGGTCTGCGGACCGGATCGGTCCTATCTGTGGATTCTGGGTCGGGAAAAACTGCTGGATAAAACCACCTTGGACGAACTGGTAAACCTGGCCGGCAGGTTGGGATTTAACACGGAAGACCTGATTTACGTTCGCCATAACTGAATCCCACCGCGACCATGACATCGTATACCGCATGGATTGTCCACCAGAGCAGAAGAAATTGGACATCTAAGCAAGGATCATGTATTGAATTTGTCGAAGTATCCAAACACTAAACTGGAGAAAGGGTTACATGGGGGTCCTGCAACTGCTTCGACAGATGCATGCAGAGGGAACTCTAAGCTCCACACAGCTTGACGTCCTAACTGCCATTCACAAAAAAGAGCGCTTTTCACTCCATTACGAATTGCGGGGGCTGATTTACACAGGCGTGTTCCTGATTATTCTTGGTGCAGGCCTGACCATCAGGACATACCTTACCGAACTCGGGCACCTGGCCATCATCACGACTCTGTCCCTGGGTACTGCCGCCGCTCTGGGTTATTGTTTTTACCGGGGACAACCCTGCAGCCGCGATACTGTACCCTCTCCCAACATCGGCTTTGACTATGTCCTGTTTCTCGGCTGTTCCCTTTACTCCCTGGACATGGCCTATATTGAAACCCAGTTTCACCTGCTGGGTGACAGTTGGGACGGCTATCTCCTGGTTTCCGCTGCACTTTTCTTTTACCTCGCCTATCGTTTCGATAACCGTCTGGTCTTGTCGCTGGCGCTCGGTACACTGGCGGCCTGGTTCGGGTTCAAATTGAACTGGGCGGGATTTTCCTTCTGGGATTACCATAGACTCTACGCTATCGCCTTCGGACTCCTGAGCCTTGCCGCCGGCGTATCATTATGGCGTCTCGGCATAAAACAACATTTCCTGGACATCTATCTCAACTTCGCCCTCCATTTCCTGTTTATTGCCCTCGTGTCGGGGGTGTTTGCCCACGGACTTCTTTCCCTCTATTTTGCCGGTCTTGTTGTCATCGGCGCCGTCGTCATCTTTGACGCCTTGCAAAGGCGGACGTTCCTCTATTTTCTCTATGCGGTTCTTTATGGTTACGTGGCATTAAGTTATCTCGTTATCGATACGCTGAAGCCTGCTTATTCCACCGGTTGGATTTTCGCCTATTTTATAGTCTCTTCTCTGGTCGTGGTCCGGCTGATCATGAAAATTTCGCGCCGCTTCAAGGAGGCACCATGAACATCTGCCTCTATGCACCGGAACAGGAAGAAAGCCTCTTTATCCGGAAAAGGGCCAAAACCTGGCAGCGCTCGGGGTTAATCTCGGAAAACCAATTTAAAATCATTGAGGAACGAACCTCAAGCCAACTCGCAGAAACGTCCCTCTTCTTCCGAATCCTCTACTTCATTTTCACCTGGATCTGCCTTGGTGCAACAATCGGGTTTGTCGCCTGGATGCTGGATCTTGACAATGAAGGATCGATTGGTTTTCTGTTCCTGCTTTTCAGCATTCCGTTTTACGTTCTTGCGGAATACCTGGTACGGCGCTACCGCGTATTCCGCCACGGCATCGAGGAAGCCCTGGTCCTGATGAGCCTGGCGCTATTTTGCGGAGGCGCGGTGATGCTTGTTTTATCCTTGCCCGGACATCCGGATGATAATCAGATGATGCTCCTGACCGCATCACTGGTTTGCCTCTTCTCGTTCTGGCTTTACATCCGATTTGGTTTCTTGTACGCAGCCCTGATCAGCACTGTTGCCCTCGGTTTTTTCCCCTTTCAGTTTTCCCTGCCGCCGATTTGGGAGCGCAGCCTCCTTTTTCTGCTTCTCGGTCTTCTGTTTCTCATGAGTTTGCAAACCGAATGCGACACGTTGGAGGACTTCCGGAAAAAGCGCAAAGGCATCATCCAAGCCTGCCTGTTTATGGGACTTTATCTGACGGTAAACCTGCGGATCTTTACGGTTGCAGAATCCTGGTTCGACCAGATATCATTACATTTTACCCCCTACGCCGGTTTTCCTCCCATCTTTTATTGGGTTAGCTATATTCTGACTGTTCTTATTCCCGCATTAGGATTGTATCTCGGCATTCAGCACCGGAAGCGCGCGCTGATAAATGCGGCGGGGATTGCCCTGGTCTTGAGTCTGGCCACCAACAAGGATTACCTGGGGTTGAAGCATTATGCCTGGGACCCGATGATCTTCGGGGCAACGTTGATTCTGGCGGCAGTTCTGATTATCCACTGGCTCGCAAAAGGGGAGGATAAAGCTCGTTGCGGTTTTACGACGGAAAGCATTTTGAAACCGGAGCGATATGGATTGGCTCTTCCGGAAATCGGCGCCGCCGTGATGCCCGGCGTGACCACGGCGTCCACAGAAACGGCGCCGGTGGTACCGTCGCCGTTTGAGGGCGGCCAGTCCGGCGGCGGGGGGGCGTCCCGGAATTTCTGAGCAGGGGAGGGAAAAGCACAGAAGGTTCGACGAGGAAAAACGACTCAGGGTTTCCGACAGACGATCTGTGCCACGGCACGTTCGGGATCCGGCTGAATGCCTTCAAAGTCGTGCAGAATCTCCCAGTCGGAAAACCAACGCCGTAACTCGCCGGGTTGCAGCAGAAAGTCGGGGTTGGTGGGTTTACCATAGCGGACCTGATCGGTCGTAAAGGTTTCATAAACGAGGACGCCGCCGGACTGAACGGCTCTTTTGATAACCGGCATCAGGGGACGATGCAAATAACGGAAAACGAGGATACCCCCGTAAGCGGCTTCTTCCAGAGTTGAGAAGCCTGCTTTTTCCAGGTCAAGCACCATAAAACGGGGCGATACCCCTTTAAGAGCAGCCAATTCCCTGGCGCGCGACATAACGGCATCTGATATGTCGCACAGCACAACGGGAACACCCAAGGTCGCCAGGTAGATACCGTTACGGCCGTTACCGCAGGCCAGATCCAGGACGGGACCCGGTAAAGGATTCTTCGTGAACAGGCCGGCGTGCTTCAGCAAGAGGACTGCCGGTTCCACGCTGGAATGGTTGTGGTTTGTTTCGCTCATGACGTTGCATCTTAACCAAACTTTCGTTTCCTGGCAAGCTTCTGGTTGGATCGCCAGCATCGGAAAGATGTCTATTACGTTATCTGACATTTTCTTCACAAGAATGACTGACACCGTCATGAATTATGTGATAGAACGCACAAATACTTTGAAAAAAACAGCAAAAGGATTTCGTCAAGCGAAGCCCGTTTTGCTTTTCCTTGAGCCACAATAAAATGAGACGTCGCGGAGGAGGTTTATGGAATGAGGATTGTGGTTTTAAATGGAAGCCCCAAGGGTCCCCAGAGTGTCACCATGCAGTATGTGCAGTACATCGAAAAGCGGTTCCCCCGCCACAGATTTACCTACATCGATATTTCCGAAAAAATTCAGCGTCTGGAAAAGAATGAACAGACATTCAACGAGGTCATCGAAGTGGTCAAGGATGCCGACGGTATCCTCTGGGCGTTCCCCATTTTCTATTTCCTTGTGCCGTCGCAGTACAAGCGCTTTATCGAACTGATCCGGGAAAGAGACGTCGCGGAGGCCTTCCGGGATAAATACACCGCCGTCCTGACCACCTCCATCCACATTCTCGACATGATGGCCCATCATTATCTGAACGGTATCTGCGACGATCTCCATATGAAATATACGGGCTCCTTTTCCGCATCCATGTACGATCTGCTTAAGAAGGAACAACGCAAACAGCTCTTTCTCTTTGCCAAGTATTTTCTGCTGTCCATACGCAAGAAGAGTCCGGCGCCCCGCAACTATGCCCCCGTGGGCGAACACACCTATGAGTACCGGCCGTCTCTCGTGAAGGATCTCCTGCCGACAAGGGATAAAAAAATTCTCATCATTTCCGATGCCGGGCCGGGGCAGCAGAATCTGAACTGGATGATCACCCGCCTGCAGGATTCCTTTTTCGGATACACAGAAGTCATCAATCTGAATTATCTGGACATCAAGGGCGGGTGTCTCGGCTGTCTGCAGTGCGCCCACAGCAATGTCTGCGTTTACGAGGGGAAGGACAAGTTCGTCGATTTTTTCAATGAAAAGGTCAGGCCTGCCGACGTCCTCATTTTCGCCGGCGCCGTAAAGGACCGCTTTCTCTCTTCGCGGTGGAAATGTTTCTTCGACCGCACTTTTTTCAATACACACATTCCCAGCATGACGGGCAAACAGATGGGGTTTCTCGTTTCCGGCCCCCTGGGCCATCTCCCCGACCTGCGTCAGTATTTGGAAGCCTATGTGGAGGTGCAACAGGGCAATTTTGCCGGCATCGTCAGCGATGAATACGAAAATTCAGGCGATATAGATGAATTAATCAGCCTGATGGCGGACCGATTGATCCGCTATGCCGTACAGGGCTTCCAAAAACCTAAAAGCTACCTGGAAGTTGGCGTGCGAAAAATCCTCCGTGACGAAATATGGGAAACCATGCGCTTTCCCTTCCAGTCGGATCATCAATACTTTGAAAGGGAAGGTTTTTACGATTTTCCCGAAAGGTCATTCCGGGACAAAGTTAAAACCAATTTTATGGTCATGATTACCAAGGTTCCCTTTATCCGGAAAGAAATCTATACGAAGCAGATGAAACCCGGCACCATCAAGCCTCTGGAAAGAGTCGTGGCGGCGGCCCGCCCGGGGAAAACATAACGGGCGACCTGCCGGATCATTTATAAAGTCGCATGAGAGTCGACGACCGATGCGGTCCTTGCTCTCTGCAAGTCGGATATGCCTGTGACTGGTTTGTCGTCAGTCGAACAGATCGTGGAGGAAACTCTTTTTCTTATAGTGTTTGTAATCGTCATGATCGTGGTGCTTATCGTGATGGCGATCATAACCGCCTTCCCGTTTCTCGTACTGAGGCGGTCTGACGTTCATCTCCTGATTCGCCCGTTCGATAATTTTGTCCAGTTCACCACGATCCAGCCACACACCCCGGCACTTTGGGCAAAAGTCGATTTCCACACCCTGGCGTTCGGACATTTGCAGCGTAACATTACATAGAGGGCAATTCATGTTTTTTATCCTTCCTTTTATAAATATCCGAACTCGTACCATCCCACATCTAAGCTGTCAAGACCGGGGGAAAATGTGATAAGAACATGCCGTTATTTCAGAATCTTACCCTTGTCCGGGCAAACAAAATCAAACCAGTGTGACTAACCGGAGTAATCGAGAAAATGGATTCCACAGCAACGTATCTTATGGAAAACCCCGAAGAAGCGATCCGCCTGGACGTCAAAACCGACACGGACGCGGTTCGCCGACAGGCCGCCTGGTGCGGCGTCAAACCCGGCATGCGGGTTCTGGATCTCGGTTGCGGATCCGGCAAAACCGCTTCGATTCTGCTGGAAATGGTGGAACCGGGGGGGATGGTCGTCGGAATCGATTATTCTCCCGAACGGATCGCCTATGCAAAAAATCACTTCGGAAACAACTCGGGTATCGATTTCATGATTCACGATCTGACCACGCCCATCACCGGTATCGGCCAATTCGACATCGTCTGGCTCCGTTTCGTTCTGGAATACTATCGCCGGGAAAGTCTCTCTATTGTCAGGAACCTCCAGCCCTTATTGAAAACCGATGGTTTTCTTTGCCTGATCGATTTGGATTACAACTGTCTCAGTCATTACGAACTCCCCCCCCACATGGCCGATATCTTACCGAAACTGATGGCTTTTTTGGATGAGGCATTCAATTTTGACACCTTCGCCGGACGGAAATTGTATTCCTATCTGTATGACCTGAACTTCCAAAACATTGAAGTGGCCTTAATGGCCCATCACCTGATTTACGGGAAAGCGAAGGAAGCGGATGTTTTCAACTGGCTGACGAAGGTCAAGGTCAGCGTGAATAAACTGAAAGGGCTTTTTGCGGACTATCCCGGGGGCACCGACGCGTTTCTGCGAGAATTTGAGCAATTTTTCCTTCATCCCCGACGCTTTACCTACACCCCTCTGATCCTTTGTAAGGGGCAGCGGCCCGATCCCGATTAAACGTCCCGATCGAAAATATCCCGGATAATTTTGCTTAAATCATCCAACTGGTAGGGTTTTTTGATGAACGCCGCGGCGCCCTGTTTTTCAATTTTCTCCGCAGTGGAGCTTGCCGTGTAACCACTGGCGACAATGACCTTCATCGTGGGCACGATTTTGAGTATTTCAGGCAGACACTTCTCGCCGCTCATGCCCGGCATCATTAAATCAAGGATCACCAGGGATATTTGCTCTTTCTTACGTGCGATCACATCCAGGGCTTCCTCTCCGGAACCCGCAGTGATCACGTCGTACCCCAGGAACGACAGAAGTTCCTGACCGGTTTCCAGCAGAGAACTTTCATCATCAACGAGCAGGATCGTTTCATGGCCGACCGGCATATCACCGGCGCCTGCCTGATGTGGCACGTATTCCGACAAGGGTGTATCCAGCGCCGGTAGATACAGATCAAAAGTGGTCCCCTTCCCCAATTCACTGTTGCAGAAAATATAACCGTTGTGATTTCTGATAATCCCGTAAACAACCGACAGACCGATACCCGTTCCCTTCCCCTGATCTTTCGTGGTGAAGAAGGGTTCGAAGATATGATCGAGATTTTCCTGATCGATGCCGCAACCCGTATCGGACATGGTTATCTGAACATACTCTCCCTCCCTGATCTGCGCGCTTTCCCGATATACCGGGGCGGAAAACGCCACGTTTCGCGTTTTGATGCAAAGCTCCCCGCCATTGGGCATGGCGTCTTTGGCATTGACCGACAGGTTCATGATGATCTGGCCCAACTGGGCCGCATCGCCTTTAACCGGACGCAGGTCGTCCGCCAGATCGAAGCGCAGGCGAATTGTCTTGGGCAGGGTACGTATAAGCAACTTGTAATAATTACGAATTTCTTCATTGAGGTCGACGGCGGTTAAGGTGCTCTCCATTTTACTGCTGAAGATCAGAAGTTGATTGATCAGATCCGTCGCCCGCTTGGTCAAGCCTTTCATTTTATCAAGGTATTTCCAATCAGCGTCCGATTCCTGCTTCTGAATCATCAGGAGTTGATTATAAGAAATGATGGCCTGCAAGATGTTGTTGAAATCATGGGCAATGCCGCCGGTCAGGGTCCCGATCGCATTCATTTTCGAAGCCTGGTTCAACTGCTGCTCCAGTTTACGCTGCTCTGTCACATCCTTCAGGATGCCAACCATACCCGTCATTTTATTCGCAGCGTTGAAGTTGGGCGCACCGCTCAAATTAAACAGACGCATGGAACCGTCTTGTCTCTGGAGTTTTATTTCGAGATTCTTAAGGGTTCCTTTGCCGTCCATGACCGCCAGAAAGAGACTCCGATACGGGATCACATCCTCCTGCTTCATGAAATCGGTCAAATAACGTCCGGTCAAGTCTTTCTCGGTGTATCCCAGGAGATCTGCCGCCACCGGGTTGATATAGGACACAAGCCCATGCTGATCTGTCGTGAAGATGATGTCGGGAGAGTTCTCACTCAGGGTCCGGAAGCGCTCCTCACTCTCCTTAATTCGCCCCAGCGCTCTGGCGTTGTTGATGCTGATGCCTATCTGGGGCGCAATCCCCATCAGCAGGCTTAATTCCTGCTGGTTCAGCGGTCTTTGAGACTGGTAATTGTCCACCGCCAGGATACCTTCGGATACACCTTTGCAGGCTATCGGCACGCAGATGAAGGAATTGACCCCTAATTTTTGCACCAGATCTAGGCTACGCGAGGAAATATCCTGGTGAAGTTCTTTGGTGTCACTGATTAAAAAAGACTTCTGCTGATTGAAGGCAAGCACGAAGGGGCCCTTGGATTGGGGATTATCCAAGTGAAATTCCGTCTGCTTGAGAATTTTCTCCAGTTCGGGCGCATAACCGTAGCCGCTGGCATAGACCAGCCTGGTCCGTTCCGGGTTCGCCAGCATGATCATGCCCCGGTCGAAATCAAGCCGCTTTTTCAACGTTTCCATAACAAATTTGATCAGTTCGTCGATATCCAGCATGCTTGACACGGCCTGACCGATTTCCTGAACCAGCAGGGCATTGTTGTAGCTGATCCGGATTTGATCGAGGAGGCGATTGGCTGCATCGCCCTGAATTTCCATGATTGTCTGCATGGCCTTCTTTTCCAGGTACTGATCATAATATAAGATACCGAAAACACCGGTGACCAGCACCAACGCCGTGGAGAGGAACGGAATCAGGGGGATTGTAAATCCACAAACCACCAATGCCACAAGCAGAAACATCGCCGCATAGGTGCGGATCGGACGCCATCTCAGAAATGCAGGCTCTTCCCAACTGATGAGATACCGGCAACAGTTTTCTCCCTGATGAAGACATTCCGGATGCTCCAAAGTCGGAAGCTTGTTCGTGAATAATTGCGCCACCGCCTCAAAACTTCCCTTAAAATTTTCGCACTGATAAGGTTTAACCGCCACGCCTGCCAAAGGTTTTATAATAATTTCAACCTTGTTGCGGCTTATCTTTTTGGTCTGGAAGGTTACGCCCCGATTCAGATAAGAGGCAATCTTGCTCAGCATGTTATAGGCTTGGACCGGCGTCAGAAAACCGAAGATGAACTGCCGAATGATATTAATGGACTTGGAGGAGGCCATGTAACGACCGGCCTCCCGAAAAATGAGCGGATCGCCGGTTTGTTTCATCAGTGCATCGTGAAAATCGTCCACTTGCCGTTGTGTCAGCCAGTGTCCCTCGTCTTCCACTTCATAAGATGTGATGTGGGAGTCTTTTAATAAAGCCTGGATGTCCACATCCGGGCGCACATTTCGCAAATACTCTAAAAACGTTCCTATTATTCTGCTGTTGTACAGTCTTGGTTCTTGCATCGGTTCCTCTTAATCATATCTTATCCGATACCTCTTACTTAAAAACTCAATGTATTCATCCGCATACTGCATGTCCAGAATCCACAGCAAATATTGCTTATTCTCATCTTCCATTTTAACTTTATCGGCATAATCGGCCGGACAGATTAATAAAGAAACAGACCCCGCCGGGAATTTATTCATGACGGAAGAAACGGCGCGGAATAATATATCCGGATCAAGGTCGAGATCCATGAGGAAAATCTTGAAGCCGTTCAGCAAATTGGACAGATTAATCCCGACATCCGATTCCTCGCCAATGACAAACGCTTTGGGATAATTCAAATGGGTCAGCACATACATTTTCCACTTGCGGACAAAACCGCATTCGGCAAAAATGTCTCCAACCGGTCTGCCGTTTTGCAGACGGTCATGCGCAATAATTGCTCCAAAGAGGCCTCCATAGTGATTCCGGTAGAACTGTTCAAATTCCCATTTATCCGCCGCCGTACATTCCCTTAAACGCCAGCCCGCGGGTAAATCGCGGAATGCTTTCTCCCCCGGAAAGGTAACATATGCAAACTGATCGACGGAGCAGTGCTGGGCATTGTCATGCTCCCGGGTGAACCCGCCGAAAACCCGCGCCGGGAATTTATTTTCCGGGCGGAAATAGGTGATGACGTAGTCCATATTCGCCGAGGGCAAACGATTCAGATCTTTCAAATAATAGATTAACTGCTTCAAGACGACCAGGCCGATGGGTCGTCCCCCTATCGGCCTGGCCGCATGGTGGTGGACCATCCAGGTGCGCTCGTAGGCCCTCAACATGGCAATATGACCGTAGATTTTCCCATCGCGCTGGTATGTAAAATGCCGGGCAATCTCCGGGGTTTCCTCATAAAGCCGCCGATAGACATCCCGAAACTGCTCCTTGAATGCCTGAATGTTTTTATACTTTTGCGGATAAATAAAATCCGTATCGAAGAAAAATTCCCAAAGCTCTTCTAAATTGACCTCATTGGTCATCCCGGAGTCGGAACCATGGAGATGGTTGATGATCTGATTCAGGTGGCTGTAACTGGTCAAGTCCATATCGAGAATCACCAATCCGAAACGCGTCTGCTCCGGCTCCTCTCTCCGGTAAATCACCTGCACCTTGCAACGTAATTTCATCAGTCCCGCATAGGTGATCGTCATATCCGGAATAATCATCCCCGGCATCAGAATCGATTCGCTGGGCTTATTGCAGAGGGAAAAACCCGTTGTGGAAATATCGGCGATCTCTCGTTGCAAACGTTTATTTATGAAGGGATGTTCAAAAATCGCATACAGGGGCGCGGAACTTTTCCGTCGAGGATTGCGCAACGCCCTGGCCTTAAATCTTTTGATGCAATCATCGATGGGCGCAAAAACCAGTTCGTGACTTTTTCCATCCGGTTTCTCACGGCTGCAACGGCAAATACCCGAATAGAAAACGCTGCCCCGATTGGACAGACGGACGGTTGCCGGCACCTCCGAATTGAAGCAATGAAAGGAAAATTCCGAACCAGATTGCACCCTTAATCGAAAAGCCTGAGGGCTGAAATCAACCATTTCCCCTTCTGCCTGAAACCCATCCTGCCATAATTCGACCCTGACGTCACGGCAACCATATCTGGGGAACTGGCGTCTGCTGACGACGAGTGCCGATTCGGGTAATTCGAGGGTGAACCCGTCACAATCCCTGGACATCAGACGTCCGGATACAACAATGAACGATTGGTCATGGGGCAGGATCAAATATTTCAAGCGATAATGTTCGAGTTTATACAGGGCGTAGGTTTTAGCCCAGCGGCAATACAGCAACTTGCCCAGGCAGGGGTCGGGCTGAACCTCGATCAGGACACTCTCGTCATACTCGGGATGTGTGAGCAGAGCATAGATGGGATCGGCCTTGAAATGTATGTAATTCAGGGTATTGGCCAGCTTCTGCCGATCCAGGTGATCTGCGGCCGCCATCGATCGCATAAGCTCCGGGTGACGAAACATCCACGGCGGAAGCGTCGGTTCTGATTTCGACTGACTCTCATTGAACCAAACGTGACTGATAGCAGCCTCCATCTGTTTTGAACTACTTCCTTCGGTTGCTTGATTATAGGGAGAGCCTTACGACGTGTCAACGAAATAAATGGGAACCTCGCAGGTTGATCGCTCAACGGAAAGCGAAGAAGGTGAGCAGTCCGGTTGGTTGAAAAACAACCATACGGACCCTTTGATCTTCAGAAGTCAGAGCCGTCCCAAAGAGAGTTGCTGCCGTTCAATATCCAGGATTTTCTTACCCAGCCGGCTTTGAAGCTCCTTGTCGCCTCCGTTAAACGCACAGGCGACATAGCGGTAATCCTCTTTTTCCACCACGCGGATCACCCGGGCCAGCAGTTTGATCGGCACTTCGTCGATCACCAGAATCATGGGCAATTCACCCTTGGGGGTGCTGCTGATTTTGGAGAAAGGCTGGCTGAAAATAACCCCCCCCAGGGAAATGTCCACAATCGGGTATTCCTCCTTGTTGATCACAAGCAGAAGGCCGCAATCGGCAGCAGGTTTTACCCGGTAGGATTCACGCAGATCGACTTCGGTGGATTCCGACTTCACATCGGCCGAAACCGCCATGACCTTGGCCTGGGAGGCAATTTCATAGTCTTTGATAAATCCCGTCACCCGGGCCAGAAAACCGTAGCGCTGCGGCTTCCCCTCCTGGGTCAGTACCGCGGAAAGCAGCATGTAACGCCCAATATGGGATCTCAACAGGGGAGGAGACGTCTGAGAGAAAATGACTTTTTTGTCCTGTATGTCATAAATCATGGCACGAGGATAGATGGTCTTCCCCGAATCCAGAACCATGGAAATCTGGATGGCCATTCCGGGCCGGATCAGCATGAAATCGTAAACCTCGCCTTTATCAACGTTTTTCTTCTGGTTTGCTGCAGAAAACGGCTTTGCATGAATTGGCGCGTAGTATATGATGGGTCGGAAAGGACTGTCAAATATATTTGTTGAAAATTCCCAAATTAATTCACCCTGCCCCGTCGGGGGATTTCGTCATGAGCCATTCACCATGATTGCGAACCGAGTATGACAAGGAATCTCTCAGAAATCCGGGTCATGGAATCGGTCACGTCCATCATCGACGCCCGGGAACTGAAAAAGCATTTCGGCTCACTGGAAGCCGTAGCCGGCATCTCTTTTGAAGTCCGCCCCGGAGAATGCTTCGGTATTTTAGGACCGAACGGCGCAGGCAAGACCTCCACCATCCGGATGATTTACGGGTTATCTCCTGTCAGTAGCGGTACCCTGCGGGTATTCGGCCGGGATATCGGCACGGATTACCGGTCCATCAAGGCCCGTATCGGTATCTGCCCTCAGGAGAACAACCTCGATCCCGATCTGACGGTTCTCCAGAATCTCGAAGTCTATGCCCGTTATTTTTCCCTTCCTCCCACTCTCGCCCGGGAACGAGCCTTAAATCTGCTTCAGTTCATGTCGCTGGAAACACGACGTGAGGCAAAAGTTACGGAACTCTCCGGCGGGATGATGCGCCGCCTGATTATCGCCCGGGCGCTGCTCAACCAACCGGACCTGCTGATCCTTGATGAGCCGACCAGCGGCCTGGACCCCCAGTCCCGCCATCAGGTCTGGGAACGTCTGAATGAACTTCGTGCCAAAGGCATGACCATGCTTTTGACCACGCACTACATGGATGAAGCGGCGCGACTCTGTGATCACTTGATGATCATGGACCAGGGGAAAATCCTCGTGGAAGGAAAACCTGTGGAGTTGATCCATAAATATGTCGGCCGGCATGTAATCGAAGTCAGCGAGCCGGAAGAGGACCTTCGAAAACACGTCCGGGCCAAAGGTCTGTCCCATGAGGATTTGGGGCATCTGTTGATTATTTACGGAAATCATCATGACCAGCTTTACCATGAAATCAGTTCCCATTACTGCCGGGAGGGGTGTCTGATGCGCATGGCTACATTGGAGGATGTTTTCCTGAAACTGACGGGAAGGGGGCTGCGTGAATGATGCGTATTTCCTGGCGATTCATGCATGTCTGGCAGCGTAATTTTCTCGTTTACCGCCGCACCTGGCTGGTGAGCTTCATCCCGCCGCTGCTGGAACCGCTCTTTTACCTGCTGGCCTTCGGGATCGGCATGAGCTTCCTGGTCGGGTACCTGCATTACGAGGGCATGGAAATATCCTATACGCTCTTCATTGCGCCGGCCCTGATCGCCATCAACATCATGAGCAATGCCTTCTACGAAAACACCTACGCCTCTTTTGTCCGGATGTATTACCAGAAAACCTTCGACGCCATGATGGCCACGCCGCTGACGGTCGAAGAGATCATTACGGGTGAAATGATCTGGGGCGCGACCAAGGCGGTTCTGGCCACGGCGGTAATGATGGTCGTCATCAGTTGTTTCGGTTTGATCCGGTACCCCGACGGCTTGCTTCTGCTGTGGGTCGCCTTTCTGGGCGGCCTGGCATTCGGTTCCCTGGGGATGATTTTTACGGCCTTTGTCCCTCATATCGAACTTTTCAATCTCCCCATTTTTCTCTTTATCACCCCCATGTTCCTCTTTGGCGGCACATTCTTCCCTCTGGAAAACCTGCCGGTCTGGGCGCAACAGTTTGCCCTTATCCTACCTTTGACTCATCTGGTGAACCTGTGCCGGTCCTGTTCCTACGGCGTCTATGGAAACCTGTTCTGGTGGAGTTTCCTGTATCTGATCGTATTAACCCTGGTGTGCTTTCCCTTGGCCATTCGTGGCATGTATCGCCGCCTGATAAAATAAGCAATCGGAAGGCATGATTTTTCCGGCCAATTTATATATCATGTTAAAGGATTATCACCATGCACGCCCCTTGCGGGTTGAATCGGTACGTCATGAACAAAGGAGGCCTCTATGGTTATCGGTGTCTTGAAGGAAATCAAGGAAGGGGAGAACCGCATTGCCCTGACGCCCGCGGGAGTCAAAACCCTGAAGCTCGACGGCCATACGGTTTTAGTAGAGACGGACGGCGGTCAGGGCAGCGGCATTACCAACGAAGAGTACCTCCGGGAGGGGGCGGAACGCCTTCCCGCTCGGGAAATCTACGCCCAGGCGGATTTGATCATCAAGGTAAAAGAACCCCTGGAAGCCGAATGGGATTCCTACCGGGCAGGCCAGATGCTTTTCACCTACCTCCACCTCGCGTCATCCGAACCCTTGACTCGGGCTCTGTTGGATCGAAAAATCACCGGTATCGCCTATGAAACCGTCCAGACCCCGGATGGACGCCTGCCCCTTCTGACCCCCATGAGCGAGGTCGCCGGTCGAATGTCGATCCAGATGGCCATGCGCTTTCTGGAAAAAGACTACGGCGGGCGGGGGGTTCTCTTAAGCGGTGTTCCCGGTGTTCCCCCGGCGGAGGTGGTCATCATCGGCGGCGGGGTGGCGGGCCTTAACGCCGCCAAGGTTGCCTGCGGTCAAGGGGCCCACGTCACAATTCTGGATATCGATCACGAACGTCTGCGGTACATCGACGATATACTGCATGGGAATGTGATTACGGTTTATTCCAATCCCTACGCCATTGAAAAGGCCACAGGATACGCCGACGTCCTGATCGGAGCCGTCCTGATTCCCGGCGCCAAAGCGCCGGTTCTGGTGACCCGGGACATGGTTTCCCGCATGAAGCCGGGCTCGGTCATCATCGATATCTCCGTAGATCAGGGTGGATCGGTGGAAACAACACATCCGACCACCCATGCCGATCCGATTTACATGGTGCATGAAGTGATTCACTGCGGGATTCCGAATATCCCGGCTTCCGTCCCCCGGACCTCCACCTTTGCCCTCACGAACGCCACCCTGCCGTATATTCGCATGATCGCCAATAAGGGACTTCGCAAAGCGGCCCTGGAGAATGCCGCCCTTTCCGGCGGAATCAACTGCGCCGGCGGCGCCCTCACCCATCCCATGGTGGCGGAAGCGTTCGGCATGAATTGGCTGTCCTGGCGGGAGGCGCTGCCATAACCTTTGGACTCGCCTTGACAAAGGATTGAATCTATGAAAGGTTTCCTTGAGATATGCCACCGGATATCAGGATATGCTTGTCTTGGAGCCCGGCGAGGATGAAGAAATATGGTACCTAAATATTTTCAGGTGAATGACTTTTGTTTGATCAACTGATTCAAAATCTGGCTTTAACCCTGAAGGATTCTTTCTATCTGGCGCCCCTGATCGCTTATTTAGGGGGGGTGCTGGTCGGATTTACACCCTGCGTCTATCCGGTTATTCCGGTAACCGTTGCCTTTATCGGCGCCCGGAGCGCCAACACGCGCACCCGGAGTTTTCTCCTTTCGTTCTTTTATGTTCTGGGTATTGCGCTGACCTACACATTGCTGGGCGGCATTGCCGCTTTGTCAGGCAGACTTTTCGGACAGATCCAGGCGAATCCATGGACTTACATCATCATGGCCAATGTCTGCATCCTGATGGGTTTATCGATGCTGGAGCTGTTCAGTTTACGCCTGTACACACCGGAGGCAATTTCCCGCTTCCAGAACCGAAAAAAAACAGAAGGCTGTCTCAGCAGCTTTCTTATCGGTGTTCTGTCGGGATTTGTCCTGGGACCCTGTACCACGCCGGTTCTCACGGTACTCCTCACCTACGTTGCCAGCCGCCAGAATCCTGTGTTCGGCATGGCGCTCTTGTTCCTGTTTTCCCTGGGTATCGGCACGCTTCTGATTCTGGTCGGCACATTTACTGCCTTTCTGACCCGCCTCCCCAAATCGGGCCCCTGGATGGTGCGAGTAAGCCACCTTTTCGGATGGATGATGATCGGGATCGGTGAATATTTTCTGATTCTTGCCGGAACGCTTTGGCTGTAAGAGAAAATCATGGGCACTATTTCACATCAGAGCAGCATATTCGGAAAGTCACGCCGGAAAGACGGGCATCTGGACCGCATGGTTTGCACGATGATCCTGCTGTTTTTCCTTGTAATTTCCTGCAGTCCCGGCCCGGAGATCGAATGGCAGGAGGAAGGGGAAGCCCCCGATTTCACCCTTCAGGATTTAAATGGCCAAGCATTCCATCTTAAATCTGAACGCGGCAAAATGGTCCTGATGATCTTTACGACAACCTGGTGTCCATCCTGTCGTGAACTCATCCCCGCCTACCGGGAACTTTATCAAGTCTACGGGAAACGAGGCCTGGTCATGGTTAATGTGAATATTCAGGAACCTCTGGCGAGAGTCAGGGAATTTGCAAAGAAAAATCAAATTCCCTACCGGATCTTGCTGGATGAATACGGCAGCGTCGGCATGGCTTACGGCGTCATGGGCGTGCCCGCCATGATCCTGATTAATCAGGATGGTGAACTGATCAGTTCGGATACCATAACGATTCTGGAAATCCTGGGAAAAATGTTTCCCGAACATGGGCCGTCGTCCCTGTCCGATCGTTCAGGCCGGCCACAGGAGGCAATCAATTGATCAGCCCGGGATCTTCCCGGACGGCCAGTTTCTCCTGCGATAAAATTTGATCGATCTGGCATTCCCCGTATCCGGATCGCTTGTTCGCCATACTGATTCGTGCCGTTAAGGTCTCCAACGAGCCCTGGGACGCACAGGCAAAATCGGCTTTCTTGTTCTGCATGGTACTGATTCCATTGACGACGGAATCATACACCTTCAAATTACCATTACCTAAGTGCTTGAGTTTAATAATGAGATCGGTTTTGTCGTTGGGAAGAGCCACCTTCACCGCGATGGTTTTATCCGTGCAATGGTCTTCGGCAATGAAAAAGTCGGGTGGATCACCTTGGGTGTAATTCTGAAAAGCCAATGCAATAAAAATGGATAAATTTGAATAGGCAGCCAGGGTAAAATCGTTCTTCTGTTTTTCCGTTCCGGCAGCCCATACGTCCTTCCCGGCAACGAACGGAATCAGGACATCCATAAATACCGAATTCTTAACAAGTTTGCAGAATCCGTCCTGCCTTTCGGTTCCGTTGAGCAACGTTTCTTTCGACAGATTCCTGGAGGCGGCGGTGGATCTTTGGAACAATGCATGAACAAAAGACAAGGCCTTTTGATTGAGGAAACTGCCGTCACCGGCAAAAGCAACCCCTTGTGTCAACAAAAAGACCGCC
>CAZBQX010000026.1:0-20852 GCA_964494155.1 uncultured Syntrophales bacterium
TTAATAAATTGGCGGAAGTACATGGGAATCGAACCCACCCGGGACGCTCTTCACGCCCCACACCGGATTTGAAGTCCGGGAGGCCCACCAGTGACCTGTGTACTTCCGCACGAGAAAACGGAAGGAATGGTTGATTTAAAGATATGCCGGTTCAGGGGTCAAACAAAAAGTATGGTCGATGAGCTGAACCGTGACCTCATCGCCTTTTTTCAATTCCGTTATGTCTTCGGGCAACACGATCAGCCCATTCGCCTTGACCATCGATTTCAGAATGCCTGAACTCTGGTCACCCGTCGTCATGATCCGATAGCAGCCTTCCTGCTGTTCAACCCGCACCCGGAGAAAGAATGTCAAACCTTCGACTTTACTGATGTCTTCTTCCAGAGGCACGCGGATAATCCGGCGGTATAGATTCCGATGGCCCATCATCTTTAACAGGGCCGGACGCACAAATTGTTCACATGACACCATAGACGAGACTGGATTCCCAGGCAAGCCGAAAAATGGCTTGCCGCTCACTCGGCCGTAAACCAGGGGTTTGCCCGGCCGCATGGCCACCTGCCAGAAATGCATCTTGTTCCCGGTCTCGGCAATAAAGTCCTTCACAAAATCGTAATCTCCAAAGGATACACCACCGGATGTGATAATCACGTCGGCCCGCAAGGCCGCTGTGAATTTCTCTGCCAGATCCTCCTTATTGTCCTTCGCAATGCCTAAATAAAGCGGTACAGCGCCACAATCCATAATCTGCGCAATAATGGAATATCCGTTACTGTTGACGATTTCCCAGGGTGAGGGTTCTTCGTCGATCTCGACCAGTTCATTCCCCGTGGAGATCACCGCCACGGTCGGTCTCTGGAGGACATAAATAGAGGAACGGCCGAGGCTGGCAAGCATGCCGATTTCCGCCGGACGCAGGACTGCGCCATGGGAAATGACCCTTTCGCCTGATTTCACGTCGGCGCCAGCCAGACGGACATCATTGCCTGTTTTGTAAGAACCTGAAATAACGACTGTGTCTTTATCTTCGGTGGTCTCTTCCAGGCGGACCACGGCATCTGCGCCGGCGGGAAGAGGGGCTCCCGTCATTATCCGGGCCGCTTCACCCGGCCCGAGGGTTTTTTGCGGAATGCTTCCGGCGGGTATTGCCTCAATGACTCGCAGACTGACTGGATTGCCCGGCGCGGCATCCCGGATGTCGATGGCCCGGATGGCATAACCGTCCATGGCGGAGTTGTCTTTCGGCGGAATATCCCGCGGCGCAGTGACGTCTTCACCGATGACCCGGTTGAGGGCGTTCAGGATATGGACTTTTTCCAATCCCAAGGGTTGAATGTCATCCAGAATATGGGTTAATGCTTCCGCTACACAAATCATAGATGTCCGTTATTGCTTGTATTTTTGAAAATGTACGATTTTACAGGCGAAATTTATCTTAAATGCCGCCCCTTGTCAACAGCTTTGCCTTGAGAAATACCCTACCGGCCACAGGGGAGTCTAGGGCGGAAAACGGCAAGGAGCATTGCCGCCTATCCCACCTCTTTAAAAATTTCTCTTTCGGAAATCCGTCACCCATCGCCTCATGGCAAATCCCTTAAAGTATTTCTTTTCCCAACCTCAGCTTCCAACAGGAAAACCATATTTCCCATTGACACCTTCGCTCCGATAAGATAGGGAAAACGGCAAGTTGGAGGGGCAAAATCCAATTGTTTTTCCCGCCGGGGGGTATCTTCAAGTTTGCATTGCATTAAAGCGATTTCTAAATTTCACATTCCGGATAGTTTACACAACAGCAGAAAAAGGAGGGGGTCTTTATGCAGGAGAAAATCAGGGAAGTGGCGGCTCGCATCAGGGAACTGAGGGAAAATCTCGGCGTGTCCGGGGAGGATATGGCCGACCATCTGAAAGTTTCAACGGACGCGTACACAGAATATGAGAAAGGCGAAACGGACATTCCGGCCAGCATTCTGTTTGGGATCGCCCATCGGCTCAATGTCGACATGGCGGTGCTCCTGACGGGTGAAGAGCCCCACATGAAGTACTTCACCGTGACCCGCAAGGAGAAGGGCGTCGCCGTCGAGCGCCGGACCCAGTATCGGTACCAGAGTCTGGCGGCCAATTTCATCCACAAGAAAGCGGAGCCCTTCCTGGTTACGGTTGAACCGAAGTCCTCCGGGAAAGCCACGGAGATGAACACCCATCCGGGACAGGAATTCGACTACGTCATTCAGGGCGTCCTTAAGGTTTTCATCCACGGCAATGAACTGATCCTCCGGGAAGGGGACTCGATTTATTTCGATTCGGGATGCCCCCACGCCATGGAAGCCATGGAAAATGCCCCGGCGAAGTTCCTCGCCGTTATCTTTTAATATATAAGGAGGAGAAACATGTCTCTGATTGACCGATATCTGAGCAAAACGCAATTCGATTCATACGAGGATTTCAAGGCGACCTACAAGATAAACGTCCCTGCCGAGTTCAACTTCGGTTATGATGTCGTTGACACATATGCCAAGGAGGACCCGAATAAACGCGCCCTGGTTTACTGCGATGACTACGGCACATCCCTCACTTTTTCCTTCGCCGACATGAAACGGTACAGCGACAAGGCCGCAAATATGTTCAAAAAAGCGGGCATCAAAAAGGGCGACCCGGTCATGCTCATCTGCAAGGGCCGTTATGAATTCTGGTTTCTCTTCGTCGCCCTGCATAAAATCGGGGCCATCGGTATCCCCGCCACCCACATGCTGACGACCAAGGACATCGTTTATCGGATCGAGCGTGCCGATATCAAAAATATCGTCTGCATCAACGACCCCGATCTGGCAGGTTTTGTCGAAGAAGCCGAGGTGAAGGTACCGGGCGTGCTCGAATCCAAGATCATCCTGAGCGGCAAACGCGAAGGCTGGATCTCTTACGAGGAAGAGATGGCCGACGCCTCGGATGAGTTCGTAAAACCGTCCGGAGATGACGCCCCAAAAAACGGCGATATCATGATGCTGTACTTCACTTCCGGAACGGTGGGAATGCCGAAGATGGTCCAGCACGATTTCACCTACCCCCTGGGCCATATCCACACGGCCAAATACTGGCAGAATACGGAGGACAACGGGCTTCACTACACCGTCGCCGATACGGGCTGGGCCAAGGCCGTCTGGGGAAAAATCTACGGCCAGTGGCTGTCGGGAAGTGCCGTCTTCGTCTATGATTACGACCAGTTCGATCCGGTAAATGTCCTAAAAAAGTCCATCGAACACAAGGTAACCACTTTCTGCGCCCCGCCTACGGTATACCGCTTCCTGATCAAGCAGGATCTGCGGAACTATGACTGCAGTTGCATCAAGTACTGCGTCACCGCCGGGGAACCCATGAATCCAGAAGTTTATTTCCAGTTTCTGCAGCAGACGGGTCTACGCATCATGGAGGGGTACGGCCAGACCGAAATGACTTGCGCCATCGGGACCTATCCCTGGATGGACCCCAAACCGGGCTCCATGGGCCGGGTCACGCCGGGTTATATTATCGAACTGATTAACGGGGAGGGAAAACCGGCCGAAATCGGCGAGGAAGGAGAAATCGCCATTCATGTCGGCCAGATGATGCCGGTCGGCATGTTCGGCGGCTATTACCGGGATAAGGACACGACGGACCGGGTCTGGCACGACGGCTGGTACTATACGGGCGACATGGCCTGGAGGGATGAAGACGGTTATTATTGGTTCGTCGGCCGGGCCGACGATCTGATCAAGAGTTCCGGCTACCGGATCGGTCCCTTCGAGGTTGAAAGCGCCCTCATCCAACATCCGGCAGTCCTTGAATGCGCCATCACAAGCGTTCCCGACGACATCCGCGGCGCCATCGTCAAGGCGACAGTTGTCCTGGCCCAAGGCTACACGGGAAATGACGCCCTGGTTGCTGAGCTGCAGGACCATGTGAAGAAGGTCACGGCGCCATATAAGTACCCGCGCATCATTGAGTTTGCGACGGAGCTGCCGAAGACTATCAGCGGTAAGATTCGCCGGGTGGCGATCCGCAATAAAGACAAGGAAAATATGTAATTCGGCCCCCGGCAAAGCCGGTATGCATTAAAATGCCAGGCGTGGAAGCATATTTTTTTATCCTAAGCGCAATTTTTTCTTGATATTCCCATTTCGATGGGAGTAAGGTGAGCGCCCTAAAAGGTAATAAAAACAGGCGGACCGCGCAAGGATACCCCGGAGCAGTCAGCAATGCCGCGGGGATAAAATAATAATGATTGACGGCGGCAGGCATAGCCTACCGTCGTCAATCGGGCCACACACTCATGACAAAAAAGAAATCGTATCAGGTCGTTGTCAAACAGGAATTCTGCAAGGGCTGTAATCTCTGTATTGAGTATTGCAAGCCTGAGGTCCTTGCCTCTTCACATTCCCTCAATGAAATGGGTTACCATTATGCGGAAGCGGCTCACCCGGAACAGTGCACGGGCTGCTTGTCCTGCGTTCTGGTGTGCCCCGATCTGGTGATAGAGGTGTACAGTGAATAAAATCTTCATGAGCGGAAACCACACTTTCGGGGAAGCAGCCATCCGGGCCGGATGCCGGGCTTATTTCGGTTACCCCATCACGCCGCAGAACGAACTCTGTGAATACATGTCCGATCATATGCGAAAAGCCGGTGGGGCGTTCATCCAGTCGGAAAGTGAAATCGCCGCCATTAATATGGTTGTCGGAGCCGCCGCTACAGGCACACGGGCCATGACGTCTTCATCTTCACCCGGTATCAGCCTGAAGCAGGAAGGCATCTCTTTTTTAGCCGGCTTCCAGCTTCCGGCGGTTATTGTGAACATTATGCGCGGTGGTCCCGGTATGGGCAACATCGCACCCGCTCAAGGAGACTATTTCCAGGCGACCCGGGGCGGCGGTCACGGTGATTACCGGACACCGGTCATTGCCCCCGGTTCCATCCAGGAAGTCGCAGACTTGATGTTTGTGGCCTTTGATATTGCCGACCGTTACCGGACACCAGTCATGATGCTGGGCGATGGCATGATGGGCCAGATCAAGGAACCCGTGCTTTTCCCGGACCCGATCGACCCGAAGAAACTGCCGAAGAAGGAATGGGCGCTGAAGGGACGCGGAAACGGCCCCAGCCGTTTTCTGGCGTCGCTGGTTCTGGATCCTCAGAAAATGGAGGATCACAACTGGAACTTGTTCCGAAAGTACGAAGAAATTGCCCAGAACGAAACCCGTTTTGAAGCCTACTGTACCGAAGATGCGGATATCATTGCTGTGGCCTACGGTACCACCGCCCGGGTCGCCAAGGGGGCCATCCATCAGTTGCGGGCTCAGGGACTGAAAGCGGGGCTTGTCCGTCCGATTACATTATGGCCGTTCCCGAATGAAATTCTGCGGGACCTTTCTAAAAAGGTAAAGCGATTCCTGGTTTTGGAAATGAGTACAGGACAAATGGTGGAAGATGTCCGCCTGGCTCTGGAGGGAAGGGCGGAGGTTTTGTTTTACGGCCGTCCCGGCGGGATCATTCCCGAGCCGGATGAATTCGCCCAGGTCATCCGTGAAAAGATGAAATCCTGACGGGAAAGGGTGAAAAGAGAAACACATCATGGAACTGTTAAATCCCTGGCCAAAATATCACAAGCAAAATGTCAGCAGCCATTATTGTCCCGGTTGCGGTCATGGCGTCGTACACCGGATTATTGCGGAACTCCTCGAAGAGATGGATCTTGGAAAGCGGGCTCTCTGTGTCAATCCCGCCGGATGCGCCGTTTTAGCCTACGACTATCTTGACGTGGACATGATCGAATCTTCCCACGGCCGCGGTACTGCTGTGGCAACCGGAGTCAAAAGAACCCAGCCTGACCTGTTTGTCTTTTCTTATCAAGGTGACGGCGATCTCTCGGCCATCGGCACGGCGGAAACAATCCACTCCGCCAACCGGGGTGAGAATATTACGGTCATTTTTATCAACAACGCCGTTTACGGCATGACCGGGGGACAGATGGCACCGACCACTCTGCTCCGCCAGAAAACCACAACGACACCGGCGGGACGTGATCCGAAATCAGACGGTTATACTCTGCATATTACCGATCTGGTGGCGAATCTTCCCGGTGTTGTTTACGCCGAACGGGTGGCGGCGACAACCCCCGCGGCGATCCGCAAAACAAAAAAAGCCATCCGGACGGCGTTCCAGACTCAGATGGACGGATTGGGTTATTCCATTATCGAGGTCCTTTCAGCCTGCCCGACGAACTGGAAGTTGAGCCCCGTCGAATCCATCGAGTGGATCCATACGGTCCTGGAGAAGGAATTCCCTCTCGGGGTGCTGACAGATAAAAGGGAGAAAAAGGCGTAGTATGTTAACGACGATTCTTTGTTCCGGTTCCGGCGGACAGGGGGCTTTGACCGTAGGCAATGTCCTGGGCAACGCCGCCATGTACGAAAATTTCTTCGTGTCTTATCTGCCCTGTTACGGTGCAGCCATGCGGGGTGGAACCGCCAACTGCACGACCAGTATTTCGACGGAAGAAATCGCCTCTCCCGTGGTGTCGTCTCCCGATGTGCTGATCGCCCTGAATAAACCGTCCGTCATCACCTTTCTGCCCCGCCTGAAACCAGGGGCAAAACTGATCTACAACGCCGATCTCATCGACGCCGTTCCGGATCAGCCGGGCGTCGTCTACTACGCCGTGGCGGCCAACCGGATCGGTCGGGAAACGGCGAATGAGCGCTCTGCCAACATGGTTATGCTCGGCGCCATGCTGAAGGTCATGCCGGTGATCAAGATGGAATCGCTCATCCAGAGTGTGCAGGATCTGATGGGTTCTAAAAAATCCCTGGCAAGCATGACCATCAAGGCGCTTCAGGGCGGCTACGACAGCGTGGCCTGAATTCTGCTCACAAAATCCTTTCGTCACCTTGCCTTCATCGATCAATTCGTTGATTTTATCGACGTCTGTCGGTATATTAAATTAAAGATATCCGAAAGGGGGATCATTGCATGATCTATAACGAAGAATATGAAACCCTGCCGCGGGAGGTGCTGGAAATCCTTCAACTCAAGCGTCTTCAGCAGGTGGTTTCGCGCGTTTACCACACCGTCGGTTTTTACCGAAAATCCTTCGACGAAGCCGGCGTCTCTCCTGAAGACATCAAAAGCCTGGATGATCTCCGGCGTTTTCCCTTCACAACGAAACAGGACCTCCGGGATAATTACCCGTTCGGTATGTTCGCCGTCCCGATGAGTAGCGTCGTCCGCCTCCACGCTTCCTCCGGTACGACAGGCCGTTCAACTGTTGTCGGGTACACGAAACGCGATATTGAAACCTGGTCGGAACTCATGGCCCGCTGTTTTGTGGCCGCCGGTCTGACTAAAAACGATATGATCCACAACGCCTACGGCTACGGCTTGTTTACCGGTGGGTTGGGCGTCCATTACGGGGCGGAAAAACTCGGTGCCAGTGTCATTCCCATTTCGGGAGGCAACACAAAACGCCAGATCATGATCCTTCAGGATTTCGGCCCCACCGCCATCTGCTGCACACCCTCCTATGCCCTCAATCTGGCGGAGCAGGGGGAGGCCATGGGGGTTGACATGCGCAGCCTGAAGCTCCGGGTCGGTGTCTTCGGCGCGGAACCCTGGAGTGAGAAAATGAAGAACGAGGTCGAGGACGCCTTGAATCTGACAGCCATGAACATCTACGGCCTGTCGGAGATCATGGGACCGGGCGTGGCGATGGAATGTCAGGAAGGGCGGGAAGGCATGCATGTTTTTGAGGATCATTTCCTGGTGGAAACCATCAATCCCGCCACCGGTGAAGTTCTGCCTCCGGGCGAACCCGGCGAACTCGTCTTTACGACCCTGTCCAAGGAAGCCTTTCCGCTGATCCGCTATCGGACCCGGGATCTCTCCCGACTCATTCCTGAGCCCTGTGTCTGCGGCAGGAGTCATTACCGGATGGAGCGTGTCATGGGACGCAGCGACGATATGCTGATCATCCGCGGGGTGAATGTTTTCCCCTCCCAGATCGAAGCGGTTCTCGTCGGAATTGACGGTCTCGACCCCCATTATCAACTTATCGTGGACCGGGAGGGAACCCTTGATACCCTGGAAGTCCAGGTGGAAGTCAATGAACGCTTATTTTCCAACGCGGATGAGATCAAGTCGCTCCAGAAGATTGAGCGGAACATCATCAAGGATTTGAAGGATTTCCTCGGTGTGACGGCTAAAGTAAAGCTGGTGGAACCGAAATCGCTCCAGCGTTTTGAAGGAAAGGCCAGCCGGGTCGTTGACAAGCGGAAAATATAATGCCTGAAAACGGAAGGGAGGAAAACGCATGAAGGTCGAACAGATTTCCATTTTCCTGGAAAACAAACCCGGAGGACTTGAAAACGTGACGCGGATTCTTCGGGACGCCAATATCAATATCCGCACCTTGGCTGTGGCGGATACGTCGGACTTCGGGATCGTCCGATTGATCGTCGATCATGTCGTCGATGCTGTCGGGGTTCTGAAAGCAAACGGATATACGGTCAGCCGAACCAATGTCGTTGCTGTTGAAGTTCCGGACCAACCTGGTGGACTACACAGTATTCTCGAGGTTTTGGCGCAGGCCAAAATCAATATTGAATATATGTATGCCTTTGTTGAGCGCAGCGGCGAAAACGCGGTCATGCTCTTCCGGTTCGACAATCCCGACGCCGCCATCGATGTCCTCTTGAAAAATAACAAGACCGTCCTGCCCGGGGAAAAACTCTATTCCCTGTAAGCAGCTGAGTTTGAAGATATTGCTGTTCATCTGAAATGTAATGTGTTGTTGACTAAATCTCATTCTGGATTGGTACGATGAAAAGGAGGTTCGTATGAAGAAAGAAATCCGCTCTATCGATCAAATCGTCAATGAGCAATTGTCAAAGTGGGCACTTAGTTCAAAAGAAGTGAAGGGAGAGATTGTTGAATCAAAACCGGTCATTACCATTTCACGCGAACCGGGAACCGGTGGGACGCGAATTGCAAGAGTGCTTTCGGAACGCCTGAAGATGGACCTTTTCGCCGGGCAGATTGCAAAACATATTGCAGAAAGTGCCGAGGTAGATGAAAAGGCAATCAAAGCCATTGTTGAGAAGGCTCTCACCACACGGGACGACTGGCTGTCGTCCCTGTTTGAAACCCGCCACATGTGGCCCGATAAATTCATGTTTCACCTGTCCAAGGTGATCAACACCGTCAAGGATCGTGGCAATGCCGTTATCCTGGGGCTGGGTGCGCTGTACCTTCTGCCGCCGGAAAAAAACTTCCGAGTGAAACTGATCGGCTCCAAGGAAAACCGGGTGAATCGAATTATGAAAAGCAGGGGGTGTTCACGGCAGGAAGCGGAAGATTATGCGGAAAAAACCGAAAAGGATCGGCGGGTCTTTGTTAAAAAGTTTTTCAAAGTCGACTGGATAAATCCTTATGATTACGACCTGACCATCAACACGGATTCGATGACGGCGGACGGAGCCGTGGAAACGATCGTCGCCGCCTTTGAGGCCTGGAAGAAGGGAAAAAATCTTTAATCTCTTGCGCATCTGAATACCGTTTTTGCCACATCGGTTAACAAACCGATGTGGCTTTTTTATTCTTTTTATATTCCAGATGGTTACGGATTTTAAACGAGAGTTTCTTGCCGAAAAAACAGATTCCATGGTAAGAGGGCGACGAATAAAAGGAATCTGCCTTCAAGATGAATTATAAAATCGCTTACAGAGAAATCCTGCTGATCGTTCTGGTTGTTCTGCTGGGCTATCTGTTTGTCCATTATAACGTCTACGAAATCCTGACTGACAAGGAACGCATTATCAGTCTGATCAAATCCTTCAGTCCCTATGATCAGATCGCCTTTATGGCCGTCCAGATTTTTCAGGTTGTGGTCGCCCCCTTTCCGGGGGAAGTCACGGGTTTTATCGGTGGATATCTCTATGGACCAGTCTTGGGAACACTTTATTCGACCATCGGCTTGACACTCGGTTCCTGGCTGGCCTTCGGCCTGGCCCATTTCTTCGGCCTGCCGCTGGTAGAGAAGTTTGTCAAGCCCGAACTGGTGCAGAAATTCGATCGCTTCATGCGTAAAAAGGGCGCCCTGTACGCCTTCATCCTGTTTTTGATTCCCGGTTTTCCGAAAGATTCGCTCTGTTATGTCATCGGTCTGAGCCATATCCCCGTGGGCACGTTTCTTCTGATTGTTATCGCGGGCCGCTTCTTCTGGACACTCATGCTCTCCATGTCGGGCAATTTCGCACGCAACGACCAGTACATCTCTGTTCTGGTCATCGCCGCGGTCAGTTGTGTTCTGGGAATTGTCGGCTATTACTACCGAGATAGGTGGTTGAGGTTCCTAAGACGTCGCAAAAAAACCCAAGGATGATTAAACACCCCTGGTTCATTGTATTATTTATTTGGGACCTTCTCTTTCTGAATTGTCTGAAGATTCAGTAGTTGATGTACTCTCTCCATCCGATCCACCGCTTTCCAGATTATCCAATTTCTGCTTCTTATTGTCAATATCTTGCAGTTTTTCACGCCAATGCTGTCGATCTTTACCATACCCGTAGGAATCATTGAAATTCCGTCGATATTCTGTCTCGTGAGATTTTGCTTCTTCGTATTCCTGCCTTGCGTTTTCAAGTTCGAGATTCCTATCCTGCTCGTACTGATTTTCCGAAGCTTGGTCTTTTTCGGAGGTTCCCGTTGTTGCATCTTCACCAGCCTGCGATGCAGGAACCATTGGTTGTGTATTGTCTTTGAATCGATAAGTCTTAATATGTTTTCCCTTCTCCGCCGGCGGTTGATCCGTGATGTGGCTCACGCCGTTTTCATCGGTCCAGCGATAGTATTCGGCGGACTGAGCCAGCCAGGGAAAAAGAAACATACATAATATCAATGCCATACATGTCTTCATATTGATACCCCCTTTGATCTGCAACAACTTCACTCAACGTCATTATATTACATCCGTATCGACCTTTCCTAACATATTCTTTACTGTATGATGTCATTTTCTCGCCAAAATGAGAAAAATATCTCCCTTCACACCTTTCTCCTATCTATCCAATGCCTTTTTCAGCTGCTCTGGAATCATGGGCAATCGTGTAAGCCGCATCCCGCAGGCCCGGGCCACAGCATTGGCAATCGCCGCCGCCGGTCCCACCGTCGGGACCTCTCCAATACCCTTGGCTCCGAAAGGCCCCTCCGGTGTCGGACTTTCCACAAACAGCGTCACCATATCAGGCATATCCCCCATCCGGGGGATCCTGTAGGATGACCACCGGTTGGTCACATTCGGCTTGAATTCCTCCTTCAAAGCAAAACCCAGGGCCTGGACGGCTCCGCCTTCAATCTGTCCCTCCAGAGTCAGGGGGTTGATAACCCGACCGACATCATGGGCAAGCACGAGTTTAAGAACCTTGATGATACCGCTTTCCGTATTAACTTCCACCTGGGCCAGGACTGACGCAAAGGCATAGGCCAGGTGAGGACTGCCTTTCCCGGTATTGTCAATGGGTTTTGTCTCCGGAATAAAATAGCCTGAGAACTCCACAGGCAAGCCCTTATCTAACAACATTTTATGGCACCGGCTAAGCCTGTCGGAATATGTGCCCGTTTCATCTTCATAGAAGCGGCAAAATTCCAAGGCATCCTTCAGTGCAGAGGCCGCTTCCTGGATCGCCCGCCCGGAGGCAAGGGTTTGACGGCTGGCTTCGGTCGGTCCCGCAGAAGGGGTGATATCCGTATCCGGCGTTACGACGACAAAGCTTTCCCCGGGAATCTGCAGCGTTTCCGCGGCGATCTGCTCCAGGGTGGAGAAAACACCTTGTCCGAGGTCAGTGGCTCCGACCAGTAACTCAATGAAGCCCCCGTCATTGAGTCGTATCGTCTCCCGGGAAGGATCCCGCCATCCGGCTTCACCGATGCCGAAAAAGATGGAAGATAGCCCTACGCCGCGTTTTATGCCGCCGGCAGGGGTGTCATGCGAATTTGCCGCCCAGACCAGGGCATCTTCATAATAAGGTTTCAGCGCCAGCAGGGTCTCCCGGGCGCCAACACTTTCCATGAGAACCTGGTCGGTGATGGTCGACGACCCGGGCTGAAACAGATTCTTCAAACGGAATTCGTAAGGGTCCATGCCCAACTTATCCGCCAGCAAGTCCATTTGGGATTCTGTGGCAAAAGCCACCTGCGGCGCGCCAAAGCCGCGCATCGCCCCGGCGGGAGTGGTGTTGGTGTAAAAGCAGGAGCCTGTCACCGAAACATGGGGAACATCGTAGGGGCCGGTGGCGTGGATGAGCGCCCGTTCGACCACCGCCTTACCGTAGGAGGCATAGGCGCCCGTATTGGCAACGAGTTCCGCTTCTATCGCTAAAAGCTTTCCCTCTCGTGTGGCTCCGGTGCGGAATTTCAGCTGGAAGGGATGCCGTTTTTCCGTGCACATCATCGATTCCGCTGCCGTGTAAACCAGCTTAGCCGGCCGTGATAATTTTAAAACGGCCAGGGCAAGGAGCGAAGCGACCTGATGATTCAGCTTCCCTCCGAAACTGCCGCCCGTCGGGGCTTGGATGATCCTCAAATTTTCCGGTGGTATGCCAAGCGCTTCCGCCACCTGGGCCTGATTTTCATGGGGATTCTGCGTCGCCAGGCGGATGACGATTTTGCCATCGCCCTCCGGCCAGGCCATGCCCGCCTCCGGTTCGATATAGGCGTGATCGTTGAAAGGGGTCTCATAAATGTTTTCCACCACCGCGGCAGCCTCTGCGAAGCCCTTCGCAATATCTCCCTTGTCGCTCTTCAGATGAAACAGTAGATTCGTTTCCCCGTGAAGTTTCGGGCTGTTCGGGTTTGCCGCTTCCGCGAGATTAGAAACCACTTCCAGATCATTATAGGTGACCTGAACCTGCCGCACACCCTTCTCGGCAGCCTCAAGCGATTCGGCAGCCACCACGGCAAGGGCGTCGCCGATAAACCGTACCCGGCCATCAGCCAGCACCGGTTGATCCCGCTGAATTGGACCAATCCGGTTGGTCCCACCGATGTCTTTTGCCGTTAAGACAGCGATCACCCCAGGAACTGCCAAAGCCGTTTTCGTATCAACCTCCCGGATCATGGCATGGGGTTTCGTGCTCCGAACCACTTTCAAGTGCAGGCAGGCATCAGGTGTAACGTCCGCGGCAAACCGGGTCAAACCAAGGGCCTTTTCCCAGATGCCCATGGGGATCACACGGGTGCCGATATGTTTTGTCATATCAGGGTATGGCACGTCAGCAGGAAAAGGTGGTGTGGTGTAGCGATCCCCTTCCGGATGCATCAGGTTTTGAACGGACACGCCTTTGCTTTCACCGGGCGACGCCGCTTTTGCGGCGGCAAGCAGCACCGCCTCCACGATTTTTTTGTACCCGGTGCAGCGGCATAGATGGGGAGAAAGACCGGTCATCACCTCATCGCGAGTCGGCTGCGGATTCTTGTCCAGCAACGCTTTCGCGCCCATGATCATTCCCGGGGTGCAGAAACCACATTGGATGGCCCCTTTTTCGACAAAGGCCCGCTGCAGCGGGTGCGGAGACGCCGCCGATCCGATGCCTTCAATCGTTTCAATTTCCCGGCCTTCAACCCGTTTCAGCGGGGTTACACAGGCCTTGACAGGTTTGCCGTCAAGCAGAACCGTGCAGGAGCCGCAGACTCCTTCCCCGCAGCCTTCCTTGGTTCCCGTCAGTTGCAGATGATTCCGCAAAAAATCGATCAGCCGCTCATCGGGATGGCCGGTAAATGCTACCGGCTCACCGTTTACCTTGAAGCGGATCAAACGTTCCATCGTGCCCTCACCTCCGGGAGGTCAACCATAGATCGACTTCTGATTTTTACGCCTATCTCAACAAAAATAAAGGGCCGGCAGAAGACAGATCTTAATCCCAAAAATGGACCGCTTTTTCTGCTTCCACCTCTTCGGGCTGGCAGGGATAGACCTTGCACAGCATGGCCCGCAACGGCCAGCCACCGTTGATGGGGTTGCAGTGGTCGGGGTCGTCATCGGTCAGAATATTCACGTTGGACTTCCAGAGGCCATAGAGGGAGGGTTCCTCTCCCGGGTCTTCGGGATACCACCAGCCGTGCTGGGCATGGACGACGCCGGGATGGATATTCTCATCGTATTCCGCCGTCTGTCGACACCGCCCCCGGGGAGTTTCAATCCAGACCCACTGACCGTTTTCAATACCCAGGGACCTGGCCGTCTCCGGGTGGATTTCCATTTTCGGCCAGGGGTAGCGCTTCCGGTGCTTGGCAACCTGACGGTGCTCGGCATTATAATAAGGCAGAAACCGGCCGCCCGTCGTCAGGATAAGGGGATACTCCTTAGCCAGCTCGGGGCTGCTGACAGGGCTTTCCAGAGGTTCCCGGAAGACGGGCAGAGGATCATAACCCATCTTTTCCAAAACGGTGGAATACAATTCCACCTTGCCTGTCGGGGTACCGAAGCCCTTTTCCTCGTAGCGCTTAAAGCCGCCCTTTCCCGCCGCAAAACCGCCTTTGGCCATGAATTCCTTGAAGGTCACCCCCGACGGTTTCAGGCGGTAATCGTACACCTCTTCCAGATCCTCCCAGGGCCAGTATTCTTTCTGTCCCAGGCGATCGCCGAGGCCCTTCCAGAATTTATAATCACTCCAGCGTTCGTACTGACCGGGCACCACAGGAGGCATGGCCCGTTCGCTGCCGACGATCATCGCATAGGCCCAGATCCAGGGACGTTCGAGATAGGTCGCCCCAGGCAGCACATAGTCGGCAAGTTGCGCGCTCGGGGTCATGAAGAAATCCATCACCACATAGAGATCGAGGCTTTTCAGGGCTTCATAGACTACCTTGCTGTTCCCGTAAGTTAAAACGGGGTTGCTCGACACCGTGAGGATGGCTTTGAGCGGATAGGGTTTCCCCGTGATGGCGGCACGGTAAAACGTTGGGGCATGTGCAAAGGCCTGGAACTGGCTGGAGCGGTTCAGGGTCAGATCGCCCCACACCCGGGGCACCGCTTCCTGAGTCATGCGGAACCCTTCCTGGGTCAGGATTTTGAATCGATCGGCCCCCAACTGCTTTTCCCGCTGTTCCGGCGACAGTTTGCCGATCAGTTCGATTTCCTGCTCGTGGATGATGTTCGGATAGGCCGTCGTGAAGACGTCGCCGCCCTTGACGTCAAGATTACCTGTAATCGCGCGGAGGGCAAAAACCGCATGGAGGGTTTCCATGGAGTTCACGGTGTGCTCAATTCCCAGACCATGGGTCATGGCCGCCGGTTTGGATGTGGCGTACAGCTCCGCGGCCTGGCGGATCTGTTCGGCCGGTACCCAGGTGATTTCTGCCGCTTTCTCCAAGGTAAAGGGTTCAACCCGGTCCCTTAGTTCCTCGAAACCATGACACCATTTCGCGACAAAGTCCTTGTCGTAAAGGCCTTCCTTAATAATATGCCGGATCATCGCCAGGGCCAGGGCACAGTCCGTACCCGGCCGCACCTGAAGCCACAGGTCGGCGTGACGGGTCGCATCGATCCCCCGGGGATCGATGACGATCAATTTCATCCCCTCCTTGTGGGCTTTGGTGATGTTTTTCCAGAGGGCGTTCCAGTACCGGGGACCACCGCCGCCCCACATAAGGGTACACTGGGTTTCCTTCTGCACGACGGGAAACAGTTTCCAGCCGAACACGGCGTACATCAGGGCCAGGTATTCGCCGTAGCAGATCTCCGCCTGGCCGACGATGTTGGGGCTTCCCAAAAGGTTGAAGAACCTGCTCCGGAACTCGTCGGTCGTACGGCCGGTTCCACAGGTCGTGCCGATACACTCCGGCCCGTATTGATCGATCAGGGCTTTCATCTTGCCGGCGATTTCGTCCAAGGCCTGTTCCCAGGAAATCTGGACCCATTTGTTCTCACCCCGGTTTCCCGCCCGCTTGAGGGGGTAGTTTAGACGGCCCGGATGATAAAAATAGTCTGTGATGGCGTTTGCCCGGGGACAACTCCGGACGATCGTGGAAAAGAGTTCCCCCTTGGGAAAATCCATGTCCGGCCCGACACTGATCAGCCGACCATCTTCAATTTCTACAGCCACCCGGCAGGCGGAATGGCACTGAATACACACCGCTTTCTTAATCTCTTTCATCATATCTCTCCTTTGATCGATGTTTATAGCGTTTGGGGAGTATTATTCCCCTCCTTGTCAATCGCATCCCGAGCCTCTTCACCCCCGGTTGTTCATGACGGGGGTAAGGGCTTTATGTTCGCAAACGGGATTCGCTTCAATTATATTAAGACAAGTTTCATACCAGACATAAACCCGTCCGATGAAATTTTAATCTTATTAAAATCAGCTTGTTAGAGATAATGCATGAAGTGCGGTCCCATAACCTTTCAAAAAATGCACGATATATCGTGCATACTACGGTATTTCGTGTAAATCGGATCGACGACGAATCCCGAGCTTTTTCATCTTCGAATCCAACGTGGAGGGTTTGAGGCCCAAAATTTCAGCTGCCCCCTGTTTCCCCCGAATGCGTCCGCCTGTTTTGATGAGTACGTCCGAAATGTGTTGCCTCTCGATGTCTTCCAGGCTAGTCGAAACCGGGGATCCTTTTCCTGGGTTTTTGTCCGGTAATTCGACCAGCAGTGTCCCATGTTGGGACAGGATCATGGCCCGCTCAATCACATTGCGGAGTTCCCGGACGTTTCCCGGCCACCCATAGGACTGTAGCGCCTCCATGGTTTTTTTGCTGATGGTCGTGATGTGTTTTCCCATGTTTTTTTCGAATTCCCGGACAAATCCCCAGACAAACAGGGGAATGTCTTCCCTGCGTTCCCGCAGAGGAGGGACAAGGATGGGAAAAACATTCAGGCGATAGAAGAGATCCTCCCGAAAGCGGCCTTCGGCCACGGCCAGAGAGAGATCTTTGTTGGTCGCCGCAATAATCCGGACATCCACCCGGATTGTCCGGGGATTACCCAGACGTTCGAATTCGCCGTCCTGCAGAACCCGCAGGAGTTTCGCCTGAAGCGCCATCGGCAGCTCGCTGATCTCGTCTAAAAACAGGGTGGAGCCATGGGCGATTTCGAAGCGTCCGATCTGACGGGCAAAGGCGTCGGTAAAAGCGCCCTTTTCATGGCCGAACAGTTCACTTTCCATGAGACTGGCCGGAATCGCCGCACAGTTGACCTTCACCATGGAGTTGCCCCGGCGGGGGCTCAAACGATGGATGGCGCGGGCCAGCAACTCCTTCCCCGTTCCCGTTTCACCAATCAACAGGACCGTCGCCGCGGTCTCCGCCACCCGTTCCACCTGACTCAGGGTCCGTCGGATCGCCTCGCTCTGACCGATGATCTCCTTGTGCTGATACCGCAGTTCGATTTCTTCACGCAGATAGATGTTTTCCGATTCCAGTTTTTCCTTGAGCTGTTCGATGGCGGACAGGGCCTCCCGGAGCGACGCCTCCATCTGTTTGCGGTCGGTTACGTCACGGACGATGGCAAGGACATGCTTGCGATCATTGTAATCAAATTCGGTCCCCCGAATTTCAATATAAAAATGGGTGCCGTCTTTCCTGACGTCCTTCGATTCCGCCGCAAACATGCCCTTCTCCCGGGTCTCCCGCCGAAAAAAATCGAACAGGTGATGGTAATCGGGATGCATGATGTTCTCCCGGGTAAGGGTAATCATTTCATCATGGGTATAGCCGTACATCCGGCAGGCCTGGGGATTGGCCTCGACGATGCGCCCTTTCCGGTCGAAGATCAGGAGCCCGTCCATGGCGGAATTAAAGATTTTTCGGTACTGACCTTCTTTACTCCGGAGCGCCTTCTCCATCGGCCGGCACCGGAGCGCTTCTTTCTCCAGTTCCCGGTTTTTCGCGGCCAGTTCTTCATAAGTTGGTTTATTCTTCATATTGACCTGAATAGATCTCGGATAAACCGCAACTGGTTATTTCAACTCGGTTTTTCCAGAAGGCACCATTCCGCAACGAGCTGGCGAATTTGCTCCCGAATTCCCCGGACAAAAATCAGCTTCTCTTCTGTCGTCCCCAGGACCGAGTGCGGATCGGGAATACTCCAATGCAGACGCTTGACGGCACCGGGGAAAATCGGGCAGGATTCAGCCTGGGCATCGTCACAGACGGTAATGGCGTAATCGAAATGATGGCCTGCGGCGAGCAGTTCGGCAATGCTTTTGGTTTTATTCCCGGAAATATCGATGCCCACCTCCGCCATAGCCGTTACGACCACCGGATTCAATTCTCCCGGCTCGATCCCTGCGCTGTAGACCTCAAAATGGTCTCCCGCCATAGATTTCAGCCACGCCTCGGCAATCTGACTCCGGGCGCTGTTATGCACACAGACAAAAAGGACCTTAGTTTTCTTTTCCATGAAAAGACTCCTGCCGCCACCGTATTCACGGCGGGTAATATCATAAGCCGTACAATTATGAGCATATATAGCACAGATTTTTCAAAAATTCATGCAAGAACAGCCAGTTCCGGGCATGAAAAATAAAGCTTGACTTTACAAATAAACGGCCACATATATTCCAAAAAATGAATATAAGGATCATCCTATGGAAGAATTCATCAAGGTTATGAAGGCCCTTTCGGATCCGAACCGGGTCAAGGTAATCAAACTGCTTCAACACCGTGTCATGTGCGTCTGTGAAATTCGGGCCGCCTTGAAGATTGCCCAACCGACCGTTTCCAAGCACATGAAAATATTGGAAGATGCGGGACTCGTCACTTGCTCGAAAGAAGGTCTTTGGGTGAATTACACCTTAGGGGACGGTAGCGCCAGTCCTTTTGCTGCCACACTTTTGGGAAATCTCCGCCACTGGCTCGCCGACGAACCGGACATAAGGAACCTCGATGCCATTATCCCCCTGCTGAACCGGGAAACGCTTTGCAAGAAATAAGAACGTTTCATATCGCTTAACAAGAATATAGTAAGGAGTTTTTCGGATGAAAGAGAGGACGAAACTGGGAATCATCGTCGCAGTTTTTCTGGGAGCATATTACATTCCCTGGGATCATCCGACCGTTCGCCAGGCCGGTCTGGAAGCCTTTCTGATGCTTCAGGATTACGCCCGCCTCCATGTCATGACCTGTCTTATCCCGGCTTTTTTCATCGCAGGGGCAATTTCGGTCTTTGTCTCTCAGGCATCGGTGCTCAAATATTTCGGCGCCCAGGCAAACAAGCTTCTTGCCTATTCCGTTGCCTCCGTGTCCGGAACGATCCTGGCTGTCTGCTCCTGTACGGTACTGCCGCTTTTTGCCGGAATTTATACCCGCGGCGCGGGGATTGGCCCTGCCACGGCTTTTCTCTATTCCGGGCCGGCCATTAATGTCCTGGCCATCATTCTCACCGGCAGGGTCCTGGGCTGGCAATTTGGTGTCGCCCGGGCAGTCGGCGCCGTTTTGTTCGCCGTTATCACCGGGTTATTGATGGCCCGGATCTTTCCCAAAGATGACGCCGAGCGTACCAACGGCTCGTTTCTTCTCCCCGACGAAGAGGAACGCTCCCGTCGTCTCTGGCAGGACGCCGTTTACATGCTGACCATGGTCCTGATCTTGATCTTCGCCGCATGGGCCAAACCCGCCCCAGATGCGACGGGCCTCTGGCCGTTCATTTTTTCCGTCAAATGGTACATCGTCATTGTATTATTCATTATTCTGGGCGTAATTCTCAAATCATGGTTCAGTCGGGAAGAGTTGAAAAGCTGGGTGGACGCCACCTGGTGGTTTATGAAGCAGATTTTCCCCCTCCTCATCGGCGGCGTTCTGGTCGCGGGCTTTCTCCTGGGTCGTCCCGGTTATCCCGCTCTGATTCCGGAATCCTACATTCAGGCGCTGGTCGGCGGCAACTCCCTCTGGGCGAATCTCTTTGCCTCGGTCGCCGGGGCCTTCATGTATTTCGCCACCCTGACGGAGGTGCCGATTCTTCAGGGCTTACTTGGCACTGGCATGGGCCAGGGACCGGCGCTGGCGCTCCTGCTGGCGGGACCGGCCCTGTCACTCCCCAGTATGATCGTTATCGGCAGTGTGATGGGCCTGAAAAAAACGGTTGTTTTCTGCGTCATCATTATCTTCCTGTCGACCCTGGCAGGCATGATATTCGGCTGGATGATGGGTTAGTTCTTTGAATATCGGATAACAAGAAGAAAGGAAAAAAATATGGATATTAAGATTTTGGGCACCGGCTGCGCCAAGTGCGAACAGACGGAAAAGCTGGTGAAGGAAGTGTTGGCGGAAACGGGGGTTATCGCTCAGGTGGAAAAGGTCGTTGATATCAAAAGGATCACTAAGTACGGGGTAATGATCACCCCGGCCGTAGTGGTAGACGGGGAGGTCAAAATCGTCGGCAAAATTCCGAAAAAAGAGGATATTATGACCTGGTTGAAAAAATGAGTCGTCCAGGCACAATATAAACCATAATGGTGACAAGTCACCGAAACCATAAAGAAATAAGGAGAAGTGAACATGAGAATGCTGGCCGAATTCTTCCCGGAATTTACTACTATGCTGGACGATATGGACGAGCTGTACCGCCAGAAGCGGATGATTGACGAGAAGACCTACCAGTTCATCTGCTTCGCTCTGTCGATTAAGGCCAGATCCAAACCCTGCGTCCTGAAGCATTTCAAGGGTGCTCTGGAAGCCGGGGCCACCGTTAAGGAGCTGGCCTATATCCTGGCCCTGGTCATGCGCGAGGCTGCCGGCGCCGACGATTGCTGGACCCACGATATCGTAGACGACTGGCAGGAGATCATCGCCGGCAACGTCGAATGCGGGTGCAAGAAATGATGCGG
>CAZBQX010000026.1:20952-26008 GCA_964494155.1 uncultured Syntrophales bacterium
TTACCTGACCCTGTGGATTTTTTTGGCCATGTTTGTCGGGGTCATGTGGGGATATTTTTATCCCGGCATCCGGGATGTCATCAATCTGTTTCAGGTCGATACGACGAACATCCCTATCGCCATCGGGTTGATCCTGATGATGTACCCGCCGCTGGCCAAGGTTAAATACGAAAAACTCGGCGAGGTTTTTCATAACGGCCGGGTCCTTGCGTTATCCCTTGTCCAGAACTGGGTGATCGGCCCTATTCTGATGTTTCTTCTGGCTGTCACGTTTCTCTCCGGACATTACAATTATATGGTGGGATTAATTCTCATCGGCCTGGCTCGTTGTATTGCCATGGTCATCGTCTGGAACGATCTGGCCGAGGGGGACCGGGAGTACTGTGCCGGCCTGGTGGCTTTCAACTCAATTTTTCAGGTCCTGTTCTTTTCCTTTTATGCCTGGATATTCATTGCCATCCTCCCGACCTGGATCGGCATGAAGGGTACTATCGTCGACATTTCCATCACCCAGATCGCCCAAAGTGTCTTTATTTACTTGGGCATACCCTTCATTGCCGGGATGATCACCCGCTTCATCTGCCTGAAAACCAAAGGAATCGATTGGTATGAAAAGAAGTTCATCCCGAAAATCAGTCCCATCACCCTGATAGCCCTACTCTTTACGATCCTTGTCATGTTCTCCCTGAAGGGTGAATATATCGTCGAGTTGCCCCTGGATGTGGCCAGAATCGCCATTCCCCTGTGCATTTACTTTGTCGTTATGTTTTTTATTTCCTTTTTCCTATCCATGAAGGTCGGCGCAACCTACGAAGAGTCGACAACCCTCAGCTTCACGGCGGCATCGAACAACTTCGAACTGGCCATCGCCGTGGCTATCTCGGTCTTTGGTATCAATTCCGGTGAGGCCTTCGCCTGCGTTATCGGACCGCTTTTAGAGGTGCCAGTCCTAATCAGCCTGGTTAATGTTGCCTTGTGGCTGAAGCAGAAATATTTCCCCTATACCAAGGCAACACCGACCGGAGTTTGTCATGTAACGTGTAAGGTATGATGCGTTAATCACTCATAGCAAAAAACAAGATAGGAGAATAAGCCATGTTTGATAAAATTGTTCTGGCCACAGACCTGTCAAAAAGTTTGGATACGGTGATATCGAGTCTCGGCGGATTACGAAAGTTGGGCACGCAACAAGCGACACTTGTCCATGCCTTGGGCATCAAAGCCTTGGGCTTCAATCACATGAAGGACTTGATACCCATTCTGATCGAGCTTGCCGAACCACGTTTAGCGGAACAAAAGGCCGCCCTGGCGCAACAGGGATTTTCAACCACAGTCAAAATCGCACCCGGGATCCCCATGTTCGAAGTCAATCGGATAGCACGGGAAGAAGGGGCTTCGCTGATAGTCGTCAGTTCCCACGGAGGAACCACGGCAGCGGAAGTATTGCTGGGGGGTACGGCATTAGCAATATTGCATCATGCGACCATGCCGGTATTGGTGATCAGGCTGAAAATCGATGAGCAGCATGCCGTCCCGGCATATGAAGTGGTCAAAAAGGATTTACTCAATCATGTTCTCTATGCTACTGACTTTTCCGATACTTCAGAACAGGCTTTTTTGTATGTCGAGAAGATCGTCGAATCCGGTGCCCCCAATATCACTCTTTTGCACGTACAGGAAAAGAGCGACCTCAGCAAACACCTTGAGCATCGCTTAGAGGAGTTCAACACCATTGATCGGGAACGCCTGGAACGGATGCGGGACCGCCTGTTAAAGTTAGGTGCATCTCATGTCCGGATTGAAATTCCTTATGGATTCCCGCTGAAGGAAATCATTGATTTTTCCTCTGCGGAAGCGGTCAGTTTGGTGGTCATGGGCCGTAAAGGACGGGGATTCCTCAGCGAGGTTTTTATGGGCAGCGTGAGTCATGGCGTGGCGCTACACGCGAACATCCCGTTACTGACGGTGCCGGCCAAACAATAAAGAAAAGAAAGGGGACAGGGGTTATGGATACTTCATCGGTTGCGTTTATCGGCGGCGGGCGTATCACCCGGATTATCCTGGAAGGATGGAAGAAGAAAAATCATTCCCCGTCCCGGATCAGCGTGAGTGATGCTGATACCGATATTTTACGGGGATTACAGAGGAAATTTCCGGAAATCGAGATTCTCCCCGGGGGAAACCTGGCCGCAGTTCTAAGGGACATGATCTTCCTTGCCGTTCATCCTCCGGCCATGGCCGGAGTCCTCGCGGAGATAAAAGATGTATTGAGACCCACCTCCATTGTGATTTCTCTGGCACCCAAGTGGACAATCAAAAATCTGTCGATGGGACTGGGCGGCTTCAACCGCATTGTCCGGATGATTCCGACCGTCGCTTCCATCGTCAATGATGGGTTTAATCCCATCAGTTTTTCAGGCGCCTTTACCGATGAGGAAAAGGTTGAAATGACCCAGTTTTTGCTTGCCTTAGGAGACTGTCCGGAAGTGGAAGAACAGAAGTTGGAGGCTTACGCCATTCTAACCGCCATGGGACCAACCTATTTCTGGCCCCAGTTGAATGAACTCCAGAACCTCGGGGAATTGTTCGGCTTAACCGCCCGGGAAGCGGAAACAGGACTGGCCCGGATGGTGGAAGGAACGGTCAAAACACTCTACGCATCGGGCATGGCTTATCCGGATGTGATGAACCTGATCCCGGTCAAGCCCCTGGCGGAAGAGGAAAACACGATCCGCGAAATGTATCGGACCAGGCTGCAGGAACTGTATCAAAAAATAAAACCTTGACAGCCCTGTTACAAAGACGGATCTTTTTAGAGAAAAAAGATTGTTCGGTGTTTATGAAGGAGTTTAAACATGTTCCAGTCCATTCAAGCGCTGCAGGCGGCTATGGAAAAAGTCAATTACGTCTGCGAATCACCACTGGCCACAGCAATTTATCTGGCACAAAAACTCGGGAAACCCCTCCTTTTGGAAGGACAGCCGGGCGTCGGCAAGACCGAGGTGGCCAAAGTCCTGGCGGAAATTCTCCAAACTAAACTGATCCGCCTTCAATGCTATGACGGACTCGATTCCGGCCACGCCTTATACGAGTGGAATTATCCCCGGCAGATCCTCGCCATCAAGCTCGCCCAGGCCCAAGGGCATCTCCACTGTGCCACCGTGGAGGAAGAGATAGAAAAGGATATTTTTAGCAAAAAGTTCCTATTAACTCGGCCACTTATGGAGGCAATTACCTCTGAATCCGCTACCCCCGTTGTACTCCTCATCGATGAAATCGACCGGGCCGATGACGAATTCGAGGCGTTTCTCTTGGAGGTGCTGTCCGACTTCCAGATCACCGTGCCGGAGCTGGGCACCATCAAAGCCGAGGTGCTTCCCTATATTGTTGTGACGTCGAACGGAACGCGGGAACTCCACGACGCCCTCAAGCGACGCTGCATTTATCACTGGATCGATTATCCCTCACCCGATCAGGAATTGGACATCGTGCTCAAAAAAGTCCCCGGCCTGCCCCGGGAACTGGCCCAGCAGCTTGGCGCCTTTTCCCGGAAAATACAGAATCTGGATCTGATGAAGTCGCCCGGCATGGCTGAAACAATCGACTGGGCGCGGGCCCTCGTTGAAATGAACAAGGACATCCTCGATGAAGAAACCTTTGATCAGACATTGGCGCTGATTTTAAAATACCGGGAACAGATGACGTGGTTCCATCAGATGATACGGGCCACGCAAGGGACCGGCCGCAGGGATGCCGTTATATATACGAAAGACAATGCGGGTCTGCACGAACACGGGTAATTTGAAATGAGCATGGACGCCCACCACCACCATCACCATGATGAACCGCCGAAATCACTGAAAAACCTCCTTTTCGCCATGGTGATCAACGGCGGAATCGTGACCTTCGAGTTAATTTTCGGCCTGATGATCCAGAGCATGGCCCTCATTTCGGATGCGGTCCACAATCTCAGCGATATCGCCGTCATGGGCCTCAGCTACGGGGCCGAAAAGGTGGCCCGCCGACCTGCCGATGAATCAAAAACATACGGATATCGGAAGATAGAGTTCATTGCCGCTTTCGTCAACTGCATAGTCCTTTCCGTGGTGATCGCCTTCATTTTCTGGGAAGCGCTCAAACGGATGGCCTCACCGCCGGAAATTCCCGGGCAAATCATGTTCTGGGTCGCCGTGGTCGCCTTCGTCGGCAACGGAACGGCCACCCTCTTGCTCCATAAGATCTCAGCCGGCAATCTGAATCTCAAAAGCGCCTGGCTCCACTCGCTGCAGGACGCCCTGTTTTCCCTTGGTGTCATCGGTGGGGCGGTTCTGATCATGCTCTTTGGCTGGCGTTTCATCGACCCCGTGATCTCGATCGTCATCTGCCTGGTCATTGCACGGGAAATCTATGAACTCGTTCGTCAGACGGTCAACACGCTGCTGGACGCTGTTCCGCCGGACATCGACTTTACCGCTGTACGCACTGACCTGCTGGCCATCCCGGCCGTCGAACAAGTCAACGATCTGCATATCTGGCAGACCTGCTCAGCCCTGAAGCTTTTATCTGCCCATCTTCTGATCAAGGAGGACGCATCGGACAGCGAAACCATCATTCGGACCGCCCAGGAAATGCTGGTGACCAAATATGGCATCAACCACGCCACCCTCCAGATTCTGCCCACCTCGGCGGGGGCAATGGAGCATTGCAGCCACTGCAACTGAGGAGCCGGTCTTGGAACAGCAGAGGATTTTGCATATCACATGGCAGAGACTGGTCGATGATGCTTTCGCAACCTGCTCGCGCTGCAGCGACACGGGGAAAAATCTCGATACGGCGGTGGATATCCTGAAACCCGTTCTCGCCCCGGAAGGCATCCACTTGCTTGTCCAGAAGAAACGCATTCTCCCCATGGCCTTTAATCAGAACCCCTTGGATTCCAACCGGATCTACATCGAAGGAAAACCTCTGGAAAACTGGCTAAATGCAGAAACCGGCAAAAGCCAATGCTGCGATGCCTGCGGCGATAACGAATGCCGAACCTTGATTTATGAAGGAA
>CAZBQX010000027.1:0-13095 GCA_964494155.1 uncultured Syntrophales bacterium
TTGATTATTGCGGCGTATTTTCTTTCTTTTTATCTGCGCTTTGAAGGTCACATCCCCAAACCATTTTTTAATACTTTTCAAGCAACGGTTGTCGTTGCGGTGATCATCAAAATCGCCTTTTTCTTTTCCTTGAACCTTTATCGTGGTATGTGGCGTTTTACCGGTTTGAAAGACTTGAAAAATGTTTTTCTGGCCACACTCTTCGCTTCTGCAACGCTTACTTTGTATATTCTCTTCCTTTACCGTTTCGAAGGATTTTCCAGGTCTGTTTATGTTATTGATTTTGTGCTGACTTTATTGTTCATCGGCGGGATCCGGGTCTGCGTTCGGCTGATAATGAACCGTGGCTTTGGTTTCAGCACGGAACTTTTTCATGCCAGGCCTTCCGAAGGCACTAAGCGCATGCTTATCATCGGCGCAGGGAATGCGGGAGAAAAAGTCGTCCGGGAAATGCTGGAAAACACGACCATTCGTATGTGCCCCGTAGGATTTCTTGATGACGACCCGAACAAATGGGGTAAGTCGATCCACGGTGTGACCGTAAAAGGTAAAATTGACGATATATTCACCTTCTTAGGGGAATTTGATGAAGTATTGATTTCTATCCCTTCGGCGAAGGGGAAACAAATGCGGAGGATTGTTGATCTGTGCACAGGAACAGGAAAACGCTTCCGGACCATGCCCAATCTCGGAGAGTTGATCGACGGCAAGGTTTCCGTCAAAGCCATCCGGGACATCAAGTATGAGGATCTGCTGGGGCGCGATGAGGTTAGGCTGGACACAGAACTTCTCTGCAGGACCTTTGCCGGAAAACGTATCCTTGTTACCGGAGCGGGCGGGTCCATCGGCCGCGAATTGATCCGTCAGGTGGGATATTATCAACCCTCTGCCCTGGCGCTCCTTGATTTCTCCGAATACAACCTTTTTCAGATTGAAAACAAGGCGCGGCAATGTTTTGAGCAATTACCCATACAGGCCTTTCTCGTGGACATCCGGAATGAGGAAAACCTGCGGCGCGTATTCGCGACATTCAAACCGGAGGTGGTCTTTCACGCAGCAGCCTACAAGCATGTACCCCTTCAGGAACTCAACCCGTGGGAAGCTGTTCTGAATAACGTCTGCGGGACACGGAGCCTTGTGAGAATGGCTCAGGAAAGCGGGGTGGGGCGTTTTGTTCTCGTATCGACGGATAAGGCGGTACGGCCGACAAATGTCATGGGTGCCACCAAAAGGGTGGCGGAAATGTTTGTGGAAGGGATGAACGGGGAAGGCCATTGCCGGTTCGTAGCGGTCAGGTTCGGCAATGTCCTGGGAAGCTCGGGTTCCGTCATCCCGCTGTTTGAGGAACAGATTGCGGCCAGGCTGCCGGTGACGGTGACCCATCCGGACGTGACCCGTTTTTTTATGAGTACCGTGGAAGCGGCTCAACTGATTCTTCAGGCCGGTTCGATGGGATCAGGGGGTGAGATTTTCATTCTTGATATGGGACAACCGGTCAAAATCGCCGATATGGCGCGGGACCTCATCCGGCTGCATGGTCTGGAGCCTGATGTCGATGTGCCGATCCAATATGTAGGGTTACGACCCGGGGAGAAGCTTTATGAGGAACTTATTACCGAGGGAGAAGGGATTGTTCCGACCACCCACGAAAAAATTCGTGTGCTACGAGGAAAAGCATCTCATATGCCAACACTGGATATGCAAATTGATACCCTTGCGCAGGCGGCGCAAGCATTTGATGGTTCTCGCATTAAATTTGTCTTAAACGAGATCGTGCCCGAGTACACGCCACAATAAAGCAGTTTTGAAATAAGTAAAAATTTAACCTGTTATTAAGATCAACTCTGCATGGAAGCCACTTCAAAATGAATCCCCATGAAGGGGAGCAAATCAAATTTCCCTCTCCGCTTCACTGAACATCTTTTTTCATCTGTTCGAATTCTTCCTTCGTTATTTCCCCTTTCGCATATCTTGTCTTAAGAATATCCAGGATCGCTTCGTTTGTGCTTACCTTCTTTTTGTTCCCCGAACTGAAGATCTTGATGAAGAAAACGATGCCCCCGATCATCAGGAATAAAATCACTATGGTAATCAAGAGTCCCATGCCCAGGATAAACCGATCATCCATAAACATCATGATTTCCTCCTTTTTGTGCGGGAAAGATAAAAGAGATCACATTTGTTGCCGACATGGTCAGTGAACGGTCGATTTATACCAATACGCGGCAATGATGCCGTAGATAAAGTTCAGACCGATCACCACAACGGGGGTCAGGATGCCGAGGCCGGTTCCCAGAAGGTCTTTTCCCATATGAGGGAAGGTTATGAAAAGTGCCATGGCGGAGGGAAAAAGGCTGAAAATGCAGCCTCGGAAAACAATCCGATTTTTCCAGAGGGGAAGCATCAGGGGCAGCATCCAGAGGCCTCCCCAGATCATCCGCTGATAAAGCCAGGGTGCCGTAAAAGCCGGCTTCATGGTGATCCCGAGCAAGGTGGTGATTCCCAATTTTCCCAGGAGCCAGATATTTATACTATCGACCAACGCACCAAGCGCACCACCCGTAAAAGCGCCGCTTATTTTTCTGATCATGTGATCCCCTTTTTTGTTTGGAAAGGCAAAAGATGCCGATCAAACACGCATCATAAAAGTGACGACAAAAACAGCTTGCGTTTAGAACCGTCATCCCCATCTGTTGCACCCCAATACATCGAACAAAAAAATTTTGCAAGAAAAGCGGAGACACCGCATTCCAATTGATCCCGGGTGATTGAGCAAAAGGTTGTAAGAATTGTTCAGATTAAGGGGGGGCATCAGACCCGCCCATCTTGGGAGTGATGTGGCGGATCTGATGTCGAGGAGAATTTATGTAAAAAGGGGATAAAAACATTCCCTTTTGTCGGTTTGGTCTTCCCTAACGAATAATGGTTACCGCGCAATGGGCATATTTTGTGACCGTGTCCGCGACACTGCCGAGCAGCATCCGCTTCAGGCCTCTCAAACCACGACTGCCCATGAAGATATAATCGATACCGCTATTTTCGGCCACGTTAACGATCTGTTGGGCCACAGGACCTTCCACCAGGATGGTTTTACAATCCACGCCTTGGTCTTTTAATATTTTTTCCGCCCTGGCAAGGATAGCCATCCCTTCGTTTTTCCTCTCCTTATACAAAGGGGTGTCCGGTATTCCAGTTAGGGGGATGATATCTTCGATCACATGCAACAAGGTCAAATCGCACGCCGACATCTTAGCGTAGCGGGCACAGTGTGCCAGAACGAGATCCGTCATGGGTGAACCATCAATGGCTGCCATCACTTTAATGGTCTTCTTTTCATGTTTTTCTTCCACGATACCCCTCCGGTTTTAATATCAATCTGTATATCATGGCTTCGTATCTTCTCAGACAAGACATTAAAGGTCAATACGGGTATGATACTGGTTTAATACGGTTCATACATTGATAGAAACATGGGCGGGTGCATTAAATAAAAAGAGATTTTCGTTATGAACCAGAAATCCGATTGATTAAAAAATGACCAATTTATATAAATTACAAAATATTATTAAATATATGAACAATATACGGCAGCCCAATCAGTCATTCCTAAAAATTTCGACTTTGGTTCTTTCCGACAAGCAGTTGTCTGATGAGAACGACAACCTTGCAGCAGGATCGCAAAGTTGATCAATCATTGATCATGCAGAAATTATTTTTCTTCATCCAGAAATGATAAGACTTCCCCGCCCGGAATCCGTCTGATTCGCCCTCCATCATTGATATCCCGAACAAATCCCGCTTCTATCATGGCATCGTCGGTGTAACCGCGTTTTTCCCAGAATCCGGACAGGTAATGATCCATGAGTTCAACTCGGAGAACGCTCTTGGCGGATTTGTATCCCCAAAGATAAGGCACAAACGCCCTGATGGGCCCCCCGTAGTCCTCTTCCAGGTATTCACCATCGTATTCATAGGCGAGGAGCGTTTTTTCCATTAAGGCGATATCGAGGGGGATGGAGGTGTCGTAAATATTCTTTACAGACCAAAAACGGATGTGTGTAACCTTAGGAGACAGGCCGACTGCCTTCAGCATGTCGGACATTCTAATTCCCCCCCAGTGGCCGAAGACGGAAAATCTTGTGACACTGGTCAGCCGGGCCTCAACAATCGTTTTGGGCAGGGACATCAGATCCGGCCAACTGAAGACGCGAGGGTTGGAACAGAGCCCCCGCATTTCAAGCTTCCAGCTTTCCCGATCAAGTGGTCCGGGATGTCCTTCTACCCAGAAGATAGGCGTGTGGAGTTCTTTTAAGCGGCTCATGTTCTCCTCCTGAATTTGCAGATGATAAGTTTTGCGGATTCGACGCCTTATTCCGTTTTTTTTATGATATTGTGTTGTTATACCAAACTTCGGTCCTGTCTCGCGCTCCATATGTTGAGGAAGCGGCGGTCATAAATGATCGCAAGTCAGTTCCGGAAATACTCGTGGTCCGCATATATTGCGGGCTCTAATCTTTCAGTTCTTCCCCTGTGAACATGACAATGTCAGTTTGTATCTTTTCCCTGTCGGTGCTGATATTTCCAACAAAGGCAATGGGGAGAACCGCTCTGTCCTGTTTCTGAAGAATATATACCCCTCTACACAAAGGGTTTCTTTCCTCCCGGCAATCTTCAAGAATGATTTGCCTTTCCTCCAACTGCCGGTCTATATTGCCGGACAGGTCAAGACCGAGATGCTTCAGCACCAGACGCGTTCCATCGTGAAGCAGCGCCGCGATTCTTTCCTCTTGACTCAGTGGATTCTCAGTTTCATCACTTGGTCCTTCATCGGTTAATGTGTATATTTTTTCTTTCATCACGAGCAGCCTCATTCCATTATTTTGATATTAATATCCGTTGGTCGAAAAACTATCTCCCACACATTTAGAAGTCAAGGAATCCAAAAGAAACCGCGGGTGGAAATTGTTGCTGTCATTTTCCCAGAGCTTCCCGGATTTTTCGCGAGAAGTCGGAGGCGGTAAAGGGTTTCTGGATGAAAGCTTTTACCCCGCGGTTCATGATGGCTTTTGCCTGTCCGGTTGCGCTGTATCCACTGGACAGAATGACTCTGACATTGGGATTTATTTTTTTTATCTGATCAAACGTTTCCCCGCCGCCCAACCCCGGCATGATCATGTCCAGAATAACCAGGTCAATATCCTTTCTGTCGTGATAGATTTCAACAGCCTGCAGGCCGCCGCACGCGGAAATGACTGTGTAACCAAGCGTGGTCAACATCTGACTGATGACATCAATATTCGCCGGATCGTCGTCCACGATCAGAATCGTTTCATTGCCCCACTCTGCCTGTGCCGGGGAGGTAAATTCCTTTTCTTTGGCTTTATCCGAAGCCGGTAAGTATATATTAAAGGTTGTTCCATAGCCTTTTTGACTATACACCATGATCATGCCGCCGTGATTTCTGATGATGCCGTAAGCGGAAGCCAGACCGAGGCCGGAGCCTCGGCTGACCGCCTTGGTTGTGAAAAAAGGTTCAAAAATGCGCGGCAACGTTTTGTCGTCCATGCCAAAACCCGTGTCGGTAACGGATACCTTGACATAACGTCCGGGGGGAAGGTCATAGGGTTTTGTAAAGCGTTTGTCGAGTGTGACATTTTGGGTATCGATATACAAATTCCCTCCCGCCGGCATAGCCTGCCAGGCGTTGATGTACAGATTCAGAAAAACCTGGTCCATCTGCCCGCGGTCCACTTCGACGGTCCAGATATCGTCGGTAAACCGGCGCTGTATACTGATTTCTCGTTTTGTTCGGCCGAACATTTCTGAATTTTGAGCAAGCAAATCATTGATGTCCGTCGGACGGGATTCGTATTTCCCGCCCCGGGCGAATCCCAGGAGTTGCTTCGTCAGATCGGCGCCGCTTTTGACATGTTTTTCTATATTTTTCAGACGGTCAAAGTACTTGTGCTCCGGGTTGCATTCCAGCAGCATCAGCGATGCGTAACCCTGAATGGCCATGAGTAGATTATTAAAGTCGTGAGCAATACCGCCGGCGAGTGTTCCCAGCGCTTCGAGCTTGTGAGACTGATAAACCTGCTCCTCCAGGCATTTGCGTTCTTCATCCGCCTTTTTTAGATCCGTTATATCCCGCAAGACGGTTACCCGGTATTGTTTGCCGCCCCAGAGCATCATGCGCGCCTGACTGATGACGGGAAAGGCGGATCCGTCCTTTCTCTGCAGATAGTTTTCATAAGGTCGTTCGTAACCGCGCCGGATGTTTTTCATCACCAGATCGACGGATTCCGGTGCGATGACTGCGGACACGGGTTTACCGACAATTTCTTCATGCGTATAACCCAGCATATCCAGCATTTGCTGGTTGGCGTCGACAAAAACACCACGATCTGTGACGGCGACTCCCTCGAAGGAGGCTTCCGCAAGCAAGCGATATCGTTCCTTCCATTCTTTCAAGGCATTTTCAGTTTTTTTACGCTCCGTAATGTCCCGGCAGACCTGAACCGTACCGTAAGGATTACCCGTTTCATCGCGCAGGATTTCGCCATTGACTTCAATGTGAATAATGGATTGGCTTTTGGTTATAAAACAGTATTCCACGGGGCCGACGGGTTGCTGAAACATGCGTTTCATGTTGTCTATGGCCCAGGGCAGATCTTCAGGCGTGAGATAAGAGAAGACACTGCTTCCAATCATTTCTTCACGGGAATAACCGCTTTTTTGTAACGCGACATCGTTTACAAAAAGGATTATTCCGTCTGTGTCCGTCCGAATAACGGGGTCAGGAATAACGGACAGAAGCTTGACATGCAGTTCCGCCTCTTCCCTCAAGTTATTCTCGGCGGTTTTTAGGTAATTTGTCTCGCTGACCGCACGTTTAACCTGTCTGGATGTGCCGGGGTTTGTTTCTGTTTTTTCCCCATCCCTTCTGTTCTTTCGCAGGGTGGGCTCAAAAGAATTCTCGGTTATGGATTTATCAATGCCTTGATGCAAGTGCGGATTCTCGCTTTGAGTTTCTCGTTCTGTAATTTTACGATGGGGCATGTATTCGATGGCGTCCTCCCTGTGTTCTCTTTCATGCATCTAATCAGATCGAATTTTGAATGATCATGGTCGCAAACTTACATGATGTTCCACGCCATTGCAAGTTTGCGATGCATTGAATCGTGATTCGGGAGGCACGTCATAAAAATATAATTCATAACAACATGGAGTTATATATGATCAGCGGGAAGTATGATCCCATTGGATTATCTAACGCTTGAACTGAAAACCGAATCAAGCTATGAAATGTCCCATGATCTTAAACTGGATTGGAGGCCATGGGTCTGAAGACCGCTTTTATCATCAATCCAAAGTCCGGTAATGGTTCAACCGAACGGGAGTGGCCGGGAATCCGGCAGAAAGTGCTCCGGAAGCTGGGACCTTTTGAGGAATATTGGACTGGAAAACAGGGGGATGCGGCAACACTGACCCGGGCAAGTCTTCTCCGGGGTGCGGGTAGAATTGTCTGCATTGGCGGGGATGGAACACTGAACGAAGTGGTCAACGGTTTCATGGCAGAGCATGGTCCGGTCTGCACTGACGCGGTCCTGGGTTTTATTCCGAACGGGACAGGTTGTGACTTTGCACGCACCCTCCCGGTCGGAAAAGGAATCGACGAAACAATCGATACCATTTGGAGAGGTTATCAAGAAGCGGTTGATGTGGGGCGCATCCGATATTGTGATGAAGCCGGCTTGCCCGGTTTACGATACTTTTTAAATGTGGCCAGTTTCGGCATCGGCGGCGAAGTGGATCAACGGGTCAACCGTTCAAGCAAGATTGCCGGCCCTTTTTTATCGTTTATCTGGGCGACCTTGATCTCGATTCTGACCTATGACAAAAAAAAGATCCGTCTGCGGGTGGACGAACATTTTGACGAAGAGGTCACGGCTTGGAACATTGCCGTTGCCAACGGAAGATATCATGGCGGGGGTATGCTGGTTGCCCCGGAAGCAAAAATTAATGATGGCCTGTTTCACATCACCTTAATCGGCGATATGAGCCTCCCGTCGATTTTCCGGCATCTGCCCAAGCTCTATAACGGCCGGATCGGAAAAATCAGACAGGTGAGATTCCTGGTGGGCAAGCGTGTGACGGCCATGTCTTCCGAGCAGGTCCTGTTGGATGTGGATGGTGAACCGGTGGGGCGCCTGCCCGTGGAACTGGACAACTTGCCGGGTGCCATTCGGATGTATGTGAAAGAACGGCAACCGGAATAAGGATGAAATTGATCATTGGAAAAGTTATGAATTATCTTATAAATTTTAGCCGGCCATTTAATATGAGGTTGTTAAAACAGATTGAAGTATTCATGAAAGGATAAAATTCTCTATGGCATCAGATCAATCATTCATGGAAAAGACGGTAACCATTCCTTTGGCGAACGGTGCATCCGTGTCGGGAATCCTGCTGGTTCCGTCGGCGGTAAAAAAAAGCAAAGCTGATGTTTTCATCATTGCCCATGGCCAGGGAAACGGCATGAAACATCCCTTGCTTGTCACCTTTGCCGAGGGCCTGGCGCGGGAAGGTTATCCCACGCTGCGGTTCAATTTTCTGTTCAAGGAAAAAGGTCAAGATCATCCCGATAAAAAGGATAAACTTTACCTTGCCTGGGAGGGGGCCATGCGCTTCATTCGTGAAGAATCGGGGTTGAAGCCCAGGCGGATTTTTGCCGCGGGAAAATCCCTGGGGGGACGTATCGCAGCGCACATGACGGCGGAAGGATTGTTGAAGCCCGACGGACTGGTTTTTCTCGGCTACCCCCTGCATCCGATGGGGGATCCTCAAAACGTCCGGGCCGACCATTTTCAGAAAATCAAAGTTCCCATGCTTTTCTTTGCCGGCACGCGGGATCCGTTTTGTGAATTGCTTCTTCTGAAGAAAATTTTCAGCAGTATGGACCTTGATGTGAGTTCCCGCCTGGAAGTGGTTGACCGTGGCGATCATTCCTTTGAGGTACCCAAATCCCTTTATCTGCCGACGGAAGATATTTACAAACACATTCTAAAGAAAACGGTTCAATGGCTGGATAAAACCTTTCCTGTTCAAAAGTAATACGGACGGACCATGAAGATTTGTTACCATTGTCACAATGATGTTGTGGTTCCCAAAATAGTCGGGAGAAAGGACGTCTGTCCCCGCTGCGGCGCGGAGCTGCGTTGTTGTCTGAACTGCCGGTTTTACGATGAGCGGGCATACAACCGATGCCGGGAAACCCAGGCGGAGCGGATTCTCGATAAGGACCGGAGCAACTTCTGTGATTATTTTGTTTTCCGGGATGCGGATGCAGGCCAGGAGCCGGAGGGAAAACAGACACCCCGGGATAAACTGGAGTCATTATTCAAGTGATGGCTGTTTTATATGAAGGACGGATCATCGGACCGTGTGCAAAGATCAGATAGGAATCGACTCCTTTTTTACAAGAATATTTTCGCCGATGATAATATTCAGGCAGTTTCCCCTTTTAAAACTGCCGCCGTTGGCGACAAGGGTGCCGTGAAATGATTCAATGCCGCCCGCCTCGTGGATGTGACCGCACAGGCAGAGAGCGATCCGGTGCTCTTCCAGAAACTTTCGCACGCTTTGGCTTCCGCCGGACAGGCCCAGGTAAGTTCGATCTCTGATCCCTTGTGGAGGGCAGTGTGAAATCAGTACAATTTGGGCACAATTTAGGACGGCTTTGTATCCTTCTTCCAGATAGCGGGTCATTTCTTCTTCGGAATATTCCGTGGCCGTCTGCATCGGGGTTGGTGACGAACCGCCCAGGCCAAAGAATCCCACTTCATCAATGACTCGTCCTTGGCCGTGGAGACTGTACCCCTGCTCTTCGAGAAACATACACACTTCACTCCGGTCCCAATTGCCATGGACGGCCAGGATACGCCGATTGAACCGTTCGATTGCAGAAATGACTTGCTCTGCTTCTTTCCGGCTCTTCACCCGGGTGATGTCACCGGCGACAACGATGAGATCGGCTTGTGAGATCAATGGACCGGCCTTTTCAATCGCGCCAACGGCGCCATGAATGTCGCTCATGCAGAATATTTTCATGCCGTCTCCTTATCCTGTCCGTCGTGCTGCGTCAAGCCTGCTTGTATTCAAGTCAAGAAACGATGCATCCGGCTGATGACCCCTGAAGAAAGCAGTCAAACTTCTTTATGAAATATGATAAGAAAAAACCACTCGGACTTCGATGCGGATTTATGGAACGGATGCCCCATGGACTTGTCCATGACATCCTGACTCCCCAAGGCTGATTAGATGAATGCAATCCGGCGTATGTTGTCGGGAAAGGAAGGGTAGGGATGGGAAAAACCAATATCTTTGTAAGTTTTGCTCCGGAGGATAAGAAGAACGGAATGATGTTAACCGATCAGTGTCGCAATCCCTTTTCCACATTTGCCGTGATCGGTGTGTCCGAAGAACCCCAAGGGGGCGCTGAGTGGGAAGCGCAGACCAGGGACCGCATCAAACAAGCACGTATTGTGGTGATGGTGATCGGAAAAAACACAGCACAGACGCCTAATGTCATCTGGGAAGTTAAAACGGCGAGCGAAGAAAACATTCCCGTTCTGGGGGTTTATATCGATAAGGCATATGAAGGAAACGTGCCCGCAACTTTCGGCTCCGGTCCGGTCATCGAATGGAACTGGGAATACGTCTACAATACGATTATAAGGATTATGAACAGTGCACCGGCACGTAGAAGCTTTACCTAAAAAATACACGACACAGCGTTTCGGCTGCATAAGAGGGGAAAAGGCCCCGTTTCAAAGCCTGTCGCATCAAGCAGAGCTGTTATGGAGATTCGATATGCAGACATTAAAAAGGATGAGGTTAATGGGCTTTGTTTTGTTCTTAGTCCTTCCCATCATGTCTACACACACGTGGGCGGATGAAGCATGGGATAAAGGCGGGAACCTTCAAAATGCCAGTGTTTACAGATGGATGAAGGCTTCTGCGGCGAATCGTTTGGCGACTTCAGCCGATTGGTTTCTGAGGATGACCCGTCAATCCAACAAACCCCTGTGGGAGGAATTGAAGGCCATGGACAGGACCGACTATGAGGAGGCGTACAGGTACTACGCGACCCGTTTGGAAAGCTGTATTTCCGAAAAGGTTGAGAAAAAAAGCGTAAGACCCGAGAATAGAGTCATGGACTATGCGGAGAAATGCTACCAGACCCTGCATGGCGTTGACCGAAGTTTTGCTGAATGATCGAAATATGACCCGCTCATTTATCACTCTGAAATGACTGACTGCTTCTTCATGTTCAATCGGTTTTCTTGTCGTGACGGTTCCGGCTAAAAAATTAGGGGTTGGCCCGCATTGAGCCAACCCCTAAATATGAATGGTGGGTCAGGACAGAATCGAACTGTCGACACTCGGATTTTCAGTCCGATGCTCTACCGACTGAGCTACCGACCCACGTTTTGCCTGCCGGATGGGGCGGTTCTATCGGAGAACATTTCTTTTGTCAAGGGTTTTTTGGCTGACAAAGGCCGCATTGCGTGCTCAATGGCAGAGGCTCTACGCCCCGGTTCAGGTCCTTCAGTGCGCCTCATCCCAGTTGCGTCCGGAGGCAATTTCCACCTTAAGCGGTACGTCCAGTTTCATGACTTCTTCCATCTCTGTTTTGACGAGAGCCATGAGTTCTTCCTTCTCCTGAACAGGCACCTCAAAAACAAGTTCGTCATGGACCTGCATGATCATGGCTGTTTTGAGTTTCTTCTTCCGAATCAAGTTATGAATATTCAGCATGGCGACCTTGATCAAGTCCGCCGCTGTTCCCTGGATCGGCGTGTTTATAGCCGTCCGCTCGGCAAACTGGCGGATGGGGATGTTGGGGCTGTTGATTTCAGGCAGGAAGCGCCGCCGGTTGAGCAGGGTCGTGACATAACCTTTGATCCGTGCCTCCTCCAGGATGCCGTCGAGGAACCCTCTGACCCCGCTGTACTTGGCAAAGTAGCCGTCGATGTAGGTTTGTGCCATTTTCGGATTCAGACCCAATTCCTTCGACAAGCCGAAGGCGCTCATGCCGTAGAGGATGCCGAAGTTGATCACTTTGGCTTGGCGGCGCATGTCCGCGTTCACCATGGCCGGAAAAACGCCGAAGATATCGGACGCCGTCCGGCTGTGGATGTCCTCCCCGGACAGAAAAGCCTCAATCAGATTTTTGTCTCCCGACAGGTGAGCCAGGATGCGCAGTTCGATCTGAGAGTAGTCGGCCGAAACAATCTCACATCCCTCCGGGGCGATGAAGGCCTGGCGGATACGCTTTCCCTCCAGGGTGCGGATCGGGATGTTCTGCAGGTTCGGGTTACTGCTCGACAGGCGGCCCGTGGCCGTCACGGTCTGGTTATAGGAGGTATGAATGCGGCCCGTTTCCGGATGGATCAGAAGAGGCAGTGCGTCGATATAGGTCGATTTCAGCTTGATCAGGCTCCGGTAGGATAAAATCTCCGCCGGCAGTTCATGGCTGGCGGCGAGGAACGCCAAGGTTTCACCGTCCGTCGAATACCCCTCCTTGATTTTTCTTCCCTTGGGCAATTGCAACTTTTCGAAGAGAATCGCCTGGAGCTGTTTCGGAGAATTGATGTTAAAGCGTTCTCCCGCCAACTCGTAGATCTTATTCTCCGAAAGGGAAAGAATGTGCGCCAGCTCCGCTGACATGGTGCCGAGCAGTCCCGCATCAACGAGGACGCCATGGTGCTCCATAGCGGCCAGAACCGAAATCAGCGGCATTTCGAGGTCCCGCAGCAGGCTGGCAAACCCTTCGTTTTCGATCCGATCCATGAGGGATGGGCAAAGCATGCTGATCGCGTCCACCCGCTGGCAGGCATAATCCCTGATTTTTTCCGATTCTGCCTCCCGGAAGGATAAAGCTTTGGTTCCGCTGCCCAGAATATCTTTGTGCGTGAAAATCTGTCGTCCTGATTGGTCGTACACAAGATCCGCAAGCTCGAAACTCCGCCGGGCGGGATTCAGCAGGTAAGCGGCGACCATGGTGTCGCAGCCAAGCCCCGCCAGATTCAT
>CAZBQX010000027.1:13195-25601 GCA_964494155.1 uncultured Syntrophales bacterium
GGACTTGCCGAAGCGTGGTCAAAAGATCGGACAGATCTGCTTCTGTGTGTATCGATCTGTAATTGCCTTTCATGCTCGCGGCCTCTCCCTTCAACTCCTGAACGAGGGAAGAAAATTCGCATTCCTTGAACAGATCGAGCAGTGCCTGACGATTCGGTTCGCCGTAGCGAAGTGTTTCCAGACTGATATCGAGTTCGACCCGGGTGTCGATGGTGGCCAGATCGCGACTCATTCTGGCCTGGTCTGCGTACTGTAAAACGGCATCCCGGACCTTGGTGTTGTAGATTTTTGCCGGATTATTGAGGATGCCCTCGATGGTGCCGAACTGTTCAATCAGCCGGAGTGCGCCTTTGGGGCCGATCCCGGGTACGCCGGGGATATTGTCGGAGGCGTCGCCCATCAGGCCGAGGATTTCCACGACCTTATGCGGATCGACACCGAAACGCTTACGGACGGCTTCCACATCGTAGACGGCTTCCTTCATCGTGTCGATCATGACCACATGATCACCGACCAGTTGCATGAGATCCTTGTCACCTGAGACAACGACCACTTTCAAGTCTTCCCCGGCAAAGCGCCGGCTCAGGGTACCGATGATATCGTCGGCTTCGATCCCCTCCCGCTCCAGCACAGGGATGGAAAAACCGCGGACGATGTTTTTTATGTATTCGATTTGTGGTCGGAGCGGTTCCGGCATGGGTTTTCGTGTTGCCTTGTACGCCTCGAAGGCTTCGTGGCGAAAGGTCGGTCCCTTCATGTCGAAAGCGACGGCGATGTAGGTGGGTTGCTGCTCCCGCAGAAGCTTCGTGAGCATATTCGTGAACCCGTAGATGGCGTTTGTGGGAAAACCCTTGGAATTTGAAAGTTCCGGGATGGCGTAAAAGGCGCGGTAAACGTAGTTATTTCCGTCCACGAGGACGAGAGTGGGTTTTGTTTCCATGGTATTGCTCATAACTGAAAGCTCGCGTTGATCTTGAAGGTCCTGACAGCCGGCATGGAGATTACCTTAGTCCCCGTTTTACGTTCGATTTCGACCAGGGTTGTTTGCAGTGCCTCCGGAGAGGAACAGATCAGCGTAAACCAGTAATTGTATTGGTGATTTCTCCGGTAGTGGTGGGTCACACCGGGAAGCGCATTGACGGTTTCCACAAAGAGATCGACATGATTCTCCGGAACCTTTGCCGCGCAGAGACTGCTGACGAAACCCAGACGGTCCGGATTGAAAACCGCGCCAATTCTGCGAATCAGGCCTTGTTTCTTGAGGGATTTGATCCGATTTAAAATTTCCGCCTCCGTCCGGCCCAACTGTTCTCCCAGTTGGCGATAAGGTTCGGCGCTGACGGGAAAAGCGCTCTGGAGCCGATTGAGGAGGTTACGATCGAGATCGTCCATCTTCTATGCATCCCTTGTTTTGACTGCCGTCACGACATGAACTTCGTTGCCTTTCCCGCGGGGATCATAGGCGCACAGAGGTTCTTCTGCAAGATAATCACCGGTCAATTCAAACGCCCGAGCCCGACATCCTCCGCAGACGCGGAGGAACGGACAGACGCCGCATTTTCCCTTATAGCGGTTCAAATTGCGGAGGTCTTCGAATACCGTCGAATCGTTCCAGATTTCCATGAAAGGTTTTTCCGTGATCTGGCCGCAGTCGATTTCGAGGTAACCGCAGGGTTGCACCTGTCCGGTGTGGGAAATAAAACAGAAGGAACTGCCTCCCAGGCAGCCCCGGGTCATGGCGTGCAGTGACGGCGCTTCGTTGTCCTGACGATGAGGTGGCATCGTTCCTGTCTTGCCTTTTTGATGGACAATGCGGAAATAATGGGGCGCGCAGGTTGCTTTGAGTTGAATGGGGGAAACCCGACTTTGCCTGTGGAACCACGCCAGGGTCTTTTCGTAGGCTTCAGCGGAAATCGACTGATCGCCCAAATCCTTTCCCCGTCCGGTGGGAACCAGGAGGAAGATGTGGTGGGCCGCCGCACCCAATTCCACCGCCAGCGCCAGGATGGATTCGATCTGGTCCAGATTCTGCTGGGTGATTGTCGTATTGATCTGGAAGGCCATGCCGCCGCGTTTCAGCAGGTCGATGCCGCCCATGGCTGCGTCGAAGGCGCCGGGAACGCCCCGAAATGCGTCGTGGCTTTCCCGGTCCCGACCATCGATACTGACACTGACACGTTGGATTCCGGCCTGAAGCATTTTCCCGACGATTTCAGGCGTCAGGAGGGTGCCGTTGGTTGCCAAAACCATCCGCAGCCCCTTTTTTGTACCGTGATCGGCAATTTCATAAATATCCTCCCGCAGCAGCGGTTCACCTCCTGTCAGGATGATAATCGGTTGGCTGAAGGCGGCTATCTCATCGATAAGTCGTAGGCTCCGTGCCGTATCCAGTTCCCCCGCATAAGGGCTTGATAGAGAAGAAGCCCGGCAGTGAACACAGGATAGATTGCACCGACGGATTACCTCCCAGGCGACCATGCGCAGGGTTTTCGAAAGCAGGGGAAGTTCATTGCGCGGAGGCATGATCAAGCCTTCTGCAGAAGCTTTGCCGCTTCTGCGGCAAAATAGGTAATCATGATATCCGCTCCTGCCCGCTTGATGGCGGTGAGGGATTCCATCATGGCCGCCTCGCCGTCGATCCACCCCATCTGAGCAGCAGCCTTGATCATGGCAAATTCGCCGCTTACGTTGTAGGCCGCAACGGGTAGATCGAATTCCTCTTTGGCCCGGCGAATGATATCCAGGTAGGGCAGAGCCGGCTTGACCATGAGGATGTCTGCCCCTTCGCCTGCGTCCAGCGTCATTTCCCGGATGGCCTCATCGCTGTTGGCCGGGTCCATCTGGTAACTCTTCCGGTTGCCGAACTGAGGTTTGCTTTCGGCGGCTTCCCGGAAGGGGCCGTAGAAGCTGGAGGCGTATTTGGCCGAGTAGGCCATAATCGGGAGCGTCTCGAAGCCGCTTTCGTCCAGGGCTTCCCGGATGGCTCCCACCTGGCCGTCCATCATGGCCGATGGGGCGACCATGTCGGCACCGGCCCGGGCGTGGGAAAGGGCCGTTTCCGCCAACACCTCCAGAGTCGCATCGTTGTCAACGTCGCCCTTATCGAGCATGCCGCAGTGGCCGTGGCTGGTGTATTCGCAGAGGCAGACATCGGTGACAATCAGCATGTCGGGACGTTTTTCCTTGATCCGCCGGACGGCCCGCTGGATGACGCCGTCTTTGGCAAAGGCGCCTGAAGCTATTTCATCTTTTTTCTCTGGGATACCGAACAAAAGAACTGCGGGAACCCCCAGAGAATGCAGGGCCTGGACGTCTTTGATTGCATGGTCCGCCGATTGCTGGAAAATCCCCGGCATGGAAGCCACGGGTTTTTTGACTTCCTTCCCCGGGACGATGAACAGGGGTGAGATAAAATCATTTACCGAGAGGGCGGTTTCCCGGATGATCCTCCGGAACAGATCGTTTTTTCGCAGCCGTCGCGGTCGGTATTCGGGGAATTGCATGGTTGCCTCCAGATGAAATGTACCCCGTCTGGGTCAGCGGGGCAGGTTTTAAGAATCACCCCTTAATCTTCGATGCCGATTTCCAGGTCTGTCAGAAAGCAGGCCGGATCGGGGGCCCACATGTCGCCCGTCGCCGTTTCCGCCCGGGCACGAAAATTACCACCACAGACGTCGAGCCAACGGCAGCGGGCGCAGCGGCCCGTGACGAAGCGCTTTTTGTCTTTTAACCGGGCCATCAGGTCATTGGACATATCCGACCAGATTTCACTGAAGGGTCGCCGCCGGATGTTACCGAAGGAGACATCCCGCCAGAACTGGTCGGCATGGACTTCACCGTCCCAGCTTACACAGCCGATGCCGTGGCCGGAACTGTTGCCTTCGTTCATTTTCAATAATTCCAGCACGTCGGCGGCCCGAGCCGGATTTTCCCGGAGAAGGCGCAGATAAACGTAGGGGCCGTCGGCATGGTTATCGACGGTGAGGATTTCTTTTTCCAGCCCGCGGTCAAAAAGCAGCCGGGTCCGATCGAGGATGAGGTCAAGGACAGCCCGCGCCTCGGTGTGGTTCAGGTCCTCCTCAATGAGCTTCGATCCGCGGCCCGTATAGACCAGGTGGTAAAAACAGGCCCGGGGTATTCCCTCCGCTTCGATCAGGTCAAAAATCGCGGGGATATCGGCGGTGTTGCGCCGATTGATGGTGAACCGGACGCCGACCTTGATGCCTTCCGCTAGACAGGTGCGGATGCCGGCCATGGCTTCATCGAAGGCACCGGTTACACCGCGGAAACGGTCGTGCGTTTCCCGGAGGCCGTCGAGACTTACTCCGACATAGGACAGACCGAATTGCCTGAATGTTTTGGCGAAATCGCCGTTAATCAGGGTGCCGTTGGTGGAGATCACAGCGCGCATGCCTCGATCGGTTGCATGTCGGACCAGCTCCGGCAGATCCTGCCGCATCAGGGGTTCTCCTCCGGAGAAGAGAATGACCGGGCAGGAAAATGCCGCCAGATCGTCTATGAGCGCCTTGCCCTCGGTCGTTGTTAATTCTCCCGGATACGCTTTGTTCTGGGACTGGGAATAACAGTGAACGCATCGGAGATTACACCTCCGGGTCATATTCCAGACGACGACGGGGCGCTTGACGGCCGCAAATTGGAGCAGGTGGGAGGGCAGGTGCTTGCCGTCCCGATTGTACCGGAGGACATCGGCAGGTTCTACCGCCCCGCAGTACAGTTTAGAAATGCCGATCATGACTTCAATCCTTTAACATGCATTTGTGTATCTCGCCGGGTGAACGGACCCATAGCATCCATTCTTGTGCCCTCTCGCTAAGTAGCATATTCCCCCGGGGGGTACAAATGTTTCTTTCGGCGTTAAGAAGAGCGGGTTGACGGTTTTCGATAGCATCCGGAATGCCCTGGTTAATCGTCCTAAAGCATTGACATCGGATTCCTTTTCCTTTATACATGTGCCATTTCCAGCGGATGCAAGAGGAGGCAGCGTGACCCACAAAATTCTGGTTGTAGATGATGACGTTTCGGTCCGCGATTTGTTTCAGACCGCCTTTGTTGATGCGGGACATGAAGTCGTCCTGGCCGAGGGCGGTGAAGAAGCTCTCGATATTCTGCAGAAGCAGGACATCAACGTGATTTTTCTGGATCTGAAGCTGTTCGGCATGAACGGCATTGACCTGTGCCGTCAGATACGCAAGTTCAAACCTGTTTCACTGATTTACGCGATGACGGGTTGGAGTGCACTTTATGAAATTGAAGAGTGCCGTGAAGCGGGTTTTGATGATTTTTTCACCAAGCCGGTTTCATTGGAAACGATTTTTAAAGCCGTCAATGATGCTTTTGAAAAGCTGAACCGCTGGCGGGTTCGGTCATTAATCGCCTGATCCCGGCGATAGAAACCCAGCCGTCCCAATTCTAAAGATCTTTTACGTCCTTGCTGATTTTCAGGCGCCCGTCCTTAATCATGGAAGCCTTGTTTGCCTCCAGCCAGGCCCGGATCACGTCTTCCTGCTTGAACCTCAGAAGTCCCTGCTTGAGATTGTCTTTCCTCGCTTCATACTCCGCCGGATTGATGCTTTCCCGAGCAATAAAACGAATGATATAGGCATTTCCTTCGACGATGAAGGGTTTTTCCGGATAAGGCGTATTGGGCGTCAGTTGCAGCAGCGTATCCGAAAGTTCTTGGGATGTTCCGATCCGGGGAATGGCCTCGCCGGGCAGAAAGAAGCCCGTTTCTGAAATACTCAGGCCGTTGGCCGCGCAGACTTCTGACCAATTTTCGCCTTTTTCCAGACGATCCAGGATGGACACAGCTTTTTCCTCCGCCAAGCGCTGGGCTCTGACGGCGATAAAGATCGGTTTCAGCTTGGCTTCTACGTCTTTCAGGGCAGGCGTGTAGGCGGGTTTTTTCTCTATAAGTTGAAAAACATAATAACCGTTACCGTCGGACATGACCGGACTGAGTTCGTTTTTCTGGAGATTCAGCAGTTTTTTTGTAAGATCTGTAATATTTTTGAATGTCTGTGGGGGTTGATTCAGGGGGAAATAATCCGTCGTGTGTACGGTATAGCGGTTCTCGGCGGCGAACTGCGGGAAGTTTTCCTCCTGGTAAATTGTGTCGTGAGCGTCTTTAGCCTTTTTCGCGGCCGTTTGCATGCCCCTAATCTGTTTCAGTTCAGCGATGGCCAGGGCTTTCATGGCGGCGTCGTTTAGTTTTGCGTTGCTCTTTTGCCAGGCGTCCTTTTTCTGATCGATGTAATCCGAAATTTCCGTTTCGGAAAGGGTGACGGTTGCCGCCGCATCGGCCGCGGTGAAAGACAGGTAGCGCAACTGTATCTGCTCAGGAATCCTGAAACGGTCGCTGTTCTGCTTCAAAAATGCTTCCATATCCTTGTCGGTGGGGGTAATATTCTTTTCCATATCCGCGGCTTTGATGTTGACGAACTGGATATTGATTTTTTCATTACGAATCTTATAGAGATCGAGAACTTCACGATCCGTAACAAAAACAGCGCTTTGGATCAGTTCCCGCATTTTTTCCACGAGGATGCTTTGCTTATGCGAGGCTTCAAACTCTTCGGGCGTCAAGTGGTTCATCTGGAGGAGATCTCGATAGAGGTATTCTTTGAAGACGCCGTCCCGCTGAAAACCGGGGAAAGTCAGGATGGAGTTGCGCACGTCTTCGTCCGTTACCACAATTCCTAACTCATCGGCTTTTCTGGTGATAATCGCCCGGGCGATGAGGTTGTCCAGAGCCCGTTGTTTCAGGTTGAGTGATTTGATCAGCTCGTCGGTGAGCATGCCCTTGAAACGCTGCTGGGTGACCTCGATTAAATTCTGGTATTCCTTCTGAAATTCCACATAGGCAATCGGTTTGCCGTCGATGGTGGCGATGGCCTCAGCGGTTTGTTTTCCACCCATGGAGCCGAAATAAAGTGCAAACACAACAATGATTAAAAACAGTAAGAGCTTCATAATCCAGCTCTTGGCATGTCTTCTCATGAGATCCAGCATAGGGCACCCCGCAACGTCGATTTAGAACGAAAGCATTAATATAGGCATTGTGAAATTGCAACGGATTTTTGGAAAATTTCGTTGATTAGGCCTGTGAAATAGGGTATATGCAAAATTCGTTTAAATAGCTGTAAATGTTCATTTTACTGAAATGATTCAACATTTGGATTCCGTCCGAAGGAGGCGTAGCGTGTTATTTGATTTCATCTTAGGAAAGTTTTCCAATGACCTGGCCATCGATCTGGGCACGGCCAATACGCTGGTTTATGTCAAGGGCAAGGGCATTGTTTTAAGTGAACCGTCCGTCGTGGCGGTGCATATGGATTCCCGGGGGATGAAGAAGGTATTGGCGGTCGGCGCCGAGGCAAAAAAAATGCTCGGCCGGACTCCGGGAAACATTTCCGCCATTCGGCCCATGCGGGACGGTGTCATCGCGGATTTTGATATCACCGAAGCGATGCTCCGCCACTTTATCTTAAGCGTCCACAACCGTCGGGCCTTGGTCAGACCGCGTATTATTGTTTCCGTTCCCTCCGGCATTACCCAGGTGGAGCGGCGGGCGGTGCGGGAAACCGTTGAATCCGCCGGCGCCCGGGAAATCTATCTGATCGAGGAACCCATGGCGGCGGCCATCGGCGCGGGTCTTCCCATCCGGGAACCGATCAGTTCGATGATCGTCGATATCGGCGGGGGAACGACCGAAGTTGCCGTCATATCGCTTGCCGGCATTGTTTATTCCCAGTCGGTCCGCGTGGCGGGTGATAAGATCGATGAGGAAATCGTCCAGTACATGAAACGGAAGTACGGTCTTCTCATCGGCGAACGTTCCGGCGAAATGATCAAAATGACGATTGGGTGCTGTTACCCGGACAACGAGTTGAGAAAGGTTGATGTGAAAGGTCGGGATCTGATTTCCGGTATCCCGAAAATCGTGGAAATCAATTCTGAAGAAGTCCGGGAAGCCATCCAGGAACCGGTCCGACTGATTGTGGATGCCATTAAGGATGCTTTGGAGAATGCGCCGCCCGAACTGGCGGGAGACATTGTGGACCGGGGGATCGTGCTTACCGGGGGGGGCGCTCTGTTGCGAAACATCGATCTCTTGATCAAGGAAGAAACGGGTTTGCCCATCATGGTGGCGGAAGATCCCCTTTCCGCTGTGGCCCGGGGCGCCGGAATGGCTCTTGATCAACTGGATATTCTCAAAGAGGTGACTTTCCAAGTTTAGACAATCCGGCATGGATAAGGCTGTCATGATATGGTGAAAGGGTTGCGTTCTTCACCCCGGTGTTCGGAGACCTATTCGTCGCAGGGATGAAGAAGGCAACGGCGGTCTTCTTGACATTCCTTTTTATATATGCGCGGGAATCATATTGATGCAGTCGCCGAAAAGAAAATATTACCTGTTGTTTCTGGCCCTCATTTTTCTCCTGGTTTTGGGGCTTTTCTCCTATAAACTGAAGACATCGCCCCGGCCTGGTTTCCTCCGGAAAATCGTTCTGGAAATCACATTCCCCCTTGAATCGGTTATTCATGAAAGCATCAGGGGGATCGGAAAAATCTGGCATCGCTATCTTTTTCTTTACGGATTGACCGATGAAAACCGGCGCCTGCAGGAGACCAATGCCCGTCTCAGCCGAAAAGTTTTTGAATACCGGGAGGCTTATCTGGAAAACATTCGCCTCCGCAAATTATTGACTTTCAAGGAAAAACTGCCTTATCGGACTATCGCCGCCGGCATAACAAGACGGGATATGGCGGGGATCATGAAAACCTTGATGATTGACCGGGGGGAAAACGATGGAATCCGAAAGGGGCAACCGGTCATTGTCGAAGCCGGATTGGTGGGTCGTGTCATCGAAACGACTTGGCATGCCTCCCGTGTGCTTGTCATCACGGATGAAAACAGCAATGTCGATGCCCTGATTCAGAGAACCCGGGCGAATGGGATCCTTCAGGGAACGGGTACTGGACGCTGCAATCTGAAATACATCGTTAAGACGGATCCGGTTCAGAAAGGGGATATTGTCCTGACATCCGGTCTGGGGGGTGTTTTCCCCAAGGAGTTGACAGTGGGGGTAGTTCGGAAGGTGGAAAACAACAAAACCAGTATGTTTCAAAACATAGACGTTACTCCCTTTGCGGATTTTCGAAAGATTGAGGAAGTGCTCGTTATCACGGGGCAATGGTGAAGGCAATGATCTCCGGGCTGGCTTGGATCCCTGTCTTGCTTCTCTTGGTCGTCTTACAGAAAGCGACCCTGGAGGTTTTCTCGTTTTATCTGCCGAGTGTTGAACTCTCCTTGCTATTCGTTGTTTTTGCGGGCTTCTCCATGAGCATAACCAAGGGAACAATTCTGACCCTGATTGTCGGCTTTTTTGTCGGAACCATGACCGGTACGGTGACGGGCCTGTTCATGTTCGTTTACTTCATATTGTTCTGCGTTTCCACCCTCGTTTCCACACGCGTATACATTGAGCAGCCTTATTTTATTATGATTTTCATTGTTTTTTGCGCTTTGCTGGAAGGCATCTTCCTCTTGGCCATCAACCGGTATGTGCTGGGGGGTGCATCCATTTATCCGACCCTGCTGGCGGTTTCTCCGCAGGTCATCATCCTGGGGGTGGTCAGTCCCTTCTTCTTCATGTTATTCCGTAAATTCGAGGTGTTGGTGCATGCAAAAACGGCCCAGCCGAATTAACGGGCATGATTCCGGCGTATACCGGCAAAGATTTAATCAGATCTTTGTCATCGTCTGCATCGCCCTTTCGATTCTGATCTTGAGAATGTGGCATCTTCAAGTCATCAAGGGCGAGGAAATGACCCAGCGATCGGAAACCAACAGCATCCGGATCTGTAAAATCAGGCCCCTGCGGGGATTGATTATGGATCGCCACGGCAATGTGCTTGTTGACAACCAGCCTTCTTTCGACATCGTGTTTATCCCGGACAAAAACCGGGATCTGAAAGTGGTCGCAGGAAAATTGAAATCGCTCTATCAGGAACAATCTCTCCCGCTTGCCGAGGATTTTGATCGTCTGTACGAAAATAAATCCTTTGCTCCCGTCCGCCTTGACAAAAATGTAGATGTCAAAAAGCTTGCCCTGATCGAAACGAGGTCCCTCGATCTTCCAGGTGTCAGCATCGATGTTGTGCCGACCCGCCAATATCTGTACGGTGAAATGATGGCCCACCTGATCGGGTATGTCGGTGAAATCAGCAGTGCGGAACTTGAAAAGCACGGTCCGAAGGACTATGAAGCGGGGGATATCATTGGGAAGTACGGCATAGAGAGATACTTTGATGCCTATCTGAAGGGCCAGAGCGGCGCGGACGAGGTGGAAGTCAACGCCCACGGCAAGAAAATCAGGAGTTTAAGAAAGATCGAGCCGACTCAGGGATACAGCCTCCATTTGACTATCGACGCCGCCCTTCAGCAAACGGCGTGGGATGCTTTCGAGGGGAGACCGGGTGCCGCCGTTGCCATGAACACCCGAACGGGAGAGATCCTGGCTCTGGTCAGTTCACCCTCCTTCGATCCGAACCTGTTTAACGGCGGCATTTCCCACCAGGAGTGGAAGAAAATTTCGTCCAATCCGTTTCACCCCATGGAAGATCGTGCCATTTCGGGTCAATATCCGCCGGGATCGACCTACAAGCTTGTCGTCGCGGCGGCGGCGCTGGAGGAAGGGATTATTACGCCGGAGACATCCGTTTATTGTGACGGTACCTTCCATCTTGGCAACCGGATGTTTCGCTGCTGGCAGAAAAAAGGACATGGGCGGGTTAATCTGCACCGTGCCATTGTCGAGTCCTGTGATGTTTATTTTTATAATCTGGGAAAACAGTTGGGTGTCGATAAGATTGCCTACTATGCCAAGGCCTTCGGTTTCGGTAGCCCGACGGGGTTGCCCCTGGCTCGTGAAAAAGGAGGCATTGTCCCGACGCGTGAATGGAAACTGGCCAGGAAAAGACAAACCTGGCAGGCCGGTGAAACCATTTCCATTTCTATCGGCCAGGGATTCAATCTGGTTACCCCGATGCAGTTGGCCGGTTTTTACTCGGCATTGGCCAACGGCGGGGTTCTTCATCGCCCGCGTCTTGTGAGCCGGATCGAAAATCCTGACGGTCAGGTGGTTTGGAAATCGGCTCCTGAAAGAAAAGGCCGCATTCCCATTAGTCCGAAAAACTTGAAGATCCTGAATTACGCCCTTTGGGGTGTGGTCAACGAAAGTGGTGGCACAGGCTATGCTTTGCGTAGAGCGGAGAAAGACGTCTGTGGCAAAACCGGGACATCTCAGGTCGTGGGCTTACCTATGGATGAACGCGCCCGCCGGGCAAAAATCCTTTCGGGTGCCTACAGGGATCATGCCCTGTTTGTCTGTTTCGCACCTTACAACAGTCCGGAAATTGCCGTTTCCGTCATCGCGGAGAATGCCGGGCACGGCGGCTCCGCTGCCGCACCCATTGCCCGTAAAATCATCGATGCTTATTTCGCGAACCAAAAGGCCCTGTTGAAAAACCCATCACACCGGATTCAACCACGACCGCTGCGGTTGCCCTGTCCCAAACCTGTCCAGCGGGAAAAGAATGCGCCGACCCTGACTCTGAACGGCAATCAGGATTATAATCCCAACCAGAGTGCCACGCGGTAGGCAATAATCCCGCCTGAGTAAGACAGGACCAGTGTTATACCCAATGCGGAAAGGAACCACTTCCAGTTGCCCATTTCCTGTTTCATCACACCGATTGTAGCCACGCAGGGCAGAAAAAGCATCTGAACCACCAAAAACGAGAGCGTTGAGGCAGGCGGCATGAATTGGCTGAGCATGGGCTGGATCCCTTCTTCGCCTAAACCATAGAGGACGCCCAGGGTGGCAATGGAATTCTCCTTGGCCACAAGGCTGGAGAAAAGGGCGGTAATCATTTTCCAATCCAGCCCTAAAGGGGCACCCATCGGTTCGATCCAGCGGCCTGCCATGGACAGCAGACTGGTTTCCACATTGCCGGATGGGAGATAAGAAAAGACCCAGACAATCATGGACATGGCTAAAATGATTGTGCCCGCTTTTTTGATGAAAGCGACCATGCTTGACCACACAGCCATGGCGATCGTCTTGAAATCAGGTTTATGGTAGAGGGGGAGTTCCATGATGAACAGCATGGATTCCTCTTTAAAAATGGTCGCTTTGATGAAAATTCCCGTCAAGCCCAAAACGATCATATTCATGGCCATCAGGGACCAGGAGACCAGAGGGGCTTTTTCCGCGAAGATCGCCGATGCCATGAAAATAAGCACGGCGATTCTGCCTGTACAGGGGATGAAGGGGGCGAGGAATATCGTCAGCAGGCGCGCTTTCTTGGATTCAATAATGCG
>CAZBQX010000028.1:0-25370 GCA_964494155.1 uncultured Syntrophales bacterium
GTGACAAAGATCATCAGCTCACGTTCGTCTACATCTGTTCCTTCTGACTTGAATAACCAACCCAGGATAGGAATTTTTGATACCCACGGAATACCGGTTACACTTTTTGTGTTGGCCGTTTTCATGATACCGCCCAAGACTATCGTATCGCCGTCCATGACAACAACTTTAGAATCAACATTACTTGCAACAAGAGGAGGATTTTCATTGTTTTTATTAACTTTCTTCCAATCTGCATACTTACTCGAACAACTGATGTTCATCGAAATTTTGCCTTCGGATGTGATCCTGGGGGTAACACTTAATTCCAGTTTAGCATCCTTCATTTGGATGGTTGGAGTACCATCTTTATCGCGTGTTACATAGGGAATTTCTTCACCCTGACCGATCTTGGCCGGTTCACTATCAATTGTCGTTACCCGCGGCGCCGAAATGATTTTTCCATCACCGCTGGTTTCTAAAGCTTCAAGCTTTGCAGCCAGAATAACATTTGAACTTGCCACAATGACACCAAGGGCGGGAAAAGCTGAAGATGTAGAAGAGGGAAAGTTTACAGCCGTCCCAACAGCACCCGCCTGTGGCAGACTCAGATTAATCGTAGAGGTCCCCGTGTCAGATTGTGCACTATTCCCAGCGATAAAACCGATGTCAGTTCCATTCCATGTACCCCTCACGCCGGCGCCCCACAGAATACCCAATTGACGTTTACCAACACGACTGAGTTCCACAATCTTCGCCTCGATGGTTATCTGCGGCAACCGACCATCCTTAACACGTTTTTCCTGATCAGCTTCTTCCTGTTCCCTTTGACGCTTCACTCTATCTTTAGCTTCATCATATTTTGTTTTTTCTTCTTTTGCCATCCGATCAACAGTCTTGACTATGAAGACATCACCTTCCTTGACGCGACCAAGGCCATGAACCGCAAGTACCGTTTCAAAGGCTTGTTGCCACGTTGCCCGTTTTACGCTTAAAGTGACATTCCCCTTAACATCGTCACCGGAGGCGATGCTGACTCCTCCCTCTTCAGCCAGCAAACGAAGAACACTTTTAATATTCGCTTCCTGAAAATCAATTGAAATAAGTCTATTGGGATCCGGCTTTACTTCGTTGGAAAAATGGCTCTTATTAGTTGATGTTGCAACGTCTTCTGTATTTCGGGGTACGGGCGTCTGAACTTTTGCATATGTTAAATTGCCATCACGATTTGCTTTTCCTGTAAGACCGGCCACATTAAAATCAATTAATATTTTCGAACCATCCTTCCGCACCATATAAGGAACCCGTTCTTTCATTTCCATCGTCACATAACCCCAGGGTTCGCCATCCTTATTCTGCTGCGATGCGGAGATTTTATAAACATTATCAAGCTTTCCATCACCGAGGGCGTGTCGAAAATCTTCGGGAATGTATGTATTCGCCATGATTGCAACAACGCTATGGGAATTCTTGTTTTCAATCATTGCTCCAGACTCTTTGGAAAAAGCCAAGGTCACCCTTTCTTTCCCAGGAAGTTTTTCAAATGTGATATCCTGAAGATAGGCGGCCGTTTCTAAATTTCCACCTGCAGCTGCCTTCGCCGGTCCAGCGCTGGAAGTCGCTGCATACAATGCAGGAGCAAAAACAATCGCTGACAAGAAAGACGCCATTAAACCAATGATGAGCCATAATCTGCTTTTCTTCATGGTGTTCCCTCGGTATCCTTGTGTAACATCAGTGTAATATGGTTAATTTTACCTTTCTGATCGGCCGATTTAACGGTCACAATCACTCGATCCGATTTAATGCTGGATACACGCCCTTGTTCGAGACCGATCAGGGTTCCTTCAATTATTGGGTAAAACTTTTTCTCACCATCCTCTACGATCGCCCTCCATCCATCCTGATCATTCCCCGATATTCCGACTAAATTAAATGCAGACAGATCCTGCTTTTGTAGAGGAGACAGAGGTAAAGCACCTTTCACCCGCTGTTTCGTCACATTGGTCGCGGTATCAACGAACGGTTTGAACGGATCTTTCCTACCCATGGAATCGAGTGTCGGTTTTTCCGTGGAGACAAGCGTCCCCTCCTCAGACCAAACCGGGGGGATTATCATCAATAAACCGACACTTATGAATATCAGGACCATACAAAGCAACAACAGCTTGTCGATATTATTCTTTTTCTTTAGCTTGCTCATTGCTACTCCCTTTTTCTTCCACGCTTTCGCTGCCCAAAAACATGTATGTCTTGATGACACCCGTAGTAACAATCTCGTTGTCTTTTTTATCTTTCCCTTCTTTATTGAGGCTTAGTGTCAAGTCCTCGACGTTGATAATTCTCGGTAACTTCGAAATTTTGTCGAAAAATTCTAAAGTATTTTGGAATGTCCCCAAAACTTTTACTTTGATAGGGATGTCAATATAAAATTTCTCATTGCTTGATGGAGATGTCTTGTCACCTTTTGTTTCGGATTCTTCGTTTGTTTTCCCCGCTTTTTCCTTTGATTCACTATTTTTTATTGGAGCAACAAAAATAGGTTCAAATAAAAGGAAATCTATTCCGGAATTTCGGCCGGCCAGGGATACGGATTCAACGAGTCCCGGTATTTCTTTCTTATCCGGCAATTTTGTCAACGCTGCTTTGAAGTCCGCTCTCAGCTTTTTAAGCTGACGAATGTATGTGTCCTTTTGCGCGGCAATGACTTTCTTTGCAGCAATATCTTGCTGTAATTCATGTAGCCTGCTTTCTAAATTCCCCTTTTTTTCCAAAGCACTTTGGAGATAAAAGAAATAGTAGAAATACCCAACCAGCAGACAGGCAAAAAATACCACAGCGGCCCTCATGCGAGGCGAGAGTTTTTTGAGATCTTCACCAGTAATGGCCATTACTTACCCCTTTTTAATCCCACACTTGAGTTTGAATGATTGTATCTTTACGCCTGAAAATTCATCCTGTTTGGATGAAACAAGATCCACATTGGCAATAAATGGTAAGGTCTCTAAAGACTTCATGAAGTTTGCTACCGCAATGGTATTCTTGGCTTTACCTTCAATCGATAAAGCCGTTTCTGTTTGGCTGACACTATCAAGGGAGAGTTCTTTTGTGGGCACCGCCGATGCCAGTTGATCAAGCATATACACGGGGAAAGTTCGGCCTTCCTCCAATTTTGTAATCAGGCCGATCTTATTTTCCATATTCTTTTTATCGGCTTTAAATTCGTCTATGTTTCCAACAATTTTTTTCAACTCTGTAATCTGTTGCTCACTGTCGTGAATATTATTTTCGAGAAGCACGATCCGCGCAACCATGTAAAGATGAAGGACTGCGATACAGGCGATGAAAGCGATGAATGAGCCGACAATAACAAAAATCTGTTTGGCCTGACTGACCTTCTTTTCCGTTTCATGATAGGGTAGCAGATTGATCTTTATCATTTGTCCCCCACCCTTCTCAGGGCTAATCCCACGCAAACTGCGGCCGATGGACCGATTTTTTCAATGTCTGTTGCGTTGAATTTCTTCTGATTGTAAACGATTTTCTTAAAAGGGTTTATAATTTCTGTTTTAATGTTCATTCTTTCGTGAAGATGTTCCGCAAGACCCGGCATTCTGGCAGATCCGCCGGACAGGAAAACAGCCTTGATTTCTGCGCCGCCATAAGTCGAGCGATAATAATCGACAGACCTCTGAATCTCTGAGCAAATCTGATCCGACGCCGCAAGGAGGCTCTCACGAAACCTTGATTGAGCCTCGGCGTCGCCTTCGACCCCGCCGACTTTGAGGCGCTCGGCTTCGTCTAAACTGGCCAGTCCCATGCTCTGCTGGAGTTCCTCGTTGATATGTTCTCCACCCAGGGTAAAGTCACGGGTTAAGACCGATCCTCCATTCTTCAAAACATTGATATTGGTCATGCTGGCCCCGATGTTAACCAGGATAATGATTTCGTCATCTCCGCCGATATCATAATTTTCTTCGTACATTGTCTCCAAGGCGAAAGAATCGACGTCCATGATCACGGCATTCAGTCCCGCGCTCTTGATTGCATCGGCATAACTGTCAACAATGTCTGACTTGGCGGCCACCAGCATGACATCCATTTGGGAGGGGTTGAACTCATTGTCCCCTAGAATCTGGAAATCATAGCTAACATCTTCCATGCTATCAAAGGGAAGGTACTTACTCGCCTCATCATGGATCAGTACGCGCAACTCTTCAGGAGGCATCTTCAAGAAGGTAACCTTTTGGGAGATGACTGAATTACCTGAAAGGGACGTCACGACATTCCGACATTTTGCACCGGAAAGCTCGAAGAGCTCTTTGATCTTTTTTGTAAGGATTTGAGGCTCCGAAAGGGTGCCTTCACTGACGACCCCTTTGGGAAGTGGAATTTGATGGTAGCGGTTGAGGACATACCCTCCCCCGGATCGTTCTATTTCAGCCAGCTTGAGAGAACTCGATCCGATATCCAGACCCACCAACTGCTTTTTTGATGAAAACAAATCTCTAATACTGAAATCGCCCATTGGATCACCGTTTAATTGACTTGATGAATGCCATTCATGAAACCGGCCCAATAATTCTTCAAATAATTGCGACTTGGGGAAGCCAATCACCCTCTGCAGAAATTATCTGCGTTTAACCAGTTTTAGCAAATTTGGTGCCATCATGGCTCAACTAGAAATCTATTCCCCAAACCCGTTTACTTTGAAATCCGGAAAACGACATCGCCCTGCTTAACCATGCCCAAATCATTCCGGGCGATCATCTCGATATAGTTTAAATTCGACTGGAGCAGGTTTATCTCCTTTTTCAGAGCCGCATTTTCACGGATGATGTCATGATTTGCCCTTTGCAGTTCGTGGAGGCGCTTCTGCATTAAATAGCTATCCCAAAGCCCTCGATTGCCGAAGGTAATCAGCAACCCGACAAACACGATAAAAATGATAATGTATCTCCCGACTTTCACAGTGAACAGGTCCTTTCAGCATGCCTAAAAGAGCTTTTGTTCCGAGAAATTCACCCAAAGCTACCTTAAAGATAAAAGATGCCGGAGTGTTTCTCGTCAAATACCTGACTTTTTACCTTGTCAAATATTTGACTTGATGCGTTTATATAATGGTTTTTTTTCGCGTGCAACAATAAATATTGTGAATTCTTCACATTTTTGTCGACGACAAGAGCTGCTGTGGCTCTCCCAGCAGAAAAGCGCCCTCTTCGATCCATTTCTTCAATAAATTCGCGATCTCCCGGGCCTTAAAGTAACTTGACAGAGGGGCCGTGGCAATTTTTTGACCATTCAAGGTGATTTGGCCGCTTCTCAGCTCTTTATAGCTGACCTCACCCAGGCTTTTGCCAACCCCCTTTGGATAATCCATACTGTAATCGTAAATTTGCGTATAAATATCTTCGTCCTTGACTGCAGTGTATCGGGCCATTTCTTCGTTGAGGATGGGAATCGGTATCCCGATGCCGATATAAAGTGAAACGCCATACCCTAAAATGCTTGCCCCCACCACCCATTCCGGGCTCATATCCTTCAGATTGCCGATTGTGGCAATCGTTCCGGCGCCGCCGCGCGGCACGCCATTCTCTCCCCTCGGCACGTCGGGATTATGCTGCGTACCCTCCCAGGCCACAAAGCCCTGGGCGCCTCCCAAAAAGATACGTGTGCCGATACCGATCGTTTTATAGAAGGGATCGTTGAACAGCGGGCTCAACTGACCGGACGTAGCGTAATTTGCATTGGCCATCTTTGGCCGGAGCATACCCATGTAGGTATAAATCGTCCGGTCGGACATATTAACGGCACAGTTGTAGTTCTGATAGGCGTTCCGCGGATTAAAAAGAATTGCATCCTTGAGATCTCCCAGGGTAATCTTTTTCTCGATTTTTCTCGCGGGATAACAATCCGTCCCGTAGCCCTCGGCCCTGAGGCGAATCACCTTGCCGCTTACCAAGTCTTCAATGACATGGCCGCCGCCATAGTGAAATTCTCCCGGATACACACTATTTAAGGGATCTCCTTCGACCACTTCCGTAACGCCGATATAGCAGTCCACAGCGGCGATTCCGCCATAGGCGGGAACATCATTTAACCAAACCTTGGAAGCTCTGATCCGCGGAGAAGTATGCCCAAAATTCAGAAAGGCCCCCGAGGAACACATGGGGCTGAATGTACCGGTCGTCACGACATCGATACGCTTGGCCGCTTCGACATCACCGTGTCTTTCGACAATATCGATCATCTCTTCGGCCGTCACAACAACCGCCTTGCCCTGCTTTATCTTTTCATTAATTTCTTTGATGGTTTTCTGAACTTTATTTTTTTTCATAACCCTTAACCTCAAAGCGAATGATTTGGAAATTCGCATCTTGATAGCATAAAGCCTTGTAATAAGCCACCTTACCGGTGAAATCAGCCATGGTTCGGCCGTGCGTTCTGTCCGTTGCTTTCTCCCGGCCGATCACCCGTCCAGCCGCTTAACAGATCAGATTATGATGACCTGGTATGACCGAAACCGCCCGCGCCTCTTACTGTCGTGTCCAAAGAGTCCTGTTCCTCCCAGTAGCCTTTGCACACCGGTTGAATAATCATCTGGGCAATCCGGTCTCCGCGTTTCACTTCGAATGGTCGTTTTCCATGATTGATCAGAATGATCCCGACTTCCCCTCGGTAGTCCGCATCAATGGTCCCGGGAGCGTTTAATAAGCTAACGCCAAATTCCATGGCCAAGCCGCTTCGTGGCCGGATCTGGGCTTCAAAACCCTCCGGCAGAGCCATGGCAAAACCGGCGGGGATCTTTTTCCACTCCCCTGGCTGAAGCGTTTCCGTTGCCGGCACCGCCGCACGCACATCCATGCCCGCAGCATGGGTTGTCATATAGCGCGGCAGATCAATATCATCCTGACCGGGTAACCGTTTTATAGAAATACGGACTTCCTTTTTCATCCCGACCTTCGCATTACCTCGGTTATATCGGGATCAACCCGACCTATGGCAACCATGGACAGCTTCTCCGGAGCAAACATCTCGCCCGCCAAATTGCCGATATCCTGCTGAGAAACCCCTTCAATTCGCTCCATGACTTCATCCCACAAAATCTGACGTCCGAAGCAGAATTCATTCTTGGCCAGGCGGGTCATGCGATTATCCGTGCTTTCCATACTGAGGAGAAAGTTCCCCTTGATCATTTCCTTGGCGTCTCTCAGTTCCTTATCGTTTAACGAATGGTCACAAAGACGCTTGATCTCCTTCCGCACCAGACGAATCACCTGCCGGATCTCTCCGGCCCCGGTCCCGGCGTATATGCCAAGCATACCTGTATCCAGATAAGAGTTCAAATAAGACTGAATGTCGTACACCAGACCTCTTTTTTCTCTGACCTCCTGAAAGAGGCGTGAACTCATGCTCCCCCCCAGAAACGCATTCATCAGAAAGGATGCGTACCTTCTGGGATCGGTCGATGAAGGCGCCGGACACCCCAAGACAAGGTGCACCTGTTCCAGATCTTTATAAACTGTGGACATAACAGCGGAGGGGATCGGAGGAATATTCTTGTAAGTTTCGCCCATGCCGTCTAAGGATTCAAAATGACGGGAGACCAGATCCAGCAGTTGTTCATGCTGCATCTTCCCTGCCACGGAAATGACAAGATTGCGCCCCCGATAATTCCGATTGAAAAAGCGGACAATCCTTTGCCGATTCAGGGCTGCCACACTGTCCCGGGTCCCCATGATCGGACGGGCCAAGGGATGTCCGTCCCAGAGCTGGGCTTCAAAAAGATCATGGACATTTTCATCCGGAGAATCCTCCAAAGAGCGGATTTCCTGGTGGATCACCGACTTTTCCCTTTCGATTTCTGCGGACTGAAAGCGTGAATTTTTAAGGATATCGGCCAGCAGTTCAATAGCCAGATCAAGATAGTAATCAGGCACCTTGACGTAGAAAGCGGTGCTCTCTTTCCCCGTGGAGGCGTTGATGACGCCGCCCACCGCGTCAATGGCAGCGGCGATTTCTAAAGGGGACCGTTTCTTGGTCCCCTTGAAAAGCATGTGTTCGATGAAATGAGCGATACCATTGTTTGTCCCGTCTTCATGGCGGGAGCCACAGTGGACCCATACGCCAATGGATACGGAGCGGACATGATTGATTTCTTCTGAAACGACACGAATCCCGTTAGCGAGGATGGTCTTATTGACCATTTTCTCCCAAGGCTTCCTTTCTGCTGAGGCGGATCTTCCCCTGCTTGTCGATTTCCAGAACCTTTACATTCACTTCATCCCCTTCTTTCAGGATATCGGTTACTTTATTGACCCGTTCTTTGGCTAACTGGGAGATGTGCACCAGTCCCTCCGTACCCGGCAGGATCTCGACAAAGGCGCCGAAGTCAACCACCCGCTTGACCGTCCCGCGATAAATCTTACCGATTTCCGCCTCCTCGGTCAGCCATTTGACCATGCATACCGCCCGGGCTGCCGCATCCGCATCGGAGGACGCAATCGTAACGGTACCGTCGTCTTCCACATCGATCTTAACACCGGTTTCATTGACAATCTGCCGGATATTCTTGCCGCCGGAACCGATGACATCGCGAACCCGATCCGGCCTGACCTTGACCGTTGTAATTCTGGGAGCATAGATGGAAATATCCTTCCGGGGTTCGGTCATGGTTTCCATGAGCTTGTCGATGATATGGAACCGACCTTCTTTGGCCTGTTCCAGTGCTTTTCGCAGCACTTCTTCGGGCAGACGGTCGATTTTGATATCCATCTGCAGGGAGGTGACGCCTTTTTTCGTCCCGCAGACCTTGAAGTCCATGTCACCGCAGTGATCTTCGTCACCCAGAATATCGGAGAGGATCACAACCTCGTCCTTCTCCTTGAGGAGCCCCATGGCAATCCCGGCAGCGATTCCCTTAACGGGAACGCCTGCATCCATCAGAGAAAGCATACCGGCGCAAACCGTCGCCATGGAAGACGAACCGTTGGACGACAGAATTTCCGAAACGATCCGGATCGTATAGGGGAAAACATCCGTTCCCGGCAGAATGGGTACCAGGGCACGCCGCGCCAGAGCACCGTGGCCGATTTCCCGACGGCCCGGACTTCTTAAGGGTTTCGCTTCACCGACGGAGTAGGGGGGGAAGTTATAGTGGAGGATGAACGATCTCATCTCTTCGCCCGTGATGTAATCCATCCGCTGCTCGTCCTGGGATGTACCCAGGGTTAATGCAGCCAGAGCCTGCGTTTCTCCACGATTGAACAATGCTGAACCATGGGTCCGGGGCAGGATGCCGACTTCTGAACTGATAGGTCGAATGTCCTTCGTGCCGCGGCCGTCCACGCGCTTTTGTTCGTTGAGAATCATGTCCCGCAGGATACGGCTTTCCATCTTTTCAATTATTCCGGCGATGACCGGCTTCAATTTACCGTCCTCTCCGGAAACTTCGGCTATGACGGCCTTTCTGATTTCATCGAGACGAGAATAGCGGTCTTGCTTGCGGGGCATGCGATACGCCGCCTGCAGGTCGGCTTCGGCCTTGGCGGTCACCAGGGCCAAAAGCGTTTCGTCGATCGGCTCGACAACGATTTCCCGCTTTGTTTTCCCGATATCCTGCTTCATCTTGATCTGAATATCGATGGCCGGACGCATGGCGTTGAGGCCGAAGGTAATGGCATCGACGATGACACTGTCCTCTACTTCCTCGGCTCCACCCTCCAGCATGACCAGATTCACGTCGTAGCCGTCACCCTGTTCGCGGGGAATCATTCGACCTGCCAGAAACAGGTTAATATCGCTCTCGACCATTTCATCGATGGAGGCATTACAGACAAAACTTCCGTTGATCCGGCCGACTCTTACCGCAGCAATGGGCCCTTTGAAGGGAATGTCCGAAATCTCCAGGGCGACCGAGGTTGCCAGAAGGCCCGTTATATCGGGATCATGCTCCGCGTCGACGGACAAAACCGTTGCAACCACCTGGGTCTCATGATGGTAACCCTTTGGAAATAAGGGGCGAATGGACCGGTCGATAATACGGGATGTTAAAATTTCGCGCTCATTGGGACGACCTTCCCGCTTGAAAAAACCGCCGGGGATTTTACCTGCCGCAAAGGTCAGTTCCTGATAATCCACCGTCAGGGGAAGGAAATCCAGGCCTTCCCGCTTATCCTTCAGAGATACCACCGTGACGAGCACCACCGTATCCCCATAAGTCGCAAGAATTGCCCCGTCGGCCTGAGCGGCAACATAATTCGCTTTCAAAGAAAGTTTCTTTCCTGAAAACTCAGTCGAAAATTCGTTACTCATCGATTTATTTCCCTCTCCATTTCGATTATTGATAAATATCCTATTCCCCTCACCGTGACGATTTCAACAGTACGCGCAAAACCCCGTTCCTTCTGAGCACCGGAGATGTTGCTGCAGGAATGTTGGCCATACATTTTCCGCATTATTTGCGCAATCCCAGACGCGAAATGATGCTGCGGTATCGCTCGAGTTCCTTTTTCTTCAGATAATCAAGCAATCGCCGCCTCTGACCGACCAGTTTCAGGAGGCCCCGCCGGGAGTGGTGATCCTTTTTATGCACCTTGAAATGCTCCGTCAGGTATTCGATTCTGGCGCTCAAAAGCGCGATCTGAACTTCAGGAGAACCCGTATCATTCTCATGAAGTTTGAAATTGCTGATAATGTCACTTCTTTTTTCTACATCTAGCACCGTTTCATCCTCCCTCTCTTTATTAGAAACTTTCTATTATTTAAGTTTTCTCTTTTACCTCGTTACGGATTTATTTGAAGACCCGGAGCGTCCGGGCCACCTGTTCATTCATTCCGCCGTTGCCAATTTCTTTTGTGCCGCAGAGCATTTCTACAACGGCCACCAAGCCCGTTTCCGACGAAACCAACCTTACCATATCTCCCAGGGCAAGAAAAGGAATATGATCGTCTCGCAGTTCCTCGCCTGTCAACTGAGCACCCTCGCGGATTTTCTTTGCCAGCGGCGCGTTTACATAAACGGCCTTGAGCCCGGAAATCGCTTCGTCCAGCGGGATTAGAGCGGAAATCAGGCACTCTCTTTTCCCCTCCTCGGTCAAGCCGTCCAAAACCAAAGCCGCTTCCTCAGAAAACGATCCGCTCCGGGTTCTCCTTAAGGCGTAAAGTGTTGCGCCGCATCCCAGGGCTTCTCCGATATCCGCACAGAGCGACCGGATGTAGGTCCCTTTCGAGCAGGAAACGGTAAATGTAACCCGGGGCCGATCCATCACCACCATGCCGACATGAAAGACTTCCACGGTCCTCGGCTCCGGCGCAACGGCAACACCTCTGCGCGCCCAGCGGTAGAGAGGTTTCCCTTTGAATTTCACCGCCGAATAAGCAGGCGGGACCTGTTGTCTCACCCCGACCAAGCCATCTATCGCGCTGACCACTTCGTCTTCCCGGACATCGGGTATCGCTTCCGACAAGACATTCCCGGTAATATCCAGGGTATCCGTACGCATACCGAGAAGAATGGTCGCCCGATATTCCTTTGTATCGGTGACGAGAAAGGGCGAAAGCTTCGTCCCTTCGTTGATCATGACCGGTAAAACACCTGTCGCCAGGGGATCGAGTGTGCCCGCATGCCCGACCTTTTCCGCCTTCAGGACCTTTTTGACCTCGGTCACAACATCATGAGAGGTCTTCCCGGACGGTTTATCAATGATCACCAGACCATCCATGCGCTACAAAACCGACCGCACTGCATCCAGAACACGCTGATGGACTGCGGCAAAATCACCCTTAACGCGGCAGGCCGCCGCATTCATATGACCGCCGCCGCCAAAAACGCGGGCAACCTTTTCAACATTCACCCGATCCTTCGAACGCAGGCTCAGTTTGAACAGGCCTTCGTTCATCTCACTGTAAAAGATCGCTACATCAACCCCCTGGATGGTTCGGGGAACGTCGACGAAATTTTCGGTATGCTCAAGCTTCGCTCCCAGCGCATCAAGGGTCTTTTGCAGGGCCACCATCGATCCCACCCGGCCGTCAAGGTCAAAGCGCAGGGTTTCCAAGACTTTCCCCAGCAGTTGAATTCTCACCAGAGGATTGCTTTCATAGATGTGTTCGGAAATCCACTGGGGGTCTGCGCCGCAGCCGACGAGGTTACCGGCGGCCACCAGGGTTTCTTTTGTCGTACTGCTGTAGCGGAAACCGCCGGAATCGGTCAGGATGGCCGCATAAAGGTTCGTGGCCATCTCCCGTGACAACGCCACTGACATAGCCGTCGCCAGACGGTAGAGCAACTCACCGGTGGAACTGGCCGCCGGATCGATATAGGAAAAATGGCAGAAACCATCATTCGAAATATGATGGTCGATATTGAGCAGCCTCTTTATTTTTGTGATATCCCCGGCCCTGTCACCGACGCGTTCCATTTCGCTGCAGTCCAGAATAAAGGCGGCATCGTAGCGATCCGGATCTTCAAGCGTGTTTACGATGACCTCACTTCCGGGCAGGAAGCGGTAGTTGTCGGGAATTCTGTCCTGGTTGTACACCACAGCGTCCTTCCCTAGGGAACGCAGGAGATGATAAAGAGCCAATTCCGACCCCAGGGCATCTCCGTCCAGTCTGACGTGGGCTGTGATGAGAAATACCTGGTTTTGCCTGATCTGTTCGATGATCTCATGAAGCATGGTCTTTGTTCTGATTCTCCAATTCCATCAATATCCGGTCAATCCGACTCCCGTAAGCAAAAGACGGGTCGGTGCGAAAGATAATCTCCGGGGTATAGCGGAGCTGCAGCCTGCGGCCCAGCTCTTTCCGGATAAAGCTCGTCGCTTTCTTGAGTCCGTCCAAGGTTTCCTGCCGACAGGCGTCTTGTCCCATTTCGACGAAAAAGATCTTGGCGACCCGCAGGTCGTCGCTGACCTTCACCCCGGTAATGGTGAGGGTGCCGATCCGAGGATCGCGGATCTCCTTTAGGAGAATATCCGAAAGTTCATGCTGAATGAGTTCGGCGACCCGGTCCGCCCTTTTAAAATTCGTCATATTTTTCAACATCCCCTTCCCAGGGGTCCATCAGGTCGGCCATACTCATGATTTCCATTTTGGTTTTTACAATTTCGGCGACCTGCATGCGATCAATGAAATCCAGAATGTGGTCCATTTTCGCATTGATATACTGTTTGTCATTGCCGACGACACAGAAACCGATCCGGGCACGCTTCCACTGATCGTTGTCGTCCACTTCGGCAATCGACACATTAAATTCGTTCTGGGTGCGCTTCAGCAAGTGCTTCAGCACGCCTCTTTTTTCCTTGAGCGACCGACATTCCGGTATCAGGACATCAATAATAGCCGATCCCACCACCATCATCAGGTCATAAACTCCTGCGTTTGTCTATGATTACAGTTTCCGTTCGACCTTCTCCTGGGTGTAGGCCTCGATAATGTCTCCCAGCTTCAGATCGTTAAACCCATCGATGCCGATACCGCATTCAAATCCGGAAAGCACTTCCTTGGCGTCATCCTTAAATCGCCGCAGCGATAGGATCTTGCCGTCGAAAATCTGGATCCCGTCCCGGACAAGGCGCACGTTGGATTTTCGTGTAATCTTTCCTTCCGTCACGAAACTGCCGGCGATGGTCCCCACCTTGGGCACCTTGAAGAGTTCGCGCACTTCCGCCTTGCCCTGGGTGATGTCTTTGTATTCCGGCTCCAGGAGTCCCTCCATGGCGGCCCGTACATCGGCAATCACGTTGTAGATGATGTCATACAGCTTAATATCGACTCCCTCCTGCTCCGCGATTTCCACCACCCGGGTATCGGGACGCACGTTGAACCCGATGATGATCGCATTGGAGGCCGAGGCCAGCATGACGTCTGTTTCGGTAATCGTGCCGGGGGAACTGTGAATAATGTTCAGTTTGATGTCGTCCGTGCTGAGTTTCGTCAAAGCATCGCCCAGGGCTTCTATCGACCCCTGGACATCGGCCTTGAGGATCACGTTCAAGTCCTTCACGCCTTCCTTGATCTTCTGGTAGAGCTGCTCCAGGGTGATCTTGGATGTTGCCGAAAGCTCCTTCTCCCGTTCCTTCCGAATCCAGTATTCGGCAATGCCGCGGGCCTTCTTCTCGTCTTCGACACTCACGAACTCGGCGCTGGCCTGGGGCACGCTGGAGAATCCGATCACCTCAACCGGCATGGACGGCCCCGCTTCCTTGACCTTGCCGCCCTGGTCGTTGTACATGGCCCGCACCCGGCCCCATTCCATCTTGGAGACAAATGCGTCCCCTTCCCGGAGCGTCCCTTCCTGAATCAGCACCGTGGCCACGGGACCGCGGCCCTTGTCCAGTTTCGCCTCGACAATGACGCCCCGGGCCGGCAAACCCGGATCCGCCGTCAGATCGAGGACGTCCGCCTGCAGAAGAATCATCTCCAGGAGATCCTCGATGCCTTCTTTCTTTTTGGCCGAGACCTCGCAGAAAATGGTATCCCCGCCCCATTCCTCGGACACCAGATTGTGCTCCGTCAGGGCCTGTTTGATCTTCCCCGGATCGGCGCCCGGTTTGTCCATCTTGTTGATGGCTACCAAAATCGGTACACCGGCAATGCGGGAATGGTTGATGGCCTCAACGGTCTGGTCCATGACGCCGTCGTCTGCGGCCACAACCAGAACGACGATATCCGTTACCTTGGCCCCTCGGGCGCGCATGGCCGTAAACGCCTCATGACCCGGCGTGTCGAGGAAAACGATGTCCCGGTCCTTGAGGCGGACATGGTAGGCGCCGATGGCCTGGGTAATACCGCCGGCCTCGCCGTCGATGACGTTCGTTTTGCGGATCGCATCCAGCAGAGAGGTTTTGCCGTGATCCACATGTCCCATGATGGTCACGACCGGGGCACGGGGCTGCAGATTCTTGGCCGCCTGTTCCGTTTTCAGGATCGCCTCCTCAAATTCCTGGGCTGCCGCCTCCACTTGGTAACCGAATTCGGAAGCAATCAGGCTCGCCGCGTCGAAATCGATGGACTGGTTGATCGTCGCCATGATGCCGATCGCCATCAGCTTGTTGATCACATCCCCCGCCTTCACACCCATTTTCTTGGCCAGTTCACCGACGCTGATCGCTTCCCCTACCTTGATACGGCGTTTGATCGCCTTGGGCGTGGTGATCTGAGTCTTTTTCATCTTGACGGGGGCGGCTTTTTTCTCCTCCCGCCATCGAACAGGCCTTTCCTCCGTCTCAATCTCGATGTGGCGACTTTTCTTATCGATGATTTTCTTCAGGAAAGATTTTTTCTTAACCGGAACCGCCTCTTCGACATGCGGCTCCAGGGCAACCTTTTTCTTTTTTCTGCCCTTGTCCTCTTCCGGCGCGGGCTGCGGCGGTCTTTCCGCTCCGGCCGGAACGATTTCCTTTATTATTTTCGGCGGTTCCGGTTTTCTAACGGGAACGCGCGGCGCCCCGGGCGGAATGATCGGGGCGGGTCTCTCACCGGCAGGCACTTCTCCCCTGGGAGGTAAAGCAGGCTCACGGGCCGGCTTCACCTCGGAAGGCGGCGCCACCTTGGCCTCGGCAACAGGAACAATCTGCTCCTCCGGGACTGTTTCAGGAGACACGGGGGCGACCGGCGCGACTTTTTCCCTGGCCTTGACTGCAGGATGGCGTTCCTCTTCGTGAACAGGCGCCTTTTCAACCGGTTTTTCCCCTTTCACGGCCGGCTTCGGCGAAACGACCGCCTCTGCTTCCGACGCTGCCGGCTCTTTGATTGCTTCTTTTTTCTCTTTGGACGGGGTTTCGGGTTCTGCGAGGGCAGCGGCAACCGGAGCGGCTTCTTCCGCCGTTTCGGCTTTTTCCTCTTCTGCAGTCGGACGCACAGCCCGGCGACGGATGATCGTCGACGTGATCCGTTTTTCTTCCATCTCCCGTGAATCGACGCCCCGAATTTCACGGGTGATGCGTTCGACATCGCCATCCTCGAGGGTGCTTGAGTGGGATTTTGCCGAGATGCCCATCTTTTCCATGCGCGAGATTAATTCCCTGTTTTCAAGGCCCAGTTCCTTGGCCAACTCATACACTCTCTTTTTGATCATACCCCCAACTCCCCTGCGATGTGATTCATGGCAATATTAAGCAATAAATACATATGTTTATATCTCTACCCCACGCCCAGTTCCTGCTCCAGCAGCTTCGTGGCCTCACGGATCAAAGCCTGGGCCAGCGCTTCGCTGATACCGGGAATGGCGGACAACATTTCAGCATTTGCGGCAGCCACGGCCGCGATACTTTTCAATCCTTCATTGAACAGGCGCTCTGCCATCTCGTCGCTGACACCGGCGATTTTCGTCAAGATTGTGAAGCCCTCTTCCGTCTTGTTGGCTTCCAGGGTTTCGCTCTTGACGTCCAGTTTCCAGCCCGTCAGTTTTACCGCCAGGCGTACATTCTGGCCGTTTTTCCCGATCGCCAGGGAAAGTTGATCGTCAGGCACCACGACCAGCATGGAGTGATGCTCGTCGTCCACGAAAACGCGGCTCACCTTTGCCGGAGACAGGGCGCTGCAGACATACTGCACGGCGTCGTTGGAGAAGGGTACGATATCGATCTTCTCTCCCCGCAGTTCCTGAACCACGCTCTGCACGCGGGAACCCCGCATGCCCACGCAGGCGCCGACCGGGTCGATATCCTTGTCGTAGGTCCGAACCGAAATTTTCGATCTTTTCCCCGGTTCGCGGGCGACATTGATGATTTCAATCAATCCTTCGGATATTTCCGGCACTTCGATTTCAAAGAGCGCCCGGAGAAAATGAGGATGGGTGCGTGACAGGATGATCTGGGGCCCCTTGGTGATCCGCTTGACTTCCAGCAGGTAGGCCCGGATCCGTTCGCCCCGTTTGTAAACTTCGCGATGTATCTGCTCCGACGTGGGAATGACCCCCTCCGCGCGGCCCAGATTGACGATAATGCTTCCACCCTCAAATCGCTGGACGAAACCGTTGACGATTTCCCCCTTGCGGTCCTTGTATTCTTCGTAGACGTTATCCCGCTCAGCGTCCTTGACCTTCTGGATGATGATCTGTTTCGCCGTCTGGACAGCGATGCGGCCGAAGGTAGAGGCGTCGATCTTCGCGCCGAGACTGTCTCCCGGTTCCGCTTCCGCGTCCAATTCCTGCCTGGCGTAAGTCAGGGATATCTGGGTGTCCGGATCGGTCACCTTCTCCACAACGACCCTGAACTGGAAGACCTCGATCTCCCCTGTTTCTTCATTGTAGTGGGCTTCGACATCGACCTGGGGTCCCAGCTTCTTCCGCGCGGCGGAGAGCATGGCCGCCTCCAGCGCTTCGATGATGATCTCCTTGTCCAGACCCCTGTCCTTACCCATCTGTTCGATCAGACGTTTAAGTTCCGGCAGCATTGACACAGCAACCTCCCTATTGATGTTTTGTGTTCACCTGTTTACCGTTTCTTCTCTCGCATCGGGAAGCAAACGGTTATCGCGTCATTTCCTGTAAAATGACCGGCGTTTCCACCACATGCCATGACGGAAGACGCATTCCTTATTGCATCAGATATCGTACTCCAGGTTCGCCCTGACAAAGGCTTCCCGGGGAATGCGATATGTCTTGTCTCCCGCCCCGAGTAAAAGCAGCTTTTCGCCGCCCTCTTCCCGGTAGTCCAAAAGTTTCCCCTTGAAATGTTTTATGCCTTCGATCTTCCGGTCCGTTTTCAGCCTGATCATGGAACCACGGTATTTGAGGAAATCCTGGTCGCGATACAGGGGCCTGTCCAGCCCGGGCGAGGACACCTCCAGCGTGTAGGGCCCCGGCGGCGTATCGTGTACGTCCAGGATATCCCCCACCTGGTGGCTGATCACGGAGCAGTCGTCCAGGGTAATCCCCCCTTCCCGGTCCAGAAATATCCGGACAATCCACCGGGAGGGCATCCGGAGGCACTCGGCATAGATGAGCTCCATCCCGTTGGCCGCCACCAGCGGCTCCAGGAGCGCCCAAACTTTATCTCGTAGTGTGTCGACAGGCGTCATCGGCTCAGAAACAAAAAAAGTGGGCAATGCCCACTCATCAACCTTTCTCGCTGAATTGGCAGTCCTTCTATCACATGCTTTTTGCCCTTGCAAGACAAAATTTCTTAAATGTTAAAGGGAAATCGTGCTTTTGGGGGAAACAATGAACAGCAATGTATCGATATGGTGGGCCCGTCTTTCAGATGAGGTTCTTTCCCGCTGTTTCCGATCAAAAAGCGGATATGGCGACCTGATCAGCAGCTTTGCTCGCACAAGTGCGAGCAAAGCTGCGCTGTGATCCATTGAATGATTGTCATCTCAGACGTCAGAGAAACCTTAGCCTTCGCCACTTTTTGGTGCGGGGATTGGGTTACACGGTCATTCCGGGTAAACGGAGCGCAACCCGGCATTCAAGCCCGACAAGGTGATGCCGTTCTCATATAAATATTTCCGGTTCCTTCCGTTCAATACAGTTCTTGGACAAAAACTCGGCAATCTGTCTGATCTTCGGGTGATTCATCGTTCTGGCTTCCGTCGGACATGATTTGATGCAGGCACAACACCTGATGCAAAGATCCGTTGCGGTGACCAGGGGATCATCTTCGCTGATCGCAGCGGTCGGGCAAACCGATACGCACGCCATGCACTTTGTGCACAGGTTCACATCAACCGATGGCGTAATGCCGGCAAATACACGCTGCTCCTTGTAGGGAAAATTGCCGGGGGGCTTTGTTAAAGCAATATCCTGAGGGCTGCCAACTGCCAAAGTTTTTTCACGGACGGTTTCTCCGAAAGCGTGGGCCTTTTTTAGATCATCCTTATCTGGTCGTCCGACGGCAACCGGAAACTCACCGGAGGCAAAGGAGTGTTCTGCGACGAACGCCGCCGACGCGACGGGGATGAATCCCGCCTGGACGGCAAGATCATACAATTCGAGAAGCGCATCTTCATAAGCCCTGTTTCCATAGACGGCAACAATGACCGCCGGTGTCCCATGCCCTTTGACGCAGTCGAAGCGAGAAGTCATCGTCCCCGGAAGACGCCCCGCATAAACGGGCGCCCCGATAATCGCCAGATCGCCGCGGCATTCCTGCGGCGGCGTCGCCGGAGTGTCCGGGTACGTCAGATCAAAAATCCGGGTGCTCAGTGAATTAACCCCGGCGGCAATCGCTTCAACGATCTTTTTCGTCGTCCGTGTGGGTGAAAAGTAAATTAAATCCAGTGAGATGAGATTCATCACATATTCTCCTTTCTCTGCAGGTCGTCCCGCCCCGTTACCCAATGTCGTTGCGGGTGGCGTCCATCAGATCCGCGTTGTTCGTATGTTTCATCTTAAACGCGCTGCGGCTCCGTTTGACCGTTCCCGGCTCGAGCTGCGTGACATCTTCCACACGGTCGAACACGAACCCCATGTCCTTGCGGACGCGCATCAATGCAACCGCCCTGTCCTTGTCGTACGGCACCAGGTTCTGCTTCGGCGGATTCGCCTTGCAGATGAACGCCGGTTTCGTCCCCGGGGCGGGCATGCCGTCGAGCTGCCGCAAATCTCCGTAGCGGGCGATCATCTCCTCCAGGGGTCCGAAGTCCAATGCCCGGAGCGGGCAGGCCGCCACACAGACCGGGATATCCCCCTTCTCCAGGCGGTCGATGCACATGGTGCACTTGCTCATCTTCGTGCCCGGCGCATCGCTTGCGAATTTCGGCGCTCCATAGGGACAGGCCACAGCACATTGGCGTGTTCCCTGACACTTATCCGGGTCGACAAGGACGGCTCCGTACTTTTCCTCCTTGAAAATGGCGTCATTGGGACAAGCGCTCAGGCAGACCGGCTTTTCGCAATGGCCGCAGCCGAATGCCAGGATATGCAGTCTGAGATCCGGGAAAACACCGTCCTCGAAATCGTAGACGGTCATCCATTTTTCCGCCCCCGGAGCCAGAAAATTCCAGTCCTTGCAGGTCACGCTGCAGGTCTGGCAGCCGTAGCATCGGCTCTGATCAAAATAAAACGCGTATTGAGACATTATTCCTTCCCTCCCAGTTTCTTCACTTCCACCAGACCGGCGGTAAGAATGCTGTTGACCACATGGGGCAAATGGACATCGCCGATTAAGAAATTGCACGAACCGCGCGTATCCATACCGTAGGGCATGGCCTCCGATTTGTCCCCGTTGGGCGTGTACCAGGCACCGAAATGCATTGCCACAGTGCCCGGGATGATCTTGGACGTCACGTAGGCATGCATCTGTACGCGGCCGTACTCGTTGAAGACTTCGATGGCGTCGTTGTCCCGGATGCCGCGTTTTTTCGCGTCGGCAGGGGAAATCCACAGGCGGTGGTTGTAGCAGTCCCGCAGGAGCGGGTTCTGGTCCTGACACGACAGGTCGCGGTACAAAGAAACCGGCGTGACCATGGACAATGGATAGTTCCGGGTCCGGGGCGAAAAATACGAATCCCGGGGCGGCTCCGTCATGTACGAAGGCTTCCAGCGTGGGAGCGGATCGATTTTTCCACCCCATTTCTGGCTGATGTCCGTATCGGCCACCAGGCTGGAGTAAAATTCGATCTTGCCGGACGGCGTCAGAAACGCCTCCGTCCCGTCCCCGATGGTGTTCTTGAATGCATGGAAAGGCTCGTCGATCGGCACGCGGATGACCGGGTTTTTCAGGAATTCCTCCCAGGGTTTCAGTTCGATGCCCACCTCCTTCAGGGCACCGTTTTCATCCTTGATCCACTTTTCGTAGGCTGCGCGGTAGAGTTTTTCGACCTCCTCGTCCCACTTATCCCAGGGCACGTCTTTCAGTTTCGGGTTGTACTTTTCCCCGACGCCGAGCTTGTTGGCGATCTGCGTCCAGAACCATTCGACCGCCCGGATTTCTCCCGGGGGATTTAAGGCCTTGCCGCAGTAGAACATGTAGTTGTTCATCCCGCCGGGACCCGTACGGAAGCGTTTCATATCCAGGTGGAAGGGGTCCGTCGATTCGAGCTGGTGAATCGGGGCGGGAATAACGATGTCCATGAACTGAACGGTCGGCGAGTTGATGTGCCACCCGAGGCCGCAGGTGAAATGCAGCATCGAGGCGGTTTTCAGGCGCTTGTTCAGATCCTGCAGGTTGTTCAGCCAGTTGTTGCCGAAGAAAACGAACTGGACATTCGGCAGCGGCGACCCCTCCGGGCAGCCGATGGCGGCGCGATATTCGGCTTCGGTGATTTCGCCGGCATCGTATTTCGGGCGCAGGGTGACCGCTTCGGCCAGCTTGTTGTTGACCATGCAGACATGAGGGGTAAATTCGCGGGGCGCCCGGTTGAATTCGGCGTTGACGTCCGGAAGCGACGGAAAATGGGTCGGCGTGACCAGCACGGAGCCGCTTTCGCAGCCTCCGGGCCTGGCGATGTTCCCGGTCATGGCCTGCAGCAAGATGGAGGCCGTCGTGGCGTATTCCCCGTAATGACGCTTGGAAACGCTGTAGTGGCATTGCAGGTGCACCGGCCCACTGGTGGCGTACAGGCGGGCGAACGCCCGGATCGTCTCCGCCGGGACCGCGCAGATCGCTTCCGCCCATTCCGGCGATTTCACCTCCCCGTCTTCCTCACCCATCAGGTAACGGCGGAATTTTTTAAAACCCTCCGGTTCGACAAATCTCTCCACAAAGGCCCGGTCCCAAAGCTTTTCTTCATAAATGACCTGGGCCACAGCCAGCATCATGGCGGTGTCCGTGCCGGGACGGATGGGAATCCACTGATCGGCCAGAACTTCGGCACTCAGGGTGTAGCGCGGTTCGATCACAATGATTTTCGCCCCCCGTTCCTTCGCCAGCTTCAGGTAATACGATACGGACCCGTGCCAGCCCACCAGGGGGTCCCAGCCCCACAGGACGATCAGTTTCGAGTTGAACAGATCCGGCGCCTCGTAGCCCACCAGGGATTTACCCTGACCGGCAAAGACGTTTTTCGCCGGTTCGTAGCCCAGATGCGCCTTCTCCCCGGCCAGGGTTCCGGAAACGGAGTGATCCGACCAGGAAGCGATGGCGCCTTTGAAATAGGGATTCAGGGGGAAGCTGGAGAACTCGAAGAAGGTCAAATGCGTGTGGAGAATGCTGTTTTCACCAAAAAGTTCGACTGTTTCCTTTATTTTCGAGGCGATGGTGTCGATCGCTTCATCCCAGCTTATTTCGACGAAGTGCCCGTTGCCGTGCCCCCGGCCGCCGACCCGCTTCAACGGTTTGGTTATGCGGGTGGGCGCATCGATTTCACCTTTCCAGGAATGTCCCATAACACAGGGACGCTGCTGAACCATCCCCTGATCGACCTGCGCCTTCGTCAGGTAGGCGTCTTCCCGCCCGCGGTTGGCGTTGATGCTGTCGTCCGTCTCGATGGCCGTCAGCCTGCCGTTTTTCGTGCGGACCTTCAGAATGCAGTTGGCATCCCAGCAGCCATTCTGCGCACAGCAGGTGTATGTCACTTTTTCATCTTCATGCCGATCCATTAAAACACGGATCAATTTTTCCCGACTCATTCCTAAATATCCTCCTGTCTCAATCCGCCAATCCGACCGCCGTCTATAAACATCAAAACCGGAACCGCCGTCATGGCAAAATTCCTTTATTCCCTTTTCGGCTAGCAATAGCAGAAAATTCTACTTTTCATGCCTCTCGTCATTTCGAGCGAAGCAAGAAATCTTTCCCCGACCTTCCAAGAGAAGGACCGGCGCAAGGATGGGTTACAATCTGCCCAAACTCGCCCGAGGCCTATTAAAACCGGCAAGGAGTATACGAACAAGCCCCCAGCCCGTCAAGGTGTGTTTGGGTTCCGGATATGATGAAAGAGGCAAATTGTTCTATTCTTTGACCCTTTCATCTTTAGATAAATAGCTGTATATATGAACGAAAAAACGGTCAGAAAGCAAATTATCCGGTGGTCTGTAACGAATCATGGGCATGTACATTCCTGAAAAAGGAAGGGGGAAAACCATGAAAAACATCCTTTTATCCGTAATCCTTTTTTTTACGTGTAGCCTTGTTGCGGTTTCATTCCTGCCGAATCAGGTGGTGATGGCAGATACGCAGAAACAGATTTCCGGACCCGCCATTATGCAATTGCCCCTGCCGGACCTGATCGTGGAACGGATCTGGCTGGACACACAGTGCAAAATCAATTTCAGTCTCAAAAACAAGGGCTCGGTAAAAATCCCAAATGACCAGTACAACCGGGCACAGTTGAAATTATTTATCGGCAGCACGGAAGTGATTTATGCTCTGACCAAGCCCACCGCCTCCGGTCCTGCCGTGGATCCGGGCGGTCTCTTGAAAGCGGCAGGCGGTACGGTCAGTTTCAACACCGGGAAGACCCTGGAAGAGCAAAGGCTGGTGCGGGTATGGGTCAACCATACACACCAGATCCGGGAAAGCCAAACCAACAACAACACTGGCCGGGAGAGCCTGACACCGCACTGCCCCGCTGCTCCGGGTATGCCCGCCGCAACAGCCATGAAGCGACCGGCCGCAACAGCTGCCACAACCGCCGTTCCCGCCGGCCCCACCGTGGTCGGCCTCCCCAAGCCCTCAATTCAAATTACCTCATTCCGGAAAGCAAGCCCGGGAAGCAGCACCACGATGATGGCCACGACCGGCCGTTCCGGCGAAAGTTCCCTGCCGGACAACACGGCCTATGTCGCAGCCGGAGAAGAGTTTGAATTGCGCTGGCGACTCGAGGGTTGCCATGCGTCCCAGGTGACGACCGAACTCAAGGGACAAAATCCCGAGGGCACTTTATTCACCACCCACTCAAATAAAACCGAAACCCGGACCAACAAGGTGGATGATTGTTTCTTCATCAATGGCTCTGCAAGAATAATATTAAATGAAGACTGGGACTTTATCCTGAGTGTAACCGCAAGGACTCCCGGAGCGGGAATCGCCACAGCCAAAAGCGACAAGTACCACATCTGGGTCAAGAAACCCCGCCTGGTGGTGCAGAAACCGGAATTCAGCGAAGCGGATATGACCGTCCGTTTTTTCATCAAAAACGAGGGCGAGTCAGACTATCCAGCGCCGGGGGCGGATCTGCGCGGCAACTTCAAAATCGGAAACTGGGATGGAAGCAGAACTTTAAAATCCGGAACCATCATCAAAGACGACCTGGCGATACCCAAGGGTGCCAAGGTTGAAATCGCCAGCCTGACCCTGGACCGTGAGGAACTCGGGGCTTATACAAAAATCCTGTGTCAAGCTGTGGTGGATGATGAAAACTATGACTACCTGACCGGAGCATACCGCACAGCGTCGAAACTATTCGAACTCGAAACACGCAGCACCACCCTGGACGCCTCGATTCTGCTGGCCTTTTTCGACAGCATTACCGGTGAGATCCGGCTGAACAATTACCAGTCGCCCGGGGCGGACCCCTCGCGGACCAGACCGGGCGTTTCCCGGGACTCCTACGTCCAGATCATGAGTGAAGATAACCGGGTGGTGTTCACGCCGGAATTCCTGCGCTGTCAGTTGAAAAGCAAGACGACGGGGAATGTCCTCTTCGATTACCGGCCCTTCATCAACAATGTGACGGCGACCATCGGCGGACCGGGAACCTGCAGCATTCCGGAAAAGAACATTGTCAACATGCACATTGTCGTCGACACAGCGGGGGGAGCGGAAATCAAGGGCTGGAAGTTCGTCGAAAGAGAAAACAAGTACTACGACAGTGAAGCGCCCGATGTTAATATTACCAGGCTGGAGCTGGATGTGCAGTTTCATATCAACCTGCGCGACGGTAAGCTCATCATTGACGGGATCTGGGTCAAGCCGACGTTGAACCTGGTGGCCACGCAGGATTTTGCCTGGCTGCTCAACATGCTGACCCCCAAGTTGGAACGGATGGCGTCGAATGAAATTGCCGGGTACATCATGAACCTGGCCAACTCCGGAGACGTCAAGGGGCAGATGAACGCCAAAATTGCCGAAGCGCTGGATTTACTGAACATTGAACGTATCCTGCGGTTCGAGTTGACCAGGACCGGTCTTTCGCTGACCTATATCCCGGGACGCTGATATCCGTTTTGTCAACGCTGGATATCTTCAGGTTTTTTGAGTTCAACTCAACCCTCCCCTCGCGGGAGGGCTGGGAAATCTATGTTTCGCCAAGATTTCTCGTCGCGGTTGCTCCTCGAAATGACACCCGTCTGACCCGTTTCAGCCCAAAATATCTTGTGACTTCAATCTCAGGTGAAAATCAAAGCTTATTTATTGTCATTTCGAGCGAAGCGAGAAATCTTGCTCCCGCCCCTTCAAGGGGAGGGCCGGGGTGGGAATGGGGTTGCATGCCTCCCTTGTCATTCCGGGCAAGCGCAGCGCGACCCGAAATCCATTACCAGTACGTTGCACCCTGCCAAT
>CAZBQX010000029.1:0-23820 GCA_964494155.1 uncultured Syntrophales bacterium
GAGCGCCGGACTCCAAATCCGGATGCTGGGGGTTCGAGTCCCTCCTGGCCTGCCACTCATTCATGCAATCCGAAATGTAAGAGCTTGATGAAGGATAGTGAATGGACAAGATTAAACTGATACTTTCCAAGATCCGGCAGTTTCTGGAAGAGGCGAGGGCCGAACTGAAGAAAGTGACATGGCCGACGCGCAAGCAGACGTTTGCGTCCACGGCTGTTGTGTTGGTTGTGGTGACTGTCGTATCTATATTTCTCGGGCTTGTGGACTTTGGGCTGGCTAAAATCATAAAGGCGTTGTTGGGTTAACGAATATGGCATTCAGGTGGTATGTTGTTCATACTTATTCCGGGTTTGAAAACAAAGTTAAGCTTTCTTTACAGGAACGTATCGAAACAGCGGGAAAGCAGGACTTTTTTTCAGACATTCTGATCCCTGAGGAAAACGTTGTTGAGTTGGTTTCGGGGGAGAAGAAAACGTCAAAACGGAAGTTTTTTCCCGGATATATCCTGGTCCGGATGGAGTTGAATGACGATACATGGCATATTGTCAAGGATACGCCCAAAGTGACGGGTTTTATCGGCAGCAAAGACAAGCCTTCACCGATTTCGGATAAAGATGTCGAGAATCTGATTACTCGCATAGACGAGGGAACCTTAAAGCCGAAACCGAAATTCAAGTTTGATGTGGGAGATCATGTCCGGGTCATCGATGGACCGTTTACCAATTTCGATGGGGTGATTGACGAAGTAAGGCCGGAAAAAGGCAAACTCCGGGTCATTGTCAGTATCTTCGGGCGGCCGACGCCCGTCGAGCTCGATTTCATCCAGGTGGTGCAGAACTAGAGATCTGATGGGAGCGGCATTGTCCTCCCGTTAATAATTAAATGATATAGGGGATCATTATGGCAAAGAAAGTTATTGCGAACATAAAATTGCAGATCAAGGCCGGAAAAGCAACGCCGTCTCCGCCGATCGGACCTGCTTTAGGCCAGCATGGCGTGAATATCATGGAGTTCTGCAAGGCCTACAATGCCATGACGCAGAACCAGGAGGGAACGGTTATTCCTGTTGTGATCACCGTCTATTCCGATCGTTCCTTTACATTCGTCACCAAAACTCCCCCTGCGTCTGTGCTGCTGAAACAGGCGGCCAAGATTGCCAAGGGATCCGGTGTCCCGAACAAGGACAAGGTGGGCTCCGTAACGGCGGCACAGATCAAGGAAATTGCGGAATTGAAATACAAGGATCTTAACGCAGTGGATTTGGACAGCGCCATCAGCATCATTGCGGGTACGGCCCGGTCCATGGGAATAGAAGTGGTCAGTTAAATTGAATTTGAGGTTTTCGTCATGTCTCGAAAAGGAAAAGACTTTTTAAAGGTTAAAGAGCAGATAGAACCGGGAAAACGGTACACGCTGCAGGAAGCCATTGACCTGTCGATCAGTACGGCCAGGGCTAAGTTTGATGAAACGGTTGATACAGCCATTCGCCTGGGGGTGAATCCCGCCCATGCCGATCAAATGGTCCGTGGTAGCGTCGTGCTTCCCCATGGGCTGGGAAAGACGGTCCGAGTGCTTGTTTTTGCCAAGGGTGAAAAAGAAAAAGAAGCCCTTGAAGCGGGTGCGGATGTGGTCGGCGGCGATGATCTCATCGAAAAAATTAAGGGAGGTTGGTTGGAGTTTGACAAGGCCGTGGCAACCCCCGATATGATGGGCAGCGTTGGCAAAATCGGAAAAATTCTCGGTCCCCGCGGCTTGATGCCGAACCCGAAAGTGGGTACGGTTACCTTTGATGTCGCCAAGGCGGTTGAGGAACTCAAAGCGGGCAAGGTAGAATTCCGGGTTGAGAAAGCCGGTATCGTCCACAGCCCGATCGGTAAAGTATCTTTTGGGGCGGAAAAGCTGAAGGATAATATTGCCGCGCTTTTGGAAACCATTATCAAATTGAAACCCGCTTCCAGTAAGGGTGTCTATATGAAGAGTATCGCGATTTCGACGACCATGGGTCCGGGAATCAAGGTGGATCCTCTGGATGTGAGAAATATCTAAGTATTAAGCGTTGTTGATCTTTATTATTGTATAAAGTCTGAGACAGCAGGTACAGGGCAGTTTAAATGGAGCAATGACAGCCTGCCGAGACAAGATGGTCATTTGTTGATGCAGCAGTATGTCCTTTCTGTACGTTTTTGTTCTCTGACTTTCATATCACGCGCCCATCCGGATGGCGGGCGCAAAGGGCCATTCAAATAGAGGAAGGAGGTTGGATATTGGATCGGAGAACAAAAGAAAAGGTTATCGCAGAGCTTCATGATAAGTTGGAGGATGTGAAGCTGGCAGTCCTTGCGGATTACAGTGGTCTGAATGTTGAGAAGATCACAGCCCTGAGAAACGCCCTGAGAAAATCCGATACCGAATTGCGGGTTGTCAAAAATACCCTTTTGGAGATCGCTTCCAAGGATACGGATGTCGCCGTCCTAAAAGACTATCTGAAAGGGCCTTTGGCCATTGCCCTCAACAGCGGTGATGTCGTGGAACCGGCCAAAGTATTGGTCGATTTTGCCAAAAAGAATGCACAGTTGGAACTTGTTGCCGGTGTTCTCGAAGGAAAAGTGCTGAGCGTTGCCCAGATCAACGCCCTGGCGGAATTGCCGAGCAGGGAAGTCCTCCTGGCCAAACTGCTCTCCGTCATGGTTGGTGTGCAGACTTCTTTGGTCAATGTTTTGAGCGCCGTACCGAGGGGCTTGGTCCAGGTTCTTGAGGCGTACAGGGTTAAAAAAGAAACCGATAACTAAAATCGATTAGGAAGGATAATGAAAATGGCAGAGATTACTAAGGCGGATGTCGTAAAGTTTATTGAAGGAATGACGGTTCTTGAGCTTTCGGAGCTTGTTAAGGAACTGGAAGAGAAGTTCGGTGTGTCGGCAGCGGCGCCTGTAGCGGTGGCGGCGGCTGGTGGTCAGGCTTCAGCGGCGGCGGCTCCTGTCGAGGAGAAGACTGAATTTGACGCGATCCTGACGGGATTCGGCAACGAGAAAATTCAGGTCATCAAGGTCGTCCGGGCCATTACCGGTCTGGGGCTGAAAGAGGCGAAAGATCTGGTGGAAGGCGTGCCGAAGCCGATCAAGGAAGCCGTTCAGAAGGCCGAGGCTGAGGACATTAAAAAGAAAATCGAAGAAGTGGGCGGCACCGTAGAGATTAAATAAATTCTATCGGTACGATGATCCATCGACTTCCTTTTCTTTTGGAGAAGATGATCAGGTAAGGCAAAGACAGGTTTGAGTGACAGGGGATCTCAATTCGTATCAATAGGCATTTCCGACGTTAAGGTTCCAGCACAGCGTGTTGATGTGGTCATGTCAGACAACAGAGTGGCGAGGCAAACCAAGGCATATCCGCCGGATGGTTTGCTTCGCTTATCTTTCATGGGTACTCTGTATGTCATAAAACGCGGCCGAAACAGAGAACTTTAAGGTTAAATCTATAGGAAGCTATGGCAGAATTCAGAAAAAATTTAGGGCGCATAAAGAAGATTCTCGATATTCCGAATCTTCTTGATATCCAGACCAAATCTTACGAGAAGTTTCTCCAGTGGGATGTAGACCCCGGTGCAAGAGCCAATATCGGTCTACAGGGGGCCTTTAAAAGCGTCTTTCCCATCTCCGATTTCAGCGGAAAATGTTCCCTGGAGTTTGTCAGCTATAAGATTGGAGAGCCTCGTTACGATGTAAAGGAATGCCTACAGAAAGGCATGACTTACGCCGCCCCCTTGAAAATTGTGGCGCGTCTGGTTGTTTTTGATACGGAAAAGGCGCCTGAGCAAAAAAGGGTTCCCGGTGAAACGAGACAGATAAGGGATGTCAAGGAACAGGAAATCTTTTTCGGGGAAATCCCTCTGATGACCGATACGGGCACCTTTATCGTCAACGGTACCGAGCGCGTTATTGTCAGCCAGTTGCATCGATCCCCGGGTATCTTCTATGACCATGATAAGGGAAAGACTGTAACCAGCGGGAAACTCATCTACTCTGCCCGAATCATTCCCATCAGAGGTTCTTGGTTGGACTTGGAATTCGATTCCAAGGACTTGCTTTATGTGAGAATCGACCGGCGCAGAAAAATGCCCGTGACGATTCTGCTGAAAGCCATGGGTAATTCTACGGAATTCATACTTAAATATTATTACGGCATTCAAAGAGTGCTTTTTGAAGAGGGAAAACTGTTCATTTCCATCGACGAGTCTTTGATCGATGAAAAAGCCCCTGATGACATCCGTGATACGAAAACCGGTGAAATCATCGCTAAAAAGGGGAGAAAAATCTCCAAGGTACTCCTGCGCCGCATGACGGAAGCCGGAATCAGCCGGATTGATGTGACTCCCGACGACATCGTGGGGAAGGTTCTGGCGGCTGATGTGGTTGACCCCGCAACAGGAGAGGTCTTGCTCAAGTGCAACGAAATGCTGAGTCTTGACGGATTGGAAAAGCTGCGGGAGAAGGGCATTGCCGAGTGTACTTTTATTCGGCTGGATGAGGATTTGGAAAACTCGTCCATCCGTGATACCCTGCTGATGGATCGGATTGAATCCGCGGAAGACGCGGTCATGGAAATCTATCGGCGATTACGTCCCAGCAGTCCTCCCACCCCTGAAACAGCACAGAAATTTTTTGACAGTCTGTTCTTCCAGGCGGAAACATATGATCTGTCCGCTGTCGGCCGGGCCAAGATGAATTATAAGCTGCGCCTGGATGTGCCGACGGATGTGACGGTGCTGCGCAATGAAGACGTCCTTGCGGCGGTCAAATATCTGCTTGATCTGAAGAGCGGCGCTCCCAACTGCAGTGTCGACGACATTGACCACTTGGGAAACCGGCGGGTGCGTTCCGTAGGGGAACTGATTGAAAATCAGTACCGGATCGGCATGGTGCGGATGGAACGGGCCGTCAAGGAAAAGATGAGTCTCCAGGACATTGAAACCATGATGCCCCACGATTTGGTCAACGCCAAACCCGTATCGGCGGTAGTCAATGAATTCTTCGGCAGCAGTCAGTTGTCCCAGTTCATGGATCAGACCAATCCCCTGTCCGAAATTACCCATAAACGGCGATTGTCTGCCTTGGGGCCCGGAGGATTGACCCGGGAGCGAGCTGGTTTTGAGGTTCGGGATGTTCACCCGACGCATTATGGCCGTATATGTCCCGTGGAGACGCCGGAAGGGCCCAATATTGGTCTGATTGTATCCTTGAGCAGTTATGCCCGGGTCAATGAATTCGGTTTTATTGAGACCCCTTACCGGATTGTTGATAACGGTTGTGTCTTGGATAATGTTCGTTATTTAACCGCCATCGAGGAAGAAAATCAAGTCATCGCCCCTGCGGACAGTCCCCTCAAACCGGACGGCCAGTTCAGCGGAGATCTGATCACCGTGCGGCGGGGTGGAAATTTCTTAACCTGCGTACCGACGGAAGTCAACATGATGGACGTGTCGCCCAACCAGCTGGTCAGCGTGGCGGCGACCCTGATTCCCTTCCTGGAACATGACGACGCCAACCGCGCCCTCATGGGTTCCAACATGCAGCGGCAGGCTGTCCCCCTGATAAAACCTGAAGCGCCTTTGGTCGGTACAGGCATGGAGGCCATCGTGGCCCGGGATTCCGGCGCCGTGATCGTGGCGAAGCGCGCCGGTGTGGTGGAAAGCGTCGATGCCCTGCGCATTGTTATACGCAGTGACGAGTCTGATCGGGACAGCACCGATACCGGTGTGGACATTTACAACCTGATCAAGTACCAGCGTTCCAACCAGGATACCTGCTTTAACCAGAAACCGATTGTGGACAAGGGTATGCGGGTCAAAAAGGGCGATATTATCGCTGATGGTCCCGCCGTCGATAATGGCGAACTGGCTCTGGGGCGTAACGTTATGGTCGCCTTCATGTCCTGGGGCGGCTACAACTATGAAGACTCTATCCTGGTGAGCGAGCGCATTGTCAAGGAGGACGTTTATACGTCCATTCATATCGAAGAGTTTGAGACCATGGCCCGGGATACCAAGCTGGGTAAGGAAGAAATCACTCGAGATATTCCCAATGTCGGGGACGATGTTTTACGAAACCTCGATGAAGATGGCATCATTCGCATGGGTACAGCGGTAAAAGCCGGCGACATTCTGGTCGGCAAGATCACACCCAAGGGCGAAACGCAGCTTTCCGCGGAGGAAAAGCTGCTGCGCGCCATTTTCGGCGAGAAAGCAAGCGATGTGCGGGATACATCCCTGCGCGTGCCTCCGGGGGTGGAAGGTACGGTAATCGATGCCAAGATCTTCACCCGCAAGGGAACGGAGAAAGATCATCGCTCCCAGTTTATTGAAGAAGAAACCATTGAGCAGTTGAAGAAAGACCGGGACGATGAGATTCGCATCGCGACGGAAACGGTCAAAAAGAAAATTTCGGATCTCCTTATCGGTAAGATTTCCGCCGGTAAAATTGTTGATGCCAAGAAACGGACGGTCCTGAAGAAGGGGGATACGATCACACCGGAAATGCTGAAGGAAATCCCCTTCTCACTGTGGCGGGATATTACGATTGCAGAAGGGGAGGCAATCGAAGAAGAGATGGGTGTGCTTCTGTCCAATCTGGCGCGCAAGGAAGAAGTGGTTCAGGCCTACTTTGATCAGAAACTGGAAAAGATCAAGGCCAGTGATGAGCTGCCGCCGGGCGTGATTAAACTCGTGAAGGTTTATGTTGCCATCAAACGAAAACTTTCGGTGGGAGATAAGATGGCCGGCCGGCATGGAAACAAAGGTGTTTTGTCCAGGATTCTCCCTGAAGAGGACATGCCTTATTTTGCCGATGGGACACCCGTAGATATCGTGTTGAATCCCCTGGGTGTGCCGTCCCGAATGAATGTGGGCCAGATTCTCGAGACCTATCTGGGATGGGCGGTCAAGGGTTTGGGTGAACAGGTCAGCTGTCTTGTGGAAGCAAAGACCGATACCGCGGAAATCCGACAGGAACTAAAAAAACTGTATGGGCTGCCGGAGTTCAGTGCCTTTGTGGACAGTGCATCTCCCGACAAAATACGGGAATTCGCGGGGAAACTAAGCCATGGTATTCCCGTTGCGTCACCGGTTTTCGACGGTGTAGAGGAAGAAGAAATCAAAAAAATCATGAAAACGGCAAATCTTCCTATAACGGGGCAGGCGGTATTGTATGACGGCAGGACGGGTGAACCTTTCGGCCAGCCCATCACGGTGGGGATGGTTTACATGCTCAAACTCCACCACTTGGTCGATAATAAAATTCATGCCCGGTCGATCGGACCCTATTCCCTCGTTACTCAGCAGCCCCTGGGCGGTAAAGCCCAGTTTGGTGGTCAGAGACTGGGAGAAATGGAAGTATGGGCCATGGAGGCCTATGGCGCCGCTTTCTGCCTGCAGGAATTCCTGACGGTGAAGGCGGATGATGTTACGGGAAGAACCCGGATGTATGAGGCCATCGTCAAGGGCGAACACACAACCGAACCAGGTGTTCCCGAATCCTTTAACGTGTTGGTCAAGGAATTACAGAGTCTGTGTCTTGATGTTGAATTAATCGAGGAAGAGTAGGTTGCTCCGGAAAGAGACGGCAGCGTAGAAAGTATTTTTAGGGAAGGTTAAATTCAACAACACATCAGGAGATATAATCCGTGGAAGACGTTTTTAGCTATTTTGAGAAGCCAAAAGATCCGATTCGGTTCAACGCCATAAAAATATCCATCGCCTCACCCGACCAGATCCTGTCTTGGTCCTACGGCGAAGTGAAGAAACCGGAAACGATTAACTATAGAACCTTCAAACCGGAGCGCGACGGCCTTTTCTGCGCGAAGATTTTCGGTCCGGTCAAGGATTATGAATGTCTATGCGGCCGTTACAAGCGCATGAAGCACAAAGGGGTGGTTTGCGAAAAGTGCGGGGTTGAGGTCATTCAGTCCAAGGTGCGCCGCGACCGGATTGGTCACATCACTTTGGCCACGCCCGTGGCGCATATCTGGTTTTTGAAAAGCCTGCCGAGCCGCATCGGGAGTATTTTGGACCTGACCCTGAAAGAACTGGAGAAGGTCCTCTATTTCGAGTCCTGGATCGTCCTGAATCCGAAAAACACACCCCTCAAGAAAAAGGAGCTTCTTTCCGAGGAAGACTTCAGCGACCTCCAAGATCAATACGGCGAGGATGCCTTCGAGGCGGGAATCGGTGCTGAGGCCATTCGGAAACTCCTGGAAGAAGTCGATCTAATCAAGTTGGATGTCGAGATCCGTGATGAATTGAAATCCACCCCATCGGATACAAAACGCAAGAAACTGGTGAAGCGTTTGAAAGTTGTGGAGGCGCTCAAAAAATCGGGAAACCGTCCCGAGTGGATGATCCTCACCGTCCTGCCTGTTATTCCTCCGGATTTGCGACCTCTGGTACCGCTGGACGGCGGCCGTTTTGCCACATCGGATTTGAACGATCTCTATCGGCGGGTGATAAACCGAAATAACCGTTTGAAAAGACTACAGGAATTGAATGCTCCGGAGATCATTATTCGCAATGAAAAGCGGATGCTGCAGGAAGCGGTAGACGTTCTATTTGACAATGGGCGGCGCGGCCGCGCCATTACGGGCACAAACAAGCGTCCCTTGAGATCCCTTTCGGATATGCTCAAGGGTAAACAGGGCCGCTTCCGCCAGAATCTTTTGGGCAAGCGCGTCGATTATTCGGGCCGTTCGGTTATCACGGTCGGACCGGACCTGCGACTTCATCAGTGCGGTCTGCCGAAAAAGATGGCTTTGGAACTCTTCAAGCCGTTCGTCTACAATCGTCTGCAGGAGAAGGGGTATGTCAATTCTGTCAAAAGCGCGAAAAAGATGGTGGAAAAGGAGACGGCGGAAGTTTGGGATGCCCTGGACGAGGTCGTCCGGGAATATCCTATCATGCTCAACCGCGCACCTACGCTGCACCGGTTGGGTCTGCAGGCCTTCGAACCCATTCTGATCGAGGGGAAGGCGATCCAATTGCATCCCCTGGTCTGTACGGCGTTTAACGCCGACTTCGACGGCGACCAGATGGCCGTACATGTGCCTTTGTCAATCGAGGCCCAGGCAGAAGCCCGTATTCTCATGATGTCGACGAACAATATCCTGTCGCCTGCCAACGGAAAACCGATCATTATCCCTAGCCAGGACATTGTTCTGGGGATTTATTACCTGACCCGGGAAAGGCCTTTTGCTAAAGGTGAAGGGATGATCTTTGCCGATCCGGAAGAGGTGCGCCGTGCTTTAGACACCGAGGTTATCGATCTGGGTGCGAAAATCAAGGTACGGATCGATGGCGCCCTCAAAACGACCACTGTTGGCCGGGTTGTCCTTTCGGAAATTGTGCCGAAGGAGATCCCCTTCGACGCCATCAACAAGGTCATGAACAAAAAGGAACTCGCCAATTTGATCGATTATTGCTACCGGACCTGCGGCGATAAAACAACGGTCCTGTTGGCGGACCGCCTGAAAGATTTGGGTTTCAAGTATGCAACGGTCTCCGGTGCTTCTTTTGCCATTCATAATTTGATCATCCCACAGAGTAAGAAGGATATTGTGAACGGCGCAGACAAGGATGTGCTGAAGATTCAGAAAAGATATATGGACGGTCTGATCACCGACGGCGAACGGTACAACATGGTGATTGACATCTGGGCGCAGGTGACAGAAAAGATCGCCTCCGACATGCTTGAAGGTATTGGTACGGAAGAGACGGTTGATCCCGAGAACAAGAAGGTTCGGACCCAGAGTTTCAATCCGGTCTACATGATGGCCGACTCCGGAGCCCGAGGCAGTAACGTTCAGATCAGACAGCTCGCCGGCATGAGAGGCCTCATGGCCAAACCCTCCGGTGAAATCATCGAAACCCCGATCACGGCGAATTTCCGGGAAGGCTTGACGGTCCTGCAGTACTTTATCTCGACTCACGGTGCTCGTAAGGGTCTGGCCGATACGGCCTTGAAAACCGCTAACTCGGGTTACTTGACGAGAAGACTCGTCGATGTAGCTCAGGATTGCATCATCACGGAACAGGATTGTGGTACGGTAGACGGCATTTATGTCAACGCCCTCATGGAAGGCGGGGAAATTATTGAGCCCGCCGGCGAAAGGGTGCTGGGGCGTGTCGCCCTTGAAGATATCAAGGATCCCTTTACCGGGGAAATCCTCGTTCATGCCAACCAGGCTATTGATGAAGCTCTGGCGGAAAAAATCGACGGTGCAGGAATCGAAAGCGTCAATATCCGGTCCGTGCTGACCTGCAAGTCCAAGCATGGTGTCTGCGCCATGTGTTATGGCCGCGATCTGGCCCACGGGCATCTCGTCAATATCGGTGAGGCGGTCGGCATTATCGCCGCACAGTCCATTGGTGAACCGGGGACCCAGCTCACCATGCGGACCTTCCATATCGGTGGTACGGCGAAATTCGATGAACACTCCACATTGGATGCCCGTCACGACGGCGTGGTCCGGATTGTGAACCTTGATCAGGAAAGGGGCGATCTGGCCCTGAGTAAGGATGGAAAAGAGCTGGTGGTCATGAGACGGAACGGTGAAGTCCATGTGCTGGATGAACAGGGACGGAGCCGGGGTAAATATACCGTGCCGTACGGCGCCCATTTAAAATTAAAAGAAGGTGCAACGGTTAAAAAGGGCGATCGCATCGCCGAGTGGGATCCCTTCTCTATTCCAATTTTGGCCGAAGTGGATGGTGTCGTGAAGTTCGGCGATATTATCGAAGGGAAAACCATGCAAGAACAGGTGGATGAGGTAACCGGTCTGTCACGCAAGGTGATTGTTGAATTCAAGGGCGGCGATTTGCGACCCCGTATCTCCCTCAAGGATGACAAAGGGAAAACCGCCAAGGTGCCGGGAACGAGCGCCGTTGCCCGTCACTTCTTGTCCGTCGGTGTAAATATCGTCGTATCTGAAGGCGACCATGTGGTCGCCGGTGATATTCTCGCAAAAATCCCCCGGGAGACCCAGAAGACCAAGGACATCACAGGTGGTCTTCCCCGTGTGGCCGAACTTGTGGAAGCGAGGAAACCCAAGGACTATGCCGTCATCAGTGAAATCGACGGTTTGGTGACTTATGGGAAGGATGCCAAGGGCAAGCGCAAGGTCATGGTGCTCCCTGATGTTGGCGAGGAAAAAGAATATCTGATTCCCAAGGGGAAACATATCAGTGTTCAGGAAGGAGACCGGGTTTCCGCGGGAGAGCCGCTTATGGAGGGTGTGCAGAATCCCCATGACCTGTTGAACATCAAGGGAGAAAAAGCTCTTGCACGCTACCTGGTCGATGAAATCCAGGAAGTTTATCGTCTCCAGGGCGTGAAGATCAATGATAAGCATCTCGAGGTCATCGTGCGTCAGATGCTCCGGCGCGTCAAGGTGACCAATCCGGGCGATACAAGCTTCATCAGCGAGGAACAGGTGGAACGTTACCGCTTCCAGGAAGAGAACCGGCTGGTTGTGGAGCGTGGAGGGAAACCCGCAATCGGTGAGCCGATGCTGCTGGGTATTACCAAAGCCTCCCTATCAACCCAGAGCTTTATTTCTGCGGCGTCGTTCCAGGAAACCACCCGGGTGCTTACCGAAGCCAGTCTGGCCGGCAAAGTGGATTATTTAAGAGGCCTCAAGGAAAATGTGATCATGGGTCGCCTCATTCCGGCAGGGACGGGTTTGGTCATGTACAGGAAGCTTGGCATCCAGGCGGCGAATGACGCTCAGTACGTTGAAGACCTGCCATCGGATGAAAATAATGATGAGAAAACGCTTGACATTCAGGGAGTGAATTGATATTGACACGAGCTTCATTGCGTCAGGTAGAGATTAGGTTTCGGGAGGAAGAATGCCTACAGTTAATCAGTTAGTCAGGAAGGGGCGGGAGAAGATCGCGAAGAAGGCGACGACGCCTGCGCTCGCCGGTTCACCCCAGCGCCGGGGTGTTTGTGTGCGGGTTTACACAACAACACCCAAAAAGCCCAATTCGGCGTTGCGGAAGGTGGCGAGGGTGCGTTTGACAAGCGGTTATGAAGTAACCTCTTATATACCAGGAATTGGACACAACCTGCAGGAGCATTCCGTCGTGCTGGTCAGAGGTGGTAGAGTAAAAGATTTACCCGGTGTCCGCTATCATATCGTTCGAGGAACCTTGGATTCTGTCGGTGTTGCGGACCGGAAACAGGGTAGATCCAAGTATGGCGCCAAGAAACCGAGCTGAGCGGAGACAGACCAATGCCGAGAAGAAGAGAAGTAGCCAAACGTGAGATCCAAGCGGATCCAAAATATAACAACAAACTGGTGGCCAAGTTTGTCAATAATCTGATGAAACGGGGCAAGAAGAGTATCGCCGAATCGATCCTGTACGGAGCTTTTGATATCATTGAGAAAAAACTGAAGGAAGCACCCTTGGAGGTCTTTGAAAAGGCCGTCAACAACGTAAAACCGGTTATCGAAGTGAAATCCCGACGCGTCGGCGGGTCAACTTATCAGGTTCCGACCGAGGTGGTGCCCTCCCGCAGACTCGCTCTGGGGATACGGTGGTTGATCATCAACTCTCGGGAACGGTCCGAAAAGACGATGCGGGAAAAACTGGCGGCGGAGTTGATTGATGCGGCCAACAACCGGGGTGCGTCCATCAAGAAAAGAGAAAGTGTGCATAAGATGGCGGAAGCCAATAAGGCTTTTGCCCACTATCGCTTCTAATTTCTTGGATGTTGAAAATAAGGGAATAGAAATAAACGATAAAATCAGCCAACCAATTTTTTAAGCAAAGAAGAATCATTTAAACCTGAAGGAGGGGGATTAAAATGGCTAAGAAAAAGTTTGAAAGGACGAAGCCGCATCTTAATATCGGAACCATTGGTCACGTTGATCACGGCAAGACAACCTTGACCGCCGCCATTACGAAGCAATTGGCGAAAAAGGGATTTGCGGAATTCAGGTCTTTCGATTCGATTGATAACGCTCCGGAGGAGAAGGAAAGAGGCGTTACCATCAACATTACCCATGTTGAATACGAGACTCCGAAGCGGCATTACGCTCATGTCGACTGCCCCGGCCACGCCGACTACATCAAGAACATGATTTCCGGCGCCGCCCACATGGACGGAACGATTCTGGTCGTGGCTGCCTCAGATGGTCCCATGCCTCAGACACGAGAGCATATCCTCCTGGCCAGGCAGGTGCAGGTGCCCTACATCGTCGTCTATATGAACAAGGTCGATTTGGTCGACGATCCGGAACTGCTTGATCTGGTTGAACTGGAACTGCGCGAACTGCTGAATCAGTATGAATTCCCCGGCGACGATCTGCCGATCATCCGCGGTTCGGCTTTGAAGGCCCTCGAAACGGACGATCCGAATTCCGAAGATGCCAAGAGCATCTGGGAACTGATGGATGCGGTGGATAAATTCATCCCCGAGCCCGTACGCGATCTGGACAAGCCCTTCCTGATGCCGGTCGGTGACGTCTTCACGATCTCCGGCCGTGGTACGGTCGTAACAGGCAGGGTTGACCGCGGTATCATCAAGACCGGTGATGAAGTGGAAATTATTGGAATCCGCCCGACGATCAAGACGGTCTGCACGGGTGTGGAAATGTTCCGCAAGACTCTGGACGAAGGTCGGGCCGGCGACGATGTGGGCCTCCTCCTCAGAGGCACGAAGCGTGAAGAAGTGGAACGCGGTCAGGTTGTGGCCAAGCCCGGTTCCATTACGCCCCATACGAAATTCCTGGCTCAGGTTTACATCTTGACGAAGGAGGAAGGTGGACGTCATACACCATTCTTCACGGGATATCGCCCCCAGTTCTACTTCCGGACAACGGATGTGACCGGTGTGGCCAATCTGCCCGAAGGCGTCGAGATGGTTATGCCCGGCGATAATGTGGAAATGAACGTCGAATTGATTACACCGATCGCCATGGAAGAAAAGCTGCGCTTTGCTATCCGCGAGGGTGGAAGAACAGTCGGTGCGGGCGTGGTCAGCAAAATCATTGCATAGCTAATTCATAACACGAAATATAACGGAAACCCATGAAAGATCAGAAGATAAGAATTCGCCTGAAGGCCTATGATTACAAACTGCTTGACCGCTCGGTCGAGGAGATTGTCGAAACGGCAAAAAGAACGGGTGCGGCGGTTGCCGGTCCGATTCCTCTGCCCACGGAAATCAACAAGTACTGTGTGAACCGCTCACCCCATGTGGATAAGAAGTCCCGGGAGCAGTTTGAGATTCGTACCCACAAGCGGTTAATCGATATCATTGAGCCCACGCAGTCTACAGTAGACGCGTTGATGAAGCTTGAACTGTCGGCTGGTGTGGATGTCGAGATCAAGGCATAACAGGTTTAAAGCACGAGCTTTCATGGTGATGGATTGAATCCATAAATAGAAAAGTGAACGAGAGAGTGATGAAAAAGGGACTGATTGGCAGAAAACTGGGCATGACACAGATCTTTGCAGAAGACGGTGAAGCGATTCCCGTCACGGTCATCGAGATGGAGCCGTCTGTGGTCATCCAGAAAAAGACGGTGGCGAGTGATGGCTATGACGCCATTCAGCTGGGGTATGGTCGGGTTAAGCAATCCCATGTAACCAAGCCGCTTCAGGGTCATTTTAATAAAGCCGGGAAAGGCGTCTTCCGCTTCCTCAGGGAGATGCCGGGTAATTCGGACGAATACGAACTGGGCCAGGAAGTCAAAGCCGAAATATTCAGCCCCGGTGACTATGTGGACATTACGGGGACAACTAAGGGCAAAGGTTTCGCCGGTGTTGTGAAAAGACACGGTTTCGGTGGCGGCAGGGCCACCCACGGCTCAATGTTCCATCGCGCTCCGGGTTCGATCGGGGCGAGTGCGGATCCTTCGCGGGTCTTCAAGGGAACACGTCTGCCTGGTCAGATGGGTAACGTAAGGAATACGGTCAAGAATCTCCTGGTGTGGGCAATCCGACCGGATAAAAATGTTTTGCTGGTCAAAGGTGCCGTGCCGGGAGGCACAAACGGACTCCTTCTTATCAAGCAATCCATAAAATCGGGAAATAAGTAGGAATTGGAGTAATTAAGATGCCGATGGCTGATGTGTATAATATTGACAGGCAGAAAGTGTCGGAAATCGAACTGAGCGATGCCGTATTTGGAAGCGATGTGAATCAGGATGTGATTTATGACGTTGTCCGGATGCAGCAGGCAGCGCGCAGAAAGGGTACGTCCAAGACAAAGGGAAGAAGCGAAGTCAGCGGCGGCGGCAAGAAACCCTGGCGGCAAAAGGGAACCGGTCGCGCAAGATCTGGAACGAGCCGGTCGCCGGTGTGGCGGGGAGGTGGAATTGTTTTCGGTCCCCAACCCAGAAGCTACGCGTTCAAAGTCTCCCGCAAGGTCAGAAAGAAGGCTCTCATTTCCGCACTTAGTATGAAGTGCAAGGAAAATCTGATGTACATTCTGAAGGACTTCCCGATGGATGCAATCAAAACCAAGCAGTTTAAGGAAGTCGTGGATCGTTTCGGATGGGGAAAGGCCCTGTTTGTGATTGATCAGTCCTATCCTGTGCTGGAGATGTCCTCGCGTAATTTGAAGGATGTCAAGATGGTCAGATCCGAAGGCATCAATGTGTACGACTTGCTCGATTATAAGGAGGTTGTCTTCCTGGAGCCTTCCGTGAAAAAGGTAGAGGGGGCGTTGTTGGCATAATGGAAATGTATCAGATTATCAAAAGGCCTCTTATCACGGAGAAAAGTACACTCGCCCGAGAAGAATCGGGCAAGTACATGTTCGAAGTCGATCGGCGGGCAAATAAAATAGAGATCGGGCAGGCCGTCGAAAAGTTGTTCAAAGTTAAGGTGCTGGATGTTCGTGTCATGAATGTGCAGGGTAAGAGCAAGCGTGTCGGGAAAAACATCGGCAGAACTCAGGATTGGAAGAAAGCGATCGTCAAGCTTGTACCGGGAAACAAGATAGAGATCTTTGATGGTGTTTAGGTAAGAGGGATATAACGGATGGCAATTGTAAAGTACAAACCCACATCACCGGGTAGAAGGTTTCAGACCTGTTCGGATTTTGAAGAGATAACCAAAACAGAGCCGGAGAAGAGTCTCCTGCGTCCCATCAAAAAGACAGGCGGCAGAAACAGCTATGGACGTTTGACGAGTCGTCATATCGGCGGAGGCCATAAACGACGTTACAGGTTGATTGATTTCCGTCGAGATAAAGACGACATCCCGGCAAAGGTATTCTCCGTCGAATACGATCCCAATCGCAGCAGCCGGATTGCTCTTTTGCACTATGCGGATGGGGAGAAACGATACATCATCGCTCCGGCGAAACTTTCCGTGGGCGATCAGGTCGTCAGCAGTGTGAAGGCGGATATCAAACCTGGTAATGCCGTGCCCCTGAAGAATATTCCCCTTGGTTCCTTGATCCATAATCTGGAACTGAAGGTCGGCAAAGGCGGCCAGCTGATCCGGAGTGCAGGGTCATATGGTCAGTTGATGGCGAAAGAGGGAAATTATGCTCAGGTGAGGCTTCCATCCGGTGAGGTCCGCAAGATTTTTATCGAATGCCGGGCGACGATCGGTCAGGTCGGCAATATTGAAAATGAAAATGTCAGTATCGGAAAAGCGGGGCGGACGCGATGGCTTGGTAAGCGCCCAAAGGTAAGAGGTGTCGTGATGAATCCCGTTGATCATCCAATGGGCGGCGGCGAAGGGAAGTCGTCAGGTGGAAGGCATCCGTGCACGCCCTGGGGTATTCCGACAAAAGGCCATAAGACGAGAACCAATAAACGGACTGACAAGTATATTGTGAAGAGAAGGGGATAGGAAGTGGCGCGTTCAATACGTAAAGGCCCGTACATAGAGGAAAAACTCATCGAAAAGGTGAGGAAAGTCGAGGGATCCGGAAGCAAAACGGTTATCCAGACGTGGTCCCGGCGTTCAACCGTTACACCGGAATTGATCGGACATACTTTCGCGGTACACAATGGAAAGAAATTTATCCCCGTGTTTGTGACGGAAAATATGGTGGGCCATAAACTGGGTGAATTTGCCCAGACGCGGACTTTTTACAGCCATGCGGGGGACCGGAAAACCAAGGTTAGAAAATAAATCTGCTCCGGTCGCAGACCGGTTTAATTGGAGTCTTTAGGGATATGGAAGCGAAAGCCGTTGTCAGATATGTCAGGATCTCTCCTCAGAAGGCGAGGCTGGTGGTCGATTTAGTCAGAGGGAAGAAGGTCGAAGAAGCCCAGAGGACACTGCAATTTACGCGGAAGAAAGCTGCGGAAATTGTGGCGAAGTTGTTGAAATCGGCTGTGGCCAATGCGACTCAGAATCCGAATATCGATGAAAAAATTCTTTATGTAAAAAAGATCTTTGTTGATCAAGGACCGGCCCTCAAAAGATGGCGAGCGCGTGCTCAGGGTCGCGCGGCTTCGATCAAAAAGAGAATGAGTCATATTACGATTGTATTGGATGAAGCGTAAGTATTGAGGAGGTGGAGGTTTGGGGCAGAAGGTTAACCCGGTTGGGTTGCGATTAGGCGGTATCAAGACGTGGAGTTCCTCGTGGTATGCAGAAAAGAAATATGCGGAGTTGCTTCACGAAGACCTGAAGGTCAGACGGTATCTGAAAAAGAAGCTTTATAACGCAGGTATATCCAAGATCGGGATAGAAAGAGCTGCCAACAGGGCAAAAGTTAATATCTATGCCGCCAGACCTGGTGTGATTATCGGCAAGAAGGGTTCCGAGATCGAAAAGCTTAAAAAAGACCTCGAAGGAATTACGAATAGGGAGATCATCCTCAATATTCTGGAAGTGAGAAAGCCTGAAATCGACGCGCAACTCGTCGCGGAAAACGTGGCCCTGCAACTGGAGAGAAGGGTTGCTTTCCGGAGAGCGATGAAAAAGTGTGTGACGTCAGCTCTGAAGTTCGGGGCAAAGGGTATTCGGATCAATTGCGCCGGACGTCTGGGGGGGGCGGAAATGTCAAGATCGGAGTGGTACCGTGAAGGACGGGTTCCACTGCACACGCTGAGGGCGGATATCGATTGCGGGTTTGCGGAAGCCCATACCGCATACGGTCAGATCGGCGTCAAGGTTTTGATTTTTCACGGTGAAATATTGCCAAATCAGAAACAGGCATAACAGAAGCCTGGGTTATCGTTCAGGATTTGTAATAGAGATTTCAGTCACAGAGGGATAAGACATGTTAGCACCGAAAAGGGTGAAATATCGGAAGATGCAAAGAGGTCGCATGGGGGGCAAGTCGATCCGGGGGGGAAGTATCGCTTTCGGAGAATTTGGCCTGCAGGCGTCTGAATGCGGATGGATTACGGCCAGGCAGATCGAGGCCGCCCGTATTGCCATGACGCGTCACGTCAAAAGAGGCGGTAAAATCTGGATCAGGGTGTTTCCACACAAATCTGTAACCAAGAAACCTGCGGAAACCCGTATGGGAAAGGGCAAGGGTGCTCCGGAAGAGTGGGTGGCGGTCATCAGGCCGGGAGCCGTGCTTTATGAGATGCAGGGCGTTACGGAAGAAATTGCCCGCGAGGCATTCCGGTTGGCAGCGCATAAACTTCCCATTGCGACCAAGTTTCTGGCCAGGGAGATATCCGATGAAAATTAAAGATATCAAAGATTTAGGTAAAGACGAGTTAATGCAGAAGCTGAAAGAACTCAAAGATGAGTATTTCAAGCTGAAATTACGGAATGCATCCGGTCAGCTGGAATCGACTGCGTCACTGGCGAATATTCGTCAGGATGTCGCAAGGGTCAACACAGTTCTTAGGCAGAGGGAGGAACGATCGTAATGGCGGAGCGGGGCAACAAGAGAACGATTAAGGGAGTCGTGATCAGCGATAAGATGGACAAAACCATTGTCGTCCTGTCGGAAAGGGTCGTTAAGCATCCCGTTGTGCATAAATTTGTCAAGAGACACGTCAAGTACAAGGCCCACGATGAAGCAAATGCCTGTCAAGTTGGCGATAAGGTGTTGATTATCGAATCACGGCCTCTCAGTAAGGACAAGCGCTGGAGAATGCGCGAGATCTTGGAAAAGGCAAAGTAGCAGGTCAGAGAGAAAGGTAATAAAGAGGTTCGGCTATGATTCAGATGCAGACCATATTGACCGTCGCGGATAACTCCGGAGCGAAACGGGTTGCCTGTATCAAGGTTCTCGGCGGGTCAAAGAGAAGATACGCAAGTGTCGGCGATGTCATCGTGGTGTCAGTGAAGGAGGCGTTGCCCAACTCAAAAGTGAAAAAGGGCGATGTCATGAAGGCCGTGATTGTGCGTACGGCTAAGGAAGTGAAAAGACCTGATGGCTCTTACCTGAAATTCGATGAGAATTCGGCTGTTTTGATTACCAATCAGATGGAACCCGTAGGGACCCGTATCTTTGGGCCCGTGGCACGGGAATTGCGGGCGAAGCAATTCATGAAAATCATATCGCTGGCTCCGGAGGTATTGTAATCGGATATTTGCAGGCGAGAGGATAAACTGCCCAGGGCAGATGAAAAGGGATGAGGAAGCAGGGATGCAAGAGACAGGTGTAAAAAAAGGCGACCTGGTCAAGGTAACGGCAGGCAAGGAAAAGGGTAAGACCGGTAAGGTGCTGCAGATCGTCAAGAAGAAAGACAGGATTGTCGTCGAGAAAGTCAACATCCTGAAGCGGCATAAGAGACCGGATGCCAAGGGGAAGGGTGGTATTCTTGAAAAAGAGGGGCCCATCCATATCTCGAATGTCATGCTTGTTTGCAATAAATGTAACAAAGCGGTCCGGTATGGGTACAAGGTATTGGATGACAACAAAAAAGTTCGTTATTGCAAGAAATGTAACGAGATCTTAGATGCATAGGTCGTGAGATAATGGCAAAAGCAAGACTGAAAAAATACTACGAGGAAAAAGTCGTTCCGGCGATGATGAAGGAGTTCGGCTATAAGAGCATTATGGAAGTGCCCAAGATCGAGAAGATTGCCGTCAATATGGGTCTTGGGGAAGCCATTCAGAATGTGAAGGTGCTCGATAGCGCGATGGAGGAACTTTCCAAGATAACGGGGCAAAAACCGGTTATTACCAAGGCGAGACGTTCAATTGCAACGTTCAAACTGCGCCAGGGTATGTCTATCGGATGCCGGGTGACCTTGAGACAGGATAAGATGTATGAATTCTTCGATCGCCTGGTCAGCGTCAGCCTGCCGCGCGTGCGTGACTTCCGTGGAATATCGCCCACGTCCTTTGACGGGATGGGGAACTTCACGATGGGTCTTAAGGAGCAAATTATCTTCCCGGAAATCGAATACGATAAGATTGAAAAAGTCAGAGGGATGAACGTGGTGATCGTCACGACAGCTAAAACAGATCAGGAAGCACGGTTCCTTTTAAAACTGATGGGAGTCCCCTTTAAGAATTAACAACTGGATTTAAAGAAAGGCATTGCTGGAGGAGCGAGGGTGGCAAAGAAATCATTGATCGCAAAGGCAAAAAGAGAAATGAAATTTTCGGTAAGGGAATATAATCGTTGTCCCCTTTGCGGAAGATCGAGAGCTTATTACAGAAAATTCGATATGTGTAGACTTTGTTTGAGAAATCTTTCATTAAAAGGCGAAATTCCTGGGGTTATAAAATCCAGTTGGTAGATACAGGCAGGACGAAGGAGCATTAAATATGGGGATGACGGATCCAATTGCGGACATGATCACGAGAATCAGGAATGCCAGTCGGGTGCATTTCAAGAGCGTTGATGTATTTCTTTCTCGGATGAATCAGGATATCGCGAAGGTATTGCTCAATTGCGGCTATATCAGCAGCTTTGAACAGAAGAAGGACGAGAAGGGCCATGATGTGCTGCGGATTTATTTAAAGTACACGGACGGAAAGAAACCCGTGTTCAGCAATTTGCAGCGCGTGAGCCGGCCGGGGCGCCGGGTCTATCTGGGGAAGGACGAGATTCCCAAGGTGCTCAACGGCTATGGCGTCAGTATTATTACGACATCGAAAGGTGTCATGACGGACAAGGAAGCACGGGCGATGAACGTCGGAGGCGAGGTCCTTTGCAACGTTTGGTAGTCGGGGAGTTCAAGTCACAGCAAATGGAGTGATTTTTTCATGTCAAGAATCGGGAAAAAACACATTGAGATACCGAGCGGCGTAACAATCAAGAAGGAAGGGTTGACCGTCGAGGTAAAAGGCCCCAAAGGCACCCTGTCACGGGTTCTGCCCCAGGGGGTGGATGTAATCGTCGAATCGGGCAAGGCTGAAATTAAAAAGCTCGCTGAAACGCGCTTATCTGATCAGAATCAAGGATTAACCCGGACACTGGTGGCAAATATGGTGACCGGTGTCAGTTCCGGATATGAAAAGGGGCTTGAGATTTCCGGTGTAGGTTATCGTGCGGAAGTGGTGGAAAATGTCTTAAAGCTGGCCGTCGGATATTCTTCCCCGGTGGAATATAAAGTGCCGGCAGGAATCACCCTGAAGGTCGACAAGCTGGTCAATATCGTGGTGTCTGGGATCGACAAGGAACTGGTCGGCCGGGTCGCCTCGGAAATTCGCAGTGTCAAGAAACCTGAACCCTATAAGGGCAAGGGGATAAAATATGTTGGTGAAGTGGTCCGCCGGAAAGAAGGGAAGACCGTCGGCGCCAAGTAGGCGTTGCAGCATAAAAAGAGAGGGGTAAGGCAATTGTCGTCTAAAAGGATAGCAAAGGTTAGGGATAAACGGGCAAAAAGGGTGCGGTCCAAGGTGCAGGGGACGATGGAAAGACCGAGGCTATCGGTGTTTCGCAGCGACCGGCATATCTATGTCCAGGCAATTGCGGATGACGTCGGGAAGACGCTGGCGCAGGCTTCCACGTTGTCCAAAGATCTGGATCAGGCGGCTCTTAGCGGGAAAAAGATCGACGTGGCCAAGGCCGTGGGCAAGGCGGTTTCCGCGAAGCTTCTGTCACTGGGGATTTCGACGGTGGTTTTCGACCGGGGCAGGTTCCTCTATCACGGGCGGGTCAAAGCTCTTGCGGAAGGTGCAAGGGAGAGCGGTTTACAGTTTTAACGGTCAAATTATAAATTACGCTGAAGGGAATGGCCTTGAATAAGAGAGATATAAGAGAAGATGAACTCCTGGATAGGGTGATTGCCATCAATCGTACGGCAAAAGTCGTGAAGGGTGGAAGAAGATTCAGATTCAGTGCAATCGTTGTCGTTGGGGACGGCAATGGTTCGGTCGGGTCGGGCTTGGGAAAAGCTCACGAAGTGCCCGAGGCGATTCGCAAGGGGATGGAGCAGGCCAAGAAAAGCATGACCAAAATCGCTGTTCTGGATAAAACGGTTCCGTACGAAGTGATCGGCCATTACGGCGCGGGCAAGGTTCTCCTGAAACCCGCATCGGCTGGAACGGGTTTGATTGCTGGCGGCGCGGTCCGCGCGGTTCTGGAGGTTGCAGGGATTCACAATATCCTGACGAAGTGTTTGGGTTCGCACAATCCCCATAACCTGGTCAAAGCGACCATCGACGGACTTCAGCAGTTGAAGGAACCCGCAATGATTGCCGCGCAGCGAGGCAAGGCCATCGAGGAGATCTAGAACGGAAGGGGAGTGTGTTGTGGTGAAGATGCTCAAGATCACGCAGGTAAAAAGTTATGTCGGAAGACCGGAGAAACAGCGGAAAGTGCTTCGCGGTCTCGGTCTGGGTAAGATGAATCGCAGTGTGGTTCTTGAAGACAGAGCTGAAGTGCGTGGTATGATTAATAAAATCAGTCATCTGGTTAAATATGAAGAGATCGAGGGGAAAGAAATATGAATTTGGGTACACTGAGACCGCCAGATGGTTCACGCAAAAATCGCAAACGAGTCGGACGTGGTGATGGATCAGGTCACGGCGGGACGGCAGGAAAAGGTCATAAGGGCCAGAAGGCAAGATCCGGCGGGAAGGTGAGGCCGGGTTTTGAAGGCGGTCAGATGCCTCTTTCCCGCAGACTTCCCAAACGGGGATTTCGGAATTTATTCCGAAAGGAAGTTATCGCCGTTAACGTCGAAAATCTGAACCGTTTTGAGCAGAACGCCGTTGTGGATGCAGAACTGCTTTTGAAAAGCGGTCTGATCAAGAAAACAGGCGATGCGATTAAAATTCTGGGTAAAGGTGAAATCAAAGTTCCCCTGACGGTAAAGGTTGATATGATCAGCAAGGGAGCAAAAGAGAAAATTGAGGCAGCCGGCGGATCCGTGGTAGAGGTCGAGTAATTGATAGACGGCTTTAAGAATATATCAAAGATACCGGAACTGCAAAAAAGGATTCTTATCACCTTTGCCCTTCTGGCCGTTTACAGAGTGGGAGCCCATGTGCCGACGCCGGGAATTGATACGGTGGCGCTGGCGGCTTTCTTTGAACAGGCCAAAGGATCGCTCCTGGGGCTCTTTGATATGTTTGCCGGAGGCGCCCTCAGCAATTTGTCTGTATTTGCGCTCGGGATCATGCCTTACATCAGCGCATCAATTATCCTTCAGCTGCTCACGATCGCGGTACCCCATCTGGAGAAACTCTCTAAAGAAGGGGAAGCGGGTAGGAAAAAGATCATTCAATATACCCGCTACGGCACGGTTGTATTAAGCATCATCCAGGGGTTCGGTATTGCCGTGGGCCTGGAAAATATGGCGGGCCCCACGGGGGTATCCATTGTGATTGACCCCGGTTGGGGGTTTCGTCTGATGACGATGCTTACCCTGACAGCGGGTACGGCTTTCATTATGTGGTTGGGTGAGCAGATCACGGAACGCGGAATTGG
>CAZBQX010000030.1:0-23181 GCA_964494155.1 uncultured Syntrophales bacterium
GGCCAATCTGTCGCTCAGTTTCAATTCTTCGGGCTTAATTGCATCTTGCTCCATGGAAATGTCCCTCCTCCCAATGCCACGTTCTGCTACTTGCTCGCCGCCTCCACCTTCTTCCAGGTCTTATCGGGATCGAATTGCTTCATGGCATCCGCATACTTGGCGGTATCCTTGCCCAAGTTTTTCTGGTAAACGATGCCGTCGTGATTCACGATAAAGGTCATGACGCCGGAGTTCCCATAAATTGCCGGATAGGCGACCAGGGCAAAACCGCCGATCATCTTCCCTCTGATTACATATTCATAAGCTCCACCTTCTGCGTTTTTGCCCTGCGCCTTCAAGGCACGGTAATAATAGCCATGGTAAGGCAGACCCGAACCGGTCGCATTCTTTCCGCTGTAGCCTTCTTTTCTGGCCTCCGCCAGGACAGGACCGATGGGACTCGGTGCCTCGCCTTCCTTTGATTCCCAGTAAAGGCCGTTTTTCTTTCCCGGGTCGCTCATAAGCTTCTCGGCGTATTCGGGAACCCCGTCTCCATCGATATCCATCATGGCATATTCACGCTGAGCATCGACAATAGCCAGGCAGGTCTCGATGGTGCTTAGTTCATTCTCCCCGATGCGGCGGTTCAGAATCTCCTCTTTGCCTTTGGCCGTATCAAAGAACCATGTGCTGCCCCGCTTGACCACGGGGATCGGGAACGGCCATTCGTCGTTTCCCAACAGCAGGTTCATGCTGTCCTTGCCGGCAAGGAGACGGCTCTTTTCCTCATATTTGGTGAGAAAACGTTTTCTTCCCTGCTGGTCTGCGACAGGATCACCGGATGAAATGATATCCTTTCCTTCCTCACCAAAGATCGATAGAAGTGCCTTGTCATCGTTGGTCTTGATGGCTGCGATGAGTGATTGCACGGCCTCATCGGCCGAAGTGTATGATTTCGGCTTGGCCTGAACAGAGGCTGCCTCTGCCTGCACAAAGATCGCAAGAATCAGGGTAATAAAACTGATCTTCACAATGAACCGCATTGCCGTATCTTTCAATCTGATCCTGTATTTCATATTCTGCTCCTCCAAGAATCTGAGTACGATTGTCAAAAACCGGACATTATCTGCGGCCGCCACGGGATCCGCCACCGAAACCTCCACCACGGGACCCGCCACCAAAACCTCCGCTACTCGTCATGCTCTGCCGGCTTGATTTTCCACGACTGCTAAAATCCGATACGGATTTACCCCGGTCCATACCCTGAAATGCGTTCCCACCGGACCGATCGCCGACGGAACTTCCCTTGCTCTTACTGCCCCGGAACTGGTCGGCGCCGCCTTTCGCTAAATCCTGTCTGCCCTGTTCGGTACGACCCCGGTATGCGTTACGTGATTTTACTTCGTTTGTATTTAACCCTTTATTATATCTCTGAGCAGTGGACTGATCACGGTAAGCGACCCCTTTGCGGTGGCTTGCATTATGCTGCCATTTTCCCTGCCCTTTGCCCTGATATTGCTGGGCATATTTCCCGCGGTTGATGTTGTTGTTGATATTAATATTCCGGTTGACATCGATATCCACATCACCGCCACGCCAGTTGCAGTGACCCCAGGCATAACCCCAGGCAGCACCGACCGCCACACCTGCAGCAAATGCAAATGCCGGACGTGTCGCTACATACCCGGGAGGATAGTAAGCGGGTGGCGGATAATAGACAGGGGGAGGGTAAGCGGGGTACCACCAGGTGCCGTACACGATAGTCGGGTTGTAGGTCGGCACGTAAATAACCTGGGGACTGGCAGACTCAATGATGATGTACTCCTTTTCCACTTTGACCGTTTGCTCTTTGCTGCTTTTCAGGTTTCCCTCTTTCTGGGCCTTGGCTCGCAATCTTTGGACCGTTGCCATGACATCTTCCTGCTGGGCGAGAAAAGCATCTCCCAAACGCTGCGTCCATTCCAGTTTCTCGTTCATCATGTCCAGCACCTGGGGAAAATTCACGAGGGATTTGATGCTGGGATCCCAGGGCTGTGCTTCAAGGGCTTTGGCCAGGGCGTCACCCTTCAGATTCTTGTTCTGCTGCACCCAGCGTTGAGCCTGCACCACCTCCAGCGGGTAGGTGGCAGCCATCAGTATCTGAGAAAGCAGTGAATCGGGATAAAGGGCGATCGGCGCCAGCATCTGGTCGAGCTCTTCCTGTTTGAAGACCGGTTTCCCGGCTGCCTCCTGCGCAAAGATGCAGGGGGGGATTATCAGGAGCAGAATGAGTAACAGGGTTACCATCCTCATCAAATTCTTGTTCTTCATCGCGCCTCCTTTTGTGCTTGTTATGCATCATTCAGTCAACAATTAACCTTTTTAGCTCCTTAGTTTCTCTTTTAACGGGGTTTTCTTGCCTGTTCCACAGTCTCGATGCCGGATGTGCTCGATATGGTGTCAAACCGGATCTCAGGCTTTTCCAACGCACTCTCCATGACAATGAGGACTTGACGGTATTCATCGGACCGGAGGTATTCCGCCAGATCTTCATCGTTTAACCACTTTCCCTCGAACATAATGATATTGCTGTCTACGGTATCTGTGTAGACGCGACAATCGAGACAACCACGTTGAATTTTGCTCACTTCGGCTACTTTCTTGAGGATATGCACTGCTTCAGCGAAGTTCTGGTCGGAAAAAGCAATTCTTACTGTGTTGAGAATCATGGACAAGCCTCCGGTTTACATGCATTTGAATGAACATTGATATTGAGGGGGCGATTCTTTTACCTATCGATATTTTAGGTACCGAATTATTGATGGACACGACCAATACTTTGCGAAATGGGTGCCATTTCGCATGCCTGTTCGGTAATGCAGTTAAGTATAGAATTATATAATATTATATTTAATAAAACAGGGTTAGGTGGAGTGCTGTCATGGTGGGGACATGACGATATTTCGTCATTATGTCTTTATATCGACATTAAGGTTTGGATTGATCGATTCCCAATTTCTTCATCTTCGAATACAGGGTCGATCGCTTGAGGCCAAGAATTTCGGCAGCGCCCCCTATGCCGGCAACCCGTCCACCGGTTTTCGCCAGGGTGCTTAAGATGTGCTGGCGCTCCGCATCCTGAAAAGTTCCGTTTGCGATTTCATGGGAAGGTTCCGCTAAAGGCAGGGGTATGGTAAGAATTTTTCCTTTGCAGATAATCATCGCATGTTCCACAACGTTCTTCAACTCCCGGACATTCCCCGGCCATGAATATGACTTGAGAATTTCCATGTTTTTTTGCGGGATGCTGTCAATCTCTTTGCCCATCCTGTCCTGAAAGTCTCTGACAAAAAACCAGACCAGACGCGGGATGTCTTCCGGTCGCTTTCGGAGCGGCGGAATCTCAATGGGGAATACGTTCAAACGATAGTAGAGATCTTTCCGGAATTTTCCCTCTTTGGCGTCCTGTGCAAGGGGCCGATTGGTGGCGGCGATGACGCGCACATTTACATTTCTAGCCGTTGTCGATCCCAATCGCTCGAATTTTCCTTCTTTCAGGACACGGAGCAGTTTTCCCTGCAAATCAAAAGGCAGTTCCCCGATCTCATCGAGAAAAAGAGTCGCGCCATCGGCAATCTCAAACCGCCCCGCCATTTTTGTCATGGCGCCCGTGTAAGCGCCTGCTTCCCGGCCGAAAAGCTCGCTCTCGATCAGAGTGGGCGGCAGTGAGGCGCAGTTGATGGTCACCATGGCGCGATCTTTTCGGTTGCTCAACCGGTGAATGTTGCGGGCGATCAGTTCCTTCCCCGTACCGGTTTCTCCCAGGATCAGAACCGTGGAATCAGTCCCGGCCACCTGTTCGACCTGACTCAGGACAAATTTTATCGCGGAACTATCCCCCACGATATCTCCATGCTGGGACAGGAGTGTGATCTCCTCCTGCAGATAAAGGTTTTCCTGCTCCAACTGAGCCTTTAATTTTTTGATCTCGTCCAGTTGCTGCCGCAACTGGTTTTCCATTCCTTTGATTTCGGTAATGTCCTGGCCGAATACCGATATCCCGAACACGCTGTTTTCGGATTTGAGGACATTGAGGTTCAGTCGCAGCGTCCGGTTTCCTGAATAAACCAGATACTCCGTTATGAACGACCCTTCAGCCAGCGCCCGCCGATAGAATGAATGCCAAATCTTGATGTATTTCGCATCAGGGAATAGATCTTCGGGACGCATCCCCGCTTCGATCCGAATCCCGCGTTGACGAAGGAAATATTCAAAAAGACCCCGGTTGAAGGTGAGCAGACCAAAGCGCTCCGGATCAACCGACCAGATCATGTCGGATGTGCTGTTGACCAAAGCATCGAGCAAGGCGTTCGCCTGGCCGAGATGCAATTCGATCTCTTTGCGCTCGGTTATGTCGAGCGACAAGCCCAGCATACGTTCCGGATCTCCAGATGATTTCGGCAACTTCTGTCCGCGGGAGGCCATCCATCTGATGCTGCCGTCAGGAAGGACAATCCGGTAATCGCTATAAAGGAATTCTCCTGAACGGAGTGCATGCTGCACCACTTGATCAACCCGGTCTCGATCATCGGGATGGATCACCGTAAGGTAGCGCTCATAGTAAATCTCTTCATCCGGGGCAAAATGAAACAGCTCCCGTCCTTTTGGCGAAACCCAGACCTGTCGGGTATGGACATCCATGATCCAGAGGCCTGCCCCCACGACTTCCGTGGTCATGCTCAGGCGAATGTTGCTTTCATACAATGCCATATCGGTCTGTTTGCGCAAGATCGCATTCGTGAACGTCTGGGCGACCAGTTGAAGACGTTTGACCAGCGTTTCCGGCCACGTGCGCTCCGCCAGCATGGTGTTGAAGGACAATGCCCCAATAGGTTGACTTCCCCCAATTGACAATGGGAAAGTCAATACGGACTTGATCCCGAAGTGGCGCAAGGTCTCCTGGTCCTGAGCCGCTTCCGCCGGGAGAGCATCCACGGAGGAAACGTTAATGATCCGGCCGGCCTCCAGCTCTTTCTTGCACCAGGGAAAGTACTCATGGCCATACATCGGGTCGGGACGTTGCGGGCCGCCAAGGGGGCGATACAGATGCGTCAATGTGGCAATGCCTGGAGTTTCCACCGACCACTGCCAGAGTCCCGCAAGATCCAGCCCCAGGTATTCGCATATGCGGCGCTGGGCATCTTCTATTGCGGCGTCAACCTGATCAGCAGCCAGGTTAACAAAGCGTCCCGAGATCTCCACAAGGAGCCGCTCGAAACGGAGCCCTTCTTCCAATTGCAACGTGTCCTGCCTGCGTTTCAGGGCATTGACGAAAACGCCACCCAGCAGTCGTAATCGAGGCACAAATTCCTCCGGCCAAACACGTTCACGCTTGACCGAATTGATGGCAACTATGTAATCAACGGATTCACCGAGCATAATTGGTATATTGATGTTGGATAGGATGCCCCAGGCATTCCAGGTTTGCTTGTCCAGATTTGCTGCTTCCGGGACATCACCAAGCTTTGAAAATGACAGAACTTCCCGTTTCAGGATCAGTTTTTCATAGGCCCAGGGATGCATGGAGATGGAAAGAGTCGTCCCGACCGGAACGGAAGGCACGTTATTCACGTTGACAGCGTGGGTGATCGTCCATGATTCTTTGTCCCGAAAAACCTGGAGCAAAGCGAAGCGATCGACCTTGAAGAATTTCAGGACCTTCTTCATGGCATCATGAATTTCGTGATCAACCCGATCAGCAGGCAAATTGACAAATCTTGCGGAAAGTGAAGAGAGCAACTCCTCGAAATGCAATCGTTCCGTCAGAGACTGCTCTGCCAGTTTCCGCCTTTTGATTTCGACATACAATTGTTTCTTGGTCTCGGTTTGTCTTTGCACAACAACACGGCCCATCATCGTCTGAGCACCTCCCTGGTCGTCGTAGCGCTGTCTGATCGGCAATCACTTCTCAAAAGGAATGATACATACATCCCTCCTCGCTTTCTTCTAATCGAAGCGTTCCGATTCATGCAATAAGCGAATGCCTTTCGAATATTTCGGGAATTTTTTTGTATGCATGTCGGTTCTGAGTTCATCACTGATCGCCTTTCCGGTTATATCGGTATGAAAGAGCAACGCTCTGCTTCAGAATGCCTGGGATGACCGTGTTTTTTTACCTGTTATTTTTTAAGATAATGTTGTGCGAGAAGCAAGCGGAATGTATCAGATGAGGAGAGAGCCAATACTTGTCCCTCCCTCGTTGAAAAAGAAAGAATGCTTTCTCATTTAACAGCATGCTCATAAAATTGTATAATATAGATGTTTTGGTCTATTTCTTGCGTAACGATAAGCGTTTTTGCACCCTTTTTAAGCACCGGAGCATGAATAACCATTAACGGGCAGGAGGAAAAGCGATGTCGTCAAGTCAGGCAAGATATAAAATCGGGGACAAGGCTGAAATGACCAAAATATTCAGTGATGCGGACATCATAAAATACGCTCAAGCCTCGGGAGACTCCAACCCCATTCATTGCGATGGAGATTATGCCGTAATTACGGGATTCAAGGGTGGGATTGTACACGGCATTTTGGTTGCGGGATTAATATCCGCTGTACTGGGAACGAAACTTCCGGGCATGGGAACGATTTATGTCTCGCAAAATTTGAAATTCATAAAGCCGGTTTTTATTAATGATTCGGTCACCGCACGTGTTGAAATCACAAATATTGATGAAAATAAAAAAAGATTGACCTTATCAACCTATTGCTTCACGGGCGACGGCAATCTGGTCATCACAGGTGAAGCCGTGGTCATCCCGCCGAACAAACTTCTATAAAAATCGATTCATTTCCAAAATACCCCCGAGAAACCCGGCAAATCTGCCCGATGCAAAATGTGTGGTGGGATTTTCAAGAAAGCCGGCGTTTCACGTTTGACACATCTTCCTCTGAGACACATATTGCAAAAAGCAATAACAAATTTGTGTACATGACAATCTGGCTGCGAACCGCGCTGATCAGGAGGCATTAAAAGTTTCGCCGAGCAGCATCTCCAGGCGCGTGGAAAAAATAACGATCCGCTTCCAGCTTTCCGGAATGATTTCCTGAGCATGGGCGATGTTGTTGCGCAGCGTTTCCAGCTCATGAACAGCATTGAGCGCCGCTTGCTTCGAGGGAATCCCATTTTTGTAAAGAATCTCCAGAACCCGGGGAATCTTCAACATCAGTCGCGCCCGGTCGGCAAACTGGAGACAATCCAGCAGATCGGTCGTGTTGTTGCATCGCTGCCTCTCATGCAAAAGTGACTCGGCCTTGGCGAGACGACCGGGTGAAATATGCTCACACCAAGATTGTCCGGGAAAATACATCCGAATCCCCCAGGTCATCATCATTTCGAAGATGGTAATCATCCCGAAGAGGAACATGCGAACCGGCGGCTTCTCCAGATCGCTCAGGGTGACGATGGCCCCTACCTCCCCCAGCACCTTCACGAAACATCGCTTTCGATATGCCATTAACTGGATCACATGCCGTAGCGTTTCCGTTTCGGTTACACAGTCCTCAGGAGAAAAAGGACGCCGGTAGTTATCCAGCGGCCCCTCGGCAAGTTCATCCCGGCAGGCATAGCCGCAAACGATGCCATTCCGGCGTAAGCCGACGCAATCGAAACCCTTTTGTTCAAGGAAAGCCTGCACAGACATGGCTGACTGCTCTACGTCGAACGAAGCCAGCGGCTCAGCAATATCCATGACCGAAAATCCCTCTTCAAATAGACGTTTTAAGCGTTTCTGATTGGCCGGACTGTTCCAATGCATTTTATAGACCTGGGGGGACATGATGTTTCAAGTGACGAAATACTAAAACAAGCCTTCTTTGCTGTCAATGGATGATCATTTACCCGTCCAGGATATCGCGTATTTTTTGAAGCAAAGCCTGTAAAGACAGAGGTTTGGGAATGAAATCAAATACTTTGTCCTCAATCCCTTTGGCGAGGATAACATCCTCGGTGTAACCGCTCGTAAAAAGGACTTTAATTTCCGGATTTTTCATTTGTAATGCTTCATAAACTTCCCGTCCGTTCTTTTTCGGCATCACCGAGTCAAGAATCAGCAGCTTGACATCCGGGTTGTTCCGATAGAGGGTGATGGCCTCTTCGCCGTCCACCGCTTCAATGACCCGGTAGCCGTAACGACTGAGGGCGTCGCGCATGAATTGCATGACTTCCGGATTATCCTCGGCAACAAGGATCATCTCCTTGCCGGATAAGATCTGCATGGCCGGTTCCGGCGCATGCCTGATTTGACCGATGACCAAAGGCAGATAGATGGAAAAAGTGGTTCCGCGATTGGGTACACTGTCCAGCGCAATGTACCCGTCGTGCTGCTTGACAATGCCATAGACCGTAGCCAGACCAAGGCCTGTTCCTTTCCCCAGTTCCTTGGTCGTAAAGAAGGGATCGAAAACCTTCTCCCGCGTTGGTTCATCCATCCCGATGCCGGTGTCGGATATCATGATCAACACATAACGACCCGGTTTGCCGAAGCCGTAAGTTTCGACGAAATGCGCATCCATCAAAACAACACTTGTCTCGACCGTGAGCGTACCGCCCTGCGGCATGGCATCTCTGGCGTTTGCGATAAGGTTAAACAGGATTTGATCCATCTGCGACTTGTCGGACATGATGATGACATCCTCTTGCGTGAGCAGGATCTGCAGTTCAATATCCTCGGTCAGAAGTCTTGAAAGGAGCTTTTCCGTCTCCCGAATGGCCTGGTTGACATCCAGCGGGTTATAACTCACCGCCTGCTGACGGCTGAAAACGAGCAGCCCCTTGGTCAGGTCGGCTGCCTTGCGGGAAGCCGCCAGGATTTGTTCCACAAAGGTGAACAAAGGATCGCTTGATTCCATCGTTGTCTTGATGAGGGTGGCGCATCCGATCAGGACAGTCAGAAGATTATTGAAATCATGGGCAATGCCGCCCGCCAGGGTGCCGATAGCCTCCATCTTTTGCACCTGACGCAGTTGCGTTTCGAGCTGGCGAATTCTCGTAATGTCCTCACAGGTCATGATGTAACTTCCTGAGGCCAAAAAAGAAGAAACAAACTGCACGGTTTTTTGCGTACCGTCTTTACAGGCCACCGTAAAGACACGCGCTTTTCGTTCGCCGGGCAGGGCATCCGTTAGATCTTCCTTCCAGTTTGCAATCACTATGCGCCGATATTCGTCGTCAGGATAGGCTTTGCTAAACCAGGCCCGACCATCCGGAATATCCGATAAATCGTAGCCAAAAAGCTCCGTCATTCTGGCGTTGATATAGGTGAAACGTCCTTCTTTGCTGATCAGAACCATCCCAAAAGGCGCGTTATCCGACAGGGTTTTGAGCTTCTCACGCTCCGTCAGGATTTCTGCTTCGGCCTGCTTGCGGGCAGTGATATCCTGAACAAAAGCAACGGTATACTCTTCACCGGTATAGTCAAAGATGCTGCTGACGACCGAAACAGGAAATATGGTGCCGTCTTTGCGCTGATGATGTGTTTCGGTCACGCCGTAGCGGGTTTGCCGCATCTGTTCCCAGTCCTTTTCCCACAGATCACCGGCCCGGAAATCGGGATCAAAATCAGAAACGCTCATCTGCAGAAGTTCTTCCCGGCTGTACCCCAGAGAGCGACAGGCGGCTTCATTGACCCGGACCACCTGTCCTTTCCGGTCAAGCCAGAAGGTGGCCACCTCTGAATGTTCGATGGTGAATTCGGAAAACAGCAGTTCTTCCTCGGCCTTTTTCAATTCCGTCAAATCAATATCCAGACAAAACAGTTCCAGCGCGGACCCGGTCACTTTGACTAGGGCATGATTGGAAAAAACGGATACCCGGGACCCGTCTTTTTTCATCAGGGATATTTCCGCCGAGGGAATCGCCTGACCGGTCCGAGACATCTGAACCATGGATTCCCGGACCTCCTGCCGCATGTCAGGTGGGATGATCAACTCGAGCAGACTGCACCCGACGGCTTCCTGGGCCGTGTATCCGTAGAGGCGCTCGGAGGCCTGATTCCAGTATGTCGTGGTGCCGTCCAAACGGTAACCCTGAATGGCAATGGCCGGGACATCCTGCAGCAACAGACGGAACCGCTCTTCACTGGCCTCGATGGCTTCCGCCATCTGTTTTCTTTCCACGATTTCACGCTGCAAACGTTCGATCGAACCTTTCAATTCCACTGACATGGTGTTAAATGTATCGGCCAGTTCGCCGATCTCATCGGACCGCTCGACGATGACCGATTCGCCCCACTTACCTCCGGCGATCCTTTTTGCCATGGTATTTAGATGCAGAATCGGTTCGGTCAGATAACGGGCCGTCAACACGCCGATTACGATCGCCACCAGCAGTGCCAGGGCGGAAAAGAGCAGATTGTATCGTGCATTTTGGTTGATGTAGCCCATAAAATCCGTTTCCGGGACAATGATCACCATCCGCCAGTTCAGATCGCCTTTATTAAACGGGACAATCTGCAGCATGTAACGCACACCGGATTGGGAAAAATTAAGCTGTTGGGGCTTGGTCAGTCCAGCCGACGGCCCGTAATTACTCAAAATAGCCCGCATGCCGAAAGCGGTGACGGCGTTTTGGCTATCAACGGCGGCAATACGGCTTTGCTCGGTGATCACGGTTTCAGGATAGGTTTTCCCCTGTTGCTGACGAAAGGGAATCTCACCCGTGGAAGTCGCGATCAGGTTATCCTGCTCATCGACAACAAAGGCCTGTCCGGTTTTTCCGATTTCCAGGGAAGTCAAAAATTGACCGAATTGGGAAAGATAGATGCTGGAAGCGGCGACGCCCATCATATTTTTCTGCCGGTCTAAAATCGGTCGAAAGTTGACCACCATCAACTCCGGATCATCCGCTCCCTTTGCCATGGATACGACCAGCAGCCAGGATGGCTTGCCCCGCTTCTTGATCTTCATATACCAGGGATCGTGCGGCGGGTCGTTGGTGGGATCAAAGTTTTCGATCAGGTTTGACCGCTGAAGCTTTTCTCCCTTTTCATTGAGGCGATAACTGCTGTAGCGGCGGGTTTGCTTGTCGTATTCACGGAGAATGAAAGAAATGTTATCCCTTTCGAGGGCCATGAAATCCCGACGATCCGTACCCATGGCCACGGTACTGGCCAGGTCGTAATTGTGCAGTTGCGCCCAGAAATGTCGTCGCAGTGTGGCTTGATCTTCCGGATCAAGCATGCCCGACTGGACCAGGGATGCGTTTGTCTTCGTAATCTGTTCAATATCTTGCATGTAGCTGGTCAGGTTCTGATCGATGCGTTTTCCGACTTCGGCCATCAGCTTGTTGGCCAGGTCGTTGACCGCGTTTTGACCGCTTTGGTAGGACATGTAACTGATCACACCGACAATTGCGATGAGTTGGATGATAAACGGGATGATGAGAATACGAAAAAGGGATGATTTACCGGTCTTGCCGAAGGCTTGGCTATACCATTTATTCTTTAATATCATTTCAGATAATCGAACCATGGAGAAATTTCTCTATCGTTTTTGGCTTCAGCATATCCCCCGTGGCGATCTCTTGGAACGGATTACTTATTTGCTCATTTGGCACCACAAATCAAAAAAATATGATGCAAAAGCTTGACCAGTTGCACTCATCTGAAAACCTTCCCGGACTGTGTTTCCATGTTGGATTGCGGTTCACGAACCGCCTTTTGATCGCGGGAAGAATGTACAGATATCTTTTTTTACACAATTAAGCCACTGTTTCCGTTGCGCTTCCGTGCTGGTGATGACAATACTGAAGGTGCGGCGATGCATATTGGCGACGCCGCAAAGGCCAAAGATGCAATTTTTCCAGATCGTTTCCAAGGGATCGCCAAACACCCTGTTTTCTCTCGTTGTTTCTGTATTGGATGTATTGAACACGATGGCCTTCACGGTTTTCAGCAAGCCGTTCGGTACCCCTTCGCCGGCATCCCCTTCTTGAAATTCATAGGCGACACCCGGCCGTATAACCCGGTCCACCCATCCTTTCAATATTGCCGGCGGTTGACCCCACCAATTGGGATGAACAACAACAATGCCGTCTGTCTGGCTGATTTCGAGGCAATGCGTCTTAATTACATGCGACAGGGGAGCGTCAGTGGGAATTTCTTCAGTGAATAAAAGCGGATCGAATTTTTCCTTGTAGAGATCATGAAAGAAGACCTGATGGCCATTGGCCTCGCTTGTTTCTACGGCCGTCCGTGCAATGGCGTGATTGAAACTCCTCTCGTCTGGATGGGCGAGAATAATAGAAATTCTCATGATTTATGGTTTTCTCCCTGACATGATGTCTGCCGTCGTTCCTCGGGGACGAAAGGCTGCAGGGGTGTCATTTTTTTATCTCCGCCTGTCATCCGCCCCTCTCTTCAAGGAAAAGGCGCTGGATAAAACGAACCCTATTGCTTCACGGTAATCGGCTGCCCCACAATCCCGGCATAAAAAACGACAATTTCCGCCGGTTCATAACCGTCGTTTCTGCCGTAATGCCATTTATCGACCACCTCCACAATCGCTTCACCGGCTTTCAGATGCAGGGTCTCATTTTGGTTCGTGATGACGGTCAGCGTTCCTCTCAACAGAACCCCTGCATTGATAAACGGATGTTCATGCAGGGGTAACTGCGCCCCCGGGGCAATCTGGATGCGAAGCACTGTGATCTCGGGAGGGCCTTCGGCGTAAGGGGGCAGAAGCCTCCCATCCCAGCTTGAATAGGATTTCGCCAGGACATCAACCTGGATGCCCCCGGCATCCAGAGCCAGGACGGGGCTGGACATCAACAGAACCAGACAAATAGCACCAAGCAACTTTTTCATGAACTTTTCCTTTCTTATTATGGCTGAATAGGGTGGAAGACTTAACCGACTGGTATAACTTCCGGCGTCAAAATATGTTCGACTAAAGTGTTCGCTTCATCAAGGGATAATCTGAAACCGTTTACAGCCGACACCCGACGATGCATAGCAAGGCAATTCCAGTCTCTCACACACGCACGCGCTGATGGGGATAACTCACCGTTTTTGATAGGGGAATAACGGATTCCCGAACGACAAGTTCGGCTTTCAACACCTCCCAGGAGGAAGAAGAACCCGTGTACTCCAAAGTCACTTTCTCCCTGATCCGGAGGGAAAGCCAATACTGCCCTGCCTTCTCCGGCAGAAACTCGAGTAGGGTGATCGTACCCTCGTGGCGTCCATGAGACTGTTCAAGGAACAAGGGTTCCTTCATGCGGTGACGACTGCCCAGCCAGGTGATGAATGGTTCAAGCGTCCCCGTTTCCGTATGTAACTCCCGGCGTTCCGCATCGCTCAAGATAAGGCTATAAGGGGTCCCGACGAGAAGAGCGACCTTTTCCCCAAAATACCGAAGGGATTGATTCATCTGGCTGGCTTCATTGCTTTCCAGGCTGAGAAGCACGCGGCACCATTGGCCGACGGAGGTCACGGATATCGGGTTTTCAAACACGAATTCTCCATCCCGCCTTTCCGGAAAAAAGCGACCGATGAGTCGGCCTGAGGACAGTTGCCATCGCCGGCTCAAAAAACGATAGACGGCCAACGCGGCAAGCAGCCCGATGAAAGCCAAAAGTGCCATCATTCCGAATGATTGATTCAATTTCTCCCTGTCTTTTATACTTTATTTGAGAAACGCAATGACGCGCCGGTTCACTTCTTCGGCACGCACCGCGAAAAAATCATGGCCGGCGCCGGATATCCTTTCGGTACGCACCTGTGGCGCTACCGTTGCAAGCCGATGCAGGACATAATTTGGATCAAAGATGACATCCCGGTCCCCAAACAGAAACAATGTGGCGGCAGGCAAGCATCTCAGTTGCACATCAGTCAGGGGAACCGGCGGGACCATGCGCCGGGGTTTGAAACTCCACATGCCCAGGTAGGCATCATCGACCATCTCGTCAATCATGCGGAGGGCTGCTGCATCCTTGTTTTCGGTCGTCGACAACCAGTGCATAAAATTTTTCATAAAGTATCGCATCGGGAGGAGGCACAATATGCCCCGCCAAATGAATCCCCAGGAAACCGGCGCCACTGTCCCGGCCGGGGCCAGAAGCACAAGCCTGTGCACCCGCCCGGGGAAACGAAGCGCATAGTTCGCGGCGATCCAGCCGCCATAGGAAAGGCCGATGAAACTGATCTGCTGGCCAAGTCCCAAAGCGGTACAGAGTTCATCAAGCCAAGTCGTGAAGTCGCCGATTCGCTTGATGGGACGCGTCTCAACACTCAACCCCACGTCGTGAATGTTGTCCACCACGAAAGTTTGGAATTCCCGGGATAAACCGGCTACGTTCGTGGCAAAGATAAGTCCGGGAGAACCGATGCCCGGCAGCATAACGACAGGGAATGCGCCATCCGGCCCGCTCACACGCACAAAGGTTTGTCCGTATGACGTATCGACCATGCGCCCCTCCGCAGGCAACGGCCAGACCGCTGAGCGCCGCTTATAATGATCGAGATAACGCCGCTTCGCCTTCTCGGACCGGAAGGGGTGGTCGGGTTTAAGGGTCATGGCGCTTCTCCGGGCAAACCATAAGCAAGGCCAAAAAATATATTCGTACGGGATATTGAATCGTTCGCCAGAAACGATCTTGGCAATATTCGAAAATTATCTACGTCCAACTCAAAACACAAGCAGAATGATACGCGCGACGGAGTACAGGACTTCGTTTCGAAAAACAGATGATACAGGACTCCATATCGTCTTCCCGCCCGCATAAGGATGCGGATAACCCTCTTCGCGTTATAAGCATTATACAATATTCCCACGCTGGGGTCTTGTGTTGTCTTTCGCTTCTGCTTCCCGGAATTCATCCGTGGACAGGTCGCTGTCCCAAGCGTGGTCGTTCGCGGCAGGGTTGACCTCCCGATCCGCAGTCAGCAACTGTTCCTGCAGGCGAATCTGTTCCCGGGCATTGTAGATGTAGGTATCCTCATCATGGTGGTGCGGCGCCAGTTTCCACAGGGCCTCTTCATCATAGCGGATGAAGTTTTGGCCGGCACGGGTGGCGCTGAAACGGCGAAAACCGAGTTTGACGAGCACATCCATTCCTAGGCGCACGGATGTATCCAGGGATTCACGGTAAATGTGCCGGATGTTCTTGTCGATCAGGTCGTAAGCCTCCAGGCGTCCTTCGGCGCGGCCCATGATGGTCAGATGCGGAAAATGCTTCCGGGCCTTATCGATCAGGTCATTGTTGAGATCCGGCGAGCCAATGGCGGCGACCAGGATATCGGCCTCTTCGGCGCCTGCTGCTTTGATGATATCCAAACGCGTGGCATCGCCGTAGAACACCTTAAATCCCATTTTCCGCAACAGATCGACCCGATCCGAATCGTTATCCAGGACAGTGCATTCGATGCCGTTTGCCCGCAGAAACCGTCCGACCGTACTCCCGAAATCGCCGAAACCGGCGATAATGACGGGGTGGCGCGCATCGACGGCATCGGCTTCCTTCTCCTCCGCCCGGCGGGTACCGAAACGGGGCGCGATCAGACGCTCATTGACCAGCAGCAGGATGGGCGTCAGGGTCATGCTGAGGGCCGTGACCCCCATCATCATGTCCGTCCACTCACCGGAAAGGATGCGGAGTTGATAGATGAAGGCAAAAAGGACGAAGGCAAATTCCCCCACCTGGGAAAGCCCCAGGCTGAACAGGAGATTCTGATCGAAGGACAGCCGGATAAATCGGCCTGTGATAAACAGGACCGACGCCTTGAGGAGAACGACACCCCCAACCAGAAGCATAACCAGCAGGGGCCGGTCGATCATGAGATTGAAATTGATGGCGGCGCCGACGGAAATGAAAAACAGGCCGAGCAGAATCCCCTTGAAAGGTTCGATATCACTTTCCAGTTCATGCCGGTATTCGCTGTTTGCCAAAACGACACCTGCCAGAAAGGTGCCGAGGGCGGGACTGAGACCCACAAGACTCACAATATAGGCCGTGCCCATGACAATGAACAGGGCGGAAGCGGTAAACAATTCCCGGAGGTGAATGCGGGCAATGAATCTCAGAAAAGGAACAAGGAGGAGACGCCCCCCAAGAACGATCAGGGCTACATCGAACAAGAGTGCGAGCGTTTGCGCCCAGCCCGGCAACGTTTCAAAAAAAGCGGCGGATGCGCCGGCAGGCGCCCCGACCGCATGCCAAGAAAGCAAAGGGAGCAACGCCAAAATGGGAATGACGGAAATGTCCTGAAACAGCAGGACCGAGAAGGAACTTTTCCCCGATTCGGTTTGCGCCAGGCCCTTCTCCCGCAGGGTCTGCAAAACGATGGCCGTGGACGACATGGACAGCGCCAGGCCCATGGACAGGGCGGCCTGCCATTTTAAACCGGCCGCAAGAAACACCGCCAGGAAAATCAGGGTTGTCAGGATCATCTGCAGGGATCCCGTTCCGAGGATCTGATGGCGCAGCCGCCAGAAATGGACGGGCTCCAGTTCCAGACCGATCAGGAAAAGCATCATCACCACGCCGAACTCGGCGAAATGCATGATTTCTTTCCCCTCGCCCCCGACGAAACCCATTCCGAAGGGACCGACCATGATCCCCCCGATCAGGTACCCCAGCACCGACCCCATGCCAAGTCTCTTGGCGATCGGGACAAAGACGATTGCCGCAGCCAGATAAATCAGGGCATCCTGGAGAAAAGAGTGATTCACGGTTGCCTTCCCTCCCGTTTCTTTTGCAGCCAGTCGTTCAGCAAGGGGAAACATCGCATGGCATCCATATCAAATTCCCCTCTGACCAGAAGATTCATCAGGTTGCTGTAATCTTCGGCATGCTGTGCCAGGTCCTCATGTGTCAACAGGTAGGTCCCCTGAACGGCAAAAGGAGGCAGATAAATCATCCGGCAAAGACAGGCCGACTGCTGGAAGGGAAGCAGGAATTCTTCTAAACTAAAACGGCAGGCGCCGTCCGCGGCATAAGCGGACCGGCTGCCGCCAGTGGTCAGGCTGTTGAAAACAATTTTGTCCCTGAGAAACTCACCACCCTCTCCGTGCGCCCACCCGTATTCCAGAACCAGATCGATCCACTGTTTCAAAAGCGCCGGGGCGCCGTACATGTAAAACGGGTGCTGCCAGACGATGATGTCATGCATCGACAGGATTTCCTGTTCCCGCTTCACGTGGATGTTAAAGTCGGGGTATTCTTCATACAGATCGTGGAGGGTTACCTGCGGCATCGTCCCAACCTGTTCCAGCAGGGCGCGGTTGACACGCGATTTCTCGAAGCGCGGATGGGCAAAAAGGATAAGAATTCTGTTCATCGAAACCATGGCATGGCAAAAATATCCGGGATTAGCCGCCCGTCTTGTGATGTTTGGCTGTTTTCTTTCAACAAGTATTTTAAGACCATTACTATGAGAGAAATCCGGAGTCAACCGGAAGGTAAGGATTCTTCCCGTGAGCCGGGCTGTATCACATCATCCGGAGAAAGAATTCATCAGGCGGATTTTCTGCGCTTTTTAGATTACCAGCCTGGTTTGATAAAATGGCGATAGGCGTTTTTTTACGGCACCAACGTCCCCATGACCCATGCGAGGTTGACCTGAGCCGTCAGGTAATCCCGCCGGGCCTTGGCCAGGTTCGCTTTCGCTGAATTCAAATTGAATTGCGCGTCATCCACATCCAGCTTGATCTTGACGCCGTATTCATAACCCTTTTCCGCCATTTCCAGAAGACGGTTCGCCTGGGTCACCGTACTGGAAAGGGCCTTCAGAATTTCGCCGGCTTCCCGGACCGCGTTGATGGCGTCCCTGACCTGCAGGGCAATGGCATCCTGCAGTTTCGATTCGTCGATTTTCAGGGACGCCACTTCGCTTCTCGCCTGCCGTACCTGCCCCCGGGCGCGGAGACCATCGAAAAAGGGAAATGTGATGTAAAGACCGGCGGTCCATAATTTACCATCCGAGTCGGCTTTATCCTGTTCCCAGTCCTTGTAGCCGTAATCGGCCCGGAGATCGAGGCGTGGTTTGTCATTCGCGTTGACGATGTTGACCACCTCTTCGGCTATTTTTGTGCGGTTACGTATTTCGGCAAGCTCGGGGCGCTTCACCCGCGCGACCTGCAGGGTCGCTTCATATTCCGGGTAAGGTCCCGCCGTGGTATCCAGGTCACCGGTAACGTCGATCCCCCCTTCATCCATCCCCAACAGGAAGCGCAGCTGGTCAAGCGTGGTCCGGATCAGGTTTTCCGTCCGGATGACTTCGGGGCGGGCGTTTTCAACCGCCACCTCCCAGGACAGCACATCATAATCTGTCGCGACGCCGGCCTGGAGTTTGCGGGTCATTTCCTGTAAATGCCAGTCCTTCTGGTCAAGATTCTGGAGGGCAATCCGGTTGAGTTCCTTCGCCAGCAGCACGTTGTAAAATGCCGCCGTCACATCGCGCAGGGTGGCCTCCCGGATAATCCGCAACTGATCTTCGGCGTTGGCCATACCGACTTTCGCCGCCCGGATGGCCGACCCGACCTGGCCCCAGGTAAAGAGGGCCTGGCTGAGGCTGACTTCCGCACCGTGGATACGCGTTTCGACCGGAACAATGCCCCCCATCAGTCCTTCTTGGCTCTTATCCCGTGATTTGGTAGAGCCCAGGTGGGCCGTCAATTGCGGCAAGGCCGCCGCGCGCTCCGTCACATAGCGTCCTTCAACGTAACGGCGATATTCCAGGGCTTTCTGGATATCCTTGTTCTGCTCCATGGCGATGGACTGGACATCATCAAGAGTCAGGATATGGATCGGCGATGGCGTTTCGGAAGCCCGGGCCCACGCAAAAGGAAGAGTCAAAAAAAAGATCACCGCGAAGAGGCCAACGAACGGAACCGTCGCAGCATATCTGTTTACAGGTATTTTATTCATGATGGGTCGTTTCCTTTCCCTGCCATTTCTTTTTAATCCAGTTTCCCAGGTCGTCGAACAGGGTATAGACGACGGGAATCACCAGTAACGTGAGGATGGTCGAGGTTAACAACCCCCCGATGACGGCCCGTCCCATGGGTGCGCGGATTTCCGCACCTTTCCCGATGCCGAGGGCCACGGGCAGCATGCCGAAGATCATGGCCAATGTCGTCATCATGATCGGACGGAGCCGGATCCGACCTGCCGCAATGAGGGCTTCCCGGCGGTCCGTCCCCTGACGGATCATGTCCTTGGCAAAGCTGATCAGCAGAATCGCATTTTTCGATACAAGTCCCATGAGCATGATCAGACCGATCAGAGACATGATGTTGATCGTGTCGCCGGTCAACAGAAGCATCCCCGCCATGCCAAAAATAGCCAGCGGCAGGGACACCATGATGGCGATCGGATCAATGAAGGATTCAAACAAAGCGGCCAGGACCAGATAAACGAAAATGATCGCCATCAGAAGCGCTTCCGCCATATACCCGAACGCTTCCCCCATCTCCTCGGCCTCACCGGCAAAGATGACCCGGTAACCGGGAAGCATTTCAATTTTCGCCGCCGCTTCCTTGATTTTTTCGACAGCCGTTCCCAGAGCCAGGCGGTCGAGATTGGCGGACAGGACAACCTGACGGACCAGGTCCCGTCGGTCGATCTCTGAAGGCGTCGTGCTGACCTTGTGTTGAACCAGACTGCTCAGAGGAACAAGCACCTTCTCGCCATTCTGCTGATAGACGGCCAGACGGATATTCTCGACCTGGCTCAAAGCTTGGCGCTGTGTTTCGGGCATACGGAGACGAACATCGACGGCGTCCCCCTCCTCGTCTTCGTATGTGGAGACCGCCTTGCCGCCGACCAGCACACCCACCGTCCGGGCGATGTCGCCGGTTGTCACCCCGGCGTTCACAGCACGCTCGCGGTCCACGATCATTTTATATTCCGGGATATCCAACTCCAGCGGCACCTCGATATCGACGATGCCGGGAATGCCGTACATGGCGTCTTTCAACTGGACGGCGTATTTTTTTAAAAGCTTCACATCTTCGCCCCGGATACTCACCATGAGTGGTTTTTCTCCGGTAGGACGGCCGATTTCGACAATCGCAGGAATGATCCCGGGAATATCCTGGAGGCGTTTGCGCACGGCCTGCTGGATTTCCTGCTGGGAACGGTCGCGCTCCCCCTTGTCCGAAAGTTTTGCATAAACTTTGGCGTCCCGGACGGTACCCGCGTCACCGGCGCCGATACTGGCGTAGGTGTGCTTGACTTCGGGGAAGGTTTTCAGCATGGCCAGCACCGCCCTCACCCGATTCTCGGTTTCCGCGATGGACGCATCCGGGGCCGTCTGAAAATTGATCTGGAATTCCGCAAGGTCCTGGTCCGGCAGGAAGGATTTTTCCAGGCCGCCGAACGCGGCAATGCCTGCAATAAACGCTCCGGAGACAATCCCCAGCACCAGTCGCCGGTGATCCAGGGACCAGGCGATCAGATAGCGGTACCGGTCGGCCATCTGATCGAACCAACCATTGAACGCATCAAGCGTCCGGGAGAGAATATTTCTCTTCCCCTGACGGGCGATATCGGGATCGAACCAGCGGGAGGAAAGCATGGGATCCAGGGTAAAGGACACAAACAGGGAAACAAGAACCGCAAACGCCACGGTAATGCCGAAACTGGAAAAAAAGCGGCCGACGATCCCCTTCATGAAGGCAACCGGCACAAAAACTGACATGACCACCAGGGCTGTTGTAATGACGGCAAGGCCGATTTCGTTCGTCCCTTCCCGGGCGGCGGTAAAATGACTCTGACCCCGTTCCAGATGACGGACAATATTTTCCCGGACGACGATGGCGTCGTCGATCAGAAGACCGATCGAGAGCGACAACGCCATAAGAGTCATGACGTTGAGTGACATCCCCATGAAGTTCATGACAATGAAGGAGGAAATGACCGAAATCGGCAGGGTGAGTCCCGTAATGACCGTTGAACGCCACGAGTTAAGAAAACAGAAAACGATCAGGATGGTCAGGAGCCCGCCGACGATCATCGTCGTCGTGACATCATGAACCGAATCGCGGATTTCGACGGAACCGTCCCGGACGATCTGTATCTCCACATCGGTAGGCAGATCCTGCTTCAGCCGTTCGATTTCCTTCCGGACGCTGTCCACAACTTCCACCGTATTGGCGCCGGTCTGCTTCATCACTTCCAGAGCCACCGCTGGACTGCCGTTGACCAGGGCGAGGGTCCGTTGCTCTTCAATGCCGTCCCGGAGCTCTGAAACATCGGCGATATTAACAGGACGCCCCTGGCGCTGGGCGATCACCATGGTTCGGAATTGCTCCACCCAGTCAGGCTTACCGGAAACGCGCAGGGGCACTTCTTCCGTACCCCGACGGAGGCGCCCCAAAGGCGTGTTGACATTTTCCGACTGAAGGCCGCCGATGATTTCATTGACCCCCATGCCCAGAGCCTCGACCCGTGAGGGATCAAGCAGCACATTTACCTCCCGCTTTAGAGAGCCGACGAGGTCGACTTTGCCAACACCGTTTAAGCTTTCAATGCGTTTCTTAACCCGTTTTTCGACCAGGGTGGTCAATTCGCGAGGGGACATGACGCCGGAACGGATCGCCAGGCTGACGATCGGCATGGCGGAAAAATCCAGTTTCTGGATGATGGGTTCTTCGATGTCATCCGGCAGATCCCCCCGGACGGCGTTGATCTTGGCGCGGGCCTCCTGGGAGGCTTCGTTGATCTTGATTTCCAGGCGGAACTCGACAATGACCGTCGAAACCCCTTCCCGGGAAACGGACGTCACGTGCTTCACCCCGGAAATCGGATTGACTGCCTCCTCGATCCGTTTGGATACCTCCCTTTCCACAGTTTCGGGAGACGCGCCGGGATATTCCGTGACAATGGAGATAACCGGCATCTCGACGTTGGGAAACATGTCGATGGGTAAACGTTTATAGGAGAAAAGACCCAGGGTCAGCAGGACCAGCATCATGACGGCGGCAAAAACCGGCCGCCTGATGGATACATCGGAGATCAGCATCGGGCCTTCTCCTAACTTTTCTGAATGATTTTAACACGGTCGCCCTGGCGGACGTTGAATCCCCCCCGGGTAATCACGGTTTCTCCCGCCTGCAGGCCGGAGACGATTTCTACCAGCTCGTCGACGGCAGCGCCGGTCTGAACGGGCGTCAGGTGTGCCGTCTGCTTATCGACGATCAGGACCTTGCCGGTATTTTTAAGACGATCCCAGTTGACCAGAGCCGATCGGGGCACCTGAAGGACACCCTTACGTGTTCCAGAAACGATCTGTCCCTTCACAAAAAGGCCGCCTTTAAGCACCTGATCCTCATTGAGAATTTCAATGCGCACCTGGATGGTCCGGTCGGTTTCGTTGACGACCGGATTGATGAAGGCCACCGTGCCCGAAAACCTTTTCCCGGGAAAGGCATCCGTCGTAAATATGACAGGCATGCCGACTTTGACCTTCTCCAGAGACCGGCTGGCGACGGTGACCGTGAGATCGAGAATTCGGTTGTCAACGATTTTGAACAACGGCTTTTGGGCACCCATTTCGCCGACCAGATCGCCGACGTTGACATCCCGGTAGGCGACCACGCCGTCCATGGGGGCAACGATCACCAATTTCGACAGGCGGGTCCCGGCATGGCGGACACCTTTTTCCGCCGCGTTGGCCTGGGCTGTTGCGGATGCAATGGCCGCCTCGGCGGCTTCCTTGGCGGTCAGGGCATCATCCAGATTCTGCTGGGTCATGAGCCCCGCTTCCTTAAGATTCAGCGCCCTGAGATATTCACGGTCCGCCCGCCGGCCGGCGGTCTCCGCTTGCAGCAGGTTGGCCCGGGCAGCCGCCCGGTCGGCCTCGGCCTTCTGCAGCACGACATCTTCCTCACGGGCGTCCAATCTGGCCAGAACCGCCCCCTTGTGAACAGGAACCCATTCGGTGACCAGGACCTCCCGGACGATTCCCGTCATCTCGGATTTTACATCGGTCTGGAACTTGGGCGTGAGCGAGCCTACGACATCAATCACTTCCGTCAGATCGGCAGGCGATATTTTCAATACCTCCACCGCCACCAGAGGCCTGGTTGGATCATTCTTGCCGCTGCGATCATCGGACCCCTGGGCTGAACAACCATAAGCGCCCCCAGCCAAGGCCAGAATCAAAAAAAACCCCCACCACTTCTTTAAAGCCATTTTGCGTTCCCCCATCGATATGTATTGAACAG
>CAZBQX010000031.1:0-22896 GCA_964494155.1 uncultured Syntrophales bacterium
TTCGGGCCGAGACAATCATAAACGAAAACATCGTGGCCAAGTTGCAGAAGGTAAGCCGCGATGGAAAGAATCCCCTGGGGCACCATGCGGTTGGCGATGTCCGTGACGTCGCGCGCGCCGGGGAACCAGTTGAACCCCCGGGGCTGGACCAGGACGATGCGTTTTCTGTCTTGGGGCGAAATCTTTTCCATCTGTTCCACACGGCATCCGGGTCAATCATGCCGGTTTTCTGAGGATCTATCGGGCTTGACGGGACGGGGGAAGTATAGGAGAAGGACCCGATGGTGTCAAATTATTTGTATCCCCTTGACAATTTACTCATTTTGCTGCAAATTCCGACGGCAATCCGGATGGGATGGCGTCCATGCGGTTCAGTGAAAATCCACGGGAAACGGATTGCAGACGGTTAAAAATGGAAATGAATGAACGCAGAACCATACTCGCAGCGACAGGGAGCTATGTACCGGAAAAGCGGCTTGCCAATGAGGAACTGATCCAGTTTCCCCGGGAGGCGATTCCCCTGATCGGAGAGAAGACGGGGGTCTATTTCCGGCGCGTGGCTGCCGACAACGAATGCACATCGGATCTGGCGGTGCGGGCGGCAAAACGGTGCCTGGAAAACGGGAGTATCGACCCCGAACATGTCCAAGGGATCATCCTTGCGACCTCTTCTCCCGACCGCATGCAGCCGGCGACGGCGACCCGGCTCCAGCACCTGCTGGGAGCGAAGCAGGCCTTTGCTTTTGACATCAATTCGGTCTGCTCCGGGAGCGCCTTCGGTATCGCCCTGGCGGACGGTCTCATCCGGTCGGGACAGTATGAAAACATCCTGCTGGTGGCCTCGGAAGTCTATTCACGGATACTGAACCCGAAAGATTATGCGACCTACCCGTTTTTCGGAGATGGGGCCGGGGCCGTATTTTTCCGGGCCGGTTCGCCCGCGGAGGGTGGCGTTGTTCATTCCTCCCTCCGGACCGACGGATCACGAAGTGATATGATCAGTGTGCCCGCCGGAGGCACCCAGTTGCCCTTCGGGAAGATGACCAACCCCCGGGCGGCGTTTTTCCGGATGCGGGGACCGGATGTCTTTTCCTTTGCCGTCGAAGAGGTGCCGGAATTGGTGGGACAGCTTATGGCGGATTCAGGGGTTTCGCTATCCGATATCCGCTGTTTTATCTGTCATCAGGCAAATGTGAATATTATTCATAAAATCGCTGAGTTGCTTCATGTGCCGCGGGAACGCTTTTTCATGAACCTGGCTGAATACGGCAACACCGCCGGCGCCTCTGTGTTGATCGCCCTGGATGAAGCTTTGGCCAAGGGGGACATTCGGCGGGGTGACCTTGTCGTGACCGTTGCCTTTGGCGGAGGTCTTTCCTGGGGGGCGAATCTGATTCGTATTTAAAGAGGAAGATCTATGCACGACGTATGGAAGAAGTTGAAAACCGTGATGATGGAAGAATTCCTGGAACCGGACGACATGACGGTTGTGACCGAAATGACGAAACTGGCAGAAATCCCCAACTGGGATTCCATGGCGGCGGTCAACCTCCAGATTTTGATCAATGAGACCTTCCACGTTGAGATACCCCTGGACCTCCTGCACGACGAAGCCTCCTTTGCCGATCTGATCGGATTTATCCGTGAGCCTGCAACGATTGCCGACGCCATGCGCAAACTGAACGGCAGAAGTTAAACCTCTGTTTTTATCGAGATACAACAAACTGAAAGTTTCTTTGTTGGGAGTCAGGAGGAAGGGGGAGGCCTGGGGCCTCCCCGTGGTTAGAGAGGAAGGAAGGTTTTTAAACCTGCCACTAAGAAATATGTTGGATCGGCTCAACATGCCCCTGTCTATTGCCGAATTATGATCTTCTTGCCCTTTAACAAGCAGGTTTCGTGCCATCCATTGTTTTTCAATGTAACATGATGATATCATTCATTATTAGAGATTGAGACAGAATCCGCCCCTGCGGCAAGAATTGTCGAGCATTAAAGTCAAAATTAGAAATATCCTTTCATAACAGCATGTTGTCAATTGGTAATCATGGCGTAGACTTCGACATATTTGTCGAAAGATTTTTTTGGAGTATGATCATGATGATCGTATTCGGATACATAGCAATCCGTGGCAGGTTGTGATGGGCGACAAGGTCAGAAGCAGGATATAGCAAGACTCCATGAGGAAAATTGAGAACGATTCCTGTTTGGTTGTTTCTGTCAAGCGTGAGCCGAACAAGCCTGATTCGTAAGTATTTATAAATACGATTGTTATTTTCGATTCATCTGAGATGGAAATACCGTCATAAAACCATTGACAGGAAAATCTGCCTGTGATAACCGGGTTCACATCTATCAAAGCGCTTTAAGATACTCTTTTAAAATATAGTCTTTTTTTACCGGAAAGAAGCAGACACCAAAGACCGTCTCAAACAGACTAATCCGGAATAAAACGCCAGAAAAAACTCTCGGGAATGGAGATCAGCTTGACTCTGAACGAAGTCGCAGAGATATTGAATGCTGAGGTGATTGTTGGACAGGACCAGATGGAAATGGACATCAAGACCGCCTTTGGCGCGGACCTGATGAGTGATGTCTTGGCGTTCGCGAAGCCCGGCAGCATGCTGTTGACGGGTCTAACCAACTCTCAGGTTGTGAGAACAGCGGACATTCTGGACATCGCGGCCATCGTTTTGGTGCGGGGCAAAAAACCGGCCGCAGAGACCACTCAGATGGCTGAAGAACTGGGCATTCCAATTCTTTCCACAAGGCTTATCCTGTTTGAAACAGCCGGCCGTTTGTATGAAAACGGCATTAGAGGTTGTATTGAAAAGGTCGATAATCATTCTGATCGACCATAAAAACCCTTTGTAAAGATATTCCGACAGAGATGAAACCCCTTCGGAAATCGGTAAGGGTCGTATACAGACGGTTACGCATCGTGAAAACGGCAACCGGATCATCCGGTTGCGAAAAGGACATCGGCAACCATGAATCTGGATGGCATAGCAAAAGCGCTGAATCTGAAGATATTCTGTGGTTACGATAAGATGGATACAGTTGTCCTGGATGGATACATTGGGGATCTGCTTAGCGATGTCATGGCAAACAGCAAAGAAGGGGATCTCTGGATTACCCGTCAGGTTCATCAAAATATTATTGCCGTCGCGAGTCTGAAAGACTTGGCGGGCATTGTTCTTGTTCAAGGAGCCGAGCCGACGGAAGACACGCTGGAGAAGGCTCAGAAAGAAAGCGTTCCCATTATGGGCACCGACCTTTACGGTTTTGAAATCGCGGGAAGAATTTACCACATGATAAAGGGGGAGGAAGACTCCGCTAAACTCTAAAAGGTCATGGGTTCATGGCCTTTTTTTATTTTTTATCGGGACCATATTCATGCTCAGGGCGTTTCGCTGTGATTTGCATCTTCATACCTGCCTATCGCCCTGCGCCGACCTGGATATGTATCCCCGGGCGCTCATTGAAAAATCGATAAATGAAAAACTGGATGTCATTGCTATCTGCGATCATAATGCATCAGAAAATGTGTCGTATGTGCTCAATTGTGCAAAGGGAAAACCGATAACCGTCATGCCTGGAATGGAGGTTTCCAGCCTTGAGGAAGTCCATGTGCTGGCCCTCTTTGACGCTCTGTCCGATCTGGTTAAATTTCAGACCATCGTTTACGGCCACCTGCCCGGTAAGAATCGTGAAGATTATTTCGGTCTGCAGGTGATTGTGAATGAACAGGATGAAGTGGAAGGCATGAATGAGCGGCTGCTCATTGGCGCCACAGAGTTATCCCTTAATCGTATCGTCAACGAAATACACTCGTTAGGCGGTCTTGCCATTGCGTCGCATATCGACCGGCCGAGTTACAGCGTCCTGAGTCAACTGGGATTTGTTGATGCGGAAACGCATTTTGATGCCCTGGAAGTATCGGCGGCGACCGGCGTGGGGAGAGCACGCCGGCTGTATCCGGAACTTTCAGATCATGCGTTTATCTCATCATCCGACGCCCATGCGATCAAGGACATCGGCAGGGGGGTGACAACTATAATCATGCAGGCGGCAAACATCAGTGAACTCAAACTGGCCTTCGCTAAGAGGGAGGGGCGGCGGATTGTGGAAGACAGTCCATGATTGAGCTGTCTCTGCATATTCTCGATATTTCGGAAAATGCCGTGCGTGCCGACGCGCAAGCAATCTACATTACGATTGTCGAGGATCCGCAAACAGACTGTTTGACCATGGAAATCCGGGATAACGGGAAAGGCATGACCGAAGCGGAACTGAACCGGGTGCTGGACCCATTCTATACGACGAAAAAAGTGCGTCGTATCGGGCTTGGACTTCCCATGCTCGCCCAGGCCGCCCAGAGTACCGGGGGGTGGTTTGAGATCGCATCAAAACCATCGGAAGGAACGGTCGTCAAAGTCGCCTTTCAACTCAGCCATATCGACCGCCAGCCCATGGGGGATCTACCGGGAGCACTCACGACACTGATCGTGGGCAATCCCGAGATGCGTCTGGTCTACAGACACTGCCGGGAACAAATGGAATACCTCCTCGACACCGACCTCATCAAACAGGAAATCGACGACATTCCCATTAACCACATCGAAGTTTTGAAATTTATCCGACAGGACATTGTGGAAGGATTAAAGGAGATAAACGCGCAAGCGTAAACAACATAATAAGCGTAAGGAGGCGTCAATGAAATTGGAAGATGGTGATCTGTTAAATGATTTTACCCCGGAGCAAATTGCCCGGCTTGATGACATCATCAGCCGCTACAAGGATAAGCCGGGGGGATTGATTCCCGTACTTGAAGAGGCTCAGGTTGCACTGGAGTATCTGCCGATCGGTGTCCAGAAAAGGATCGCCAAAGGGCTCAATCTGCCGCTCAGTCGCGTGTACGGCGTCGTGACATTTTATTCATTTTTTACCATGACTCCGCGCGGCCGCCATACGGTCCGCGTTTGCCTGGGGACTGCCTGCTATGTGAGGGGTGGCAAGACCCTTGCCGAGCATTTGGTCAAGGAATTCGGGATCAAGGAGAAAGAAACGACGGCCGACCGCCGTTTCACCTATGAAACCGTCCGATGCCTGGGAGCTTGCGGTCTCGGACCCGTTATCGTTATGGATGAGGATGTCCATGGCCGTGTCAAACCCGGCAAGATTAAAGAAATACTCAATCAATATCCCTAAACTTAATGAGGAATGAATCATGGCAAAGCTGAAAATAGAAGATCTGAAAAAAATAAAGGATAAGGTGCAAGCGGAGAACGCCCTGCGTGAAGGGGACCGTCGGGTAAAGGTTACAGTGCATATGGGAACCTGCGGCATCGCCTCCGGAGCCAATGATGTCATGAGCAGCCTGCTCGCCGAAATTGAAGAAGCCAACGTATCGGATGTGGTCGTGACGACCTCCGGGTGTATGGGGCTTTGCAGCCGCGAACCGCTGGTGACGGTGGAAGTCATCGGTCAGGAACCGATCAAGTACGAATATGTCAATGCACAGAAGATGCGGCAGATTTTCAAAAGACATGTGCTCAATGGCGAAGTGCAGCTTCCGTTTGTCCTGGCCAAGGGCGCAGAAATGACCAAGTAAGAATTATAAACTGTGTCGCGGACCGAGGTCGGCGACTGACAATATCGATTAAGGAGGATAAAATCCCGATGAAAATGTTTCGCGCGCATCTGTTGCTCTGTGGCGGCACGGGCTGTACCGCTTCCGGCAGCCCGGAAGTGAAGAAAGCCCTGATCTCAGAGCTTCTGAAAAGAGGTCTTTCCGAAGAAATCAAACTCGTCGAGACGGGCTGTAACGGTTTCTGTGCCCTGGGTCCCATCATGGTGGTCTATCCGGAAGGTGTCATCTACATGTCGATCAAACCGGAAGACATCCCTGAACTGGTGGAAGAGCATCTGGTTAAGGGTCGGGTTCTTGAACGGCTTCTGTATCGTGAGCCCAGCACCGATGCCGTCATTCCGACCATGCAGGACATTCCTTTCTTTGCCCTGCAGGAACTGCGGGTTCTGAAAAACCGGGGTCTCATTGATCCCGAAATCATTGAAGAATACATTGCCCGAGACGGGTACGCCGGCATGGCCAAGGCCCTGACCTCAATGACCCCCGAGCAGATTGTCGAGGAAATCCTCGATTCCGGTCTGCGGGGCCGCGGCGGTGCGGGTTTCCCCACAGGGTTGAAATGGAAGTTTGCCGCTTCCTCTCCGGGAGATGTCAAGTACGTGCTCTGCAATGCCGATGAAGGCGACCCGGGTGCGTTCATGGATCGCAGTGTTCTCGAAGCGGACCCGCATGCCGTCCTCGAAGGCATGGTCATCGCCGCCAAGGCGATTGGCGCACATCACGGCTACATTTACTGCCGTGCCGAGTATCCCTTGGCCATCCATCGGCTGAACATCGCCATTTCCCAGGCCAAAGAGGCCGGGTTGCTGGGTGACGATATTCTGGGAACGGGTTTTAACTTTGACCTTCAGATCTATCAGGGCGCCGGTGCCTTTGTCTGCGGCGAGGAAACGGCCCTCATGACCTCGATTGAAGGCAAGCGCGGCATGCCGCGTCCCCGTCCGCCTTTCCCGGCGGTCGCCGGACTCTGGCAGAAGCCGAGCGTGCTGAACAACGTCGAAACCCTGGCCAACATCGGCCAGATTATTCTCCGCGGCGCCGCCTGGTATTCCGGAATCGGTACGGAGAAGAGCAAGGGCACCAAAGTTTTCGCCCTGACCGGCGACGTCAACAATGTGGGTCTGGTGGAAGTGCCCATGGGAACGAAACTGGGGACCATCGTTTATGATATCGGCGGCGGGATTCCCAAAGGGAAGAAATTCAAGGCTGCTCAGCTCGGCGGTCCCTCGGGCGGCTGTATCCCCATTGAGCATCTCAATGCGCCCGTCGACTACGAGAAAGTGGCGGAGTTGGGCGCCATCATGGGTTCCGGCGGACTCATCGTCATGAACGAGGATAACTGCGCCGTCGATATGGCCCGATTCTTCATGGATTTCTGCCAGGATGAATCCTGCGGTAAGTGTACTCCCTGCCGGGAAGGCACCAAGCGCATGCTCGAAATCCTGACCAACATCACCCAGGGCAAGGGTAAAGAAGGCGACATCGAACTGCTCGAACAGATGGCGGCGGTCATCAAGGATGCGGCGCTTTGCGGTCTGGGGCAGACGGCTCCGAATCCCGTGCTCAGCACGTTGCGTTATTTCCGTCACGAATATGAAGAGCATATCCGGGAAGGCAAATGCCGGGCGGCGGTCTGTACGGCCCTGTTCAAATCGCCCTGTCAGCACACCTGTCCGATCGAAATGGATATACCCTCTTACATCGCCCTGATCCGGGCGAAACGGTTTGAAGATGCCTATAAAGTCCTGCTGAAAACCAACCCCTTCCCCTCGGTCTGCGGCCGTGTTTGCGATCACAAGTGCCAGTCCAAGTGCCGTCGCGGCAAGATGGATGAGCCCATTGCGATCAAGTTCCTCAAGCGTTTCATTACCGATAATGCGCCCCGTCCGAAAATTGAGGCCGTACCGGTCACGCGCAAGGAGAAAATCGCCGTGGTCGGCGCCGGTCCGGCCGGTCTTACGGCAGCCCGCGATCTTGCACAGCGGGGCTATCAGGTCACGGTTTTCGAAGAACTTTCGCAGCCGGGTGGTATGCTGCGCTGGGCCATCCCATCATACCGTCTCCCCCGGAACATCCTGGACGGAGAAATTGACGATGTGCGTGCTCTGGGTGTTGAAATCCGGTGCAACACGCGGATCGGCCGCGATATTTCCTTTGCCAAACTAAGCGAAGATTACGACTACACCTATCTTGCTCCGGGTGCCCACAAAAGCCAGCCCATGGGTGTCAAGGGCGAGGATCTGTTCGGGGTTTATGGCGGGGTGGAATTCCTGAGAGATTTCAACGATAACGAGGCTGCCTGGATGAACGGCGAAAAGAGTTTGGGCTCCAGGGTCGCCGTCATCGGCGGCGGGAACTCCGCCATCGACGCTGCCCGTTGCGCTGCGCGCATGGGCGCCGAGGTGACGATCCTGTACCGTCGTCTGCGTCAGGACATGCCGGCAGCCGTCGAGGAAATCGAAGCGGCGGAGCATGAGGGCATCAAGATCGAATACCTTGTCGCGCCGACCAAAATTATCGGTGCAAATGGGAAAGTTACAGGCATCAGCGTGGAGCAGATGAAGCTGGGTGATTTTGACCGCAGCGGTCGGAAGCGTCCGGAACCGATCGAAGGCTCCGAATACACCTTGGCCGTCGATTCGGTCATTGCCGCTATCGGTCAGGTGCCGGATCTGTCTTTTATTCCCAAAGACAGTGGGGTTAGTATTAATAAATGGGATACTTTCGATCTGGCAGAGGGCAGCAAGTCTCAAACCACCCGTGCAACATTCTATGCCGGTGGCGACGCCGTGACCGGTCCCGATACCGTGATAGGCGCCATTGCGGCCGGCCATCAGGCGGCTGATGATATCGATGCGGCCATTCGCCTGAGAAACGGTGAGGAGCCCTGGGAGGAACCTGCGGAGGAGAAAATCGATATCCCGTTGATTATCGATGAAGAATCGGCGGAAGCGCCGCAGACTCCGATGCCGGAGTTGGACGGTGCAACACGGACCCTGAGTTTCGCGGAAGTGGAACTGGGATTTTCTATCGACGACGCTGTCAAGGAAGCCACCCGCTGCCTGCGTTGCGATGCTGAGATATAAATATACGGAGGTTATTCATGTCCTTAGTAAATCTTAAAATTGACAATATCAATGTCCAGGTTGAGGCGGGAACGACCATTTTGCAAGCGGCCCGACAAGCCGGGATCGTTATTCCCACGCTCTGCGCCTGGACGGAAATCAATCATACGCCGGGCGCCTGCCGGGTGTGCATGGTCGAAGTGGATGGTCAACGCAGTCTTATTGCCGCCTGTGTTTTTCCGGTTGGGGAAGGCATGGTGGTGCGGACCAATTCTGAACGGGTGCGGACCGCTAGGAAAATGGTGGTCGAACTCCTTTTGTCCAATCATCCGGTGGAATGCAATTACTGCAATCGCAACGGTAACTGTGAATTGCAGAAAGTGGCGGAGATGGTCGGTCTGAAAGACGTCCGTTTTGACCAGCCCGTCTTTAACAAGGAGGAATGGATTGATCGCTCCAGTCCTTCGATCGTCCGCGATATGCGAAAGTGCATCAACTGTCACCGTTGCATCACCGTTTGCGAATCGATCCAGACAGTCAATGTGCTGACTCCGGCTTTCCGGGGAAAAGAAGTCCGGGTCAGCCCGGCCTTCGATCTGCCGTTGATCGAATCCAACTGTATCGCCTGCGGTCAGTGTATCCTGGCCTGCCCCGTTGGCGCCCTTTATGAGAAAGATGATGTCGATCTGGTCTGGCAAGCCCTTCAGGACCGGACAAAGCACGTCGTGGTCCAGGAAGCCCCGGCTATTCGTGCGGCCTTGGGCGAGGAATTCGGCATGCCCCCCGGCTCGCTGGTAACAGGAAAAATGATCGCCGCCCTGCGCCGTCTGGGTTTCGACAAGGTTTTCGACACCAACTTCACCGCCGACCTGACCATCATCGAGGAAGGCAACGAACTCTTAAAACGGGTGAAAGAAGGGGGCACGCTGCCCATGATCACCTCCTGCAGTCCCGGCTGGATCAAGTTCTGCGAACATTTTTACCCTGATCTGTTGGATCATCTGTCCACCTGTAAATCCCCCCAGCAGATGTTCGGCGCCCTGGCAAAAACCTACTATGCCGAGTTTGCCGGGATCGATCCCAAGGATATCGTGGTGGTCTCCATCATGCCCTGCACGGCGAAGAAATTCGAAGCGGCCCGACCGGAAATGACCAGCAGCGGATACCGGGATGTGGACTATGTCCTGACCACCCGCGAACTGGGACGGATGATCAAGGAGGCGGGTATTGATTTCAATGCACTGCCTGATGAGGACTATGATGCCCCGATGGGTGAGTACACGGGTGCCGGAACCATTTTCGGCGCTACGGGCGGCGTGATGGAAGCGGCCCTGCGTACGGTTTACGCCGTCGTCACGGGAGAAAATCTGCCGGACCTGAATGTTACACCGGTTCGCGGTCTCGATGGTGTCAAAGAGGCCACCCTTAAGGTCGGTCCCCTGGGGGATGTCAAAGTGGCTGTTGCACACGGCTTAGGCAATGCCCGCAAGGTGCTGGACAAAATCCGGGAAGGCAAGGCCGATTACGCCTTCATCGAAATCATGTGCTGTCCCGGAGGCTGCATTGCCGGCGGCGGGGAGCCCATTCCCACCAACAACGAAATCCGCACCTTGAGGTCCGGTGCTTTGTATCAAGATGATGCTGCGGTGCAAGCTTATCGGCAATCCCATGAAAGCCCTTCGATTAAGAAAATATATGAAATCTTCCTGAAGGAGCCTTTGGGGCATAAATCCCATGAACTTCTCCACACCCATTATCTCAAGCGCGGCGATGAACTGCCGCACAGCACCATTGAGGAAGTGTGGAAAAATCCGGAGCATCATGCTTAGTAAGAGAAGTCGCTCCTGAATATTGCATCACCAGGGAGGTTTGAACGCTATGATCAATCCTCCCTGGTTTTAATAGAAGTAAAAATCAAACTTGATCGTTGACAAATTGAATAAACAAGGAGGACAACATGAGCGATGACCCGATCGTCTTGACGATCGACGGAAGAACACTAGAAGCCCATAGCGGCCAGACGATTCTCGAAGTGGCACGAGCAAACGGGATTTTCATCCCCAGTCTCTGCCATCACAGGAAAACTCAGAATATCGGCGCTTGCCGCGTCTGCATGGTGGAAGTCGAGGGCGCCAGGTCACTTGTTGCCTCATGCTGTATGCCGGTCAGTCCTGGCATGGTGATCAGGACAGACACCCAGAAGGTTCGCGACGCCCAGCGTATGGTAGTTGAACTTCTCTGGGCTTCCGGGGATCACAACTGTTTAACCTGTGATCAGAATGGGTGTTGCGAACTTCAGGATTTGATCTACCGGTTAAATATTGATGCCCCCCGTTTCGCCATTACTCCTCCCGGATACGCTCATGATAAGACCGGGGTTATGATTTCGCGCGATCCCAATAAATGCGTGTTGTGCGGACGCTGTATCGAAGCCTGCAACAATGTCGTGGTCAATGAGGTGCTCAGTTTTGCTCATCGTGGAACCCATGTGCAGGTTGCCTGCGATTACAATTTACCCATGGGTACCTCCAAATGTGTGCAGTGCGGCGAATGCGTCCAAATCTGCCCTGTCGGCGCCATCACCGACAAGAAAGCCCACGGCGGCGGAAGGCCATGGGAACTTGAGAAATACGATACAACGTGTCCTTACTGCGGTGTTGGTTGTCAGGTGACGGTTCATGTGAACCGCGCGGAAAATCGCATTGTCAAGGTAACCGGGCGGGAAGTGCCTCCCAATGACGGCATGCTCTGCGTCAAGGGCCGCTATGGTTATGAGTTCCCATCCAGCCCGGATAGGCTGACCCAGCCCATGATCAAGAAGAACGGAAAACATGTTCCGGTTTCCTGGGACGAAGCTCTTGATTATACGGCGGAGCGCATCCGTAAAATCATCGATCGGGACGGACCCGATGTCTTTTCGGCTTTTGGTTCCGGACGTGTGCCGAACGAAACCAATTATGCCATCGCGAAATTTACCCGGGCAGTGGTGAAGACCAACAATGTCGATCACTGCGCCCGTACTTGACACGCTCCCACGGTCGCCGGTCTGGCGGCAGCATTTGGCAGCGGTGCCATGACGAATTCCATCCGCGAACTGGAAGACGCCAAGGTGATTTTTGTAATCGGTTCGAACACGACGGAGGCTCACCCCGTCATTTCCTACTATATCAAACGGGCGGTGAAAAAAGGTGCGATTCTGATTGTCAATGATCCGCGCCGGATCGATCTCACCGAATGGGCGACACTCCACGTGCAGCACAAACCGGGAACGGATATTGCTTATATCAATGGCTTGATCAATGAAATTTTCAAGAACGGCTGGGAGGATAAGGAATATCTCAAGGAACATACGGAGAACCCCGATGAGATCCGCGAATGGGTCAAGGATTATCCTGTAGAAAAGGCATCCGAGATCTGCGGCGTCCCCGTGGAAACCATGAAGAAGGTAGCAAAGATCCTCGGTGAAGCCAAGGTCACCAGTGTCTGTTACACCCTCGGCATCACGGAGCATATCTGTGGCACCGATAACGTCAAAACCCTGGCCAATCTCCAGATGGTTCTGGGAAACATCGGCTCCTATGCCGGCGGCCTCAATCCCTTACGCGGTCAGAACAACGTCCAGGGAGCCTGCGATATGGGCGCCCTGCCGAATGTCTACCAGACGTATCAGGCGGTCGACAACCCCGCGGTCAGGGAAAAATTCGAAAAAGACTGGGGTGTCACAGGACTGTCCGAGAAACCCGGTTACAAAATGCCGACCATGCTGCACAAAGCTTTGGACGGAGGAACCAAGATACTTTACTGTATCGGTGACAACACGGTGCAGACCGAACCCCACATTGCCCACACGATCAAGGAAATCGAGGCGCTGGAATTTTTCGTCTGCGTCGATATTTTCCCGACCATCACCACGGCCTATGCGGATGTCATCCTGCCGGATTGCGCCTGGGGTGAGGTGGACGGCACCTTCACCAACACGGAACGCCGGGTCCAGCGGATCCGCAAGGTCCTGGAGCCCCCCGGAGATGTTCGCCCTCACTGGTGGGTCCTGCAGGAATTGGCAAAGCGGATCAACGGCTACGACCTTGGTTTCACCTCGGAGGAAGCGGTCTTTGAAGACATGAGGAGAGCGTCCACTTCGTATGCGGGAATCACCTATGAACGCATCGAGGAAGTCGGTCTGCAGTGGCCCTGCCCGACCCTGGAGCATCCGGGCACGCCTCTGCTCCATACTTCCGGTAATTTCACCCGCGGGCGGGGATTGTTCCACCACACAGTGCATATTCCACCGGCGGAGTTGCCTGATGCCGAATACCCATTCTGCCTGTCCACCGGCCGCCGTCTGTGGCATTACCATTCGGCAACCCAAACCCGCAACTCCGTCGGACTGGAAGAGCTTTTCCCTGAGGAATTGATGGAAATCAGTCCGGTGGATGCAGAAAGACTGGGCATCAAGACCGGTGATGTTATCAAGGCAACAAGCAGGCGTGGTGAAATCACCCTGAAAGCATGGGTCACGGACCGTTCCGCCCCCGGTGTATGCTGGTGTGCTTTCCATTTCGTGGAAGCATGCGCGAACACGCTGACGATTGATCGCTTTGATCCCGTTACTGAAACTGCGGAATATAAAGTATGCGCCATTAAGATTGAAAAAGTGGCGGATGGTGTGGAACCGGTCAGTTGGGTACCCAGGCAGGCCAGGCCTTAAAAAAGCACCATCCATTGCAGGGAAAGCAAAAATACAAGTTATTCTTCAGTTTCTCTCGCAGGTCATAAGGAAAGGATAATAAATATGGAAAAAACACAATTAGATCAGATTTTTGCTGATGCCATTGAAAGGGAAATCGAGGCCTATGAGTTTTATCTGGCCGTCAGTCAAAAAGTTACCAATCCGGACGTGAAAAAGACCTTTGGGGAACTGGCTCAGGAAGAATTGGGCCACAAGGAGCTCCTTACCCGGTTCAAAAGCGACCCGGTCCTGTTGACGAAAATCAAAATTCCTTCAAAGGATTATAAGGTTGCCGAGGCGACGGAACTGCCGAAGTTCGATATCAATATGAAGCCCGCCGATGCGATTGCCCTGGCGATGAAAAAAGAAGAAGAGGCCGTAAAGTTTTACCGGGGTATGGCCGCCATCAGTGAAGATGCGGAGGTGAAAAGTCAGTTCGAATATCTGGCGGGAATGGAGTTGGGCCACAAAACCCGGCTGGAGAATGTATTTATAGGAATCGGCTATCCGGAGGTTTTTTAATTACAGAAGTCTCCTGTATGATAAGCAAACATAATTTTTCATTTGTAAAAAAGGCGGACTTGAAGTCCGCCTTTTTTACCGGGTGTTTCGGAAAAAATCGCTTGTATTAAATGATTTGTTTTTATAATATTTTGCCACTCATAAAATAGTCAGATTTATACCATAAACGGAAGCTAACGATATTATATTCATAAGAAAGGATCAGCTCATGAAAACAGTTAAAGATGTTTTAGAAGCAAAAGGAAACAGTCAGATATGGTCAATTTCTTCCAATGCCTCGGTATTTGAAGCCGTCAACATGATGGATGAGAAGAATGTGGGGGCGTTACTGGTGATCGACGGTGGAAAACTGGTCGGCATTATCGCCGAAAGAGATGTTGCCCGCAGACTGGTGCTCAAGGGTAGATCATCCCGAGATACGATTGTTAAGGATATTATGACATCCGATCTGTATGGTGTATCATCGGATACGGCAATTGAAAAATGCCTGATGCTGATGACGGAAAAAAGAGTCCGCCATCTGCCCGTTTTCGAAAACGATCACTTGGTCGGCGTCATGTCGATCGGCAATATCGTCAAGTCGGTCATTATAAAACAGGACAGCATTATCGAAAACCTCCAGGATTACATTCTGGGTAAGTACATCTAATTCATCCCACTTTATGTACAAAAAGCCAAGGAACCTGATGTTCCTTGGCTTTTTTATTCCCTCGTCAGGAGGAAGAAGGAATAGTATTTCCCCAGGTAATGGTTGCAGAAGAGAGCGGTTTTTAAGGGACCATGGGTTGAGACGGGAGAGGCCAAGACGGCCTGGGGAACGATCTGAGTTTTCAGGATTTTAGCCCCAAGCCACAGGCCGAAAGACGACGCCGTGTCGTATTCACCGGTCAAGTGCTTGAATCGCACAGCTGTCGCATGGTCGAAGTAATTATTCTGAAGGTCAAGATTCCACCTATCACGGATAACATCCCCACTCACGCCGTTGACCAGGACATCCACATCGCCCGGTGCCAAGCCGTTTCCCCTTAAAAATTCTATCAATTCCGTAGCTAAACCGGCGTAATCAGAGGGTCGGTAAACCATGTGCAGGTTTTTCAGGCGGCACCAGCTTTGCGGCTTTGGCTGGTCCGACATGATGAAAAAGGCCATTCCCTCCCCCTGCAGGGCGCCTTCCGTTTCTGCTTGAAAAACTCTGAAATTGTTAGTTTTTTCTCGTTTTATATAGCCCAGTCTGATGTAGTCAGTGTATTGTACGTGGTACACCTCGTCGAAGGAGCCGACCAGGACATGCTGTGCTTCCTTTTCCTGTAAAAGCAGCAGGGCATCGTGGAGAGCCGTTTCAAAAGCAAAGCCCCGGCTGGTGTAGGTGCTGTTGTACCCCATGCACTTGAAGAACAGGGCAATGAGTCCGGAAAGGGCGTTATGGGTACTCTGCATGAAATAGGTAGGGGTGAGCTGCTGCTCCTGCTGTTCCAGAATTTCCGTCAGAAACTTGCCCATATCCCACTGAAATCCGAAGCCCGTGGCGGTGATGATGGCATCGGGTTTCTTCAGCCCGGCTTCGCGGAGACAGATCGTGGCGGCGGAGAGCCCCATGCGCAGCATCCGGCTCAGTCGCCTCATTTGAAACGGATTAAGGTAGTCCTTGAAATTGGGCAGGATGCAGGTCAGGATATTATCATCATAGTGGGTCAACTCTGAGAGAAAATCTCTGTTGTCATAGGTCTTCTGCGGTGAGATGACGCCTGCGCCGTTAATATGGCATCCGGCTATGGTTTGATCGGTCAGCATTTTGCAAAGAGCAGCGAAGTCGTGCTGCCGCCAAAACCAAGGGAGTTGGTCAGGATGTTTTTGAGTCCCGCGTTTGTTTTGAGTGCCGTGGTGGGGCGAATATTTAATTCTTCCATCGGTTGTTTGAAGTTGATGTTGGGGTAAATGACGTCGTTTTCAAAGGCCATCAGGCAAAAGGCCGCTTCGACGCTTCCGGCGGCAGAGGTGGTATGCCCCGTGTAGGGTTTGGTGGAACTGAAAGGGGGTACGTTGACACCAAACAGCGTTTCAAGCGCCAACCCTTCCGAGAGATCATTATTTTCCGTTCCTGTACCGTGGGCGTTGATATAATCAACATCGGAAGGATTTATCCCCGCCATGTTCAGGGTTTTTCGCATCGCTTTGAGGGCGCCCGCTCCTTCCGGCGAAGAGGCGGTCTGGTGGAACGCATCATTGAAGTTGGCGTAACCGGTCAGTTCAGCAATCGCTTTTTTCCCGGAACGTTTCAGCGATTCTTCCGCTTCGAGGACAAGGTAGGCGGCGCCTTCCCCAAGATTGAGGCCGCAGCGGTTCTGGTCAAAAGGTTTGCAATGTTCGCGGTCCAGAATCATGAGGGCATTGAAGCCGTTGATGGTGATCTTGGCTAAAGCCTCGGCACCTCCACAAATCATGCAGTCCGCCAAACCTGTTTTAAGGAGCCGGGCGCCGAAAAGCAGCGCATTGGCCGATGAGGAACAGGCTGTGCTGACCGTGGCAAGGTACCTTTTCATTCCCAGAATAGCCGCCAAGCGTTCCATGTGTTCCCCGGGATCCACCGTGTCCATAAAAGCAAGGAAATCACCGCTGCTCTGTAGATCCTGTCTTTCAAAGAAATTTTTTTCCAGTTCGCGAATGCCGCCGGCGGTTGTGGCTGAAACCAATCCCGCGTTTCTTACCTCCCGATCGGTCAACCCGGCGGAGGCGATGGCCTCACGAATCGCGATCAATCCGAGAAGGGTGGTGCGGGTAAAGCCGCATCCGGTTGGAACGCCGGCACGGCGACACAACGCCTCGTCCGACAATTTGATTTCGCAGCAGTAAATATCATCCTGATACCGGGTTTCCAGAAACTCCAGTCGGCCGTAACCGCATTTCCGATCCCGGAGGGAGGCGAAGTTTTCCGGTCCGTTGCCGCCGATGGCCGTGATAACGCCGTAGCCGGTAATGAAAACACGCCGGTTCATATTTCCCGGTGCTCGTAAACGTATTCGGCTATGGTGCGTACGGTCATGAGAATCTTCCGTGCCACCTTGGCGTCGGTAATCTTGATGCCGTAGCATTTTTCCAGCATGACGACCAGTTCCAGGGCGTCGATCGAATCCAAGCCGGTCACTTCACCGAACAGAGGCATATCTTCATCAAGTTCTTCGGGGTCCATGCCCTCGATAACCAGGCGTTCAAGTATCTGTTCTTTCAGTTGGGGAATCAGTTCTTCAATGGTTTGGGTTTGCATCGTTTATCATCTGTTAAAAGGTTACGGGTTAAGAAACGGTCCTGGATTTATAAATCAGGACACTGGCCGCTAAAGTAACAAGGGAAAAACATAACAGCTTAACCAGATCGGGAAGAATAACCGATGTGGATGCGTTACGCAGGAAAAGATCGTTAAAAGCCTCCAGCCCCCAGTTCAGTGGAGAGTAGGGGCTGATACTCTGCATGATCTGAGGCATGGCAAAGGTCGGTACCCAGACACCGCCCAGGGCGGCCAGGATGACGACGGAAATGGAGCCGAAGGACAGAGCCTGCTGCGGGGTCCGGAAGTAAACGGCGATGAGCAGGCCGTAACCTGTCGCGGCCATGGCAACGGTCAGACCCGTCAGGACGACGCCCAAACCGTTCGTGCCCAGGGCCAGTTTGTTCAGGCCGATTATCGGCATGACGTAAAGACCGACGCCGATCATTGACACCAGTTGCAGCAGGCAGACGAACAGGTAAAAGATAAATTTCCCGGAGATGACGGGGAACTGAGAACCCGAAATAAGGCGAAGGCGCAGCATGCTTCCCTCTTCCCGTTCCTTGATGAAGTTGCCCGCCAAAGGGAACAGGATGAAGAACATGGCAAACATCGACCATGCGGGAACGTTGTGCTGAACGGCGTTAACCGCCAGGCCTGACAGAGTTTTTTCTGCGGCAATCATCTGGTTCACATGGATCATCCCGGAAAAATCAATTTTAATCTTCTTTTTCGGTTCCGTTCCGCCGAATTGTTCCTGAATCGTATCGGTCAGCCATTCGGCCTGCACGCCGGTTACCATCTTTTCGACAGCGCTGGTCAGGGCCTGCTTATAGTTTGCTTTGATGGCCGGGTCGAAGAGAAGCTGCAATTCCACTGCCGGACTTTCGTTCGCCAGTATCGCGGGGCCGAAGCCGTAGTAGGCAAAAAGCTCATCCACCGCCTGTTTGGTTTTTCCGCGCAGGGCGACTGTGGCCTGGGGAGGAATAATTATTGCCGCCTGGTAATCACCGCGCTGAACGAGTTGCCGCGCCGCCTCCCTGGTTAGAGGTTTCCCGGATTCTGTCTTGATAAGGTGAATATTGGGCGACGCTTGAAGCGAACCCTCGATGTTTCCGCTCAGGGTGTTACGATCCTCATCGACAAAAAGGACGTCGATACGGGTTTCCTGGAACTCGCGGAATGTGTTGTTCTGGATGAGGGCCATGACAATGACCAGAGCCATGGGCATGATAAAAATCAAAGCAAGTCCCCCCGGATCACGGATCAGGAGGAGAAACTCTTTCCAGATGGTCGCCAGAACTTTCAATCGCGGATCCCCTTCCCTGTGAGATGAAGAAAAAGTTGCTCCAGGTTTTCGCCTCCGCCGTTTGCGTCCAGCATTTCGGCCAGTGTTCCGGCGGCGATCAGACGGCCTTCGTCAATAATGGCAAAGCGTGAACAGAGCTTCTCCGCTTCTTCGAGCAGGTGCGACGAGTATAGAATGGTCACGCCTTCCAAACGCAATTTTTTCATATAATCCAGAATCATATTACGGGATTGCACATCTACCCCCGTCGTCGGTTCGTCAAGTACCAGAAGGCGTGGATGGTGCAGCAGGGCCGCGATCAGGTTGAGACGCCTTTTCATGCCTCCCGAAAAATGCGAAACACGCATGTTCGCCTTGTCGAGCAGCCCGAACGCCTCCAGGTAATGATGCACAACACCATGGATGGCGTGGCTCTTCAAACCGTACATCCGGCAGAAATAGACGAGGTTTTCACGGGCCGTCAGATTGGGGAAGAGGGCGATGTCCTGGGGGGCGACGCCGATCTGCCGGCGGATTTCGGCGCCTTCCCTGTCGACATCAAGCCCAAAAACCTGGATTGTGCCCGCGCCGATTTTTAAAAGTCCGCAGAGCATCATGAGGGTTGTCGATTTACCCGCACCGTTCGGTCCCAGGAGGCCGAAAATTTCCCCTTCCGTTACACTGAAGCTCAACTGATCGACGGCGGGTTTCAACGAACCTTGATAAACCTTCGTCAATGCGGATACCCGTATAATCGGAGCGTTACTCATGAGACGGCTTTTTTCAGTTCGGAGAAAAGATGCTGTTCCCGGTCCGCGATTTCCATCAGGATGGCGGACATGGCCGTGTAGGTTTCCTGGTCATTGTTCCGTTTTTTGATGATCCGCCCACCAATGGCGGCGAATTCCCGCCAGCGGTCGCCGATGCCGGTCATATCCTGCGAGAGTTCCCGGAGACGCGGCTTGTTCAATACCTTTGCGGCTTCCTGCAGAAAGGCGCCATAAATGAAGCGGAAACCACCGCCGCCCGTTCCGATTTCCTCCTGCATCCGGATGAAATTCCCCAGGTAAAGGGAGGCCTGTTTTTCGCCCAGTTTTTCCGGCCATTTTTTCATCTGCCCGGCGACATACCGGATACCCCGGATTCCGAAGAAGGGCAGCGGGATCGACAGCATTTCACGGCAGTTCCGGCGGATGCCCTTGATAACGGCGGCCGATAAATCGATCTGCGCGGGTATTTTAACTGGATAGTACATGTGTCCCCTGGGTTCGAACATGCCACGGGCCCAGCGAACCCGCATCAGTTCATCGTAACTGAGCGACACCGCCGTTTCCATGACGGGATCACTGATCAGATATCGCCCGTCTTCCTTGCCGTAGACGACCAGATTGTGGGCGTTGAAATGGAACCGGTACGGCCGGGGAAAATACGTCAGATGAAACACGCCGACCTGAAGTCCCACGGGGATGTTTTGAGCCAGGACGGCGTCAAGGGCCGCCATGGACGCAATCTTATCGCGGAATTTCTTTTGAAAGATCTTGACGCCGAGGGTTTTGGCGGTGCGCTTGAAGATCATGCCCGGCATCGGCCGAAAAGACGTGACCGGAATGTGGTTGATGCGAATAAACGGCAGGTAGGCAAAAAACAAACCGGAACCGATCCCGAACGCCAGGGATTCATTGATGTCCACACCGTAATAACGGAGCAGGTTCGCCGTGGAACCGTTTTCACAGTGGGCGGACTGGCTGTGGTGGAAATGGATGGTCATGCATCACCGTTATGGCGTGAATTATCCTGGATGGATTTGCGCTGTTTCTCCCCGGGGAAAGCATCGGCCGTCGTCGGCCCGTTGACCAGTTCTTCTATGGATATGCTGAATACTTCCGAATATTTGCCAAGGGTTGTTTCATCCAGGTGCCGAAAAGTTTCCGGATCCAGATGGGCCTTGATTTTGCGTTTCGGGATATCGGTATAGTCGGAAAGCAGGGCGATGTCGAACATACCTTGGGCCATGTAAAAGGCCAGGGGACTGACCTTTCCCGCCTTGATCCGTGCCAGGGCTTCCTTCGCCTCGTCGTTGATCTGTTCCCATGCTTGCAGCAAGGCCGCGTTTTTGGGTTCCCATCCTGAACTCAGGACCTGGATGTAGTCACCTTTTTCGTCCACAGCGTAGCAGACTTCCCGCGTCCGTCCTTCCATGAGATTTTCATCGTCCTGAGGAACCTGTTCTCGCTTCATGTCAGCATACCGTCATGAGCATAAAGGCATAGGAAAAACGAGCACTTTCCGGAACCATGGTCAGGATTTTCATCCCTTTGTCGAGGTTGCCGGAATAGAACAATTCTTCCAGCATCAGATAAATGGATGCACTGCCGATGTTTCCCACCCGGGACAGATTGGTAAACCACTTTTCCTGCGGGATTGGCACCCCCTGCTTTTTCATTTCATGGTCCAGGGGTTTGCGGAAGTACTCCGAAGAGATATGGGGCAGAAAATAGTTGATTTCTGCGGCTTGCACGCCGTGTTTTTTAAGAGACGCGCCAAGGGTTTCCGTGGCCAGGCGGACGATATGTTTGTCCAAAAGTCCAACATCCTGTTTGATGGCAAAGACCGAATTGATAAGCCACTGCTCGGGCGAAAACGATTTCCAGCTCGCCATGTCGCCGTTTGCGGTCCGGTCTATCCCGGCGTACATGCAGGTATCGATTCGACCGGCGAAGGAATAGGTGTCGATCCAGTCGATCCGCAGGGAAATGTCGCTTCCGCCGTTGGGTGTGGTTTTAAGCAGGGCGGCGCCGGCGCCGTCGGAGAGCATCCAGCGGAGAAAGTCTTTTTCAAACGCCAGGATCGGATTTTCCTCCAACCGGTCGGGATGGGCCATCTCGCTTTCAAAATGACGCGCATGCAGAAGGGGTGATACCAGTTCCGATCCGGTACAGACAGCATTTTGGCTGTTGCCGCCCATGATCGACAGCATGCCGTACTTCATGGCGTGCATACCAGAGCAGCAAACACCGGCTGTTGAGATGATTTCGACACTCGCACATCCCAGACAACCCTGCACCATGGACGCATGAGAGGGGAGCAACTGGTCCGGTATGGATGTGCCACAGCAAAGCACTTCGATGTCATCGGTACCGAGGGAAGGGCTCAGCAAATTTCTGACGGCCGCCGCGGTTAACTCCGCGTTGGTATGGGTCAGGTTCCCCTTGCCGTCAATGGCGTAATGCCTGTTTTTGATCCCGTTCTGCCTTAAAACGATCCGTCGGCTGCGCGATGGTTTGCCGTTGATCATGCCGAGGATTGTCTCCATGCCTTCGTTCGGGACCGGTTCATTCGGTAAGAACTTCGCTAATTTTGTGATAAACGCTTTTTCTGCCATCAATGCCTGTTTCGTCGTTTATGAAATTGATTGAACAAAAGTCCCAGCAGGGAATTCACCGGGGAAACGATCGCCAGGGCCAGAATCAGTTCCACGAAAAAGATGTTCAACAGCCGTTTCCTGATCCGGGGACGTTTTGCAATCGCGTTTGCCCAGAGAAGAAAAACCTTCTTAGCACGATTTTCCAGCCTCGCCAATGAAACATTTACATCGGTCACGCCTAGTTTTTGCAGGGTTTCGTCAAGCTCATGCATACAATTATGCTCGACTAAAGCACCGATGGCCTCTCCGAATTTTCCAGCGGCGGCGATATCGGCATTGGATACCCCCGGGGGGGGAAAAACGCCCAGGCAGCGGTCTTTCTTCCCCGTGAACATCCAGTAACAGATGGTCACGGCGCTGACAAGGTTGGGCGCCCGGTCGACCAGGACGATATTGCCGCGAAGGCGGCCGCCGAGGTTTTCCAGCCGCTCTTTTACCCGCTCAAAGGATTTGACCCACATGTTGCGCGCGCCGATCACGGTCAGGACGTCGGTGTCCCGGATGATTCTCTCCGCCTCCGGACTCTGGAGAAACGCTGTTATCGGCAGCGACGGCGACAGGTACCAGGGCTGAAACGCCAGAATCACCAGATCGTACTCGCCGGGATGTTTAGCCGCCCAGGGTTTTAATCCGATCGGTTTCTCCAGCACGGATTCAGGAAAGACCTCCAGAAATTCACTTCTCGTCCATGGGAAGGGGTAAGCCGCGGCCGGTTCAAGTTCCAGGTATTCAACCGAAAACGTCGGACCAACGGTCAGCGGACGCAGCAGGGAATCCAATATCCGTTTTAACTGCCCCGTCTGGCTGTAATAGATCACCAGAATTTTCTTCATAAAGGGAAAACACACCTTCCTCGAGATCCCGAACGAGAGGAGAAAATCTGCAAAGCGGCATGCCGGTTTCGGGCCGGGAATATATAGCAAGCACGGCCGGTTATGTCAAAAAAAAACTGGCAG
>CAZBQX010000032.1:0-13465 GCA_964494155.1 uncultured Syntrophales bacterium
GCCTCTGCGATCCGACGGGCCGTCTGTTCGGCCTCATGCCCCACCCGGAGGCCTTCCTCCACCGGACCAATCATCCCCGGTGGACCCGTGAGGAACTGCCCGAGGAAGGGCAGGGCGTGGCCCTTTTCAAAAACGCCGTCGACTTCATCCGGAGCGGCGCGTTTTAAAAGCATTATAAAGGCGAGCCCATGGCAAAGCTGACCCTGAAAGAATGGCTGGACCGGCTGGAAAATAACCGGCATTTCATGGGCAATGTCCGGTCCTGGAAGGACTTTGCCGCCTCCGATGGAAACTTCTCGCCGTTCCCCGACTGGGTCCACCCAGACATCCGCCGCTGCTTCGAAAAGCGGGGTATCCGGGAACTCTACAGCCACCAGGCGGAAGCCCTCGCGGAAATCCGGCAGCGGCATGACGTCTGTCTTGTGACGCCGACGGCGAGCGGCAAGACACTTTGCTATAACATCCCCGTTCTCAACGCCATCCTCGACCATCCCGAGACACGGGCTCTCTACATGTTTCCCACGAAAGCCCTCGCCCAGGACCAGATGGAGGAGATCCACGGTCTCATCGGGGACCTGAAGGCCGACATCCGCACCTTCACCTACGACGGCGACACCCCCAACGACGCCCGGCAGGCCATCCGCAAGCAGGGCCACGTCGTGGTGACCAACCCGGACATGCTTCACACGGGGATTTTGCCCCACCACACGAAGTGGCAGAAACTCTTCACGAATCTCCAGTACGTCGTTCTGGACGAACTTCACATCTACCGGGGCATTTTCGGCTCCCATGTGACGAACGTCATCCGGCGGCTCAGCCGGATCTGCCGCTTCTACGGCCGGGACCCCATTTTCATCTGCTGCTCCGCCACGATCGCGAACCCCAAGGAACACGCCGAACGGCTCCTGGAAAAGCCCGTGACGCTCATCGACGAAAGCGGCGCCCCCCGGGCGAAGCGGACCTTTGTCCTGTACAATCCCCCCATCGTCAACCGGGAACTGGGCATCCGCCAGTCGGCCATGACGCCCGCCCGCCAGTTGGCCGGGGAACTCATTACCAATGGCATCCAGACGATCATTTTCGCCACGAGCCGCCTCAACGTCGAGGTTCTCACCAAGTACCTGAAGGATCGCTTCGACAAAAGCGAACCCGTCAAGAAGCCGGTCGTTTCCGGTTATCGCGGGGGCTATCTGCCCCAGCTTAGGCGGAGCATCGAGGAAGGGCTTCGCCAGGGCGAACTGAAAGGCGTCGTGACAACCAACGCCCTGGAGCTGGGCATCGACATCGGGGACCTCGAAGCCTGCATCATGGTCGGCTATCCGGGCTCCATCGCCAGCACCTGGCAGCAGGCGGGCCGGGCGGGCCGCAAGCGCGGCGAGAGCCTGGCGCTTTTGATCGCCCGCAGCTCCCCCATGGACCAGTTCATCGCCGAGCATCCCGATTATTTCTTCGGCCAGTCGCCGGAACACTGCCGGGTCAACCCCGACAACCTCCTGATTCTCCTGCACCATCTGAAAAGCGCCGCCTTCGAACTCCCCTTCGAGCAGGGTGAGCGTTTCGGCGGGGAGAACCTGGAGGAACTCCTCGATTACCTGGAGGAAAAAGGGGTCCTGCACCGGGTGGAGGACCGCTGGCACTGGTCGGCCGAAAGCTACCCCGCCGACGAGATCAGCCTCCGGAGCATCAACCCGGAAAACGTCGTCGTCATCGACGAGACGGAGAAGGGGAACACCCGGGTCATCGCCGAGGTGGACTGGGACAGCGCCTTCACGACCGTCCACGAGGGGGCGATCTACATGGTCGAGTCCCGCCAGTACCACGTGGACCGGCTGGACCTGGACCGGCAGAAGGCCTACGTTCACCAGGTGGACACCGATTACTACACCGACGCCATGACCTACACCCATGTCCGGGTGATCGACCGCTTCGCCGAGAAGATGCGAAACGGCATCAAGGTCGAGCACGGCGAGGTCCAGGTGGTGCGCAAGGTCGTGGGCTACAAGAAGATCAAGTTCTACACGTCGGAAAACCTGGGCTACGGCGACGTCAACCTGCCCGAGAAGGACATGCACACGACGAGCTACTGGTTCACCCTGAACCGGGGCGTCATCGGCGCGCTTCCCTTCAACCGGGCGGAGATCATCGACGGCCTGGCGGGGCTGGCCTACACGCTCCACAACCTGGGGGCCATGTTCCTCATGTCGGAGACCCGCGACCTCGACCGCTCCATCGGCGACGAAAAAGGCGACTGGGTCCTCCACCGGGCGGAGGCCTACCGGCCCAGCGGCGCCGCGGCGAAGGAAAAGGAAAACGCCGACGTCATGGCCCTGGAAATCTTCGAGCCCACGATCTTTCTCTTCGACGCCTACCCCGGCGGGATCGGTTTTTCGGAACTGCTCTACGACAGCCACGACGGCCTCCTGAAAGCGGCGGCAGACCTGATCCGGGCCTGCCCCTGCAAGCACGGCTGCCCCAGTTGCGTGGGGCCCACCCTGGAAGTCGGACCGACGGCCAAGGAAGTGGCCCTCAGAATCCTCGGCCTTCTGCGCGGCAAGCATGCTTAAACCACTGTATTGATTATCCTTATTATTCTATTGACATCTCGACTCATTTTGTTGTCATCTCAACCAGCCTTTTTCTTATCGGGACAAACCTCATTGTCGTTTTGGTTTTTTTGTTGTCATTTCGACCGCAGGGAGAAATCTTGCCAGTGAACTCAGTTCAAAAGCTTCAGATTTCTCGCATTCGCTCGAAATGACATGGCGTGATGATCGATGTTAATTTTAATATATTGAATTTGTTTAACATCGTTGTTGTTATGATTTTTTGTTTTCATTTCAACTTTTTTATTGTCATTTCGACCGCAGGGAGAAATCTTACAAGTGAACGTTTTTCAAAAGCTTAAGATTTCTCGCATTCGCTCGAAATGACTTTACGCGGCTGTTCGACGTTAACTTGAATAAAAGGAACAAACCATGGCTCTCAAAGATCGCCTCCAGCGCCTGACGGGTGAAAATTCGGAAGCGACAAAGGACAACCGAGAAAAGACCCTGACGGACCTCCGGGAGCGCATCGAGTCGGTGACGACCGGCCGGGAAAAAAGGTTGCAGGCCGGTTCGACGCCCGACCATAAAAAAGCGCGTCTCCTTGAGGAACTCCTCCCCGGTGAGGAACGGGAGAACGAGCACGGCCGGTTCTACTCGGTCGAAGCCGCCCTGAAACCCTCCCACTGGCACGGGAACCAGTGCGTTGCCGATTTCCTCTCCGTCGATATGGACGCCCTGTCGGTCCTGGCAGGTAACGCCGACCTGGCCGCCATGAACGTCCGGGACGGCCTCTACCTCGATACCGAAACGACGGGCCTCTCCGGCGGCACGGGAACCGTCGCCTTTCTCATCGGCCTCGGGTGGTTCGAGGGCTCGACCTTCGTCACCCGCCAGCTTTTCGTTCGGGACTATCCGGAGGAACGGGCCTGTCTCGCGTATCTGCGCGAACTGGCAAAGGAAAAAGCATTTCTCGTGACGTTCAACGGCAAGGCCTTCGACATCAATCTCCTTTCGACCCGGTTCATCATGAACCGCCTCCCCGACCCCCTGGCGTCGCTGCCACACCTCGATCTGCTTCATCCCACGCGGCGCCTTTTGGGCCACCGGCTGGAGAACAGCCGCCTGGGGACGGTGGAGCAGCATGTGCTGGGTCTCGAACGGGGGGATGACATCCCCGGCTGGGAAATTCCGGAGCGTTATTTCCGGTGGCTCCGGCACCGCCACCCTCGGTTCATGGTGGATGTGTTCCGCCACAATCACCTGGATGTGGTTTCGTTGTCGGCCCTGGCGCGCCACCTGTCGGAAATCATGACCGGCGAGGCCGAGAAGTCTGGAGAGAGGGAAGGGGACCACCTGGCGGCGGCGCGGCTCCTCATCGACCGGACCCGCCACCAGCAGGGGCGAAGCCGTCTCCACGAATTATGCGCGTCCTGCCATCCGCAGGTCTCCCGGGAGGCCCGGCGGCAGTTGTCCCTCCACCTGAAACGGGACAAGGACTGGAAAGGGGCCGTAGCCCTCTGGGAGGAAATGCTTCTCGCCGATCCCGCCGACTGCTTCGCCTGCGAGGAACTGGCCAAGTGGTACGAACACCAGGACAAGAATCCAAAGCAGGCTCTTTGCCTGGTCTGCTCCACCCTGCAGTTGGTTTCAAGCAGCCATTCCGACGAACGGAAACACCTCCTTTACCGCCGCACCCGTCTGGAAAAGAAGTGCGGTAAACCCTAAGGAATACGGTTCTACAGGATGTTATCTGGGGAAAATAATCAATTGATATAATTGAATAAAAACTGTAAAATGCTCCAAAATTTCAAAAAGGAACAGCACATGAATAAAGTATTTACAGCAATAGTACATAAGGAAGGCGATCTGTATGTTGCTGAATGTCCGGAGGTCGGTACGGCAAGTCAGGGAAAATCAATCGAAGAATCAATCGATAATCTCAAGGAAGCAACCGAATTATATCTCGAAGAATTTCCCCAGAAGGAAACACCGCATCCCTTGCTCACAACCTTTGAGGTGGCGGTGAATGCCTGAGCTGCCACATATTTCCGGCAATGAAGCGATCAATGTATTTGAAAGAATGGGCTTCAAAGTGGTCCGGCAACGGGGCAGCCATGTGGTATTAAGAAAAGACGATAGAGGTTGTGTCATTCCACTCCATAAAGAACTTGCCGTAGGCACTCTTCGCAGTGCGATCAAGCAGGCGGGCATCACCGATGCCGATTTCATAACCGGATACAAAAAAAGATAAGATCCCTCCAACCCGCTGTATGCAGTTGGCGATTTTCCGCTGGCATCACACCGGGACAAGAATCCGGAACAGGCCCTCTGCCTGGTCTACTCCACCCTGGAATTGATTTCCGACCGCAGTTACGACGAGCGAAGCCCCCTCCTTTACCGCCGCACCCGCTTGGAAAAGAAGTGCGGTAAACAATAAACGGATCAATCATGAGAAAATCATTGACATCTTTGCTTCCGAGTTTTACTCTGCTTGCGCCTGCACGGGGGCTATCCTATATTCAGTAAAAGCAATTCTTATTAAATCTGCGCAAATTATTCGAGGAACAATGACTGGCTTATTTACAGCATCTACTGTGATTCTCAAAGAAATATGAGTGTATCCCTACTATAATTCCTTATGTCATGGAGTAGAGATTATGAATTTAACACGCACCCACGATGCCCTTTGGTCAGCCGCCGTTTGCTTCACCGTCGTCTGTTTGGTTCTCCTGCGAGGCGATTCTCTTTCTATTGGAGTTTGGTACTACATTGCTGTTCCTCTAGCTTCATTTATCATTGGCGCCATTGGTTACCCCAAACCACTTTTCCAGTTTGGAAATTCTTTAGCAGTGGCAACGACATTCATTATTTACTTAAGCATTAACTGGCATGCCAGTCACTCTGATGGATTATTAGGCCTTGGACATCTATTTTCATTGCCAGGTGCGGCGCTCGGGGTTTTCTTAAGCACTTATTTATTAGACCGGCAAGAATCACCTTCACTGATCTTTTCTTTTCTTGCAGGATTATTAGGTTTCTCGGTTGGTTTTTTCTTAAATCAATTATATGTCTGCAATACTGATATGTGGTGCGGACCGCTTTCATTAAGGATATTTTTTGACTAAATAACTCAACTTTTTTTTGGGGGGGGATGGGAAACCCGGGGACGCCTTACTAGTTTTTTCAAGAAAGTGGCTAAATACTGAGTTCAGCAGACCTCGTACCTCGGTGGCTGACCCAGGCGTTAGGCCCTGACTGAATCTATTCACACCCGAAAGGAGATTTTCTGCATTGGATATTCCACGGATCTTCAACATCACCGAAAGTGCTCACCGCATCCATAACCCGTTCACACCCGAAAAGCTCGCCACTCTCGGCGCGGCGCTGCGTCTGGAAACGGGGACCCGAGTGCTCGACCTCGGCAGCGGTTCGGGGGAAATGCTGTGCACCTGGGCACGCGATTACGGCGTCGTCGGCACCGGCATCGACATGAGCCGGTTGTTCACCGAGCAGGCGAAACGCCGTGCTGAAGAACTCGGCGTCGCCGATCAAGTCAAGTTCATCCATGGCGATGCTGCCGGCTTCGTCTCGGACGAGAAGGCCGGCGTGGCAGCCTGTGTCGGCGCCACGTGGATCGGCGGGGGCGTCGCCGGCACCATCGCGCTTCTGGCGCAGAGCCTCAGTCCCGGAGGGATCATTCTCATCGGCGAGCCCTACTGGCGGCAGTTACCGCCGACGGAAGATGTTGCCAGGGGGTGTCTTGCCGGCTCAATCTCCGACTTTCTCCTGCTTCCGGAACTTCTCGCGTCTTTCGGCCACCTCGGCTACGACGTCGTGGAAATGGTTCTGGCCGACCAGGACAGCTGGGACAGATACGAGGCGGCCAAGTGGCTCACCATGCGCCGGTGGCTTGAAGCCAATCCCGGCGACGAGTTAGCCAAAGAGGTTCGCGCCCAACTGACCTCGGAACCCGAGCGTTACGCCGCGTACACGCGTGAATACCTGGGCTGGGGCGTGTTCGCGCTGATGAAGCGGTGAAGAGGGGATTACGCTGGCGAATTGTGGGCGAGCCAAGATGGGAGAAACCAGGGGACACCATCCTGGTTTTGGTGATGAGAAAAATAGCAAGATGTCCCAACAACACTATCATGAGCATCAGATTCGATGGTGAACAGGTTCAATCCACCGGACGGTTTTACACCGCCAATGATTTCATGTGTTAGCGAGTCGGAGTCGAGGAGGTGAATGCCGGTGCGCTTGATTTTGATCGTGGTTTTGACTTACCGGCTATGGGTAACCCCGGTCTTTGCCGGTGAATCTGCGCCGCCCGCTTGTTTGATGCAACCTGCCTGGCAGTCAATTCATATAAAGGACGGCGAATTCATCTGGTTGCGCGATGGGGACTTCAAGGAGCCGTGCGATAACCTTCCGTCGAATGGCTGGATTCGGCGTTCGGCAGGCCCAGGGGACTTGCATGTGCATGCTGACGGTCCGACGGGCAGCGGCCGCTTCTGGACAGTCACGGTTGGGGTCTCAGGGAAACAGGAATCGCAGCCTACCCGCGGTGTTTGCTTGTCGACGAGTACCCTGGGCTGGCGCACGTTGCAACATTTCGGCAAGGGTCCGCTTCCCTGGCTGGACGATGTCAACAACGATGGACGCGCTGAGTTCATCCTGTGGGACAGCTTTCCTCTCCATAACGAGGCGAGCATGGCGGAATACGCGTTGATGGCGTGGGTTTACCGTCTGGTTGCGCCTGATTTGCTCGTGATTGACTTGGATCTGAGTCGCGATCTGGCCGGGTTGCTTTCGAAGGAGTATCGCTCACCTTCAAAAAACGATAAAGGATATCCTGGCGACATGCGCGAGAAGGCCGCTGTATCCCTGGAAAGGTTTGCAGAGCACCGATGTTTGATTGTGACCGGAAACCGGGACCGCAGTAAGCGTTTCCCGGCGGGATTCTGAAACCGAGATGATCTGAGCAGATTGCTTGGGAAATAATGTCATGCCGGCCGAGATCGCATCCTTACGCATTGCGGGAAAACTGGCGACACAATTTCTCATCATGACGACCGCCTGAGCAGAATATCCGGAAAGCTTGCCGCCGGGGAGATTGCAGACGAAATACAACAGGCCTTTATATGGAAGAAAATACAACGAACCTCATTATACGATCCGGTACACCCAAGGATGCCGAGGGTTGCGGCACAATCTGCTTTAAAGCGTTCGCTGCCATTTCGGCGCAGCATGGGTTCCCTCAACTGCTCTTGTCGTCTGAAGCGGCACAGGAAACGTTTGCGGAACATCTTGCGCATCCGGGTTATCATGTCCTGGTGGCCGAACAGGCTGAAAGGTTGCTCGGCAGCGTCGTCATCGATGAACGGTCGTTGATTGCCGGGGTAGGGCCCGTAACGGTCGATCCCGCAGTTCAAAACCACACCATCGGACACCGGTTGTTGCAGGCCGTGCTTGCGCGGGAGAACGAGCGCCGCTGTCCCGGGTTACGGTTGTGCCAGGATGCATACCATAACCGGTCCCTGGCGTTGTATGCAAAGCTTGGTTTCGAGGTGCGGGAACCCCTTGTCGTTCTGCAGGGGGCGCCGCTGGAAATCAAGTTCCCGGGCTATACCGTAAGACGCACCAGGGTTGACGATCTTGACGCCTGCAATGTGCTGTGCCGTCGCGTTCTTGGCTATGACCGTAGCGGTGAGCTGCGGGAGGCCATCGCGGCGGACACGGCAACTCTCGTGGAATGGGACAATCGCTGCACCGGTTATGCGACGCTCATCGGATACGGTGGGCATGCCGTAGGCGAAACCGATACCGACATCAAGGCGCTGATCGGAGCGACCTTGCAGTTTACCGGCCCTGGTTTTCTTCTGCCGATCCGGAACGGAGAGTTGTTCCGCTGGTGTCTGGATCACGGTCTTCGGATCGTGAAGATCATGACGCTCATGAGCGCGGGGCTTTACCAAGAGCCGCAGGGCGCCTTTCTGCCTTCCATCACCGGGTAAGTTGGCGAAAAGGAGAAAAAGAGAGGCGTAATAATTGTTTCCATAATGATATTATCATGTTATAGAGATTCAAAACTTGGCATCATTTGTCCATTTACGACCAAACTATGACAAAAAAGGGGGAGAGGTCATGAAAAACTCGATTAAATTCTCATGCTTTGGTTTCATTGCGGCTCTATTCTCTGTCCTGTTGCTGACAGCCGGGCAGGGATTGGCGGTCGGAAACACATTTCAAGAGGACGAGGCGATTCTGCTGGCCATGAAATCGGACAACAACGCGGGACAGGCTGCAATAGAGGCAACCAATCCGCCTTCGATCTCATCTCAGCAGAAAAAGCGGGTTTTCGGCGACGGAGGATCGGACGGGATGGTGGATCCGGGCGTGGACCTGGTGGTTTCCAAGGTCGTGATTACGAAAGGGACCTTTGCCGGAACGGCCAAAATCCAGATCAAACCCTACATCAAAAACATGTGGCGTGGACGGACGGCACAACGGATCAAAATTTCATTCCACGGGCTGGAAGCGGCAATCTGGATGGAAGGGGGCATCGGGCCCAATGAGGAAAAGATGGGCGGCGCCTATTATCTCCCCTTTGATGCCGCCCACAACAAGCCGGTCAAATTCAGTGTGGAAGTGGATCAGGATCGAGCCATCCCGGAAAACAACGACGGCAACAATAAATGCGGCCCGGTCATTTTTGACCCGATGCGGGAACACTACAAGCTTCACACCTGTCCGATCACTGGACCCCACGAGCCGTTGATCTAAAAAATGGAGCATTTGCCGCCGCTTTTTGCTGCCCTTGTTTTATGGATGATATAAACATCCCATATTACTGTGCATGACGCCGACGCGAATGCACCTTGCATCTGAATACTGTTTGCGAGGCAGGGGGGCGGCCCTGAAAAGGGAACCGCCCCGTTATCATTGTCTGAACGTTAACCCGGCTTGAACTTCCCGACTACGGCAACTGCTTCATCCAGGCCGCATTTTTGAACCACTTGTCCTGGATGATTTTCATGTCGCCGGAGGCAGACATCAGTTTGATGAAGTTCTCCAGCATGTTGATCAGGAGGATGTCTTCCCGTACGGCGATCCCCAAAGGTTCATAAGTCAGTTTCGCCTGCCCGACGGCCAGATCCTTGTCCGCATAACGCGTTGCCGCATACGCGCAATAGGGGTAGTCCGCGATGATGGCGTTAACCTTGTCTTCGAAGAGCAGATTCAGCGCGTCGTCGTATGAAACGGCCGGAACCAGTTTGGCCTTGGGCGCGGCCCGTTCAACAACGAGCTGGCTGGTTGAGCCCTTCAATGCCGCAAGATTTAATTGATTACTGTTCACGCCCTCTTTATCCAGAAGTTCGACGGAACTGCTCTTGGTGAGGACCCCTTTCCCGGACACCAGATAAGGACCAATGAAGGCCACTTTCACATTACGCTCCGGTGTCATCGTCATGCCGGATATGATCATATCCACCTTGCCGGCTTGCAGAGCCGGAAGCAATTCGGAGAAGGGCATTTTGGCAAAACGGATTTTGACTCCCATGTTGAGGGCAATCGCCTGGGCCAAATCGGCGTCGAGACCGATGATCTTGCCATCTTTCGTCGTGGCGTTCAGAGGAGGCTGATCGCCTGTAATGCCCACGACCAGTTCTCCTTTTTTCAGGATACCGTTGAGGATGGGGCCCGCACCGGCAACTGTTCCGTACAGGAGCACACAAAACAGGATAAGCATGGCGACCACGACCGACTTTTTCATAAAAGACCTCCTTTTAAGTATGTAAATGATTTCCCGGCAAACAATCCCCGCAGGACGGACGCCTGTGGCCTGATCATGGATACTGCATGGTGTTTCGATATAACATAATGGAATGAATTTGTATCGCCATAAGTTGTTAAAAACAGACCGCAAGGTGTTTTACGCTGTTCTGGACGCAGTCACAACAATTACAACAATCACCGTTACAACATCCCGATGGGAGGGTGCGCTAAGCCATTTATAATCATCCTGAGAAAATCATTGACATCTTTCCGCACCCGTTTTACGCTTCCAACGCCTGCACGGGGGCATGTCTAATTATCCGGTAACGCAATTCTCTAGATCAAAGCGGCAAGGTTTCGTCGGTTCAAGGAGTAAGAAAGAAACCGGTCCAATGAAAAGCAACATCAACATGTAGCTCTGTAAGCAAGCAAAAACAGTTCATTTCCGATTAAATATTTAGAGAATCAGGGACTTTACATATTTTCTACGTCAGAGGATGAGATGGCATCCGATCCGAGTTTTGTTGAATTTATCGTCGAACAAATGGAAGACGCCGGCATGATCACTTACAGGAAAATGTTTGGCGATTATGCCGTCTATTGCGACGGTAAGGTCGTTGCATTGATTTGCGACAATCAGCTTTTTGTAAAACCGACCGCGGGTGGAAGATTGTATATCGGAGATGTTTCGGAAGCGGCGCCTTATCTCGGAGCCAGGTTGTATTTTCTCATCGAAGACGCCTTCGATGATCGGGAATGGCTCAGCGACTTAATCAGGGTAACCGCAGCAGAACTTCCATATCCCAAACAAAAAGGAAGTAACAAGAACAAAAGGATTCAGAAAACAGATAAAGGACAATGAGGGGAGGGTTGGCAATGATCCGTTGGGAGAAAATGATGCGTTTAGGGGTGGTTTTGGCCGTATTGGTCATCATGGCGTCCGAGGTGCAGGCCGTTCAGGGACAGGTCAGCAATAAGCAAGCCTCGCAGGCGGTCATGAAGATTCCGGTGAAAATATCGTTCAATATCTCACCGAATGCATCATACTTCTGGAGCGCCGGGTTGACGGAGGACGGCAACTTGTCCTGGGCGGGTCTGCCGGCAATGATCACCATCCGGGTCGGCATCGGGGGGCCTGTTTACAAGATTATTCCGGGGACGAGTATGCCGTTCGTCATTGATACCGGAGATGTCAAGTTTGCCGCGGGCAGTCAGGTGGTGGTGGCGGTTCAGATAGACAGCAAAAATGGCTACCGCGTAGCGAATAAATTATATGCCGTTCCGGTCAGCAATGCGGTATTCAACATAACCCTCCTGGGGCCGACCCAGCCGCTGCTGTATAAGCCCGTTTTTAATCCTTGAGCGAGGGATCCAAAACCAGGATTGCTGCGCCGATTTTTTAATAGAGCCTTCCGGTTACAGTAAAAACCGAATGAATTCAGTTAGTTTTGTTCCATAAAAGTTACCCGTGTTCAACCTTGGGCCTGAAAGAAAACAGAATGAGCGCAATAAACTCAATAAAGATGTTTACAAATCACCTGGAATTGATTGCGGCAAATCTTGACCACGTTTGTGCTGAACTGGAAGCTCCGGAGCGCCTGGCATCTATGTTGGGAGCCCGTGTAGAGCCGGGGTGGCCGCCAGGTGAGTATGACCGGAATGCCCAGGAGTTCTTCCGGGAGCGGTTGCGGGAAGGCGGTCTGGGCGCTGTTGGATGGTATGGCTGGTATGCTGTGCGACATGTTTACCCTGATGAGCCGTCCGTCTTGGTGGGTGCCGCGGGGTATATCGGTCCCCCGGATGATGCTGGCGAGGTGGAAATCGGATTTTCACTGATGCCCCGATGGCAAGGTTTGGGGTATGCAACGGAGATATGCCGGGCCCTTGTCGAAAACGCGCTGGCTGATGACCGCGTGAAAAAGGTTGTCGCTCATGCCTCGCCTTTGAACCTGCCCTCCTGCCGGGTCCTTGAAAAGTGTGGATTTCATAGCGCGGACGTTGATGAAGAAACCGGGAATAAACGTTTTGAAATCCTTCGCGGAAATATTCCGGGGGTATGACATGCCATTCGCTTTGGAAAATTTTACGATGCTTCCATCGGCGAAGCGAGCTTATTGATAAGGATGCGCATTCACTATTTACAGCATGTTCCGTTTGAGGGCCTGGGCAGCATGGCTCCGTATTTTTCGGATCGAGGTGACCAGGTAACGGGAACCCATCTGTATCATGAAGCATTTTTGCCGCAGCTTGACGTGTTCGATTGGCTCATCATCATGGGCGGTCCGATGGGTGTGCATGATGAACGGAATTATCCCTGGTTGAAACGGGAAAAAGTATTCATTCAATCCGCCGTTGCCGCGGGAAAAATCGTGCTGGGTATCTGCCTGGGAGCGCAGTTGATTGCCGAAGCCCTCGGGGCAAAGGTTTATCGGAATCCCTGCCGTGAAATCGGATGGTTTCCGGTGAAGTTGTCGGATCAGGAGGCGCATACTGTTTTAAAAGGTGTGTTTCCGCGTGTGTTCGAGGCCTTCCATTGGCATGGCGATACTTTCGATATTCCCGCATCGGGGCATCTCCTGGCGTCAAGTCCCGCCTGTCCGAATCAGGCTTTTATCGTAGGGGACCATGTCATCGGGCTTCAGTTTCACCTGGAGTCAACGCCCGATTCGGTTCGGGCCCTGATCGAGAGCTGTGGACATGAACTGGACGGGTCGGCATTCGTGCAAACCGAAGCGGACATGCTGGCGGAACCCGGCCGTTTTCTCCGCATCAACGATTTTATGAATGCTCTGCTGGATAAATTGGCAGAGAGTTGAACATGACACACGTCTCCCCGTGTGACATGTTGCCTGTGATTTGCCGCCGGCAACAAACCGGATGTAAAAATAAGCGTACAGCCTGCTTTTCCCATGGCGCAGGCTCTTGCTTATCTGATATACAGCGCCTTTCCCTTTTGCCGCCGATGGCGCTTAAGAAAGGCAATTATTCATAAACAATAAATAATACGGAGATTAAGATGGTAAACGACAACGTATCCGTCGTCAGAACCACCACCTGGTCGCCCGGACCGGGCTGCCACGGCGGTTGCGGTGTCCTGGCCCACGTGCAGGACGGCAAGGTGATCAAGATCGAGGGCGACCCCG
>CAZBQX010000032.1:13565-17297 GCA_964494155.1 uncultured Syntrophales bacterium
GGTGTCCTGGCCCACGTGCAGGACGGCAAGGTGATCAAGATCGAGGGCGACCCCGACCATCCCTGGAACCAGGGCCGCCTCTGCTCGCGGTGTCTGGCCATGACGCAGTATCTTTATCATCCGGACCGTCTTACCCAGCCGCTCAAACGGGTGGGTAAACGGGGGGAAAACAAGTGGCAGACCATTTCCTGGGATGAGGCCTTTGCACTCATCGAAAAGAAAATGAAGAAAATCCGCAAGGATTTCGGACCGGAGAGTTTCGTCTTCATTCAGGGTACGGGCCGGGACATCGGCGGGTGGATATCGCTTCTGGCCTATGCCTACGGGAGCCCCAACTGGGTGTTCGGCCTGAGCGGTCTGGCCTGTTACAGCCCGCGGCTCATGACCATGTGGCTCACCTATGGCGATTATTCCGTTGCCGACGCCGCCCAGTGGCTGCCGGAGCGCTATGACAGCCTCGAATACAAAGTACCCTCGTGTATCATGGTCTGGGGGCAGAGCCTCCCGGCAAGCTGTCCCGATGGTTTTTTCGGGCACTGGATCGTGGATCTCATGAAAAAGGGTTCAGAATTGATCGTCATCGATCCACGGTGCACCTGGCTGGCCTCGCGGGCGAAATACTGGCTCCAGGTGCGGCCGGGAACCGACGGCGCCCTGGTGATGGGTTTTCTCCATGTGCTGATTAATGAAAAGCGTTATGATGAAGCCTGGGTGACCAAATGGACCAACGGGCCGTTTCTTGTCCGCGAAGAGCAGGGCAAAACCGCCCTGCTGCGGGAATCCGATCTTTCTGCCAAGGGTTCTCCGGAAAACTTCATCGTCTGGGATAAAAAAGCTAAAACGCCGGTGGTCTGGGACAGTGCCGCCGCCGCTTTTGCCTCGCAGGATGCGGATGCGGCCCTGGAAGGGGTTTTCCCCGTGACTTTGGCGACAGGGAAAAAGGTCCGCTGCAAAACGGTCTGGACCCTCCTGACCGAGCGGGTAAAGGAATATAGTCCCGAGAAGGTTGAAGGGATCACATGGGTGCCGGCGGATAAGCTGGCGGCCGCCGCCCGCTTCTACGCGGAGCAGAAACCGGCGGCGCTGCACTGGGGTTTTGCCCTGGACACGATGACCACCACGACACCCACGACCCAGGCGATTTCCTGGCTCTGGGCCATCACCGGCAACTTCGACGTGCCGGGCGGAAATGTTGTGGCCCGTTACGCCTTCGATGTCGTGACCTATCCTTATCATGCGTCCGGAACGATGCTCAGCCTTCCGCCGGAAGTGCACGCCAAGCGGATCGGCACCTGGAAATATCCCGCCGTCCGGGATTTTCGCGCCTGGGCGCATCCGGACATGGTACAGGAGCAGATCTTCACGGAAGATCCTTATCCGATCAAGGGCATGTGGATTCAGGGTTCCAACCCCGTTACCTGCACCGGGACCGATATCCGCAAGTGGTATGAGGGTATGAAGCGCCTTGATTTCGTCGTGGCCGTCGATCTTTTCCTGACTCCCAGTGCCATGCTGGCCGATGTGGTACTGCCGGCAGCGTCTTTTCTGGAGAAGGAGAGCATCAAATCCTGGTGGATACCCCTCCAGGCGATCAAGAAGGTGGTTGAGGTCGGAGATTGCAAGTCGGATGTGGAGATCAACTTTGAGCTGGCCAAACGCTTTAAACGCGATTTCCCCTGGCGCACTGTTTCCGAGATGTTCGACCAGATCATGAAGCCCTCGGGCATGACCTATCAGGAGCTGCGGGACCGCGGCTGGGTTCTGCCTCCGCCGGGGCACGCCACCAGCCCTTACCGCCGCCATGAAAAGGGACTCCTCCGTCCCGACGGGAGGCCGGGTTTCCGAACCCCATCCGGCAAGGTCGAACTCTACTCGTCTTGGCTTGAGCGCTGGGAGCTCGACCCACTGCCCTATTACGAGGAACCCCCCTACAGCCCGGTGAGCACGCCGGACCTCTATAAAAGTTATCCCCTGATTATGGGAACCGGCCGGCGATCGCCCGTGTTTTACCATTCCGAGCACAAGCAGATCCCTTGGCTCCGGGAAATCGAACCCGAACCCATCGTGGAAATTCATCCCAAGACCGCGAAACAACACGGTATTCAACAGGGTGACTGGGTTTTCGTGGAAAACTGGCTGGGTAAAGTAAAAGTCAAGGCGCACCTGACGCCGATTGTCCATCCCAAGATGGTGATGGTGGATCACGCCTGGTGGTATCCCGAGCGGAATGGTGCAGAGCCCGAATTCTACGGTCTCTGGGAAGTCAATGTCAACCAGCTCATCCCGTCGGATCATGTAGGCAAGTCCGGCCATGGAAGCCCCCTCAAAAACATGCTCTGCAAAATCTACAAGGCAGGAGAAGAATAATGTCGCAATATGGCCTCCTCATCGACTACGACTACTGTACCGGCTGCCACGCCTGTGAAATCGCCTGTAAACAGGAGTATAAAAGACCGGCGGGCAGGCCCGGCGGTATCCGGATCCTCGATTTGACTCAGGAACTCCCGGGAGGCAAGGTGGATGTGACCTATTTCCCCCTGCTGACACGTGTGTGCTCCTTCTGTAAACCCCGGGTTAAAAAGGGGCTGCTTCCCGCCTGTGTCCAGCACTGCATGGCCCGCTGCCTGACCTTCGGCCCCCTGGAGGAGGTTTCGACACAGCTTCCACAAAACCGGAAAGCGGTCCTGTGGACCTGGTGAATCAGCCAAAAAGCCGAGTGCATTGAGCGAATTTGGCTTTTTCGTTCCCCCGCTATTTGGATTGCGTGTACCGGTTTCATTCCTCCTTTTCTCATCGCCGTGAAGTTCCTGCCGGTTTTTCCGGATATGGTTTAAAATCCGCAATGATCTATCTATCCGATTATATTAATCTAATTACTTGTGTACCTGCCGTTTATCCTCAGAAGACGGATAATCTCCCGGAACCTGATCTTTCCTCCAATTATCATCTGGTTTTTTCGTTTAAAATAGCTTAGAGATTAATTACTTATTCGCGTTGATCTGAATGAATATCAGAGCATTCAATCGAGAAATCTGTGGAGGCGTGCCATGATGAAAAGAAAGTGGGTCTATGCGGCGGTGTTGTTTTTTATGATCAGTGTGCCGACATGTCTGTGTGCCGAAGATTACAAGGATATATTCAAAAAGACCCAGGCAAAGGCGATGGCGGGTGATGCAACCGCCCAGCAGGAACTGGGCCGGATGTACTTAAACGGCGTGGGTGTGCCGAAAGACCACCAGGAAGCCGTCGTCTGGTACAGCAAAGCGGCCGGCCAGGGACTCCCCGGCGCCCAGTTCAATCTGGGCGTGATTTATTTCAAGGGAGAAGTTGTCCCGAAGGATTATATTGAGGCCATGAGGTGGTTCTACCCGGCGGCTGAACAGGGACATGCCGAAGCACAATACTATCTGGGCATGATGAACGCGAAAGGGTTAGGGGGTTCGAAAAATTACGCAGCGGCTGTCAAGTGGTACGGTCATGCCGCAGAGCAGGGGTTGACCGGCGCCCAGTACAATTTGGCCGTGATGTACTACAACGGGGACGGCGTTGATCAGGATTACCGGGAGGCGGCGAAGTGGATGTCCCAGGCCGCCGGCCTGGGATTGGCCAGGGCCCAGTATGATCTGGGGCAGATGTATGTGAAGGGTTACGGCGTCCCCAAGGACAAGGTGCAGGCCTACAAATGGCTGGATCTTGCGGCGGCCCAGGGGGGAGAAAAGGCAAGGGAGCTTC
>CAZBQX010000032.1:17397-22669 GCA_964494155.1 uncultured Syntrophales bacterium
ATACGGTGCGATCGGAGTGAAAAAATGGGTATAAACGAAGACGTTCTGAAGCAGTTGGAAGTTCACCAGAAGAGCGAGATCACCGAACATCATATCTATGCCAGGTTGGCAGACAGAGTCGGCCATCCGGAAAACAGACGGGTCATCGAGGAGATAAGCAGGGACGAGCTGCGGCATTACCATATATGGCGAAGACACACCGGCCGGGAAGTGAAGCCCGATCAGTGGGCAATCTGGAAATACTGCTGGATATGCCGCATCTTCGGGCTGACCTTTGGCGTGAAGCTCATGGAGCGGAAAGAAGAGGGCGCACAGGTCAGCTATGAACATCTGCGGGGTGTGGTTCCCGAAGCGGAGGCCGTCATGTTGGAGGAGAATCAGCATGAGGCGGCGCTGTTGCTTCTTCTGGATGAAGAAAAGCTGCATTATACGGGTTCAATGATCCTCGGGCTCAATGATGCACTGGTCGAGTTGACCGGTACGCTGGCGGGACTGACCCTGGCCTTGCAAAACACAAAACTGATCGCCCTGACCGGATCGATCACTGGAATTGCCGCCGCTTTGTCCATGGGCGCATCCGAGTATTTGTCCACAAAGGCGGAAAAAACGGATAAAAACCCATTAAAAGCTGCTATTTATACCGGAATAACCTATCTTGCCACCGTGCTGTTGCTCATCCTTCCCTACCTGCTGCTGGACAACTATTACATCTGTCTGGGGTGCTCACTGGCCGGCGCCGTTGCAATCATCGCGCTTTTTAATTATTACATTTCGGTTGCGAAAGACGAACCGTTTCAAAAGCGGTTTTTCGAGATGGCAGGACTTAGTCTGAGCGTGGCCGCTTTAAGCTTTTTTATCGGTTATCTGTTACGGACCATGCTGGGGATTGAGGTTTAGAAAAATCATGTCACTATAAGGTCTTCGAACATGATTGGGCTGGTGATATCAACAGGTTAAAGAAGGATTTCATATTCATCATCAAGATGGAACAACAAACAGCATACATAGATGCATTGATTAAACTGAATTGCGGGCTGAAACGGCAGGGACCGGGCGATGAAGATTTTTCCCGTTGGATTTTAAATGGGCTCCGGCCATTTCCTCTCAAGCCCCGGATTGCTGATCTGGGCTGCGGCACCGGAGCGGCGGCGCTTTTGCTGGCCGAGTATTTTCATAGCAGCGTCCTTGCCGTGGATCTGGCATCGGCTTTTCTTGCTGAACTGCGTGTTGAGGCGCGGTCACGTGGGCTGGATCATCTGATTACCGTGATTGAGGCCGATATGGGGCATCTGGATTGGCCGGACGCCTCCATCGATTTGCTCTGGTCGGAAGGAGCAGCCTATAACCTGGGTTTCGCATGTGCGTTGCGCCTTTGGCATCGGCTTCTCGTCGACGGCGGCAAAGCGGTTGTCTCAGAGATGAGCTGGTTTGCCGAAGAGATTCCCCCGGCGGTTTCGGTATTCTGGAACGCAGCATATCCGACCATGGGCCATGAAAGGGACAATATCGCCCACGCCGAAAGGGCCGGTTTTAAGGTACTTGCCGTGCACAGGCTCCCCAGTGCTCTTTGGTGGTCAAACTATTACGGTCCGTTGATGAGAAGGGTGGATGAGATTCGGCCAGTTGCCGACCCGGTCATGCAGTCAGTCATTCAAGAGACCGAAACCGAGATGGATTTGTTCAGGCAGTTCAGTGATTTATATGGCTATACCTTCTATGTTTTAGAAGCGGATTAAGTGATGGATGTCGAGAGCTGGAGATTAAACGGATAGGAGGATGTCATGAAGAAAAAGGGAAAAGCGATCGCCATATGGGCGGCAGCGGTTATGGTGTCTGTGATCTGTTTGGCTTTGCCGGGTATGTCGGCGGCTAAATCTCCCACGCCCATCGAAGGGGTCGGCTTCAACGTCGGCCTCTCCATGCAGGAGAATCTAAAAGCATTAATCGGCAAGGATGTTTACGTGCATCTGCGTTCCGGCGACACCCTGCAGGGTTATGTGAAGGCCGTGGGCGACAAGCAGGTCCATCTGGAAAAACTGGCGGGCAAGGATTTTTACGATGCCCTGATCCGCCTGGACGATATCAGCGCCATCGAGGTAAAGTTCCGGGATCTGAAGTAACCGCATCTCGATATTTGCTGTCAGGGCCGTGCATGCGGTTTCAAGCCTGGGCAAAATGCAGGTATTGCCAGCCATTACGAGAGGTGCACAGGATGGCAGTCTTCCTGAAATGCTTTTTCGGTATCTTTATCCTGGCCGGTGTTGCGTTTAGCTCTTACGCCTTGTTCCTGCTCTGGGATACCGCCAATTTCGTCAAGACATCGTCGGGGCGTGTTAAAGGAACATTCTCCGGATATGAAGAAGAATGGTTCAAAACCACCAGTTCCAGCCCTTCGCCGACCGACTGGGGACAGCAGGATTTCAGCGAAACCTGGTCGGTGATGATCTATCCTGTCTGTTCATATGTGGCAAAGGACGGTCAAACGCTTCAAGTACGTGAAAAGAAACCCCATATTTTCGAGATGTTCAAACCGGGTCAGGAGGTGGAAATCATCCTCTCTTCCCATGCCGAGCCGCGTCTTGCCGGATTCTATTCCCTTTATTTCCGGGATCTGGTCATTTTAATCCTCGGGCTCTGTTTTGTTGTGGTCCCTTTGCTGATCGGCCGTGTGGTGATTCCCAGTCTGGAGACCCAGGCGGGCATGCAGGCGGCGGCGCATTTCCAGACGGTCTACGAGCAGATTGCTGCGACGAAAGTCGGCCCCATCAGCGTTACCACTCTGCTCAAAGGTGTGGCGGGTTTTATTGGTTTCATTGTCGTGGTGAGCCTGGTCGCCGGTGCGTTGCCTTTTCTGCATCAGCTTGGTATAGGCGTCGGTTCAAAACTGATTACGGCGATTGAAGAAAAACGCTATGACGATGCGCGGAAGTTGATTCTAGAACGCAAAGGCATCAACCGGGTCGATGACTACGATCGCAATGCCCTCTTAATCGCTCTTGAAACGGGTCAACCGGAACTGGCCCGAATGTTGATCGAGGCTGGCGCCGACGTCAACATAAAAAGCAAGATGTATATGACGCCGCTCAGAGTCAGTACGCAGGCCGGTGATCTGGAAATGGTGAAGCTGCTCTTGGCCAAGGGGGCATCGCCGGACGCACCGGAGGACGAAGCGCCGCCTCTCGCCTATGCGATTGCCGCCGGGCATGATGAGATCGCACGGCGTCTCATAGAGGGTAAAACAGATCTGCATCGACGCTATATCGTCGGAGAACGCTCGTTGACGGTGGGTGACATGGCCCTGCTTAACAAGAAGCTCCAGTTAGTCGAAATGATCCGCCAGCGTGGCGGGACCTTCACCGTACAGGATGACGGAACTTCGTACTAAGAAAACCGTCCTCCTCTATCCCGGCTAATGATTCTATATTTTTGGGATTCTTTATTAATTCAAACGTGGGAGGGGAAAATTTAAACAGGTTGTATCATGTTAGAAGACAATAATAGAGCTTATCAAATATTCAGAGCGGATGTTAGCGATGCCCCCAATATTCTGGACATTCAAAAGTCAGCCTATCTTATTGAGGCCGAACGCTACAGTGATTACAACATCACTCCCCTCAAACAGACACTTGAGGAGCTGTTAGGCCAATTCAAGGATCACGTCGTACTGAAAGCGGTCCTGAACGGTAAAATCATCGGCACCGTGCGGGCCTGCGAAAAAGAAGGGACGTGTTATATCGGAAGACTGGCGGTTCTACCGGAGATGCACAACCGGGGCATCGGTGCCGCCCTCGTGAAAGAGATTGAAAAATTTTTCCATCCGCAGCGTTGTGAACTCTTTGTGAGCGCTAAGAGCGACAATAATATTCATCTATACCAGAAATTAGGATATCATATATGCCGGAAAGCGGGATACGAATGCGGTGCCATAGAAATTTTCTATATGGAAAAGAACGGTTAAACATTAAATAAATCTATTAAATCGAAAGTTTATCCGCGAGGTGGACAGTATGCTCAGAAGATTTAAGCTGCAAATATCATTTATCATCATGTTTGTATTTGCCCTGGCCGGCTGCTCTCATGTCGGACAGTACCTTGACTTTTGGAAAACGAAGCGCACGGAAACGAAAGAATTCAGTATCGATCCGACGGCAAAGCTCTTGCGCGACCTGCACCCCGGAGACAGTTTCATGCTGGCGGGGCCCATGAAGCAGAAAACGGCGTATGACGGTCCGGTGTTGGCTGTGGCCGTGACCGACATGTTCAAGAAGCGGGAAATCGTCACGGAAAGAATCCTGCAGTCGCCGGCTCTTTATTACCAGGCCTACCTGCCGGAAGGGAAATACGACCTCTATTTTTTTGCCGATCTCGATAAGAACGGCTATTTCGAATCACATGAGATGATCGGGGAGACAACGGACATGCCGATCCATATTAGAAAGGAAGAGGTCAAGGATGGTCTGACATTTTATGGTCCCGCCTTTACGCTGGACGCAAAAAAACCATCGACCACGAATCTTCCCGTAAATGTTCCGGTGAGGCAGCAGGACGCTGTTTTTGCTTCCCTCGATGACCCGTTCTTCGATCCTCAATATGGTGAGATCGGCATGTACGATCCTAAAAAATTTATGGCTCATACGCAGCGCTTTGTATTTGCCCTGGATAAATTGGATGCAGGAAAGACGATGGTGATCTTTGTTCATGGGGTGGCGGGTACGCCGCGTGATTTCAAGTATCTCGCGGCTGGTCTTGATACGACACATTATCAGCCACTGCTTTTCTTTTATCCGTCAGGAATGCCCCTGCAAAAGATGGGATCGTTCCTCGCCGAAATCGTTAAAATTATGGGTGAGAAGGAAGAATTCCGTTTCAAAAAAATGATTGTGGTGGCTCACAGTATGGGCGGCCTGGTCAGTCTCGCCGCGCTCAATGAATTATGCAGGGATGGCGTACCGCCCTATCTGCGTGGCTATGTTTCGTTTAATTCACCGTACGGTGGCGTGGAATCGGCGCAGAAAGCGGTGGAAAACGCACCGGCCGTGTTACCTGCCTGGCGTGATGTGGCTCCGGGCAGCCCGTTTCTCCAGAATCTCTATAGGGGAGCGGCGGCCCGGGAAGTCCCGTTTTATCTTTTCTTCGGCTATGAAACGGGTAACAGCAGCGACGGCACCATCACCCTGCAGAGCCAACTGGAGCAACGCATCCAGTTTGCCGCATCAAAAACCTATGGTTTCAACGCGTCCCACGTTGGCATTCTAAACGACGATCAGGTTCG
>CAZBQX010000033.1:0-1865 GCA_964494155.1 uncultured Syntrophales bacterium
AGCGCATCTGCCGCCGCCGCTCCGGCTGCTCCCTGAAACCAGGCCGACATGCCGATACCCAAGCCGCCGAAGAGGCCCGCCCCCAAAATAAGGCCAGGGTCGGCTTTGGCTGCCGCGCCCAGAAGCTGATTCATAAGAATCATGCCATAGATGGTCTGCGTAAAAGGTGCGCCGACAAAAGCCAGGAGAATGAAAGGCGCGGGTTTGTTTTGAGCGTAACACTTTTTCCATGCTCCGATCGTTGCCATACCGGCAATGCCGATACCGATTGCCGAACCCGCTGCCGCCAGAGCAAACGCCGCTCCAATTCCCATCTGTCCAATAATCATAAGCGCACTCCTCTTTTATTCGGCTTTTGAGAAAAGCCTTGATACTTTTTTTTAATCGGAATTGCAAGGTGCTTTCTTACCGGCAATCCAGGGTTAAGAATCTTTTTTCCGGAAGGGATTGTAGGCATAACCGCTCCATTCCATGCCGATCTTGCCGCCAAACTCCAGCATATTAAGCCGGACTCCATGGACAATGGTCGCCAGAAGAGCCATGGCCATATTAAATGTGTGGGCGAGAAAGAGAATGACGGCGGCAATGATCATCCCTCCGATGCCTTCGAAACGGGAGACCATGGTGTTAAAACTTTGGGCGACTGCGACCGTCGCCAGGCCGACCGCAAATAACCTGATGTAGGAAACGAGATCGGCAAACATGCTGACGCTGTTGAGAAATTTCATGGGCGACCAGGCGATCCCATGCAGGATACCCTTGATCACGTTCTGACCGCTCTGCTCCGAAAAAAGCAAAACAACAGCGAAGCCCCCTGCGAAAAGCGGTATCGCCGCGGGGTTAAGCGGTACCCCCAGAACAAAGAATCTTGCGACGAAATACATGCAGTAGAGAATCGAAAGCCAGCCGAGCTCGGCAATCGCCGCCAGTGAAGGTAATTTTCTCACAAAGCTGATCAGAATCCCGATTGTGAGATGGACCATACCGATGACAAAGCAGATCTGTTGGATCATTGCCGTGGAATCTATCGGGCCGAAACTGGCGATCTCCGGTATGATCAACGCTTTGAGCAGGGGGATTTCCGCAAGTGTTTTTGAGCCGAACCAGGTGCCGGTTATTACACCCCATAGGGTGGTGGAAACACTCAAAACGGAAAGCAGAATAAAGACCTGCGCCGGCGCCTTTTTCAACTTTGTGCGCATGAAGAGTGTCAGGGTCAGGAAAATCAAGCCATATCCGGCATCGCCGATGATCATGGCCGCAAATACGGTGAAGAAACAGAGGAACAGCATACTGATATCGAATTCACGGTAACCCGGTGTGGTATCGAGGAAGCGGAAGAGCGGCTGGATCATCTCAACCCATTTTGGACTGCGGACCAGCGTCGGCGGCGTTTCGTGTTCTTCAGGGTCCCTGATCAGGAGAGCCCACTGCATGGCTGCGGCAGTCTTCTTGATATTCTCAAGCCTGTCGCGGGGGACATAACCTGAAATATAGGCAAATCTGTCAGAGACACCCATTGACGCGTTAACCGATTCGAACTGCAGGATAACCTCCAGTTCTTCAAGAGCCCGCACCAGAAGGTTTGTTTGCGCGGCCAGCGTTTCGAGCTCCTGGGCCAGTGCGGCGGTGCGGGCGCCGGTTTTTTCCAAATCCGCTGCAAGTTGAGACATGCTTTTCTGTGGCAACATGAACGGCTCCGCCGGGACACGACCGGCCGCACGGCCGTCAAAATCCGCTACGATAATGTAGCTCGTACTCTTGATCGTATTGATCTTCAGATATTTGACGTCTTGGGGAAGCGCAGCCATCTGATCTTGGGTGAGCTGGAAGAACGTTAAGAACAGACCCTTCTCTTTAAGGGC
>CAZBQX010000033.1:1965-22294 GCA_964494155.1 uncultured Syntrophales bacterium
ATGAACTGCTTCACTGGAGCGTTCCCCTTCCAGATCGATATGAACCACACCCGTGTCCCGGAGTTTGTGCAGCGCCGTTTCCCGGAAGGCATCCAGAACAACGAGATATATTTTTTTCATGGGTACAATCATGGCTATAATTCCTTAACCAGTTTGTTCTTGGCCATCTTCCCACGCACGACGGCGGCGGTCTGTTGATCGCCGAGGTTGATCTGGATCACCCTGATATGATTTCTCGCTTCAGGAATCTTAATCTTTTCAAAAAGATTAACTCGCTGGGTGGTCACGTGCAGTTCCGCATCCAGAAGCGCAATCTGTTTTTCCAGTATTTTGACCTCTTCATCAAAGGTGAGCAGTTGTGAAACTTTTTCTACGGCCGTATCGACCCAGAGCGGTTTGGTAAAAAGATCGTATTCGGGCAGCTCAAGCTCGATTCCCCTGAAAACGGGGATATCCACGCCCGCGATGTTCCCGTCTTCGATCACCAGGGACCTGATTTTGACGAGCTCTGCAAAACCGACTTCTTCACCGAAAACATCGACCCAGGATGAAATCTCCTGCTGAAATCTGTCCCGCTCCTCTTTCTTACTTTTCAGCAGGCTTTCCACCTGCCTGATGACAAGCTGAAGCTGCTGTTTTTTCAGCATGAGCGTCGGCAGGTATCGGTTAAACCGCTTTAAGCCGTCTTTCTGTTTTTTCAGCTCATTTTTAGTCAGCTTGATCTTGGCCATGCTTCCCTTTATTGTTCATGTGCTGCCGGCCAGAACTTATTCAGCAGCTCGGTTCTCATACCTGTTTCCTCCGGGCTGAAACACTCGGCCAGAATCTCCCATCCCCTGTCGAGCGCCTTCTCCAGGGGGATGTTCACGGAAAGGTCCATGAGCTGTTTTTCGAAAATGACGCCGTACTTGAGGAGCTTGTTATCCCAGCCCGACATTCTGAACCCCATCGATTTCTTTTCCACGGACTCCTTGTAAGCGGCATAAAGCTTGATCATGCCGTCCATCAGCGCCCGGTGGTCATCCCGCGTGTCGTTATTAACCTGCTGCTTGAGGCGGGAGAGGGACCCGAACGGTTCAATCCGGCCGTTCTTCAGATAGAACTGACCTTCGGTGATATAACCGGTATTGTCGGGTACCGGATGCGTCACATCGTCGCCCGGCATGGTGGTCACGGCTAAAATGGTGATCGAACCCGCTTCTTCGAAGTCTACCGCCTTTTCGTAACGGGAGGCCAACTGGCTGTAAAGGTCGCCGGGATATCCCCGGTTTGAGGGGACCTGCTCCATAGTAATGGCGATTTCCTTCATGGCGTCGGCGAAATTGGTCATGTCGGTGAGCAGGACCAGGACCTTCCTCCCCTGAAGAGCAAACTGTTCCGCCACGGCAAGGGAGATGTCCGGGACCAGGAGACACTCCACGATCGGGTCCGCTGCCGTATGAACAAAGAAAATAGCCCGGCTTAACGCGCCGCCTTCTTCAAGGGTGTCCTTGAAAAAAAGGTAATCGTCATACTTGAGTCCCATGCCGCCAAGGATAATCATGTCCACTTCAGCCTGCATGGCAATGCGTGCCAGGAGTTCATTGTAGGGTTCCCCGGAGGCGGAAAAAATAGGAAGCTTCTGCGACTCGACCAGCGAATTGAACACGTCGATCATGGGAATGCCGGTTCTGACCATATTCCTTGGGATGACTCTCTTGGCCGGGTTGACGGAGGGACCGGCGATTTCGATCAGGTTTTCCATCAATGTCGGACCCTTATCCCGCGGCCGGCCACCGCCGTTAAATATTCTACCGAGCAGATTTTCGGAAAATGCGACTTTCATGGGATGTCCCAGGAACCGGACCTCGTCTCCCGTGGAAACGCCTCTGGAACCGGCAAAAACTTGCAGCGAGACCTTGTCGTTATTCAGCTTGATCACTTGGGCCAGAGACTTGCCGTGTCCGGAAGTCACCTCGGCCAGATCTTCGTATTTGACCCCATCGGCGCAAACGGTGATAACATTTCCCGAGATCGATTCAATTTTACTGTAAACCTTGTGCATTTCCCTGTTCCTCAGCTTAGCGTTTCCAGCAGCAATGCTGCATTTTCATCAATGCCTTTTTGTTTGGAGGAAAGTAACGTTAGAATTTCGTTTTCTTTTTCCGCGAATTCGTCCGAGTTCCAGCCGGTACCGTTATAATCCAAAAAGAGCTGCCTCATCCGGTTGAAGTATTGCCGGGCTTCATCTTTAATCTGGAAGTCCAGTGTTGCGGCAAGAATTCTGAATATGACGTCAAAGATGTGTTCCTGGCGTTCGACGGGAACGGCATTGTCGACCGGGTCAAAAGAGTTCTGCTGCAGATACACGGCATCGAGAAAATCGCTCTTCAGATAAACGATGTAGTCTTCGATGCTGGTTCCCTCTTCTCCAACGACTTTCATCATCTGCGCCACATCGTTGCCCCGGAAAAGAATATCCCAGGCATAGTCGGTTTTACCCGGATCGACGGACCCCTTGTATTTGCTCCAGCTTTCGAGCGGGTCAATGGCGGGGTATTTTCGGGCATCCGATCTTTCCCGTGAAAGGCCATGGAAAGCGCCGACCACTTTGAGCGTCGCCTGAGTGACCGGCTCCTCGAAGTTTCCTCCGGCGGGACTGACCGTGCCACCGATGGTGACGGAACCGGTGCTCCCATCTTTGAGCTTGACCAGGCCTGCTCTTTCATAAAAAGAAGCGATGACCGATTCCAAGTACGCCGGGAAAGCCTCTTCACCGGGAATTTCTTCCAGTCGACCTGACATTTCCCGCATCGCCTGCGCCCAGCGGGAGGTGGAGTCCGCGAGGAGAAGAACATGCAGGCCCATCTGCCGATAGTATTCGGCAAGGGTCAGGGCGGTATACACGGAGGCCTCACGGGCTGCAACCGGCATGGAGCTGGTGTTACAGATAATGATGGTCCGTTCCATGAGGGAGTTACCGGTTCTGGGATCGGCCAGTTCCGGGAAATCTCTCAGGGTTTCAACGACTTCCCCCGCTCTTTCGCCGCAGGCGGCGATGATGACGATGTCCACCTCCGCGTTGCGGCTGGTAATTTGCTGAAGAACGGTTTTCCCCGCACCGAAAGGTCCGGGGATACAGTAGGTGCCGCCCTTGGCAACGGGAATAAACGTATCGATGAGTCTTACCTTGGTTACCATGGGATCAACCGGCTTTAGGCGTTCCGCATAAGCGTCGATCGCCCTTTTTACCGGCCACTGGAATTTCATGGTCACCGGAAACACATTTCCTTTTGCGTCTTCTATTTCGGCAATCTTTGCGGTTACCGGGTACTCACCAGGGGTGGCCAGCGATTTAACCTTGTACGTGTCGTACATATCAAAGGGCACCATAATCCGGTGGGTAAAAATTCCTTCCGGTACAACTCCGAGTGCATCACCCCTGGCGACGGTGTCACCGGTTTTAGCCACGGGTGTGAATTCCCATTCCTTCTCCGGCAGCGGATCCAGATAGACGCCCCGGTCCAGAAAAAATCCGCACGCCTCCGCAAGTTTTGGCAGAGGATTCTGAAGTCCGTCAAAGACCTGGCCTAAAAGACCCGGACCCAGCGTCACCGCAAGAAGATTGCCCGTGAGTTCGACGGTTTCTCCGATGCCGATGCCGCGTGTCATTTCGAATACCTGGAGGTCGGCCTTGTTACCCCTTACCCTGATGACCTCCGCTTTGAGGTGTTTGGCTCCCTGAGGTGTCTGAAGCTTCACATAACCCACTTCGTTCATCAGGACCTTGCCCGCGAACTCGATGGTAACCATGTTGCCGTTTACGCCGACGACGTTTCCTGTGTTCTGTATTTCCGCCATAAGTACCCCTGTGACTCAAATGCTGTGAAACCAGCAGGTTCTTTTTATTTCAAGACGGCCTTGCCGGTTATGGCCGCATAAATTTCGTCAAAAGCCGCCAGTCCTTTTTCCTTGATCAGGCGCGACCGCCTCTGCAGCAACTGAACTTGCAGATAATAAATGATCAGTTTTCCGAGGTCGAAATAATGACCTGCTTCCAGGTTTTCAAGATATTCCCACCGTGCCTTGTCCAGGATGATTTCAGCTTCAAGCGGCGTTGCCGCGGTGCAAGCATCGCGTGCAATGTTTTGAAGACCTGTTTCGATGGCGCCTGAGGCGACATACTTATCGCCGTCCACACCTTTTCGGCCGGCCCTTATTTTAACGAGGTCATTGCGCAGGCTTCTCTCCCAACTGTTCCATTTTTCAAGTACCGGGTGTGAAAACTCTTCAGTGTCGGCGGGAATGAGAGAGGTGTTCTTTAACAACCGATAATCCTGGGGTGAGACGGTCGATTCACAGCTGTCCAGAAACTCCTCTTCCGACATGAATCTTTCCGTATCATAGGCCAGCATGGGAAGAGAGGAAACCATGTAATAATAATGATCCAACAAATGTTACGCCTCCGACTTGCCTTTCAGTCCCTCATTGAGCAGTGCCGAAATCTTGGGGCTAAGCGATTCGGAAAGAACCGCGGCGATGCCTTCAGCCGAAAAATTGTGGTACGCGGAACCGTCCTTCACTGCGATGAGGAACCCAGAATCAAGACTTGCAGAAGGCCGTATTTCGAGCCCTTTGTTGATCTGTTCGGCGAGCTTTTCCCTGAGATAGATTTCCAAATCTTTATAGTCCTTTTCGGATAGAACCACTTGAATATTCGAAATATTTCCTGGCCAGGCACTGAGAAGCCTGAAGATAATTTCACCAAGGACTTTGTCATCCATGGCTGAAGCGATTTCCTGTTTTACAATAATATTGAAAAGATCGGTAATTTTTGACTGGAGATTCAAGATGAGATCCCGGCCGGCCTGCTTGAGGGCCTCCCTGCCCGCCTGCTCCGACTTTAATGCTTCTTCTCTAGACTTGGCGGTAATCTGGGCGGCTTCCTTTCTGGCGTTCGCAAGAATCGCTTCCGCTTTGGACTCGGCTTCCCTGATGATGCCGGCGGCCTTGCTCTCGGCGTCTTTGACGCCATCGTTCCAGATTTTTTCAATCAGTTCCTTGACGTGAACTTCCATAACCTTCCTCGTAAAATGGGCAAATTTTTCTTCCTGCGTGGCGGAGTATATGGAAGGCAAGCGTACAAGTCAATGACAAAATGACCGTAGTATATGGAAAAGGGAGACGTTTATTTAAAAGGAATTTGTCTTGCTTTCCCCGTCATCTGAAATTAAGGCGGTCAGTTTCCTACAAATGATAAACGGGTTTTTAAGAGGCTGACATTTCAAGCTTGCGTTCAGTTTCAGCTTACTTACTTGATAGTTGAAATAAAAAAAACCCCTTTCCGTCTGGTTTGAACAGACGGAAAGGGGTTACCGGTAAAATTTTTACCATGCCGGTGATTAAACCTTCTTTTTGGGCGCCGTCTGGAGTTCCTTGTAAACCTTTTCTACAAAGTTGACGATCAGGGGATAGATCAACTCGATCTGATCCTCGGACAGATGCTTCTTCGTCATTTCATACTTGAAGGTTGGGGCGTGTTTGTCCATGATCTGCAGCAGTTTTTTCCGCTCTTCCTGAAATTCTTTGGTCGCCATAGCTTATTCAACTCCCTATATGTTTATTTTTTTTGCCAACCCAATTTACCACTCAAGACTATCATCTAAAATGATTTTTCGACAGTCTTTCTCGCTCAAGCCGTGCCAGTTGCACTGCTTACGCATGCAGATGTAGAAATCCGCCTCGAAAGAACTCCCTTTGACGTCCAGTTTCGCCGTTTTCGAACCGCACAGGCCGCAATACTTGTCGCTTTGCCAGAAGCTTTCACCGCACTCCGGGCACAGCATGTCCACCACGTCTTCCTCGTCGGGAACGACCAGAGAACATTCGCTGGTGAAGACGTTCAGGTACGGGCTGAGTTTCAGGGAGGCTACGCGGCCTTCCCGGTCTTCGACGACCACTGTCAAGTCTTCCCCCTGAACGAGTTTGGCGCCGCAGTTCGGACAGAAAAACTGAAGCTTTGTTCCTGTCCGGATCAATTCGAGTTGATCCCTGGGGTTCTTGAAGCCGCTGATCTCCAGTTCCATTTCCTGCTTGGCTTCCGGGCCGATGCCGTGCCAGTGGCAGTTTTTCTTCAGACAGATGAAGAAATCGATGTCCTTGTAAAAAGGACGGATGATAAAACGCGCCACAGCGGAACCGCATTCATCGCACTGCCTGGACGTGTCCTTTAAGGATTGACGGCAGTGGGGACAGAAGATGTCCTCCACTTCCTCCCCGTCGGGAATATAAATCGTACTGGAACTCTCATAGACTTTCAGATAGGGGCTGAGGCGTATCTTGCCCCGCTGGCCGGACGGACGCCGGACGTCCAGAACAACATGGTCGTCTTCGATCAGGGTATGTGAACAGAGAGGACAGAAACAGGGGAGAAAAATACCCGTCTTGATTATTTGCTCGTCCGTTTTACTGCGCTGCGCGCTTCCAGGTGTTACATGATTCTTCGGGACCGCCTTTTTGGTCAGTGCCGCATCAAGCCGTTTTCCCATTCGTTTACCTCCTTTCCTGTTCTATCCTTCTGCAGGGGCGTCTTTGATTCCCATGAGCATCTTGTGGATGGCCTGGGCGGAACACCGTCCTGCGCCCATGGCCGAGATGACCGTGGCGGAACCGGTTACGATATCGCCGCCCGCATAAACCCTTGGTTTCGATGTAAGGCCGGTTACAGGATCGGCGATATAATAACCCCTGGAATTCAGTTTCAAATCCGGTGTGGTGGAGGACAGGACCGGGTTGGCCCCGGCGCCGACTGCGACCAGCACCGTATCGAAATCGAGGATTCGTTCCGACCCGGATATGGGGACGACGTTTCTCCGGCCGGAGTCGTCGGGTTCGGTCAGTTCCATACGAATGCACTCGATGCCCTTGACCCAGTTCTGGTCATTCGCCAGGTAGCGGATGGGGTTCGTCAGGTAATGGAAGATGATGCCTTCTTCCTCCGCCCGGATGACCTCGTCCAGACGGGCCGGCATCTCCCGCCGTGAGCGGCGGTACAGAACGGTTACCTGTTTGGCGCCGAGTCGCAGCGAAGTGCGGGCGCAGTCCATAGCGACGTTGCCGCCGCCGATGACGGCAACCTGGTTGCCCACATAGACCGGGGTATCCGCATCGGGGAATTCGTAGCCCTTCATCAGATTGACCCGGGTGAGGAATTCATTGGCGGAGAGAATCCCGTTGAGGTTTTCACCGGGAATTCCCATGAAAACAGGCAGGCCCGCGCCGACGCCGAGATAAACCGCTTCAAACCCGCGCTCAAAGAGTTCATCGACCGTGAAGATTTTGCCGATGATCATGTCGGTAAAGATTTTCACACCCAGGGATTTGAGATATTCCACTTCGCGTTTCACGATGGCTTTGGGGAGACGGAATTCGGGAATGCCATAGATGAGGACACCGCCCGATTCATGAAGGGCTTCAAAAATGGTGACCTCATGCCCTAAAAGGGCCAGGTCGGCGGCCACGGTCAGACCCGACGGGCCGGCGCCGACGACGGCAACCTTTTTCCCTGTTGATTTTACGGGTATTTTTGTTTCGGCGAGGGGCTGGGTGTACTCGTAGTCGGCGGCGAAGCGTTCCAGGTTGCCGATGCCGACAGGTTCACCCTTTACCCCGAGGAGACACATTTTTTCGCATTGATCTTCCTGCGGACACACACGGCCGCAGACGGCGGGCAGGGCGTTTTTTTCCTTGATTTTGTAGATCGCTTCCAGGAACTTGCCTTCCTTGATCAGCTTGATGAAAGCCGGAATATCAATTCCCACGGGGCATCCTTCCACACACTTCGGGTTCTTGCACTGGATGCAGCGGGTTGCCTCTTTCTGGGCTGTTTGCGGATCATAACCCAGGGGGACTTCACTGAAGTTTCGGATTCGCGATGAAACGTTCTGTTCGGGCATTTTCTGCCGGTTGATCTTTTCGGTTTGGGCTTTTTGCTCCATGATTGAATCCCCTTATAGAATATGAGTGAGGTTATGTAATCTTATCTGACGGAGAACAGGAGGGATTCCCGTTCCTGATTCAGGTACATACCTTTTCTTTTTAGAAGCTCATCGAAATCGACGAGATGGCCGTTAAAGCTCGGTCCGTCCACGCAAGCAAAGCGTGTTTGCCCGCCGACCGTCACCCGGCAGCAACCGCACATGCCGGTGCCGTCAACCATGATGGGGTTCAGGCTGACCATGGTCTTAATCTGGAAAAGCCGTGTAATGTTGCAGACGGCCTTCATCATGGCCAGAGGCCCGATAGCCCAGACCAGTTTCACATCGTGGGATGTTTTCAGGTAATTCATCAGGGCCTCGGTGACGATTCCTTTTTGACCGCGACTGCCGTCGTCAGTGGTAAGAATCAGTTCGTCGCATAGTTCACCCATCTCCTTGTCCAGGATAATCAGGTCCTTGTCCCGGGCGCCGACGATCCCGACCAGATAATTGTCCAAGGCGCGATAGGCCTGGGTGATGTGATAGAGAACAGCTGTTCCTGTACCGCCTCCTACCATGACGATCTTGCCGATCTTTTCAATTTCATCAGGTTGACCCAGCGGGCCGACCACATCTCTTAAGTGTTCGCCGACCTTTAGGTTTCTCATCAAAGCCGTTGTTTTGCCCACGACCTGGTAGTAAATCGTGATCGTGCCTCTGACCGGATCTTTCTCTGTGATGGTCATGGGTATCCGCTCGCCCGTTTCGTTGACCCTGATCATGATAAACTGACCGGCCAGGGCCTTCCGGGCAATCAGTGGCGCTTCGATGACCATCTTGCAGATGGTGCGTTTGGCGAGAAGCTCCTTTTCAACGATGGTGTACGGATCCGGTAAAATTGGTACCTGTTGACACGGGTGTTCCTTCGGACTTTTCATGCGCAATTACCCCCATGAGATGTTGTATTCATACCGGTTGCATTCAAGTCTGCTACAGTGTCGGCCTTGCCGCGGGTCTGCAGGGATGGGGCCACTGCATGATCTGCGTGAGAGCGACAGGTAATGTTTTGAATGCAACTACGTATAAATCAGATGCTAAAAGGAACTTTGTTCAGACTGCCAAAAACTTTTTAAGACAACTCAAAAAACTTTTTCAGCACAACTCGTTTAAGATGGATAATTTACGTTTCCAAGTGAATGAGAACGCGAGCGGTTAGTAATAATGCGGGTTCACTATACCGTCTGTAAAAATCCGTGTCAAAGAGATTTTTTTGCGGCGAAAAATTATTTTCTACGGAAAGGGAGTGCCCGTTTATAAGCACACAGAAGCGCTGAACATTTAAAGGATAAAACCGGAACGGAACCAACGGCAACGGATTGTGGTCTATCAGAGGATATGGACCCGATTGCGGCCCCTGTTTTTCGCTTCATAAAGCGCCTGATCGGCCCGGGAAATGGTTTCTTCAATCTTTTCAGAGCCATGCATCTGGGAGGCGCCCAGGCTGACTGTGATCCGAATGGCATGGCCGCTTGCGGTTTTGATATCGCTTTGTTCCACGGCCATCCGAATTCTTTCAGACAGCTCCGTTGCCTGGACCGCCGTGGTCTCTGGAGCCGCAACAAGAAATTCTTCTCCGCCGTAACGACACACGATATCATAGCTTCGGACCGACTGCCGCAAGACGTCCGCCAGGGCTTGCAGCACAAAGTCGCCGATTACATGGCCATAGGTGTCGTTGATTCGCTTGAAATGGTCGATGTCGCACATGATGATCGATAAGGGGGAAGAACTTCGCAGGCAACGCGTCCTTTCCGCGTCAATCCGGGAAAAGGCCTCCCGGCGGTTAAAAAGACCTGTCAGGGGATCCTGGGTGGCCATTTTCACCAGCCTGTCTTCCGCCTTGCCGAGTTCCCGGATAAAAAAGCGGGCGACGACGTAGATGATAAACCCGGTCAGAACCATCACCCCCAGAACAAGAGCCGTGAGTACCAGCCGGCTGGTCTTCGTCCTGGCCACCATTTCTGAAGTTGAGATGGAAACGCTGATGCCGCCACGGACATCACCTCTCCGATAACCCTGTGTACCATGACATTTCAGGCAGGAAGCCTCCGTGATCAGGGGGGCCATGTAACGAAAAAGGACCTTACCCCGGCTTTCTTCAAAAATATGATTTTCCGGAATACCGTTCTGAAAAGTTCGGAGGGACTTTTCCTCGAACGCATCGGGTCTGTTGTTTGGATTCAGCGGTTTGAGACTGGTAATATGAAATTTGAGGATTCCCCTTCTATCGGCCAGTTCGGAAATTTCTCGTGTGACCAGCGCCGGATTCTTGAGCACATAAAGTTGCCCTGTTTCATCCCGGATCAGTGTTTTTACGCCCGGTATTTTCTCCAGATAAGGGTTAACCTTGACACCAGGGGTCATGCGCACATAAACGCCGCCGTGGTTGGCCATCCAGAGGCGGGTCATCACAATGGCATGGAAAAAAGAACGTCCCTGGCGGACAAGCTGTTCCCGGAACAGGGTGTCCATGTACATATGAAAGCCCCAGAACACGGCCAGAATAATAAGACAGTTGAGCAGGAGAATGAATTTAAGGTATTTTTGAACGAATCGACGCAGGGGCAGGTGATCCATGCCGGACTTTTTTCGCGTCGCTTCTTCTGTCATGTACGCTCGGTCCTGTTGGTTGTCGCGTCGCGATTTCTTCATCGTGTACGGAAAAAGAGACGCGGATGAACACCGTCCTTCTCAATGGGACTGTTTAAGACGTCGCTTTACAGCAGGCTGTGAATGGGTCAAGTCTTGGCCAACCGTTCGACAGCGCTTCGGAACTTCGCAAGCATCACCTGCCGTTCGTCATCCGTCACGTAGGGTACGGCGGTGAAATAATTATGGCCTGCAATCTCCATTCCACAAAACTGAAAAATGCCCACATCGGTCAGGTTATGCATACTCTGAAACACCCCATATTCGCTGTTGGTTTCCTCGTCAGCGCCCGTTGTGTTGAAGATATAGACTTTTTTGCCCGTCAGCAGACCCCGCGGTCCGTTTTCATCGACCGTATAGGCAAAGCCGAAAGAAAGAACACGATCAATATAACCTTTCACAATGGCGGGCATGCTTGACCACCAGACCGGATAGACGAAGATAAGCGCATCAGCCCAGCAGATCAAATCCTGTTCGACCCGGATGTCCGGCGGCGGGGTTCCTTTTTCAAGGGCTTCCACATCGGCGCCGGTCAATACCGGATTGAAATGGAGGGCATGGAGATCGCGCACCTCGATTTTATGTTCCACACCCAGGGTAGCAGTCAGGATGTCCAGCAGGGCATGGTTGAAGCTGTTCGGATTGTAATGCCCGTAAATGATGAGATAATTCAAAGAGAGACTCCTTTCCTCATTACCTTTTCCCGGTGCACGAGCCTCAGAACTGATGATCGACGTGTCTCGTCAAATCAGTTCAGACTCTGCTTCGCTTTTGGGGATTTATTTCGCCCTTCTTCGACTTTTTTCAAAATGTCTTCGAGGATACTGCCCCGTTCAATGGGATAGAAGTTGTTCGACATGTGATAAAGAATGTTGCCGTCTTTATCGTATCCCGCGAATTCGGGATGGGTGAACATGTGCTGATCGCACTCCAAAACAAAGATGTTGATTTCGTAGCTGAGCGCATCCGCCAGACGGGTTAACTCCAGGGGTGATATATCCATGAAATTGAGCCGTTCCTTTTTGCCCATCTCTGTAAAAACGGTTTTAATCGAGACGCTGACCCTTTTCTGGTCAAGGATCATGAAATTCTGATCATAATAATACGTGCCGTAATTGTCGTTGCGGGCCTCTACCCAATCATATTTCCCCAGTTGTTCCAGCATGGAAGATCTCCTTTTGGTTGATGGCGCGGCATTTGCTGCGAATGAGGGCGGCTTTTACCCCATTTGATAGGGGAAAAGGCGCGTTTGTGACTTCTATTATATCTTCCTGGGGCTGTCAAGAATTATGCCGGACAATGCGCCAGTAGTTGGAAAAGGGGCAGGCTGTGCAAGAAAGCATACATAAATTCATGTGGATGGCGCATGTCGGGTCATCAGCGCATGGACAAAGTGATATAAAGATGCTCAAGCCTACTGGTTGATTCCGACCGTTTCCGTAAGGTACGTATTGACCAGTTCCAGCATGGCACTGATTTTTTAGGGTTGGAGAGGCAGGGATCGCCATACTTGAGGACTTCTTCCTGAACATCTCACTTTAGATTCCTCAACCCCCAAAAGCCGCTTGTATAAATGACCTTGATCCGGGGGACAGTCCGGCGAATTTTTCTAATCCATTCAATACCACTGAGTTCCGGCATAATCACATCCGTAAAGACAAGATGAGGGTGAAACGCCAGAAAAAGCCTGGTATCCCTTGGCGCCGTCAATGGCAATAAGAACAGTGACACCAGCGACTTCCTGTCTATGATGTGAATTGGATATGAAAGATGAAAATTGTGACGATATGACCGGATTACATTCCATGCTCTTAAGATGTATGAGCGCTTATTTCCCCGGGACTGTCTTTTCCCGGAAGCGTCGCGGGCCTTTTCACGAAAATTAAGAATATTGAGATTATCGTGTGAGGCGGGCGATGTTCTCGATATGGGCCGTTTGGGGGAACATATCCAACGGCTGGATGTATTCCAGGTAATAGCCGCCGGCGATGAGGGTTTGGATGTCCCGGGCCTGAGTGGTGGGATTGCAGGAAACATAGACGATTCTTTTCGGACCCAGTCGCAGAATATTTTCCAGGAGATCCTTCCCGCAGCCGATACGGGGCGGGTCCAAAACCAGCACATCCATCTGCACCGGGGGATTAAAAAAAACACGCCTTACGACCTCGGCGACATCTCCTTTATGAAAGAACAGGTTCTGTAAGCCGTTATTTTCCGCATTTTCCCTGGCGGCTTGAACGGCCCGATCATCCCCTTCAATACCGTGTACCGTTTTGGCTAAAGGGGCGAGAAAAAGACTGAACAACCCGCAACCGCAAAAGCCGTCAACAACCGTTTCGGAACCGGTAAGTTCGGCTGCTGTGATGACCCGATCAATCATTGTATCAATAAGATACTGATTCGCTTGGAAAAACCCATAGCGGTGGACCGTCATCCTTCGTTTTTTTATGGTTCGAATGATCCATGTTTCCCTTAAACGCTCCGTGTTTGTTCCACCAAAGGGGCCTTCGTTGTCAGCCGACCAGAGGGTGATCCGGTCCCTGCGGGGAACCCATGATCCGTGTAATAGTTTTTTTCGCAAATCCTGGTAAAGCTGATTAATACTTTCCTCAACAATTTTACATTGTTCGATTTCGACAATCCGGTTACTGGCTCCGGACATGAAACCCAGTGCGGGCGCTTTGCCTTTCTGAAGCCTGAGATGAAAATCGGCTTTCAAACGATAGTGATAAGGTTCGGGCGATGCAATGACCGGTCGGATCGGCGGCGACGGCATTTTCCCGATCCGTTCAAATGCGTCCCGGACCTGTGTTTCTTTAATCAGAAGCTGGTGGGCATACGCGATATGCTGATAGCAGCAGCCGCCGCACTGGGTGTAATCCTTACAGGGGGGGTGGGTGCGGTGGGGTGACGGCTGGAGGATATCCTGCAAACGGCCTCGCGCATACCGTTTCCGGCATTCCAATATTTCGACGCGGACCACATCCCCATCAACGGTATAGGGTACAAACACGACCAGGTTCCCCCAGCGCCCGATTCCCTCGCCGCCGAAGGCGACCTGTTCCATGGTCAGTTCTACAACATCTCCCGCTTTTACGGACATGACCCAAACAGCTTTCCTGCCGGGGGTGCCTTTCCTCCGAGCTTGGGGCTCCGGCATTTCTCTTTACAAACCCGTTGAATCTTGATAACTATCCGCTGCATATAAGGGGCTTTCGGTTTCCATCCTAGATTTTGTCGCACTCATATACATCACTTCCGTTTTACGGAGAAGCCGAAAAGCACTGCAAAAGGGATTAACTTGAACGATAAAAATATTTCGAGATTCTCCTATCGGGATAAGGAGATTATCCTGGTGGGAACAGCCCATGTTTCCCGTGAAAGCGCCGAGCTGGTCGAACAGACGATCCGCGAGGAAAACCCCGACACAATTTGTGTGGAGCTGTGCCAGGATCGGCTGGAGGCGATTCGTCAGCAGGACCGCTGGCATGATATGGACATCATGAAAGTCATCCGGGACAAGCGCACCTCTCTGCTTTTGGCCCAGTTGCTCATGGTTTCGTTTCAGCGCAAAATGGCTCAGAAGTTTGATATCCAGCCGGGTGAGGAAATGCGCCGCGCGGTGCGCCTCGCAGAGGAAACGGGGGCCCGTCTGGTGCTTGCGGACCGGTCGATCCGGGTTACCCTCCTGCGTGCTTGGCGCAAGATGGGTTTCTGGAGCAAACTGAGGGTACTCCCGGAGATGATCCTGTCTTTATTTGTTGCCGATGACATTACGGAAGAGGATATCGAAAAACTGAAGGAACAGGATGTACTCGAAATTGCATTAAAATCTCTGGGCGAGAGATTACCTGCGTTAAAGAGCACCCTGATCGATGAAAGAGATCAGTTCCTGGCGCGGATGATCGGCGAAGCAGAGGGAAAGAAAATTGTCGCCGTGGTCGGTGCGGGCCATGTGCCGGGCATTCGTCTGAATATGGGGCGGGAGATCGATCTGGATCTGTTGAATCGGATTCCCGCACAGGGGTTTTTCGGCCGGGCCGCCGGGTGGATTTTTTCGTTGGCGATCATCTGTTTGTTTCTGGCCGGTTTTTATTTCTCGGGCAGTCAGTCGAGTATCAACATGATCCTGTCCTGGTCGGTGATCACCGCAAGTTGCGCCGCCTTGGGAGCGCTGATCATGCTGTCCCATCCCTTGACGATCCTCGCGTCCGCCGTTTCGGCGCCGGTTGCGACTTTGCATCCGCTCATTGCGACGGGATGGGTCGCCGGTCTCATCGAAGCGACGATTCGCAAGCCCCAGGTTAAAGATTTTCTGAACCTGACGGAAGACATTACCAGTTTTCGCGGTTTTTTCCGCAATAAGATCACTCGGATATTGATCCTCATCGCCTTTGTCAATCTGACGACGTCGTTGGGTACCTTTGTGGCCATTCCGGTTATGATGCGATTTCTCCAATTCTGAAGGGAGTTTGAAGTTCGATGGGAACAGGCGGTATTCTATGTCCCCGTTGCCGAAAATTCATCAGTGCTGATGAAGCCGAGTGCCCCTATTGCGGGCTGAAGCGGCCTGGTACCCTGAGTATGCTGCGAAGCGGCTTGTCTTTTCTTTTCTTGGCGGATCCGGTCAAGGTCATCATATCCGTCAACGCGGTCCTGTTTATCCTGTCCCTTCTCATTAACCCGACATCCCGAGGCCTGGACCTTAACCCGATGACCATGCTGTCGCCCTCCGATTATAGCCTGATGATTATGGGTGCGACGGGAACCATACCGATAAACGGCTTCGGCAACTGGTGGAGCCTGGTGTCTGCCTCTTATCTTCACGGAGGCATTCTGCATATTTTCTTCAATATGATCGCCCTGATGCAACTGGGGCCCTTTGTACTCTCAGCCTACGGCCTCTGTCGCTTCATCATTCTGTATGCCGTAACCGGTGTGGCCGGCTTCCTGCTGTCCTATCTGATGAATGTGAGTCTGACCATCGGCGCTTCGGCCAGCATCTGCGGGCTTATCGGTGCGATCCTTTATTACGGCAAGAGCCGGGGCGGTTTCTTTGGCGATCTTATTTACCGGCAGGCCATGGGATGGACGGTCGGACTTGTGCTTTTGGGTCTGTTGATTCCGGGGATTAACAATTGGGCACATGGCGGAGGGCTTCTTGCCGGTTTGCTGATTGGATATCTGGGCGGTTATGAGGAAAGAAGAACAGAAAACAGCCTTCACCGCGCCCTCGCATTCTTTGCATTTATCGTAACGGTTATGATTCTGGCCTGGGTTCTGGTACGGGCATTCTATGTTCTTCTCTTCGGCTAACAATAGTTTATCTCCCTAAAATTCAAAGGGATTACGTCTTTTAACTGTTTGATGCCCCGATCAAGTGCCGGCGGATTCATTGACTTTAAATGGATGACATTATAAAGTAACGCGCTTTTTAAATATTTTTGGAGTATTTTTCATGTCCCTGTCCAAAACACTGCTTCAGAACAAAAAGGTTTTTCTCGCCTACAATCAGTTCCGTAAGGATATCTTTCAGCACCTGGCGCCCAAGGAAAGCGAAGTGATTCTTTTCCTGCTCCCTTGGCTGCTCAGCATCAATCATCCCGATTTCCCAGGGTATGTTCCCGATTTAGATAAGCCCTTCCGGGTTTTTGATATCGAACAGAGTAAGGACATCAAGAAGAAGGAGCCTGCCTTCAAGAAGCAGTTCAAGTGCTACGACCAGGGATCGCTGCTCAAATATTCAACCGAATATTGTGATATTCAGGGTATTTATACCATTGGCAGTATCGGCACGATCAGCCAGACCTCTCATTCCGACTGCGATCTCTGGGTTTGCATTGATCGGGAAAATTACACTGCGACCCAGTTCGATCATCTCTCCCAGAAGGTTTATTTGATCAAGGACTGGCTCGATAACACCCTTAAAATGCCGGTCTACTTCTTTATTAGTGATATCAGTGATATACAAAAATGTAATTTCGGTAACGTCAGCGATGAAAGCTGTGGCAGCACCCAGCGCAACGTGCTGAAAGAGGAATTCTATCGCACCGCCATTGTGATTTGCGGAAAAATACCCTTCTGGTGGGTTTACTTCAACCCGGAAGAACCACTGTCCTATGAACAGGCCCTTCAGGAATACCAGCATCCCAATTTTGGACAGGACGACTGTGTGGATTTGGGCAATCTTTTGGCCATTGAACAAAGTGAATATTTCGGAGCGGCGCTCTGGCAATTCAATAAAGCCCTGACCCACCCGCTCAAGTCCATTATTAAAATGCTGCTTTTGGTGGTGCAGATGGAATTGCCCCAGGAGGCCCTGTTCTGTCACCGTTTTCGCGACCTCATTTTAAGCGGCGGCGGCAATAAGTCATTTATTGATCCCAGCATGTTTACCCTGGATGCGGTGTTAAGCCACTACGAACAGCAGGAACACCGGGACTTCGAATTTCTTAAGAAATGTTTTTATCTGCGGTATGAAATCAAGCTGATGTCGAACAAAATGACCATTAAGGAGGAACTGTCGGCGGAATTATTTAAAAAATACAAACTTGATCGGCATAGCCTCTATGACCTGAACCGCTTTGAATCCTGGAGTTTCCAGGCTCACCAGGAATTCGGCGCCAAGATCCTGACCCTGCTTTTGGAAATGTACAAAGACATTTCCAATATGGCGAAAGATGTCACGGGCTTGATTGCGCCGCAGGATTTGACCATCATCGGCAGAAAACTGGCTTCGAGTCTGGCCCGAAAAGAGGGGAAGTTGCCGATTATGCACAAACCCATCGATACGATAAATGTGCCGGATCTGACATTTCGCTTTGAGTCCCGGAAGTGGCGGGTGGCGCCTGCGCATGATGCGGACATGATCGTGGTTGAAAATGCCGATGTCGTGTACTGTATCGCCTACCTCATCTGGAATGATCTCTTCGAAGCCGTCAATGTCCGGATGATTCCCAATCCGACCTCTGTCACCATCCAGGAAATCATCAATCTGGGTCGCAAAATACGTGAAGTCTTCGGGTCTTATAACATCACCGCTGTCGATTTTCAAAATTTCCTCCAGCCCGAAAAGATCACAAAAATTCTCATCGTCGTTGATTTTGAAGCCGTCAAGGAATCTGTGGAGGGGAATAATTATCGGGTGGTCATGGAGAACAACTGGAGTGAATTGTTTATCAAACAGTTTCCCTCAACAGACAAGCTGATTGCCTTTTTGGAGCAAAAAGCCCCCATCGCCCAGGATGTGGAAAAGAATTATTACATTCAGCGGAACAGTCTCAACTACGAAAAAATCATCGACCGTACCAAAAAAACCGTGGCGGCAATTATGTCCGGGGCAAAGCAATGATGGGATCCTGACGGTCTTCATTTATGAGAAGATCCCAAGCGACGTTCATCCCTTATGCGTTTATTCCTGTTGCCGGGAATTTTTAAAGTCGTTACGGAAAGAATGGTTTTTTTTCAATTGATTTTCTCAAAATAAGATTCAGTGATACCACACAACAACTGGAAGGATCTGGCCCGAACACAGAAAATCCGGACGTCTTCATTTTTAGCAAATTCTTTCAGGTGCGGATGTCTTGCCAGTAATTTCTCTCGGCAGAGGGCCTCTTGCTGCCTGTTTTCGATGGTCTGAAAGATGCCCGCAACGGTCAGTGCGCGAACCAGCTCCCTTTTCTGCCCAACATCTTCTTCCCGTGTGTCAATGAGCAGACTGACGGCTTCGTTCTGCAGGAGGTTACGGAATTTTTTTGTATTCCGGTGCGTGATCATGAAAAATTCCCGGCAATCGTCATCGGTAACATAGGACATGAGTGAACAATGGGGTATCCCCTCGGAAACGGTCGCCAACACACAGACATCCTTGTTCCGGATCAGGGCTTTCATTTCATCAAGCATGCTGCAAATCCTTTCTCAACGGTTTTCATAATGTTTCGTCAATGGTGACATAAATCTCCTTTTCTATTTAACACCGGCGAATAATAAAAAACAAGGGGCCTTGTGCTTCGTACTTTTTCTGGTATGATGCCACCATGGAAAAAATGAAACTCGGCATCAGCACCTGCCTCCTCGGTTTCCCCGTCCGGTATGACGGCGGGCATAAACTGGATCACTATTTACGGGATACCCTGGGACAATATGTCGAATTTGTTCCTGTTTGTCCCGAAGTGGAATCTGGTTTTGGTGTGCCCCGCGAAGCGGTCCGGCTGGTTGGCGATGCAGAAAGACCGAGATTGATGACGGCGCGCTCAAAGCAAGACCTGACAGACCGGATGACTAACTGGGCTGCACGGCGGGTCCGGGAACTTGAGTCGGAGAGGCTTTGCGGTTTTGTCTTCAAAAGTGGATCACCATCCAGTGGCATGGAACGTGTGAAAGTCTACAATGAAAAAGGGGCGGCGGCAAAAAATGGGGTGGGACTTTTTGCGCGCGCCTTTATGGATCACTTTCCCAACCTGCCTGTGGAAGAGGAAGGACGTCTTAACGATCCGGTTTTACGGGAGAATTTTATCGAACGCATTTTTGTTTATGCCCGCTGGCAGGAGCTGAACCGCCGAGGGCGCTTGAAATTAAGCGATATGATTGATTTTCATGCGTCCAACAAGTTGCTCATATTGGCGCACAGTCCGCAGCATTACCGGGAACTGGGACGTCTGGTGGCCGGAGCAAAGGCAATGAATATACCGGACCTGGTTTCCGTCTATGAACGGTGGCTCATGGAAGGGATGAAACGGCAGGCGACGCCCCGTAAAAATGCCAATGTACTCATGCACATGGTGGGCTATTTTAAAAAAGAGCTTTCCTCCTGGGAAAAAAGTGAATTGCTGGAGCTGATCAATCAATACCGCACCAATATTTTACCCCTTGTTGTTCCCCTGACGCTGCTTAAACATTATGTAGGGAAGTATGATCAGCCCTACCTGAAGGGACAGACCTATCTGAATCCCCATCCCCTGGAGCTTCGATTACGGAATCATGTTTAGTCAAGCGCAATCTGCCGTGTTTTGAGCGATAATTTGATTGCGATATGATGTTCAATCGATAGATGAGGGAGAGTTATGAGTTGATGACAGAAAATACCGGTAAATTTCGGGAATTATTGGATGCCAATTACTTCTGGCCCTGTGTCTTCCCTTTTAAGTTCATTGTTCCAGCGGAAAAATTACAGGAAATTCTGATCCTATTTCCCGATGTGGAACCTGTCTGCCGGTCGTCACGGACCGGAAAGTATGTCAGCGTTACCATTCATAAACATGTTTGCTCCAGTGAAGAAGTCGCTCGCATTTACGAGTTGGTCGGTAAGACGGAAGGGGCGATTTGTCTTTAAAAAACGGTCAGCAAGGAGGAAGCTTTGAGAAAACTCTACCTTTCCAATACGGATAAAAAATTGGGCGGTGTTTGTGGCGGTTTGGGAGAATACTTCGAAAAAGACCCGACTCTCGTTCGGATTATCTTCATGCTGATAATTCTGTTTTCTTTCGGCTTCGGCGTTCTGGCTTACCTGTTCATGTGGATGATCATTCCCCGCAAGCCGGACGGTCTCCAGTCTCCGGGCTAAACGCCGAAAGCGGGGTGCCTACAGACGGCAGAGCATTTTCTCCTTGATAAAATCCTTCAAATAGGATTCCCCCAATGCCCCCATCCAGGTGAATTTGACGCCC
>CAZBQX010000034.1:0-22200 GCA_964494155.1 uncultured Syntrophales bacterium
GGTATTTGTGTCATTTCGAGGAGCCTAAGCGACGAGAAATCTTAAGACTGAGGCGGAAAAGATTTCTCACATGCGTTCGAAAAGACACAAAGGTGACGTCATACCGGCGAAAGCCGGTTTCCAGAGATTTGCTCTGTCATTTCGGTCCGCTGCAAATCGATCCCGGATCGGCAGGTAATTAACTGTACTTGATATTTTATTTCTAACCGGGGGAAAGCACTTCTGAATTCAGCGGTTTATCCAAAATATATAATCCATAACAGGAGATAAGATCCATGTACAAAAAACGCTTGGCAGTATTGTTGGCCCTCCTTTTGGCCCTCAGCTTTGTCCTGGGCTGCGGCGGACCGGAAGAGAAGAAGATGAAGTTCTTCAACAAGGGGAAGGCCCTCTATGAAAAAGGTGATTATGTCAAGGCCGCTCTGGAATTCAAAAACGCCGTCCAGATCGATCCGAAATTTGTAGACGGCTACTACATGCTGGGGAAAGTCTCCCTCGGACAGCGGGATTTTCAAAAGGCATTCGGCCACTTCAACAAAGCGGTGGAACTCAATCCGCGGCACTGGCAAGCCCAGGTCGAACTGGGGAAACTGTATCTGCTTGCCCGTGCGCCGGATCGTGCCCTGGAGACCGCCGAACTGATTCTCAAGGGCGATCCCAAAAACGTCGATGCCATGCTCATCAAGGGGGCCGTCTACGTTGGGAAAAGAGAAAACGATCAGGCGGAGCAGTATCTCAACGGTCTGATTCAGCAGGGAATCAGCCACTTCGATGTTTACCGGCTGCTGGCGGCCGTACAAATGGCCAGGCAGGACTGGCAGGGCGTGGAAAGTACGCTGCAGCGTGGCATCCAGGCCAATCCGAAGTCGCCGGAACTCTATGTCTCCCTGGCGGAACTCTACGCCATGGGTAAGCGCTTGCCCGATGCCCTGGCGGCGATGCAGAAAGTCGTCGAACTGGATCCGAAAAACAGCCGGTACAGACTGATCCTGGCTAACCTGTACTGGGCCGTGGGCGACGGCCAGAAAGCAACGGATACGGTTAAAGCCATGATCTCCGGCGACCCCAAAAATGATGACCAGCGGATTCAGGCGGCGGGATTCTACCTTTCCAAAAACCGGGTACAAGATGCGGAAGCTCTGCTTAAAGAAGGTTTGCAGCAGAACAGCAAGAGCTACAAATTGCGCTTTATCCTGGCCGACCTCTACATCAATACGGGCCGTGCAAAAGAAGCGGAAACGATGCTGAAAGAATGCCTGGGATTGGACCGCGATTCGTCCAAACCGGAAATCATTCAGGCGAAAAACGGACTGGCCCGGCTGGCGCTGATGCAGAAGGACCTGGACGGGGCAAAGAAATATGTCGACGAAGTTCTGAAAGATAATCCCAAGGATGTGGAAGCCCACTTCATCAAGGGAAGCATCCACCTGGCCAAGGGCGAGGGGGCCGGCGCCGTTCCGGAATTTCAGACCGTGCTGAACGAGCGGCCGAATGAGATCAGCGGCTACGTCAAGCTGGCTGAGGCCCATGCCCTGAACAAGCAGATGAATCTGGCGGTGGACACCCTTTTAAAAGCCCTGAAGATTGACCCCGCGTCGAAAGAAGCCTTAAGGGCTTTGAGCCGGATTTATGTTTTGCAGAAGGATTTCCGCGGCGCCGAAAATCAGATTCGCAAAGCCCTGGAGAAGAACCCGAACGACCTGGACCTTCGCGCCGATCTGGGCGATCTGTATGTGGTGATGAAGGATTACCGGCGGGCGGAAAGCGAATACACGGAAATCAGGAAGAAGGCGCCGGAAAGAACGTTCGGCTACATGAAGCTGGCCGAGCTTTATGCGGGACAGGGGAAATGGGCCCTGGCACAGGGTCAGCTTGAGCAGGCCGTCAAAATCGATCCGCGTTATGCGTCGGCTTATATTCATCTGGTACGCTCCTATGTTGAACAGAAGAAATTCGCCGAGGCGATTGCCCTCTGTGAATCCCGCATTAAAATCAACCCGCAGGATGCCCTGTCGTATAATCTGCTGGGTCAGGTCAATGCCATGAAGCAGGATATCAAAAAAGCGGAGGAGTCCTTCCAGAAGGCTGCGTCGTTGCAGCCCTCCTGGGTTGAGCCCCTGAACAACCTGGCCGGCCTGTATATGGCTACCGGACAGAAGGATCGGGCGATCCAGAAGTATGAAGAATCTTTGAAGAAAAACCCGGAGAACTTTGTGGCCTATCTGTCCATGGGCCAGATTTATGAGCGGACCGGAGAATTTCGGAAAGCGATTGCGGTTTATGAGCGGATGCTGGCGAAAAAGGCGGACTTATGGGTGGGGGTGAACAACCTTGCCTTCCTGCTGGCCGATCACGGGGCAACCAAGGCGGAACTGCAGAGAGCCCTTACGCTGGCCAAGAGCGCTTATGCCGTTTATCCGGAGGATCCCGGGGTGCTCGATACCATCGGCTGGGCTTCCTATAAAAACGGGGACCTGAAGTCCGCGTCGGACTTCATCGGCCGGGCTTACGCGAAGGCGCCGGATTCGCCCGTCATCAATTATCATTGGGGGCTCGTACTCTACAAACAGGGCAAGACGGCGGATGCGAAAGACAAGTTCAGGAAGGCCGCCAACGCAAAAGAAGCCTTTTACGGAAAGGACGAGGCCAGCAGGCTTTCGGGCAATTTTAAGTAAAACGACATAAAAATTTTGATGTTATGAATTATGCAATGTCATCGTCCAGTTCAATAAACATGGTAAACCGAAGGAAAATGCCAGAAGAGATAAGTTATTACATTAAGCTATACAATCATTGACAAAAGAATTTTTATAGGTTATGGAGGAGCCAAGTAAATTATGGATCGTTTTTTGTCTGGACCTTGATAATTGTATAACAAAACTCCAGATCTACTTAGGCGGTAACCTATGAAAAAAGATGTCAGCATATGCTTTCGTACCAGTGCGGCAATTCGGGATGCCTTGAGTGATATTGCCGAGGAGGAAAGAAAGTCGATCTCCGGAGTGATTGAATCGATTATTTACCGGCACCTCAAAACCGGGGTTGCTCCCAAGGGCATCGGCAAAGAGCGGCGTCGCTTTATGCGAAAAAAGGTGTCTCTACCGGCCTTTATTGATTCCGCTGAGTCCCAGGATCATGAATTCGATGCGGGTACCGTGCTTGATATATCCATGGGAGGCATCAGATTTTCCGTCCCCAAGGGGACGAAATTTGAAACGCAGTACAAAAACGGTGATGCTGAGTTCAGTGTTATGTTTATTCTTCCGGACGAAAGCAAACCCGTCAAGGTTAAATGTCGGACCATGCAGGTGTACGACGAAGCGCAGGTCGTCCAGGTCGGTGCGGCTTTCCAGGACGCCGATTTCAACAGTTACCGGGCGCTGCATAATTATTTGCATTGATTTTTTAGCAGCGGAAACAATTTAAGTATCCGCGGTTTCTTTTATAAAAATATTGCTTGACAAAGATGTGGCTGTCTGTTAGAAGCCATACGCCGCTTGGATCCAGTTTCGGACTGAGACGGAAAGGTCAGAAAGTCTGCTTATATGGGTATTTTCACCTCCCGTCTTACGACGCGGAGGTTTTTTTTTGCCCGAAGGAGAATGGCTAGTGGAAATATTTAATTCAGTCAAGGACATGCAGAACAAGGCGAATCTGCTCCGCCTGCAGGGGAAGAAAATCGCTTTTGTGCCGACGATGGGTTATTTCCACGAGGGACACCTGGACCTGATGCGGGAAGGGCGGAAAAGAGGCGACTACCTGGTAGTCAGCATCTACGTCAACCCGACGCAGTTCGCGCCGACGGAGGACCTGGATAAATATCCCCGGAACTTTGATCGTGACCGGGCCATGGCCGAGCAAGTCGGTGTCGATGCCATTTTCTTCCCGGATAATGCGGGGATGTACCCACCACATTACCAGACCTATGTCGATGTGGAAGGGGTGACACAAACCCTGTGCGGGGCGTCGCGAGCCGGTCATTTCCGAGGGGTTGCCACGGTTTGCACGAAGCTGTTCAATATTGTCAAACCGCACGTGACCATTTTCGGCAAGAAGGACTTTCAGCAGCTTGTCACGATCAAAACCATGATCCGTGACTTGAACATGGATATCGAGGTGGTGGGCATGCCGACCACACGGGAGCCGGACGGACTGGCCATGAGTTCCCGCAATGTTTATCTGAGCGAAGAAGAACGGCAATCGGCTTTATGCCTGAGCCGGTCCCTGGCGATGGCGAAACGGCTGTTTGAGGCAGGCGAAACCGATGCCGGGAAAATTCTGGATCAGGTATGCAAGTATATCCAATCGCATGCTTATACCGTCATTGATTATGTCAAGATCAGCGACGTGGATACGGTTGAGGAAGTTCAAACGGTTGGACGTAATACCTTCATCGCCATGGCGGTCAAGGTTGGAAAGACGAGATTGATCGACAACTACGTTTTCGGAGAGGATCTGAATATACCCTATTCAGACGAACGCTAATTCTTAAAGAAGTTTTTAAGAGGTGAGTTTCAATGCAACGGTTCATGATGAAATCAAAACTGCACAGGGCCAAAGTGACAGATGCGGATCTGCACTACGAGGGGAGTATCTCCATCGACGAGAATCTGCTGGAGGCATCCAACATCATTCCCTACGAGAAGGTTGCCATTTACAATGTCACCAACGGCGAGCGCTTTACGACCTATGCCATTACCGGCAAGGCGGGTTCCGGGGTCATCTGTCTGAACGGTGCGGCGGCGAGAAAAGTCTCCAAAGGGGACATTATTATCATTGCGACTTATTGCATGGTCGAAGACAGCGAGGCCAAGGGCTGGAAACCGACCTGCGTGCTTCTGGATGGTGAGAATAAGATCAAAAAGATAACCAATTGATTAAGTCTTTACATAAAAGATCGATTAAGGGCATACCCTGTCGCTCAAAGGGATGCCCTTTTTTTAATATACCTTGAAATTAAGCGTGCGATTTGTTAGGGAGGTATTCGCGCTCTGAACGTGGTGATCGATTTTGAAAAAACGATTTAAAAATGTTTTCCTGACCGGTTTGGCCGTGATTATTCCCATCGGCCTGACCCTCTATATCCTCTTTTTCATTATCGATGTCATGGACGGTCTTCTGAAGATCGTTCCCGACCGTTACGAGCCGGATGCCCTGCTGGGTTTCCATATGCCGGGTTTGGGCATCATTTTTACGGTTCTTTTGATTTTCATTACCGGTCTGATCACGAAGAGTTATCTTGGAAATGTCGTCGTTCGCAAGGGCGAAGGCGTGTTCGCGCAGATTCCCATCGTCCGCAGTATCTATCTGGCGATCAAGCAGATCTTCAACAGCCTCTTCGTCGGGAAAAGCCGCAGTTTCAGAAAAGTCGTCCTGGTTGAATATCCGCGAAAAGGGTTGCACAGCATCGGTTTTGTTACGGGTTCTGCGGAAGAGACCTTTCCCCAGATTTCCCATGAGCATGAAAAAAATATCGGGGTCTTTATTCCTCTGGCCCTGACTCCTTATACGGGGGCCTTCGTGATTGTCCGTGAAAGCGATATGATTGAAACGGACATGACGGTCGAGGAAGCGTTCACATTGATCATTTCGGCGGGGATCGTTCCTCCCAGAAGCAGAACTTTCTGGGTTGAACGATAAGTGAAGGGGAATTTATACCAAGAAGAAAGGGAACCAGTCACATGAACATTACATCAGAGAGCGTAAAAATCGGACATCCGGATATCGTCTGCGACATGATCGCCTCCCATATCATCGCAGAGATTATTGAAGAGGAATACCGTGCGGGGATGACCATCGACACGATGCCCCACTGCGGCCTTGAGGTCTTTCTGGGTAAAGGGTTATGCATTGTCGGCGGCGAAGTTGCCACCCGCATCTACGTCGATATCGAAAAGATCATCCGTAATACGGTACTCTCAATCGGATATAATGACTACCATCTGGGGCTGAACGGAAACTCCATGGGCATCTTGAACACGATCATTCCCCAGTCACCCGATATCAATCAGGGAACAAGAGCGGATCTGGGCAAATATAAGGAGATCGGCGCTGGTGATCAAGGAATCATCTACGGCTTTGCCTGTAACGAAACTTCGGAACTTTTACCGTTACCCTATGTATTGGTCAATAAGATGATGCGCTGCTTTGAAACCTGCGGCAATCCCATCTTTGCACCGGACGGAAAGGGGCAGATTACGGTTCAGTATAATGACCGCGGGATGCCCGAGCGGGTGTCGACGGTCCTCATGTCCAACGCCATCGATTATCGCTGTGTCAAGGAAGGCGACCGGGCCGGTATTGAGCCCATGGCCAAACATATTGCCATGGGTTGCGTCGGCGATTGGGTGGACGAGGGCACGGAATTCCTGTTCAATCCTACGGGTGAATGGCAGGCGGTTAATTCCTGCAGTGCTGCGGATTCGGGAGTCACAGGGCGGAAATTGGTGGTTCAGCTTTACGGCGGTTTCCCCGGCGCTCAGTTGGGCGGGGGTGCCATTGTCAACAAGTCACCGGAAAAAGTGGACTGTTCAGCAACCTTTGGCGCCCGTTACGTGGCGAAAAACATTGTTGCGGCGGATCTGGCGGAAAAATGTTCGGTACAGCTTGCTTACGCGATCGGTATTGCCCGGCCCATTGCCATCTATGTGAATACCTTCGGGACGGGTAAAATTTCCGATAACAATCTGGTCCTGTTGGTGAAAGAGTATTTTGATCTCTCCCCCCGGGGAATGATCGAGAAGTTCAATCTCCTCAACGGCGACCTTTACCGTCATATCCCCCGGAGTCTTTTCCTGGGTGACTATCCCTGGGAGGAGATCGACATGGTAGATGTGCTCAAAAGGGCTGCGGATTGATCATTCTTTATTGATGGGAATCGTTTTTAACGTCTGTTCCAGGAGTGATGAACATGAGTTTTCTCGAAATAGATATGTCCTTGCCTTATAAAGTTGCGGATATGAGTCTGGCTGAATGGGGCAGAAAAGAGATCGCCCTTTCGGAGAACGAAATGCCCGGTCTGATGGCGATTCGCAAAAAATACGGTCCCTCGCAGCCTCTTAAGGGGCTGAAGGTTATGGGCAGTCTGCACATGACCATCCAGACGGCGCTTTTGATCGAAACCCTGAAGGTTCTGGGCGCTGATCTTCGCTGGGCTTCCTGTAATATTTTTTCCACGCAGGATCACGCAGCGGCGGCCATTGCCGCAGCGGGTACGGCGGCCGTCTACGCCTGGAAAGGCGAGACCCTTGAGGAGTACTGGTGGTGTACGGAGCAGTCCCTCACCTGGCCCGACGGATCCGGACCGGATTTGATCGTCGACGACGGCGGAGACGCAACCATGCTGATCCACCTGGGTGTCAAAATAGAAAAGAATCCCGGATTACTCGATGCAACACAGGAACACCGGGAAATGGCCGTCATCATGGAGCGTCTGGGACAGGCTCGGAAAAGAAATCCTGAGAAATGGCAAAGAATCGCTGCCGGTATCCGAGGTGTCTCCGAAGAAACGACGACCGGCGTGCATCGTCTTTACCAGATGGCGTCCGCGGGAGAATTGCTTTTCCCTGCGATCAACGTCAATGATTCCGTTACGAAATCAAAATTCGACAACCTGTACGGTTGCCGGGAGTCCCTGGCCGACGGAATCAAAAGGGCGACGGATATCATGATTGCCGGGAAAATGGTCGTCGTTTGCGGGTACGGCGATGTAGGAAAGGGCTGCGCCCATTCCATGAAGAGTCTGGGTGCCAGGGTGATCGTGACCGAAATCGATCCGATCTGCGCCCTCCAGGCCGCCATGGAAGGATATCCGGTAAAAACACTGGAAGACGTTGTGGCGGAGGGGGATATTTTCATCACGGCGACGGGATGCTGCGATGTCATCCGCGGCGAACATATGGAGCGGATGAAAGACGAGGCGATCGTCTGCAATATCGGTCATTTCGACAGTGAAATCGCCATGTATTACCTGGAGAATAACCCCAGGTGCCGAAAAGAGAACATCAAGCCACAGGTGGACCGCTGGTACGTTGAATCGGGGCGCTCCATCCTCATTCTGGCCGAAGGCAGGCTGGTCAATCTGGGTTGTGCGACGGGCCATCCGAGCTTTGTCATGAGCAACAGTTTTACCAACCAGTGCCTGGCTCTGATCGATCTGGTTTCCAATGCCTACAAACCAGGTGTTTACAGACTGAGTAAGGTGCTCGACGAGGAGGTCGCCAGACTTCACCTGGAACGGGTTGGGGCCAGTTTGACACAGCTTACCCAGAAGCAGGCCGATTATATCGGCGTGCCCTTGGCGGGTCCTTATAAGCCGGATTATTATCGCTATTGATCGCGATAGAACATCGGTTTGCTTCTATGTTCTGATGCGGCGGCTGAGAACCAGGGCCAAGACCATGAAGACGGCATTTGCGACCCAGGCCGCAAGGAGAGGCGGAATGGTGTCGGATCGTCCCAAAGACACGGAAAAGGCATGGACGATCCAGTAGGAAAACCCGATGATAATGCCCAGACCGATGCTGCGGGCGACGCCGCCGCTCCGTTCCGCATGCACAGAAAAAATCACGCCGATCGCCGTTAAAATCATCGTGACAAACGCAAAGGCCAGTTTGGCGTGCAGGTCGGTCAGATAAGCGTTAACTTCGGTTCCTTCTTCCACCAGTTTATCGATATACGTTTTTAATTCAAAGTAACCCATTTTATCCGGCGACTTCTGAACCGCCTCGAAATCGACCGGTGTTTCCCGGATCGGCAGGGGTATGCGCTCCTGCTTTTGAATGCTGGGCAGGCCGTCTGCGGAAAATGAGATGACCTGGACGTTCTGTCCCACCCAGCGGTTTTTTTCCCAGAAGGCCTTCTCGGCACTGATCTGCATCCGAAGCCGGAAGTCTGGTGTCATGAAGTACAGGGACACACCCTGGATTGTGCCGGTCTTCGGATTGTACAGGTTGAAATTGTAAATGCCGTCCATCCCACGGTACCAGATCTGAGATTGCTTAAAACTTCCCCGCGCCTGCTGCTTTTTAATCTCCACATACTTGATATGATCCGCCTTCTGATTGGCCATGGGGGTAACCCATTCACTGAAGAAAAAAAGGAAAAAGCTGATGATGACCGCAGACAGAAAAATGGGTGACGCAATGCGGTAAAGGCTGATGCCGTTGGCCTTCATGGCGGTGATTTCACTGTTGCGGGAAAATGTACTCAGGGTGATCAGAGTTGCGATCAGGACAGCGACCGGAAGGGTCAGGGACACAATCATGGGGATTTGATAGAAAATAAAAGAACCCATCTGGTTCAGGGAAGCGTTGTTGTTCAGAAAGAGCTTCAGCCGTTCGAAGAAATCAATAATAATGAACAGCATCACGAAAAGACTCATAATCATGCACAGGAACAGGTAAAATTCTTTCAGAATATAGCGATCAATGATTTTCATAGATTCAAATTCAAGATAGTTGTTTTATTGCTTCCGCAAATGGATATCAAAACCCAGTATGGTTTTGTCCTGTGCGGATCTTATGCAAAACCAGACGGCGGCGATAAAAAAGACGACTGTTGTGCCGCCGGCGCCTATCACCGGCTTGAGACGGCCCATTTCCACCAGGGCATCGCTCCCCAACTGCAGGAGATAATAGGCAAGAATGATAAAAAGCCCGATGACAAACCCTCGGGCTTTGGCCGAACGCTGCGGCCTGATGGCCAGCGGCAACCCCATAGCGGCGAAAATGATGCAGGAAAAAGGAATGGTGATTTTTTTATACAGTTCCGTCATCAATTCACCCAGTGCTTTTTGTTCCAGACCGCTTTTGCCGATCTCGGAAAGAAGCTCCTGAAAAGTCATTTCACGCGTGTCCTTTTGAGGCGGGCCGGACAAGGAGGCGCCGATATCCAGATTGATGTCGTAGGTCTGAAAGATCATCTGGCGGTAGGTCGAACGATGCAGGTCCGTGTTGGAAGATATGCCCGATTCCAGACGCATATTTAAGGAAAGATTATCCGGATCGGAGATCAGATAGGCCCTTTTGGCAAAGATTGTTGCAGGCTCCTGTCCGGGACGGCGGTCGGATATGATCACCCCTTCCAGATAATCTCCGCTGAGAGGTATATGGTCGGCATAGATCAGAACACCTTGGAAATCATCGTTGAAGACCTTTTCCTGGATGCCGACGCTGGCTTTTTGCTGCGCAATTGCAAACAGAAGATTTTTGGTCGCCGTATTCCCGGCGGGGACCAGGAGAAAAGACATGGCCGCCGTGGCCAGAAAAGTCAGACAGGCGAAAAACAGAACCGGAACATATAACTGGTATAGACTGACTCCGGAAGATTTCATAACCGTGATCTCGTTGTCGCTGGAAAGACGTCCCACGCCGATTAAAATTGAGATCAACAGAGAAATGGGGATCGTATAAACTAAGAGTGACGGCATTAAAAAGGCGATCAGTTGGGCGATGTCGACGAACTGCACCCCCTTGTTGACCATCAGATCCATCAGCCGCAGGGTTTTACCCATGAGCAGAACGAAAGTAAGAATCAAAAGGATCATGAAAAAGGGCAGGGAGATCTCTTTCAGAAGGTAGCGATACAGGATTTTATTCATGTGTTCTTATATCCAACCATTGTTGTTGCGGGGAATATATGCGGCAAATGGTTTTTTGACAACCATAAACTGGTCTGACTCATGATTGCCGTCCAGGAATGGTTTGCAAAAAACGGTGAAATGTGCAAGAAAAATCAAGCAGTCTGCGTAATTTGTCAATCGAATCTATTCAGACTTAATAAACTGGAGAAAAACATGATCGACCTGCACACCCACACCATTTTCAGCGACGGCGAACTGGTCCCATCGGAGCTGGTACGCAGGGCCGTCGATAAAGGTTATCAAGCCATTGCCATGACCGACCATGCCGACCTGTCGAATCTCGATTTTATCGTGCCGAGGATGGTTAAGGTCTGCAAACAATTGGGAGAAGCCGGTGCGATCCGGGTCTTGCCCGGGATCGAACTGACCCATGTGCCGCCGGCGCATATCGGTGAACTGGCGAAAGAAGCCCGGCGTCTCGGCGCGCAGATCATTGTGGTTCATGGGGAAACCATTGTGGAACCGGTGAAGGAAGGAACCAACCTGGCCGCGGTTGCCTCCGACATCGACATCCTGGCCCACCCGGGACTGGTTACGGATGAGGTGGCGGTGCTGGCGGCGAAAAACGGAATTTGCTTCGAAGTATCCACCCGGAAAGGTCACAGCCTGACCAACGGGCATGTGGTCCGGTGCGCCAGAAAGCATGACGTTCCTCTCGTGCTGAATACCGACTCTCATGCGCCTGGCGATCTTGTGACGAAAGGCTTTGCCCGTATGGTGGCAGCCGGGGCGGGTCTCGGCGAAGATGAGATTGACAGGATGTACCAGAACGCAGAGCAACTCCTCCGACGAAAACACTTCTGAATACTGCCCCAAATTGAATGAAGCATGCTTAAGTCTTGCTTCATCAAATCCATGAAGGGTCCGGCTTCTATTACAAGAAGCCGGACCCTTGCTTTTTTCATCAGCCTGAGAATTGAAAGGGCGCCTTATGCTCAAAGAATTATTCCCGGGGGCGGCCTTGACAGGGTATAGGGTGATAACTATATTAGCGAAGCGTTGGGCGCTAGGGCGCCCCAATAAACAAGGAAACGGAAACGACCATGGAAGATATGATCGTAAAAATATTCAAAGAAAGCTGCCATGTGAAGGAGGTTTTCATCAACGAAAATCTGTCACGCCTGGTCAGTATTGTTGAAGTCATAAAAAAATGTCTCGAAAACGGCAATAAGATCCTCATCTTCGGAAACGGCGGCAGCTCGTCGGATTCGCAACATCTGGCGGCGGAGTTTGTAAACCGTTTCCGGATTGAGCGACCGCCCTTGCCGGCCGTTTCTCTGGCGGCGGACACGGCCGTGATCACGAGCATCGGTAACGACTACGATTTTTCCGAGATATTCAGCAAACAGATCCGGGCGATCGGACAACCCGGTGATGTGGCCTGGGGATTAAGCACCAGCGGAAAATCGGCCAATGTTATTAAGGGATTGGAAACAGCCAGAAAAAACGGTTTAATTACCGTCGGTTTTGCCGGCAAGGATGGGGGCGATATGGCCAGAATGTGTGATTACATCCTGACTGTGCCGTCAACCAGCACGGCGCGTATTCAGGAAGTTCATATCACAGCAGGGCATGTGATATGCGAGATGGTCGATTTCAAGCTTTTCCAGCGGCCGGAAGTCAATTGAGAAAAAACATGGCGAGGAGAAGATATCCATACATGACAAAGAAATTTAAAAAAGAAGACACCCAGGATCAGGTTGAAATCAGCAGCGACGCGGAAGAAGCGTTAAAATCGGAATCCCTGTTGGTCGGTGAGGAAGATCTGGAGAGTATCATCCAGGAAAAAGAAAGAAAAGCGGCGGATAATTACGACAAATATCTGAGGGCGCTGGCCGACCTCGAGAATTTTAAGAAGAGAGCGGCGAGGGACAAACAGGATACCATCAAGTACGGCAACGAAAACATCATCAAGGATCTGTTGCCCTTGATTGATGGGATGGATCGAGCCCTGGCCTGTGCGGAAAACTCCGCCGATTTCGAAGCCTTCCGGGAAGGGCTCCGGATGCTTCAGGACCAGTTGTGCTGCTGTCTGCAAAAGCACGGTGTTCAGGCGATTGAAGCGGAGGGTCAGGCTTTCGATCCGAATATTCATGAAGCCCTCATGCAGGTGGAAAGTCCGGAGCATGAAGCCAATCAGGTTGTGACCCAACTTGAGAAAGGTTATCTGCTGAACGGAAGATTGATTCGACCGGCGAAGGTCTGTATCTGCAAGAAATAAAAAGAATATATTCAAATAATCAGCGAGAGATTATGAAGGAGGAAAGACAAAGATGGCAAAGATAATTGGTATCGATCTGGGGACAACAAACTCGTGTGTCGCCGTCATGGAAAGCGGCGATCCCATTGTGATAGCGAATCAGGAGGGCAATCGGACCACACCTTCCATGGTGGCTTTTACCGACAGCGGCGAAAGGCTGGTGGGTCAGGTGGCAAAACGCCAGGCGATCACCAACTCGGAAAACACGGTTTACGCCATCAAGAGATTGATCGGAAGGAAATTCAGTTCCAAAGAAGTTCAGCACGATATTCCAATTTCACCCTATAAAATCACGGAGGCCGCAAACGGCGACGCCCAGGTTACAGTCCGGGGGCGAAATTACAGTCCGGCGGAAATCTCTTCCATGGTTTTGACCAAGATGAGACAGACTGCGGAAGACTACCTGGGAGAAAAGGTGCAGGATGTCGTCATTACCGTTCCGGCTTATTTTAACGACTCTCAGCGGCAGGCGACCAAGGATGCGGGTAAAATTGCCGGCTTGAACGTGTTGAGAATCATCAATGAGCCGACGGCGGCGGCATTAGCCTATGGTCTGGACAAGAAGAAAGACGAGAAGATCGCCGTCTTTGACCTGGGCGGTGGTACCTTTGATATTTCGATTCTGGAAATCGGCGACGGCGTGTTTGAAGTGAAGTCGACGAACGGCGATACCCACTTGGGCGGTGAGGATTTCGACCAGATCCTGATTGACTATCTGGCCACGGAATTCAAGAAAGATCAGGGGATCGATATCCGCAGTGATAAAATGGCCCTGCAGCGGTTGAAGGAAGCGGCGGAAAAGGCCAAGATGGAATTGTCCACGGCGATGGAAACGGACATCAATCTGCCGTTTATCACCGCAGACGCCTCCGGGCCCAAGCATATGAATATCAAGCTGACCCGCGCCAAACTGGAGGCCCTGGTGGAAGAACTGATCGAAAAGCTGGAACCGCCCTGTCGCACGGCGTTGAAGGATGCAAACCTGTCGCCGAAAGACATCGACGAAGTGATTCTCGTCGGCGGCATGACGAGAATGCCCCGGGTCCAGCAGAAGGTGAAGGAAATATTCGGTAAGGAACCCAATAGGGGTGTTAACCCGGATGAGGTCGTTGCCGTCGGTGCGGCGATTCAAGGCGGTGTTTTAAAGGGCGATGTCAAGGATGTGCTCCTGCTGGATGTCACGCCCCTTTCTCTTGGTATCGAAACGCTGGGCGGCGTCATGACCAAACTGATTGAAAAGAATACGACCATTCCTTCCCGGAAGAGTCAAATTTTTTCCACCGCAGCGGACAACCAGCCGGCCGTCAGCATTCATGTGCTCCAGGGCGAACGGTCTATGGCTCAGGACAACCGGACTTTAGGCCGGTTCGAACTGGTCGGGATTCCGCCGGCGCCGCGAGGACTGCCGCAAATCGAAGTCACATTCGATATTGACGCCAATGGTATTGTACATGTTTCCGCGAAGGACCTCGGAACCGGTAAGGAACAGAGCATCAAGATCACCGCATCAAGCGGTTTGAATGACGCAGAGATCGAAAAACTCGTGAGGGAAGCGGAGGCGCATGCGGAGGAAGACAAGAAACGCAAGGAATTGATCGAGGCGAGAAATCAGGCGGATTCTTTCATCTACAGCGTCGAAAAGAATGTCAAGGAATTCGGCGACAAGATCGACCCTGCGGAGAAAGCCAAGATTGAAGACGCCATCGCCAAGCTGAAGAAGGCCATCGAAGGGGAAGATCTGCAGGCCATTCAGGCGGCGCAGGAGGAATTGACCAATGCCTCTCACAAGCTGGCCGAGGCCATGTATGCAAAGACAGCCCAGCAGCAGGGCGGAGCCGAAGCTCAGGGAAGCGCGGGCGGAGGCGCCCAGGAAAGCGCCGGCCGCAAGGACGATGATGTGGTCGACGCTGATTTTGAAGATGTAAAGTAATATATCAGAAAGACTTGGAAATACCCGGAAATCATTCCATTGACTTCCGGGTATTTCCATTTTATGGAGAAAGGGACGGGCCTTTCGGTTTTTTTACATCCAGGCCTGAAGGAAAGCATAACGAGACGCAAATCAGTGATGAAAATCAAGGCTCTCATTTTCACAATCAGTTTGGCCATTTTGTTTTCTTCCCCATGTGTCCGATCTGAGGATGTCGGTTCCGATAAGATGGAAAAAAACAGGAATCGGTTTTCTCTGGGGACGATTCTTCCTCTGACCGGGCCATATGAAAAATACGGCGTTCGTGTACTCGAAAGCCTGATTCTCGCGGGGGGCTTTTTCGATGCGGACCGAGAATCATTCTGCGAACTCCATATCGAAGACTCGCAGATGCTTCCGGAGAAAGCCCGTGAAGGCCTGATGAGATTGGCGGACCGGGATAACTTACTGGCAGTGATCGGTCCCCTCTCCAGTGAGGAGGCGTTCGCATCGACTGAGGCGGCACAACAACGGGGCATTCCTCTGATAACCCTCACGAGAAATGAAGAGGTTACGCAGGGCGGGGTTTATTGCTTTAGTGGTGTTCCCAGTACACAGAATCAATTGCGTCTTCTGACCTATTACATACTGGACGCACTTGGCAAGAGTCGGATTGCCATTCTTTTCCCCAATGTTCCGTCCGGGCGTGACGCGGCGCAATTTTTCCGCAGCGAAATCAAAAAAAGGGGTGGGAAGGTCACCCACTTTATTCCTTATCAAGGTGATGATACAGACTTTTCTAAGGAAATCGCCGCGCTGGTCGGGAAAAAAAATGACCTGGGTCGTCACGGCACCGATGCCAGAACGATGATTCACCGCATCGCCTTTGACGCGCTGTTTATTCCCGATACGGCCCTCCGTGTTTCGCAGATTGTCTCGCAACTCTCCTTTTACAATGTTCGCGGATTTCAATTGCTTGGCAACAGCAGTTGGCATGATCCGGATATCCTCATGAAGCACCGGGACCTTTTGAACGGAGCCATCTTTGTCGATGGCTATATATCATATGGGATCAACAAGGAGACGGAAGCGTTTACCGATCATTTTTATACGGTGTATGGCAGGGAACCGGATGCTCTGGAGGCATATGCCTTCGATACCATGACGCTCCTTTTGGACAAGGTCCACAAAAAAGATGCATCCATTTCTCGGGAGCAGTTGAAAGCGGAACTGGCCGAAGTTAAGGCTTATCCCGGGGTCAGCGGGAGCATCACGATGACCGCGCAGCGGATTATGGATAGCGAACCTTTGCTGATCATGTTAATTAACGGTGAACGTGTTCGCATCACTGAACCTTAAATATTTATTTCGGATGCAAAACGAGATTGTGTCAGGAGAGAAGAATCATTGGGAAAGCGATACCTATTAACCAACGATGACGGCATTTATGCCAAAGGTTTGATCACCCTGCACCGGGAGTTATCCCAGGATGCGGATTGTCTGGTCGTAGCCCCCGAAGTGGAGCAAAGTGCTGTGGGGCACGCGATTACGCTTTTTCGGCCGATTATGGTGCGAACGGCGCGAAAAAACGGCAGTGAGATCGGCTATGCCGTCAAAGGAACGCCGGCCGATTGCGTAAAACTCGGCATCCGAGAACTTTCGGACCGTCCGGTCGATCTGGTTGTGTCGGGTATCAACCTGGGGGCCAATGTGGGCGTCAATGTCATTTATTCCGGGACGGTATCAGCAGCCACGGAGGGGATCATCATGGGCGTGCCTGCCATGGCCATATCCCTCGATTCCCGCAGGGACGGCGATTTTGAATTTGCCGCCCGGTTTGCGCGCAGGCTGGCACACCTGCTGGTGGATAAAAAACTCTTCGCCGGGATGGCCGTCAATGTCAACGTGCCCGCCCTTCCGGAAAAGGAGATCAAGGGCGTCGTCATCACCAAGCAGGGGAAAACGCGTTTCATGGAAAATTTCGAGAAAAGAGTCGATCCACGGGATAATACCTATTACTGGCTGGCCGGCGACACGCGCATTTCGGATCATGAAGAGGAGGATTCCGACGCCTGCGCCCTGAGCCGAGGGATGATTACCATTACCCCGATCTATCATGATTTGACTTGCCATGAGGTCATCCACGAGATGCGTGAATCCAAAGCGACCCGGGACCTTTTTTCCGACCTGTTGCGGTAGGGTGAATAGGAAACAGTGAAAGAAAAGCGTCAAAAAAAGGCATCGACGAAAAACATCCGGCCCGCCCTAAGCAAGGCATCCTGGCTGGATTCTCTTTCCGGCTTTTTGCAAAGGGTGATACGTCACCTTAAAACCGATACCACGACGTATCTGATTTATGTCCTGATCTATATTCCTATGGGTTTTGTGATGAATGGTCTGGGGCAATATTTCAAAATCGGGGAATATGCCTACTGGTGGCAGGTTCTGACCTGTTACGGTCTTTATCTGATTCCGGCTTCGCTTTTAGTGAGACGCCGCAGTTACTTCGACCAGTACTTGTCCGGTTTGCTTATTATTGCCATTCTTGAATTACCGGCCTATTCCTTGGGTACATCCATCGCCCACGATCATAGCATTCTCGACCGCTATCTTACCCCCCGTAACTACACCCTTTTCATGACCGTATTTTTCGCCGCATTCATTCCCTTGGGAAACTGGACTGCATCAAAAGTTCGCCGCTGGTCCGGAAAGTAATGAGGAAAACATCGGCCACGACCAACGGCCAATCATAGCGGAAGAAGCGTTTTCTCATAGGGGGACATTATGGTATGATGCATCCGTCCTTCATTGGTGAAAGGACAGCCGTCGGGGGGAAATAAAGCGGTTTGACGGTTTTTTATGGACTTCGCATGCAATGAGTAGATAGACCGCCAGTCCGTTCATTACGATCGGAGTCAAGCGCATGCCATATCGAAGAATTCTCCTCGTTATTTTTCTTTTTTTAATATTATTTTGTGTATTCCCTCAGGTCTGTCCTTCGGTTGAATTTTCCCCTTTGTCATCTTATGAAATGAATGATCAACTGCATGCAGGGGATCAACAGATTAAACATCCCCCATGGATTAGATTTGTCGGTTATCCTTTTCTTATAGCTCTCGCTTTGGGCATGTTACTCTTTGTCTGGAATGATAGCTTACGTAGAAAAGTCAACAAGGCAACCGCGGAGCTTCGGAATACCACGGCAGCGTTAAAAGAGAGCGAAGAGCGTTACCGGAAAGTGGTGGAGGGGGTAAACAGCATTATTCTTCGCTGGGATAACAAAGGTTTTATCCTTTACATGAATGATTATGGTCTGAAACTGTTCGGGTATACGCCGGACGAGCTTATCGGACGGCACGTCGTCGGAACGATTGTCCCGGAAACCGAGTCTACGGGGCGGGATTTACAGGCCATGATTGATCAACTCACGCTTAATCCCGAGGCATTCACGGCCAATGAAAATGAAAATGTCTGCAAAAACGGCGACCGGATATGGATTTCCTGGTCCAACCGGTCGATTCTCGATGAGCAAGGGTATCCCGTTGAGATTCTGTCCGTGGGCAACGATATTCGGGAAAGCAAAGCCGCAGAAGAACACCTGAGGGAAAGTGAAGAAAGATTCCGGGCTTTTATGGATAATAATCCGGCTATCGCCTGGGCAAAAGATGATCAGGGGCGATATGTTTATATCAATCGGGCCTATGAGGAAAAGTTCGGCGTATCGCTTGATGATTGCCGCGGTAAAACAGACACGGACCTGTTGCCGCCGGATCTCGCCATGGTTTGTCAGCAACATGACCGGGACCTGCTCAGGGATAATCGAGCCCTAGATGTGATAGAAAATGCCGTTTTTAAGGACGGGAGCAGACATGATAACCGCGTCTTCAAGTTTACCTTCGGTCGTGATTTGGGGAGAAGATATATCGGCGGGATTGCTATCGACATTACAGAACAGTTCCAAGCCGAAACCTTGTTGCGGCAGAATGAAAGCCGTCTGCGGGGCATTACCAACAACCTTCCCGGCGTGCCTTACCATTTTTATGCCCGGAAGGACGGAACATACGGGCTTTATTTCGTCGGTGATCGCGCGGCGGATATTCTCGGCCTGGACCCGACTCCGCAGGACTTTTTCGAACGTTTTCTAGCCTGCATTCCTGAGGAAGATCAAGAAAACTTTTTAAGCTCCATTGCCGATTCGGTTTCCCATAATAGCCGATGGGATTATACGGGAAGGTTTATTAAACCGACCGGAGAAACCATGTTTGTCCGGGGTTTGTCGGATCCCGAGCCAGGGGTTGACGAAATTCGCTTCAGTGGTCTTTTGCTCGATGTCACAGCCCGCGTTCTGTCGGAACAGGCACTGCGTGAGAGTGAAAAGCGGTTTCAGGACCTCTATGAAAATTCTCCCGATCCCTGCCTGATTATCGACAGGGAAATGTTCGTGGATTGTAACCAGGCCGCTGTACTCATCCTCGGTTACCGAAACAAAGAGGATGTGTTGAATCGCTATCCCTGGCAACACTCGCCGGAAAAACAAGCCGATGGCAGCCTCTCCCGGGAGAAGGGCCGGGAGGTCATGAATCGAGGGCTTACCGAAGGCATATATCGCTTCGAATGGGAACATATGAAAGCGAACGGTGAGGTGTTTCCCGCAGAAGTGACGCTTGCCTCAACCATGATTCATGGGAAAAGAATCCTTTACTGTACCTGGCGTGACATTACGGAACGCAAGAGACTGGAAGCGGAACGCTTGAAACTGGAAGAAAGGTTGAAACGATCGGAAAAGATGGAAGCCCTGGGTACCATGGCCGGGGGGGTGGCCCATGATCTCAACAATGTGCTGGGCATTCTCGGGGGATATTCGGAACTGCTGATGATGGAGTTGCCGGAAGACAGTCCGCTGAGACTGCACGTCTTGAATATCACGAAATCCGCCCATCGTGGTGCTGCGATCATCCAGGATCTTCTGACTCTGGCGCGGCGTGGCGTGGCCGTATCCGAACTTGTTAATCTGAATAAAATTCTGTCGGATTATCTCATGACGCCGGAATATTGTGCCTTGAAGGTGGAACGACCGTACGTGAAGATCGTCATCGAACAAGATCCCGAGCTGCTAAATCTGAAAGGATCTGTGGTGCATTTGGGGAAAACCGTCATGAACCTGGTGGTGAATGCTCTGGAAGCCGTATCGGATCATGGAGAAATAACGATTACGACGAAAAATCGCTATATCGACAGACCCGTACGGGGCTACGAAGAAGTTCGTGAGGGCGACTATGTCGTCCTGACGGTAAGGGATAACGGCAAAGGCATTTCGGCAAAGGATATCAGCAAGATATTTGAGCCTTTTTATACCCGTAAGGTGATGGGAAAAAGCGGCACCGGTTTAGGGCTGGCCGTGGTTTGGGGGACAGTCAAGGATCATCAAGGATATATCGATGTGCAGAGCGAAGAAGGCGTCGGCAGCACCTTCAGTCTTTATTTCCCGGCCACACGCGAGGAAATGACGCCGCAACCGCTGGAGATCGGTATTGAGGATTACCGGGGCAGAGGTGAAACCGTTCTGGTGGTGGACGATGTGGAAGGCCAGAGAACGCTTGCCATGAAAATGCTGAGAAAGATCGGCTATGAAGTAGCCGCCGTCGCCAGCGGCGAGGAAGCCGTGGAATACCTGAAATTGCGGAAAGCGGATCTTTTGATTCTGGACATGATCATGGATCCGGGTATGGACGGATTGGAAACGTATCAGCGCATTCTGGAAATTCATCCGCAACAAAAGGCTGTCATTGTGAGCGGATTTTCTGAAACGGAAAGGGTGCGGCAGGTTCAAGTGTTCGGAGCAGGACCTTATGTCCGCAAACCCTATACGCTGGCAAACATCGCCCGTGCGGCCAGGATGGAACTGGACCGCTGAGCGCTTAATTTCCATTGTATTTTTCTGTTCCAAAGAGACGGGGGAATCGACATGAAGGAGATATGGATGCCAAAAGTTCGGGGTTATGGAAAATATATTGTCATGCTCTGTCTGTTCTGCGCCGCTGGTTATACCTTGCTTTATTTTACTTATGAAAACGTCAAGACCAAGCTGATTGCAAATCTCAATGAGAGACAGTTGGTCCATGGTCAGCAAGCAGCACGCGGGATTACAGATTTCTTCGAAAACTGGACGACGACACTGACAGCTTATTCCTATATCGATGACATCATTGATCTGAATGATGAGGGGAAACGGCTCATGACCGTTTTGTATGAGACGAGAAGGGATCAGATCAAAGCCGTAACCCGTGTAGACGCCCGCGGCAGGATCGTTTATACCATCCCCGCCTCTCCTCGAACTATCGGCAGAGATATTTCCCCACAGAAGCATATAAAAGAGATCATGCGTACCCACCGTCCTGTGATCAGTGATGTGTTTTGGGCCGTCCAAGGTTTTGAAACCGTGGCGTTACACATTCCCGTGTTCCGCAACGGGACCTATCAAGGAACCATTGGTGTTGCCATCAATTTCAGCACCTTGTCCAAACGATATCTGGAAAACATCAAGATCGGAGAATACGGCTATGCCTGGATGATCAGTCGCGACGGGACGGAGCTTTATTGCCCTGTTCCGGGGCATGTGGGGAATTCGGTATTCAAAAACTGCGGCGAATTTCCGGATATTCTGGTCATGGCCCGCAAGATGATGAAAGGCGAACAAGGTGTTGCCACCTATCAGTACAACCGCATTCGCGGCGATACGGTAGAAACGATAATCAAACAAGCCGTTTATCTACCCGTTCAACTGGGCAATACCTTCTGGTCCATCGTGGTTGCCACACCCGAAGACGAAATTATTGGTGAACTTTCGGGTTTTCGTAATCGTCTCGTGCTGGTTGCCGCCCTGCTGCTGTTGATTGTCGGGGGACTTTTTTTCATGATGTTTCGAAATCGAATGCTTGCCCGGGAAATTGTGCAGCGACAAATGGCGGAAGAGGCAATCCTGGCAAAGACAGAAGAGTTGGATCGCTACTTCACCGGCAGTCTTGATCTTTTGTGCATCGCAGATCATGAAGGCTATTTCCATAGGTTGAATCCCGAATGGGAGAAGACCCTGGGGTATCCCCTTGCGGAACTAATCGGAAAACGCTTTCTCGATTTGGTCCATCCGGACGATGTGACAGCGACAATCGATGCGATGGGTCAATTGAAAAAGAATGAAGAAATACAAAGTTTTGTCAACCGTTATCGCCATCGGGATGGAACGTATCGCTGGATAGAATGGCGATCTTATCCGGTTGAAAATCGCATTTACGCCGTCGCCCGGGACATCACCGTGCGCAAGCAAATGGAAGACGAACTCAAGGCATCCCAGGCTCGCCTGAGAGAAATTATTGAATTCCTGCCCGATGC
>CAZBQX010000035.1:0-6587 GCA_964494155.1 uncultured Syntrophales bacterium
ATCGCGGCTTGAACGGTTCGATTGATGGGAGTCGGAGGAAGGGGTCAGGAGTCGATTCTTGACCATAGTTGTGAGATCACCGAGGAGGTGGACGTCAGATGAAATCCTTGTTGCGTAAATGGATGTTCTTCGAGCCGCTTCCGTTTGTTAAGCGTGTGGTGTACATTGCCACCCCGTTTCGTGGCAGCTTTCGCGCTCAGGGCTGGGTACGCCGAATAATACAGCGCATCGTATCCCTTCCCCTCAGCATCCTCTCTCTTCCGGTGGATATCGCGAAGAAAGATCCCAATATTGTAAGCGAGTTGTTGGGTCAAACGAAATTGCCTTTTGAGTTCCGGAACAAAATGCCGACCAGCATCGACAGCATGTCACCCCAAAATCCGGTTCTGCAGACCCTTGCGAAGATGCCGGTTGCTTCCGGAGTCAAGGCGCACTCGATCATTGCCATCGACGGAGATGAAGAACCGCCGAACGGGGATGACGGGGTGGTGGAGTACAAAAGCGCCCAACAGGACGAAGTGGAATCCGAATATATTGTACGGAGTTTCCATTCCTGCCAGGGGCATCCCCTGACCATCGAGGAAGTGCGGCGGATTCTCCTTGAACATTTGGAATCCCTTTCCTCAACCACGAAAATGGGTGGTTGAGGAAAAAATTTTCGCTAAGTACATTCCATAGTGTATTTCCTGGATCGGCATAGTCTGGGGATTATGGTTGCTGAGGTCATATGCTGTGTGAATTTCATTGCTGCCGGGCAGCATACGGGCGTTATAGGGGGCGGTGGAAAAGTCTTTCCAATGTCCATAGCAACAACAGATTATCAGGAGCGAAGATGTGAAGAAAAGGAGGTGTCCATGTTTCCTTTGGTTCAAATGCTGACCCGATATTGGTGGGTTTTTGGCGCGCGAGGCGTTCTGGCGATTCTATACGGAATATTTCTGCTCTTGAGCCCAGGCCAGCCGCTTCACACGTTTGTTATCGCGACCGGCCTATTTGTTCTTCTGGAGAGCCTACTCATTTTGTTTTTAATTTTCGGGCGTCACGATGAAAAGATTCTCATCGCATTGGCAGAGAGTGGTGTTGGTACTTGTATAGGGCTGATTATTCTATTTGGTTCGACATTGGGTAGTTTGCTCATGCCCTCTGTGACAAGTGTCATGGTTCCCATCTATATCGGATTATGGGCGATACTGACTGGACTGTTCGGATTCATTCATGCTGCAAGGCTGAGGTCTCAAGTGAATGACTTGTGGATTATTGGGCTGAGTAGTTTCGTGGCGCTCCTATTTGGGGCCTGGCTTGTTTTCCACAGAAACGAAGGTGCAATCTCGCTCCAATGGCCGATCGCTGCCTATGCTCTCCTTTTTGGTGTGCTTCACGTTTTCATGATCATAAAGGCCAAGGTCTGCCCCGTGAAGGTCTCAACTTTGTAAGAAAAGAGGGGAAAAGCGGCCAAGATCCAGGGCCTGTTCATGGCCACTGGACGCTTCCGGGTACCCAGCAAAGCCTATCTGTAAAATGCACTGCAGGTGATTGTTGAACAGGGAAAGGGTTTAACGACCGGTGTGTCTATGCACCACCACTGGCAATAAAGATCAGACCAATCACTATCTTGATTCTTTTTCAGGCTGTTTGACCTCGGGAGAGACTTCTGTGTTTTCCACCCACACAGCAAGCAATCTATATGCGATGGCAAGAACGACGGGGCCGATGAACAGCCCGACGATGCCAAAGCCGACAAGACCTCCAATAACTCCGGCAAAAATCAGAAAGAAGGGCAAATCGGCGCCTATCCGAATAAGCAGCGGACGCACGAAATTATCAAGGGTGCTGACAAATATTGACCATATCAGAAGCGCTGTTCCCCATGTCGTTTGACCGCTGTAATAAAGCCAGATTACTGCAGGAATAAGTACCAGACTTGGGCCGAGCTGGGCAATACAGAGCATTAACATGAGCGCCGTTAATATGGTCGCCGCGGGTACGCCGCAAACGGCCACACCGATGCCTGCCAAAAGCGATTGGATTAGCGCCGTGCCAACCACGCCCAGAGCAACACCCCGGACAGTCTGGGCTGCCAAAACAGCGACCTCCTCTCCTTGGTTTCCGCCCATTCTCCGGGCAAAACGGATCACAGCCATTGAAACGACCTCGCCTTTAGCATAAAAGACGGCCGCAATGAGGACTGTAAAGAGAAATTGCAGAGCGATCATGCCAACGCTCCCGGCCTGAGACAGGAACCAGTTCAATATCTTTCCGGCATAAGGAGCCAGCCGTGCCGACAAACCTTCCGGTCCGGCCATAAAGCTTTGCCAGCCAGCCGCGAGCTTTGGACCGACAACGGGTATCCCAGCCAGCTGGCCGGGTAGGGCAGGCATGATTTCTGTCGTCAATGTATTGACCCATGCGGTTATTTGGTCCGCATTTTCAATAATGGCAACGATAGCCAGCGAAAAGGGTACGATAAACAGGAACAGCATGGCCACGGTCATTACGGTTACCGCCAGAGCCCTCTTGCCCCATAGCCATGTTTCCAGTTTCAGCATAAGCGGCCAGGTTGCAGCAACGATCATGGCGGCCCAGAGAAGTGAAGCAAGGAACGGCCGCATGATCCAAAAGGTTGCTGCAATCAGAACTGCGATCCAGAGAAGTTGCAGGGTAACGCGCGTCAAATCCAATGAGGGGTGTTTTTCCACGGTCATGAAGTTTCCTTTTTTCACCGGATGGGATTAAAAGTATAATAGATTACTTTGAGATTCATTATTGATTATTGTCTAATATAGTCAATGGTTTTTTGCCGTTTCGGCAAAGTAATTCTGTCATAGGTGCACGACGTTTATGTAAGGAGGTTGTCTTTTCATGACAAGACGATTCAACAACACAACTTCCCTGTGGTCATGCTGACAGTCACTGATCGCCTGACGGCGGTTTCATTCAAGGTACCTATATTTTGGGGCAAGAATAGAATGATCCCAAGAGAGTATCCCGGTTGTAGTTGCACATCAGCTTGATACAATTTCCACCGGATGTCGGGATATCCTTTATACATGCTTCAGTGTTTTCTGCTTCTCAATGCCTAATATCCTGAAAATAAAGGGTGGATTATTTGACCTGCTCTGCGGTGCATGCTATAAGCAGAAAAAAATCAAAAATAATCTCACCAAGCCTTGAAACCAATACGGAGGGTATGTAGAAAAGGATTTTTACTTCGTCGCGATTGCCCTCTGCTTTACTGGTCTCAATGATTCCCGATCATGGTTCTGTTCTGTGATAACGGTCATGGTTAATACCCGACAAAGAATTGTACTGCAAGTGCCGTAAGTATCGGCGCGCCATAGTTCAGCATGAATTACGCGGCCAATTGAAAAACCCGGGCGGCAATGGACAAGGTAAAAAGCCGTGCAGCATTATGAAAGTCTTCGGACGTCATGGAGAAAACGAATCCCGCCGCGGGCTTATAAAGGTATCGGCAAAACCGCGAAGCATTGATCCGGACCTAGAACATTTCCGAAGCGACAGGTAAATTCATCCTGACGGCGACTGAAGAATCCGTGTTTGATGCCTGTCTGCCCCAATAGACGGATGTGTGAATTCATGAGTCGGACAACTCGAGCGTTGTTACGCACCTAAACGGTGTGATTCAAGTGTTGGCAGAGAATGACGAGACGCCATGTTACTTTTACCTAAAAATGTCGTTGCCTGTCTTGATTGTGACCTGTTGCAACGTGTTTCATCACACCTACCCGAAGGCTCAATCGCGCGCTGTCGGCGTTGCGGGCACACGCTTGCCTGCAACAAGCCGGATTCCCTTAATCGGACGCTGGCTTTGGCATTTGCCGCTGCGGTTGCCTTGATTGTCGCCAACATAACGCCTTTGATGGGCCTTTCCATATCCGGGAGACAGACCAGCACGACTATTATGGGCGGAGCCTGGGAAATGTGGCTGCAGGGCCAGGAACTCGGAGCGATAATTGTCCTGTTCTGTACCGTTATCGCCCCTGCCATCCATATCGGAATCATGCTGACCGTGCTGGTTGCCGCAAGAAAAAATCCGATGCCGCGCTGGACCGGTACTTTACTGCGCTGGTCCAACTGGCATCAACCCTGGGCCATGGTCGAGGTGATGATGCTTGGTCTTTTGGTTGCGCTGATCAAGATTGCAGAATTGGCAACCGTCAATCCTGGCATTGGTATGTTTGCTGCCGGGGCACTCGTGGCATTGGTCACGGCCATGACTGTTTCCTTCGATCCCAGTGAAGTTTGGAAGCGGGTAGAATGGTTTGATAGCGAAAAGAAAAGGGGAGTGATAAGCGATCAACCCGCGGCGTCGGATCAACAATCATCGGATCACATCGATCCCCTCACGGGAAAGAAGCTCGGGCTTATCATGTGCGAGTGCTGCGGGCTGTTGTCAAAACCGGTCGATATCGCAGAGCCCGGGAAATGCCCTCGCTGCGGAGAAGCGCTCGCGCTGCGGCGGCAAGATGCCATACAGCGGACCTGGGCTCTCATCATTGCCGCAGCGATCTGTTATATTCCCGCAAATGTAATGCCGGTAATGGTATCGAAACTGCTGGTTGGTGTACCTGAGTACGATACCATCATAAGCGGCGTCGTTCTTCTCTATAGAACCGGGTCCTGGCATCTGGCAGCGATTGTTCTGATTGCCAGCATAGTGATTCCCTTGGCCAAGATTGCGGCGCTGGCCTATCTGCTCATCTCAGTCCAGCAACGCTCGCTAAAGGGTCAGCAGGAGCGTCTTCGGCTTTACCGGATGGTCGAGTTCGTCGGTCGCTGGTCCATGCTCGACGTATTTGTCGTCACGTTTACCGTAGCCCTCATTCAACTGCAGCCGCTGATGGCGATTAAGCCGGGGGCCGGCGTTCTTTTTTTTGCGGCGGTTGTCATTCTGACCATGATTGCCGCCAAGCAATTCGATCCCCGCCTGATCTGGGATTCCAATAATGAACAAGGAGGGAGGTCAATATGAGTGAAAACATCGATCTCTTGGCTGTTCCTGAGACCACAACCGTGCCCAAGAAAAAAATGAGTTTTTCCGTGGTCTGGATCATTCCCCTCGTCGCGGCAATTGTCGCCATCGGAATTGCCGTCCAGCGGATCTTGACGGAGGGCCCGACCATCACCATCGTTTTCAAAAATGCCGAAGGCATCGAGGCCGGAAAAACTTTTGTCAAATACAAGGATGTGGACATCGGCCAGGTGACAAAGGTCAAACTTTCCAAAGACTTCCGGAAAGTGGTCGTGACGGCGAAGATCGACAAAAGCGCGGCCGGCCTCCTTGTAGATGATGCAAGATTCTGGATCGAACAGCCCCGCGCAACCCTGAGCGGCATTTCAGGAATCGGAACACTCCTGTCCGGAAACTATATTGGCTTGGTACCCGGCAAGTCCAAAAAAGAGAGGCGGGAATTTGAAGGACTTGAAGTTCCGCCCGCGATCACCTTTGACCAGCCGGGCAAACGGTTTATCTTGCAGACAGACACCCTTGGCTCGATTGGTAACGGCTCCCCTTTATATTTCCGGCAGTTGAACGTGGGGCAGGTGACCGGGTATGATCTTGCCGGAGACGGTGGGTCAATCAAGATAGAAGTCTTCGTCCGGGCACCTTACGACAAATACGTCACGGATCAGACCCGCTTTTGGCAGGCCAGCGGCATCGACGTTTCCCTGGGGGCGGAAGGCTTTGCCGTGCGAACCCAATCCGTTCTGTCGATGTTGGTCGGTGGGATTGCCTTCGAGACGTTTCCTTCTGCGGAGAAACCCAAACCCGCCGCTGAGAAAAACAACTTTGCTCTTTTCAATAGCCGCAAGGAGGCCATGGCCAATCCCGAAACAGTATTCACGAAATACGTCCTGCATTTTAATGAAACGCTACGTGGCTTGAATGTCGGCGCCCCTGTGATGTACTTCGGTTTGCCGGTAGGTGAGGTATCGGCTGTCGGTCTCGAATATAATCAAAAACAGAATCGTGCCCGACCACGTGTGGATATTGTGCTGTATCCCGGGCGGTTTATGACGCATGTGAAGCAAGCATTTTATGTTGAAAAAAAGGTTCAGAGTCAGGCAGAACGACAATCCTTCATGCAGACTGCTGTGGATCATGGGCTCCGGGCACAACTGCGGAGCGGAAATTTGTTAACCGGCCAGCGTTTTGTTGCCCTGGATATCTTTCCCAATGCCTCCGGGGTAAAGATTGACTGGTCAAAGTCCCCGGTTGAATTGCCGGTCGTGCCGAGTGGTCTTCAGGATATTGAGATGAAAATCAGCAACATCTTGGGTAAAATTGAAAAAATACCCCTTGATGATATCGGCGGGGATCTGAAAAAGCTGCTTGAATCGATTGATGGCTTGATCAAGCGCCTCGATGGAGAAATTGTTCCCGAGGCGAAAACAAATCTGGAAGAACTTAAGCGTGTGCTGGAAAATATCAACACCACGCTTGTCGGCCAGGATGCGCCGACGCAGCAGCAACTGCTCGAGGCGTTGAAGGAAATCACCAAAGCGGCCCAGGGTATCAGCGGTCTTGTTGAATATCTCGAAAGAAACCCCGAAGCCCTCATTCAAGG
>CAZBQX010000035.1:6687-21922 GCA_964494155.1 uncultured Syntrophales bacterium
CGCGGGGCTTACCGGCTTCTATTTCTGGGGTGTTTGGGTGTTATCCATGAACCATCGGATTCTTTCGGCCCACCCTTTGAAAGTGCTTCTTGCCGCACCAAGGGTCGTGAATCGATCCAGATATCCGGCGGACCTTTGATCTACCGCAGCGATAATCACCTCATTGGTTGTGGAATCGAGTGCCATAAATTCCGCCGCCGTATTGCCGCCGCCGCTATAAGAGCCCGTTACGCCTTTTTTGATAAGACTGATGCCGATTCCCACAGGCACAACAGACGTCACGGCGCTGACACCCGGCCTGCTTTTTTTGATACCGGTAATGGCAATGCTCAACCGGGCAACATCCGGCCCCGGATCGGATACCAAAGGATACTTATCTTTCAGGGCATTGACAATTTCCTGATTGAAGGCATCGGATAATTCCTTCATCTGCTCCGCGTCGATGCCCATGTCTTCCGAATCGGGAGCCATATAAAAAACGACGCCGTCAACCATCAACTTATGGTACCTTGCAAAATCAACTCCCGGCTTAATCCAGTGCAATTTTGCGCCGCCTTCGGGGCCGGGTTGCAGTTTCGTGTAATAATCGCCCAGAAAGCCTGAATATTTAGGCTCTCCCGCCCCTATCGTTGAAGCGGTTAGAAAGATTAATCCACAAAGCAGGACTGAAAAAGCCATCGTTTTTGTTTTCTCAGCATCCTCCAGGTATTCTTTTCCTTTTTCGGGGAATGAAACCCATCTCATTTGGCTCGTTCGACGGATATCGCCTGCGCCTCAGTAAAGGTAATCATCAATTCATCCCCCACCTGTACTTTTTCCAAATTAGCCGGATCTTCGACTTTTACCTTGACGGTTTTCCCTGCAGGGCCCATAAGCGAGAGGGTTCCCGCCCGTTTGTCGATGGCTTTAACAAAAGCGATGATAGCGGTTTGGTGCGTGATCATGCCGCCGGGCATTTCCCCGGGTTTTGCTCTGACGATTGTCGTATTTTCACCTGCCGCCGTTGCTTTTCCAGGTTTAACGATTTCAACGGCGATCGATTCAAGGAATTTTATCGTAACCTTGTCTCCCACCTTAACCTGGGGTAAATTTATGGCTTCTTCGCCAACCCGAAAATCATGGCGTTCCCCTTCGGCATTCTCAAGCGTGACAACACGTTTTTTAAGATCAATGTCCGCAACAATTGCCGTCATCACAGCCAGTCTTTCTTTGACGACCCCCGGATATTCCGTTTTTGTCTCGGTCTTGTTGCCGTTTGCACAGCCGATCAGCATAATCGCCGTTAATACAAAAAACATTGCCGCCATCCAGACTCTTTTCATGAACGATCTCCTTCCTTCCTCTGTTGAATTAAATGGTCTTATATGATGAACTTTCCAACATTGTCTTACCCGGGGACATAAAATAGCCGGCTGCCAGTTTTATCATATTACTCTTGAGATTCGTATCATCCATGACGCCATAAGTTTCAAAAAGCTCAGACGCCATATCATTAAATATATCAAGCACGTCCGGATCGAAATGGCTACCTCGGCCACGGGAAATGGTTTCCAGTGCTTCTGCCCACCCCATATTTTCTTTGTAATGGCGTTTGGACGTCAAGGCATCAAAAACATCGGCGACGGCAAAAATGCGCGCAACCAACGGGATCTCCTCGCCCTTCAGTCCTTCAGGGTAACCGGAACCATCGTATTTCTCGTGGTGGCCGCCTACGATCAGCGCCGCGTCGGTTAGCCAGGTCGAGCGCCCCACAATATCCAGACCATGCCGGACGTGTTGTTTTGTTTCCTCATATTCTTCCAGAGTCAGTCTGCCGGGCTTGAGCAGAACGCTGTCCCGGACGCCGATCTTGCCGACATCATGCAGAAAAGCCCCCTTGATAAGCGAGCGCATGTCATCATCCTTCAACCCGATTTCCCGGGCGATGCGAATGGCGTAAATGGTCACCCGGCAGTTATGGGTGCTGGTTTCAATATCCCGCTTGGCGATGGCGCCCCCCAGCACGCTCATGGTTTCCAGGTTGGCTTGGGCGAGACCGGCCGATAAAACGGTCAGTTTGCCGAGCAGGCGAATGATGGCCGGATAGAGGATCAGGGTTGTTATCAAAACAATGCCTGCGGCAAAAAGTGCACTCAAGGCCGCATCATAACGTGCCTTTTGAATGTAGTGGTGGGAGACGACGTACGCCCCCTCGACCCGGGCTACCGGTTTGCCCTCGCTGTTGACAAGATCTTTGCGCAGTTGCACGACAAGGGTTCCGTTTATCCGGGAAATCCTTTGCCAGAGAGCAGGCGCACCGGGTTTTACCTGGTTTGCGCCTGAGTATTTCTCTTGGATCGGTGGTTTTATCCATGCATAGTCCGGATTGATGACCTTCGCCATGTCCCGGAAGGCAGAATCAAGAATACGGACATATGCAAAGGAAGATTGTGCCGAACTATTCTGAATGCGGAGATTTTTTTCCAGAATACGTTGAATATGATCGTGGTTGCCCAAGCCATCGGTATCCAGCTCATCTATAATTGACCCGTGCAGACGTTCCAAAGCCACGGTGGCCTGATCCTGAATCCGAAAATCCAGGTTCCTCAATTCAACCCAGAAAACCAGAACCATCAGAATCAACGCAAGGCATGATGCCGCCGCGGCCAAACGGATCGCAAGCACCCGATGGATAGGATTGTTTATCATGAAAAACGCACCCGCTTCTGATTGATCTTCAAGGGTTCATTTTTACTGTGTCGGCGTCTTTATTCCGGACTTCAGTCAATTTATCCGCCTCTGTTACCCAGCCACCCCCCATGGCTTTGTAAATGTTAACGAGAGCGGTAAACAGTGAAGCCCGGTACATGGCATAATTCAGCTGGGCCGGGAACAACTGTTCCTGGGCCTGGAGGACAGTGGAATAGGGGGCGTAACCGCCGTCATAAAGCAGTTTTGACAGCCGTGTATACTCGCCGGCAGCGACAACCAGCCTACTCTGGGCTTGAAGCTGATCAATAATTTTGGTGCGTGCAGACAGGGCATTTTCCACGTCGGAAAAAGCATTCTGAATGGATCGTTCATAGGTCAGCAGGGCTGCCTTGTGGGCGGCTTCCGCCTGTTTAACCTGGCCGGAAATGGCGCCGGCAGTAAAAATCGGTCCGGTGATGGTTCCTCCGTAGGTCCACGTTCGGGCCGGACTCTTGAATAGATCGGAAAGATGTCCGCTGGCTTGTCCGTATCCGGCGGTCAGTGAGACGGTCGGGAAATAAAGTGCTCTGGCCGCACCGATCTGGGCGTTGGCGGCGATCAGGTTATGTTCAGCCTGCATAATATCGGGACGATTGGTCAGCAGTTGCGACGGCAGACCCGCCGGAACCTCAGGCAGGGCAAGCTCGCCGAGGGTCCGGTCACGTGAAACCGGGGCTGGGTTGCGGCCAAGTAATACAGACAAGGCGTTTTCGATCTGCACCGTCTGCGACTCGATCTGCGGGATGGTCGCCGCTGCGGTTTCATAACGTGTCCGCGCCTGTTCGACGGTCATTCGGGAAACCTGGCCGTATTTAAACTGCAGTTCGAAGAGACGCACCGATTCCCCGTAGGAGGCCAGGTTTTTGCGGGCTATGGCGAGCTGTTCATCGAGACCGCAAAGCTGGAAGTAATTCGTTGCCACCAGGGCAACCAGGGAAAGGATTGCACCGCGGCGAGCCTCCTCGGTGGATAGAAGATCGGCCCTAGCCGCTTCGGACAGACGCCGCACGCGTCCCCAGAGGTCGATTTCCCACGTGGCGCCGGCAAAAATCTGATAGGCCTCCTGGGGATTGGGTATACTGCTGGATAGCGGGGTGGCGTTTTCTTCACTGAGACGCTGGCGGGCTGCACTCCCATTGTAACTGGCCTGCGGGAACAGGGGTGACCTGACCTGGATAAGGATACCCGCCGCCTGCTCAACGGCGGCCGCGGCAATTTTCACATCTCTATTATTCCGGAGCGCTTCCACGATCAATTCGTTAAGCGTCGGATCTTGGAACTGTTCCCACCAGAGGGTATTCACGGTGTCCCTGGCTTCTTTCACCTCATAACGGTAAAATTCCGGCGAATGAATGGTCGGGCGTGTGTAGTTGGGCCCCACCATGCAGCCGGTCAGAAGGAGGATGTAGAAAATCGGGAACAGTCGGCGCATGTCAGTCATTGCCTCCGGGTTGCGGTTCCGCTTTGTCTTCATTTCCGTTCGCGGCCGTGTCTTCCTTTGTTGATGATGACGTTCCCCCCCTTTTTTTACTACGTTCATGCAATCGATCGAACAGATAAAAGAACAGGGGCACGTAAAGCATGGCCAGGGTGGTTTCGCCGATCATGCCGCCTATGATACCCGTCCCGATGGAATGACGGGCATTGGCACCGGCGCCCATGGCAATGGCGAGGGGCAATACACCGAAGATAAAGGCCAGGGAGGTCATGATGATGGGCCGCAGTCTTTCCTCGCCCGCCTGAATGGTGGCCTCCATGATGGACAACCCCTTCTTGCGGAGTTCCACGGCAAAAGTCACTCTCAAAACCGCATTTTTGGCGCCCAGTCCAATGAGCACAAGCATCCCGATTTGGAAATAGACATCGTTGTGCAGACCCCTCAACCAGTTGAAAGCCAGCGCTCCGAGAATACCGAAGGGAACGGCCGTCATGACGGAGCCCGGCAGGGTCCAGGACTCAAACTGGGCGGCCAGCACAAGGAATACGATAACCAGACCAAAGACAAAGGCGATCGCCGAGGTGCCTCCTGATTTCTTTTCCTCGAAGGCCATGCCGGACCAGGAGAAGGCATAACCCTGGGGCAAGACCTCGCTGGCTACTTCCTCCATGGCTTGGATTGCCTCGCCGGAACTGTAACCCGTCGCGGGATTGCCGGTTACCTGCGCCGCCGGAAAGCCGTTGAAGTGGGGCAGCAGATCCGGGCCGCTGGTGTAATGCGTTGAAACAACCGCGGCAAGCGGAACCATCTCCCCGTTTCTGGAGCGTGCATAAAGCCGGTTGACATCGGAGGGGTCCTGGCGATACCGGGCGTCGGATTGGAGAATCACATTCCAGACCCGGCTGTACTGATTATACTGGCTGACCATAAGCGAGCCGAACTGGGCCTGGAGTGTGCTGTACACGTCCTGTACCGGCACGTCGAGGAGGACCGCTTTTTCGCGGTCCACGTCAACCCTTAACTGCTGTGATGATGCGCGGAACATGCTGTTTAGATCACCAAGCTCGGGACGTTTTCGCGCCTTGTCCAGGAACTTCTGTGTCAAATCGTAAAGTATGGCCGGATCGCCGGACCCCTTGTCCTGAATCCAGAATTCAAAACCGCCGGTGGTGCCGATACCGGGGATAGCCGGCGGCGCAATGGGGATGACTTTGCCGGCCCTGATCGCCTGCGCACCGTCATAAACCGACATCAGAACCGTCCGGGCATTTTCTTTGGCTGCTGTTTTCAATGAACCGTAGCGTTCTTCAAAGTCCTTCAGCGTGACAAAGAAGGTTGCTGCGTTTGTTTTATATTGGCCGTCGATCAGACTGTAGCCGATTATGGCTGTCCGGTTTTCAACCGCCGGATTTTTGGCGAACAGGCTATCCAACTCCTTGGCGGTCTCGGAAGTCCTGCCCAGCCCGGCGGCATCGGGCATAATCAGGGCGGCCAGCACATATCCCTGATCCTCATTGGGCACAAAGCTGGTGGGAATCGTCAGAAACAATTGAATGAGGGCCCAGACGAAGAAAAAAAGCAGAATGAAGGCTGCGACCATTCGTTTGATGACCAAGGTCACGGCATTGCCGAAGGCCATGGTAATCCGGTCGACCTGACGGTTAAACCATGCAAAAAATCCTTTCTGCGGTTTTTCCGTATGTTTGAGCATGAATGCGCACATGGCCGGCGTCAGCGTCAACGCTACGAAACCGGAGAGGGTGACGGAGATGACGATCGTCACGGCAAACTGTTTATAAAGCTGTCCGGTGGTGCCCGGCAAGAAGGCGGCGGGAATAAAAACCGAAGCCATGACCAGCACCACGGCAACGAGGGAGCTGCCGATTTCCTCCATGGCGACGATGGTGGCTTGCTTCGGTGGCAGATGTTTCTTGGTCATGTTGCGTTCAACATTTTCCACCACCACGATGGCATCGTCCACGACCATGCCGATTGCCAGGATGATGCCGAAGAGGGTCAGGAGGTTGATGGAAAATCCCAGAGCGAGCATGCCGGTGAATGTTCCGATCAATGCCACCAGAATGGCCGCGGTGCAGATGATCGTGGAACGGAAGCTTTGCAGAAAAAGGTAAACCACCAAAAGGACTAAAATGATCGCTTCGATCAGGGTGTGGATGACTTCCTCTATGGAGAGCCGAACAAAGTCGGTCGTATCCAGTGCGATCACATATTCGATCCCTTCAGGCATCGTCTTCTTCAATTCCTGCATGGTTTCGCGCACTGCCGCAGAAACGTCGAGACCGTTCGAGCCGGGCTGCTGATAGACTGCTATAAACGTTGCGGGGGTATTGTTGAGCTTATTTTCCGTGATGTACTGTTTTCGTCCGACTTCGACCCGGGCAATATCTTTGATGCGAACAATGGCACTCCCTTTCTGGTTGCCCCGCAGAATGATGTTTTCATACTGCGACGGTTGGGCAAACTGCGGCTGAGTGACGACCGGGAAATTCTGCTGGACAAAACCCTCCGTGGGTTGCTGGCCGATCTGACCGGCCCCAAACAGGGCGTTCTGGTATGCAACAGCCTGCTGGACATCAGTTGTTGTAATCCCGAGGGAAGCCATCCGGTCCGGGTTCATCCAGATGCGCATGGCCTGGTCGGCAACGCCGAATATACCCGCCTGTCCGGCACCATTGATCCGCTTGATGGCATCAAGAACGTAGACATTGGCGTAATTGTCCACATATTCCGGTTTGTAACGGCCGTCTTTGTTATAGAGAGCCAGAATCATCAGAATGCTGGAAGATTTCTTCTGTACAGAGACCCCGTTTTGCACCACGGCATCGGGCAGTTGCGGCGTCGCCAGATTTACCCTGTTTTGTACCTGGACCTGTGCGATATCGGGGTCCGTGTCGAGCGTGAAGTAAACGGTGAGCGTCAACTGGCCGGCGCTGGAACTGGTTGATGTCATGTAGATCATGTTGTCGACGCCGTTTATCTGGGTTTCCAGAGGAGCAGCCACGGCGTCGGCAACAGTTTTTGAGTCGGCGCCGGGGTAGAAGGCGGAAACGGTTACCTGAACGGGTGTGATCGATGGGTACTGGGCGATGGGCAGACTTTTCATCGAGATCAGACCGGCAATAACGATAATAAGAGAAATGACCGTTGCAAAAATCGGTCGCTCGATGAAGAACCTGGAGAACATAGACCGGGCCTCTGGTATTCGCCTTCCTTGTTGTTCTTAACGCTGATCTTTTTTGACCGGTTCCATGCCCTCAGCATTCAAAGCCGGTTTTGCTTCATATGATTGCGTCTTAACTTTCATGTCGGGACGCAATCCAAGGCTGCCCTCGACGACCACACGTTCGCCGGGCCGCAAGCCGTCATTGATGAACCAATTGTTAGTGTACCATTCACCGACTTCGACAGGACGGGGATCAACCGTGTTGTCCGGATTGACCACCCAGACAAAGTGCCCTTTGGCCCCCATCTGAACCGCCTGCTGAGGCACCTGAATTGCGGCCGGCCTTGTAACACCCTTTAGGCGCACACGCACATACTGGTTGGGCCGTAAAACGCCGTCAGGATTCGGGATGCTGGCGCGGTTCAGAAAGGTACCTGATTTTTCATCATACATGGGTTCCGCAAAGGTTATCCGTCCGGTGAATGGATAGATTGTTCCGTCAACGAGAATGATCTCCGTCTCGTACCGGTCCGGGGCCGGGGGCTTTAACAAACCTTTGCTGATCGCAGCGCGAAAATTCTGCATCTCATTTTCCGATACACTGAAGTTGACCCACATGGGAGAGAGAACCATGACGGTGGTCAGCTGATTGTTCTGAACGCTGATGTAAGCCCCATCCTGCTGCAGCGCGGCACTGGTGATTCCGTCGATGGGTGAGGTAATGGTGCAGTAGGACAGGTTGAGCTTGGCCGATTCGACCTGGGCTTTTGCCTGTTCGACTTCGGCCGCGGAAGACTGGGCACGGCTCGTGGCATCATCAAGATCTTTCCGTGACAGGGCGTCCAATTCTGTCAGCGGTTTGACACGGGCCAGATTGGCCTGAGCCACATCCAGCGCTGCCCGCTGCTTGGTGAGCGCCGCTTGGGCTTGGTCGAGTTGTACCTGGAAAGGTTTGGGATCCATTTCGAAGAGGACTTGGCCTGCTTTAACCATGGCCCCTTCGGTATAGACACGCCTGTTGAGAAAACCATTGATCCGGGCGCGTATTTCCACCTGGTGGGAACTCTGGGTCTGTCCGACGAAGGTGAAAGCCACGGGCGTATCCCGTGGAATAACCTCAATTACAGAGACTTCGGGCGGTGCATTTTGCTGAACCTTATTCTCTTGATGACAACCGCTTAGAAAAGGGATGATTGTAAGGGCGATCCAAAAAAAAATCGGGATGAAAGGTAAGCCGACAGACAAATGGTGGGGGCATAATTTTTTAAAATGCATAGATTTACTCTTCGATAATATCAATATCCGGATAATCACATCAAAAGAACCGTTGGTTCCTCAGACTCATATTCAATCCATGCGATAATCTTGTCGGCGTGACGCCGGTCAAGGAGTCTGCATATCGTGCATAAGGCAGGCTAAAAGGTGTTCATTTTACGGTGAACTATAGGAACAAAAAATCGGCGTGTCAACGAAATATTGGCATTAATACAGGGATTTGCCGGATGTTTTTGTAGTGATCGTATGCCGTCCAGACCGTTTGTCTGTTGTCATGTCATGAAAAAGAGTTGCTCAAGACGAACCGCATGCATTTTTTCTGATATATCCAGCCTACCTGGGCTGTACGGAGCTGTTCTTTTCATGTGTGCCAAAGGGTTATGCAGCCGATTCAAAAAAGCCGTCTTCCGGTTGATGTTTCGGACAATCTGTTAGTAGGCCTTATAGTAGTAGCGGTTCAGATCGAAAAGTCCACCCTCTACGGGTTCATCTTCATTGAACCGCTGCTGAAACCAGTCATAGGTTTCCCACAGTCGATCATCGGCGCGGTTTATGCCGTATTTGGCAAATCGTTTCACATCATTTGGAGTTTTCTCGAAATGAGCCAGGAGATCGATGAAATCGGGTAAATCTTCGGCGTGAACATCAATGAAATAGTTCGGATAGGATCCAATGATGCCGGGAAGAAAATCGGCGCTATCCTTTCGGGGATCGAGGCGGCCGTCCTCGCCGAACATAAAGGATACATTATCATGCCAGCGGTTGATCACGATGGAGCCGGTCACGTCCGTCCCATTTTTCAAGCGGATTCTCACGTAGGCCAGATTCGCATCATGTTCGTTGACCAGTGAAAAAAAAGCCGTTCCGGGCCGGGAAAGGGCGGTAAAGGCTCGCATGTAATCTTCCTTGGTGTGATAAGCCGTCGGCAGTTGAGGATATGCCGCCCCTGCCGGGAGGTAGTTTATGGGGTCGAAGGAAATCTGTGTCAAGGGCAGCAGGTGTTTCTTCACGATATGCTCAATAAATTCACGTTTCGGATCGTTCGTGAGGAAGGCGATTTGTGCCGGCAGGCCGGACGGATAATAATGCAAATCCTTGAGATCCAGCCCCAGATTCCATGACTGCATGATTTCCTTCCGCTTTTCCGGAGGCATAAAGTCGAGGAAATAGCTCTCTCCCTCTACGCGCAGTGCGTCCATGTAGAGGCGTATCGCCAACTGATGCCCCACGGTTCCATAAACATCAAAACCGGCGACAAGGGCATAGTAGATGCGCTCGAGAAGCGGGTAGTCGATCACCCAGAGGGTTTTGGGGAGATTTCCCAGAACGCCCCGATGTGACGAACCGCCGTCGAAATGGCGGTAGACGGTGATTGCCGGTGCATCGGAAGGGCGGCTGCCTTTCCAGATGGCGTCATATCCCAGGCCTGCGTAGTTGAGTGACGTGTAGTGGTCCTGCCGGGCTTTATAGAATTCAATCACTGCCTTGCGATGCTCATTGGTGAGTGCCGAGAAAACAGGCGGGTCGCTTCCCTTCTCAATGGGCATCCGCAAATTGTCGCTGTGCAATTTTAAAAAACCGGGATACTTGACGCTCAGATCGTGTTCTGGATCCATGAACATGACCCAAAAATGATCGTCAATCACATTGAGGGCGATTTGACCCTTGCAGACGGGGCCACGAATAAAGGTCATGATAATGTAGTATGCATTATCCAGTAAAAACTGGTACCGGGAACGGGGTGGAATCTGCTCGAATGCGGCGAACGGGTTGGCGCTTACGATCGGATCATAACCGACCATGTGCGGCGTCTGCAGCCACTCCGGCTGAATGAAGAGTTCCTTGATGCGCTGCAGTTGTGCGTCGCTCATATCAAAGACCATGTGGGTCTTATGGACGATGGTGGTGTGGATTTTGCGGAAGCGATAATAGACCCGTTTTACGCCGGGGTCGTCATAGGGGCGTACGGTGGCGATCAGATCGAGGGGCATACCGGGTGCGGTCTTCGAGCGGACCAGTTCATAGAACTCGTTGGTTGGGGTGCCGAATTTCAAATGGGCCAGGAAGAGATGGTCGTAAAGATAACGGGCCGTCATGGCGTGTTTGGCGTCTTCCCGGTTCAGAAAAGCTTCCCACTTTTGGATGGCTTGAGCATCACCGGGTTTTGGGGTAACCAGTTCCTTTTGCTGGGCGGCATCGGGTCCTTTTGCGCCCTGCGCCAGCCAGCCGGCGATAATTTCGAACTCATTTTCTGTCAGCGGCGGAAATCCGTAGGGCATGCCGCGATTGGGATGCTTTTCGAGGTAACCGCTTAATTCTTCCTGATTCTCGGCGCAGGTCAGTTCATCCACTTCCGGATGGTACTCGCCGCTGCTTTTCGGATTTTTCATTTTGTGTGATAGGAGTTGGATCATGATCGAGTCATTCGCATCATTACTTACAGTGCTCTGTGTAACGCTGCAAAATCCTTTCTTCCGCCAGTCCTGGGTGGTCTGTGCATCGACAAAAAGGCGGGTCGGGTCCATGGACCTAAGGCGTGATGCATTATAAACGGCCCGTTTCGTGGCGCCCCGGTCGGTCCCTTCATACGAATCCAGCTTAAGCTGGCAGGGGGAATTGTAGCAGGAATGACAAACCGTGCAGCGCCGGTCGAGGATCGGTTTCACTTCCCGCTGGTAATGGATGACTCGGTTCGGCATGTTGACCGCGATCGGCGGCAGCGTTTTGGTCACGCATCCGGATAGAGAAAGGAGCAGGACCAGATACAGAAGGGGATTAAGCCGCATGAAATATATTCTCCTTTGATCACAGCAGATGAGAGAAAATATTTTTTGTGTGAAACCATAGAGCAAGAAGGTTTTTTCTGTCAATGCCAAAACCGGGAGGCGATGCATCGTGGTGCGAATAGGTACGCGCTCGCCTTCAGATATGACCGGCCCGCACATCTGCGAGGAAGTCGTCCGTCAAATCAAGTCCGGGATTCAATCCGTAAGACTTTATTCGTGATGTTTCTTTGAGGGGGAACGAATCAGACAAACCCATTCGTTATTAATGTAATTATTACATCGGCAAGTAAATATCAAAAACGTCATGCCGGACCCCGATCCGGCATCCAGTCAAATTCATACTGGATTCCGTCTTTCGACGGAATGATGGGAATTGAGTTATTCAATTGCCGAAGTAATCATGCCTTTCTGAAATCAGGAGCATCAAGAATTGACATAACGATCGCTTCCATCATGTCGTAGACATGTTTTTCAAGGGCGTTGATTCCTTCCGGATACAGTGATTTGAATTCTTTTTCTCTCATGCTTTCATGACAAAGGACAAAGACCCTTCTCGACGGATATAATTGTCATTGGTTAAAGGTCTGGGAATCGATTAACTTATAAAATTATTGACAATTATCGAGGCTCGTTTTACTTTTTCTTTGCTTCACGGGGGGTTATTCAAACGACACGAAGAATACAGATTTTTGTCCGAAATCGACGCCGAACAGTCGGCGTGACCGCCAACCATTTAGATTTGACTAAATTCCCGAGGCGGAAACAGGAAATCGGCATCATCATTTGATACAATAGAATTATGATAGGTTCGAACGAAATCGAGGGGAGGGCTGAACATGATGGACAGAAAAGTTTGCATCGATTTTGCGAATGAGAACAAACTCTGTTTTTTAGCCACAATGGAGAACGATCAGCCGCGCGTCCGGGCCATGGAATTCTGGTTTGCCGATGAAACGGGCTTTTACTTTCAAACGGGAGCGATTAAAGAATTAACCGGCCATATCACCGCAAATCCGAATGTTGAGGTCTGTTTCTACAAGCCGGGTGAACCGGCCGGCACCATGTTGCGGGTTGCGGGCAAAGCCGAGTTTGTGACGGATCGGCAAATGAAGGAAAAAGCCATGCGGGACCGGCCTTTTCTGAAAGACATGGGACTCACAGCCGACAGTCCCCATCTGATTCTGTTCCGGATTGGCCACGGCGAAGCCTATTTCTGGACCCTGGCGAGCAATCTCAAGCCGAAGGAAAAGATTATTTTTTGATGATTAGATGATCTTAATGTCATGAACATATTACGCATAGCGCCTGTTCTGATAACGCTTGTGGACATCACCCGGCTGATCGACTGCAATGCCATCGAGATGGAACCCGTTTGTCCGGAGCAGGAACTGTCTCAGTAGCGGTTTAAACGGGAAAAGTACGCAAGCGTATTTTTGCTCAGGCATAAAAACGGCTTGCAGCCGTATCGCCTGTGGTATAGATGACCCCATAATCGATTCATGGCCGTTATGGAAAGAAACGGTCATACCTCTAAGGGCGGATTGTCTGTTTCTGGGGGTGATTTGGGTATATATTGAATAATATCATTGTCTGTTAACTCTTGTTAAACAGAAAAAATTGAAGCCTGTAAAGCAACGGAGGAGCGATTTATCAAACGCGGTTTGGAAATATCTCTTCAATCTGACCGACCCTGTCGCGCAATAAACTGTGGGAAATGGCAAGGCCTGGCCGATCATGGACTCGTCGATCGGGTGGGGACCGAAGCTCTCACGCTTCATCTCGAGGAGACCATGAACCGAGGCGAGGTGCTGAAAAACGGGAGCAAATCCTTTGTATCATGTGTGACGCTTGGCGGCGCCGATGTTGTGATCAAAGGATACCGCCATCTGGGTTTGCTCCATTCCCTGCGGCATACGCTGCAGGGTTCTCGGGCCAAACGGTCCTGGGTCATGGCCGACCGCCTGTACCGCCTGGACATCTTAACCCCCAAACCACTGGCCTACCTGGACGAATACCGGGGAATCTTGCTGTGGCGTTCCTACTTTATTTATGAATATGTCCCCGGACCGGGGTTTTATGCCGTTCTCAGCGATCCGGCCGTAAAGGGAGAACGGAAAAGGCGGCTGATCGATCAGGTCGTGGAGATGTTGAGACGACTATCCGAAGGTGGGATCAGTCACGGCGATTTGAAGCACAGCAACATGATCTGTCATGGCGAGGATATCTTTTTTATCGATCTGGATGCCATGCGCCGGAATGTCGGTCCGGGTTTTGTGAAGCGATATCGCTATAAAAGAGATAAAGCCCGTTTCTTCAGGGATATCAAGGACATTTGACAGGGGGTCATGTCTGACGATGGCTTTAAAAGAACGGTTGAACAGACGATAGGAAGAAAATCTTGGATTTCATGCGACAGCGTTTGGGTTCCTTTACCGTCTACATTTCCCCTCATGCCTCTTCGGTTCCGGAGATCATGCAAATCCTGTTGCCTGATCCCGATGCAGTCTTTGAGCGGGGCGATCCCATACCGTCCCCCTGGTCGGGAAGAGACACGGATAAGCGCCGGGTCAGGATCATCGATCATGATTATTTCATCAAGCGTTATAACTGTACCGGCTGGCTATATCGGCTGAAAAACATGGTACGGCCTTCCCGCGCTCTGCGTTCGTGGCATGCGGCCCTTTGTTTTCGTGATTACGGCGTTCCGACGCCCGAGCCCCTGTTTTGTCTGGAAGAACGGCATTGCCGATTGCTGGACAGGGCTTATATCATTTTCCCCTTTTATAAAGACGGTATTGATCTGCTGCGGCTTTGGCCGCAACTTGATCCGGCTGAACAGGAAGCATGTCTTGCCCGGTTGGCGGCGGTTTTCGGGCACATGCACAAACAAGGTGTTTATCATGGCGATACCAACTGGCGTAACATTTTGGTCCGGCGGGCCGAAGATCAGTGGTTGTTTGACCTGATTGATCTTGACGGTTGCCGGTTTATTAAAAAACCAAGTAAAAAAAAGGCGTTACGTGATTTGAGCCATTTTGACCGGGATATGGACCGTCATCAGATAACCACCCCCGTGCAAAAGCTTTTTCATGAAAGGTGGGAACAGGCTTTTAATGGTTGAAGCCAGGTCGAAGCGTGAAGAGGAGGGAAGATGAAAATCGGTATCATAGGCGCGACCAGGGGGATCGGTCATGCACTGCTGACCCTGATTCTTGAGACAGATCATGAAGTGACCGTTCTGGCAAGGAATCCGGCGCGACTCAAGCTGACCGGTCCACGCCTGAAGGTTATCCGCGGGGACATTGTGGACCCGGAGGCGGTCAAGAAACTCGTTGCCGGTCAGAATGCCGTCTGTTCCTGCATCGGCATGATGCCGACCTGGAAGCATGTTGACGTTTTTTCCCGAGGCGCGACAAACATTCTGGAGGCCATGGGAAAGGACTCATCACAAAAGTTCGTGGCGGTGACGGGGATCGGAACCGGGGACAGCAAGGGGCATGGCGGATTCCTGTACGACCGGATATTCAACCCCCTGCTGCTGAAAACCATCTATGAAGATAAGGACCGTGAAGAGGCGATCATTCAAGCCAGCCGCGTCCAGTGGATGATCGTTCGGCCGGGATTTCTAACCAACGGTCCCCGAACGGGAAAATATCGGGCTCTCGTCAAACTGGCCGGTGTCAAGGCGGGTAAAATTTCCCGGATGGATGTAGCCGACTTTATTCTCAAGGAGTTGAAAAAACCGCGTCATTTTCGAAAAACGCTCCTCCTCACCTATTAGGGCGGCAACAGTCAAGAAGGGAACAGGTTGGTGTTTCTGTC
>CAZBQX010000036.1:0-21437 GCA_964494155.1 uncultured Syntrophales bacterium
CCCAGAACGCCCTCGCAAAAACCTACCCGGTCGCGAGACCGCTTTACATGATCACGGCAGGCGAGCCGAGAGGTGAAACCGCCGGGTTCATCAAGTTTGTGTTGGGTAAGGAAGGACAGAAAATTGTGGAAAAAACCGGGTTTGTCCCCCTGAAAAAGAAATAGAGGAGACCCCTCTGCCGGTTCATGCTGTTTATTAAACATCGAAAACATTCAGCTTTCGCCGTGCCGGTGCAATCCGGAACCCGGAGCGCACTGACTCGGATACCGGCTCAGGAGACTGTATCACCATGTTATTCTGAGGCGTTAGCCGAAGAATCTGTCCCTATCATGATTATTAGATTCTTCGCTTTGCTCAGAATGACCTCAATCGTAACGTGGAGATTAGAACACAGTCTCCAGGTACGGCATGACGTTCGTCATGTTTGTTGCGTCACAATAATTTGTCGATTGGGAGTAGATTAAGACCATGACCCGCCGGCAGAAGGAAATCCTGATCAAATATCTCTTCTTCCTCTTTTCAATGATCTCGCTTCTGATTCTGTTCCTCATTGTCGTGTTTCTCTTCCGGGAGGGGCTTCCGCTCTTCAAGGAAGTCAAAATCTGGGATTTTCTGTTCGGGAAAGAATGGTATCCTACTTATGATCCTCCATCATATGGTATCTGGCCCCTGATTGTGGGGTCTCTCATCGTCACATTTTTTTCATCCCTAATCGCTGTACCCATTGGCATCATGTCGGCCATTTACATATCCGAAATCGCCCCGGCGGCACTCAAGGAAATTCTGAAATCGGCCATTGAACTCCTGGCAGGACTGCCTTCCGTCGTCCTCGGTTTTTTCGGTATGGTTGTGCTCGCGCCTTGGCTTCAGGAAACCTTCGATCTGCCCACGGGCCTCAACATCATTAACGCGTCCCTCATTTTAGCCCTGATGGCTGTGCCGACCATTTCCAGCATTTCGGAAGATGCCCTTTACGCCGTCCCCCGGGAATACAAAGAGGCCTCATACGCCCTGGGGGCGACCAAATTTGAAACCATCGCCCGGGTGATCATTCCTTCCGCCTTTTCCGGTATCACCACAGCGGTCATCCTCGGGATGGCCCGCGCTATCGGTGAAACCATGGTCGTGCTCATGGTGGCCGGCGGTGCTGCAGCTATTCCCGAGTCCCTTTTTGATTCGGTCCGACCGCTTCCGGCGAGCATCGCTGCCGAAATGGGGGAGGCCCCGTTCCGTAGCGGTCATTACCACGCCCTGTTCGCTACGGGAATCGTGCTTTTCTTTCTGACTTTAGCCTTTAACCTGATTGCCGATTACGTTTCCCATAAATTCAAGGAGGAAGGCTCCGGAACGTTGTGAAGGCGGCAAAGAACGGCAATAATAATTCCGGTAATCGTTCATGAAATGGCGATATTTTAAACAAAACATCTTCTTTTCGCTGGTGACCCTGTCAGCGGTCCTGCTGGTTCTGGCTCTGGGGGGATTGCTGACCTTTATCTTCATCAACGGTTACCGCGCGATCACCTGGGATTTTCTGACGCTCCCGCCCATGGATTCCATGACGAAGGGCGGTATCATGCCAGCCATCCTGGGTACAATCTATTTGACGGTCGGTGCGGTTTGCGTATCCCTTCCCCTGGGGATCGCATCCGCCATTTATCTGACGGAATATGCCGAACAGGGTAGAATCATCCGGATCATCCGGATCGGCGTCAACTGCCTGGCTGGGGTCCCCTCCGTCGTGTTCGGCCTGTTCGGTCTGGGATTTTTCGTGGTGTTTCTCAAGTTCGGTTCCTGCATCCTATCGGGGGCGCTGACCTTGGGCATTCTGATATTGCCGACGATCATCGGGGCAACGGAAGAGGCCCTCAAAGCCGTGCCTCAGACCTTTCGGGAAGCATCGCTCGCCCTGGGGGTTTCGAAATGGCTCACGATCTGGAAGGTGGTCCTCCCGTCGGCTTTGCCGGGAATCCTGACGGGCTCCATTCTGGGCATCGGACGGGCGGCGGGGGAAACGGCCCCGATCATGTTCACCGCGGCAGCTTTCTTCACAGCCAAGCTGCCCGGTTCCATTTTCGACGAGGTCATGGCCCTCCCTTACCACATTTATGTCCTGGCCACGGCGGGCACCTTCATCGATCAGACCCGCCCTCTGCAATACGGTACAGTCCTGGTCCTGGTCTTTCTGGTCCTGGGCATTAATCTGTTTGCGATTGTCATCAGAAGCACCATGAGAAGAAAGAAAAGGTGGTAAACGTGCAGAATAATTCCATTATTAATGTAAACAACGTCAACTTCTTCTACGGAAGTTTCAAGGCTTTGACCGATATATCCATGGATTTTCAGAAAAACCGGGTGACGGCCCTCATCGGCCCTTCGGGGTGCGGAAAATCAACCCTTTTGCGATTGCTCAACCGCATGAACGATCTGATTTCCGACGCCCGGGTGGAGGGACAGGTGGTTTTTGAAGGCAACGATATCTACGACCCGCATATTGATCCCGTCGAAGTCCGCAAGAAAATCGGCATGGTGTTTCAAAAACCCAATCCCTTCCCCAAGTCCATCTTCAACAATATCACCTTCGGACCCAAGCTGGCCGGCGTTGGCGGACATGCCGATCTGGCGAATCTCGTCGAAGAGAGTCTCCGCCAGGCCGTTCTCTGGGATGAGGTCAAGGATATCCTGAGCCGGTCCGCCATGACCCTCTCCGGGGGACAGCAACAACGCCTTTGCATCGCCCGGGCTTTAGCGATGAAACCGGATGTCCTGCTTATGGATGAGCCGACCTCGGCACTGGACCCTATTTCAACCGCGAAAATCGAGGAACTGGTTGAGGAATTGAAGCAACACTATACCATCATCATTGTCACCCACAACATGCAGCAGGCAGCGCGTATTTCCGACATGACGGGGTTTTTTTATCTGGGAAAACTGATCGAATACGGACCGACGGAAAAGATTTTTACCAACCCCTCGGTCAAGCAGACGGAAGATTACATCACAGGAAGATTTGGATGAAACATTTTTGTATATGCCTAAAGGCGCATTCAGATCTGATATTTACCTTTACCCAAAAAACAGGTACATTGAGGCGCATCATCCTTGCCGACCCCGGCGAAATGGTCGACACAACACAATATCCGTCAAGGGTAGGATGTTCCTGTTCAAACGGTCGATCATAGGAGGATAGACGATGGAAGACAAACGGCACACCAGCATACAATATGAAAAGGAACTGCAGGACGTGAAGGAAAGTCTCCTGTATATGGGGGCCATGACGGAACATTCCATTGCCCAAGCGGTCGGCTCGCTTCTGGAACGGGACTCGGACCTGGCCCGGCGGGTCATGTGTGATGATGACCTGATTGACCGTCTGGATGTTGAAATCGAGGAAAAGTGCATCCGCCTGCTGGCCTTGCGGCAGCCCGCCGCAAGGGATCTGCGCTTCATCACCACGGCGATTAAAATTAACGGCCACCTGGAGCGGATCGGCGACATGGCGGCCAATATCGCCGAAAAAGCGATTATCCTCAACGATATGCCCCAGATCAAACCTTACATCGATCTGCCGCGCATGGCGGAGATTGCCCGGGAAATGATCCGGGAAAGTCTGGACGCCCTGGTGCATGAAGATCAGGAACTGGCCCGCAAAGTCAAGGCTGACGACACCGTGATCGATCAGATGAACGAACAGATCTTCCGCGAACTTTTTACGTTCATGATGGAAGATCCCCGGAAGATTCATGCTTCGCTGATTATCATGCAGATCTCCAAAAACCTCGAGCGAATCTCCGATCATGCCACCGGCATCGCCGATATGGTCATCTACATGATCACCGGCCAGACCGTCCGTCATCAACCCTCCTGTGAGACACCGCCAAATGACTGACCGCCTGCTTGTTCGTTTCGCCCTGATCTATCTTGCCATCCTGGTGGTTTCCTTCGTCTCGGCGGGGATACTCGTCGAGGGGCAGGTGCGCCAGGAGATGACCGAACAAATCACCGAGGACCTGCTCAATGAAGGACGGGTTATCGCGAACCTGTCCGTACCGGACATTCAAAAAAATCTAAGCAGCCTGCAGGTCGGCTCAAGGTCTCGCGTCACCGTGATTGACCCCGCGGGTATTGTCATCGGGGACTCCTCGGGATCGTTCATGAAGTTTGACAATCATTTAAACCGTCCGGAAATTCAGGCCTCCCGCCTCCGGGGCCAGGGTGTCAGTATCCGCTACAGTTCAACGCTGAAAGTCGATATGCTGTATGTCGCATTGCCGCTTCGGAATACCGATCAAAAAATCATCGCCTATATCCGGCTGGCCCGTCCGCTGATCGAGGTGGAAAAGGCTGCCCAGACGTTCCGCCGCTCTCTGCTGCTTTCCATATTGCCGGTTCTGGGCCTTTCAATCCTGCTGGCCTTTGTGTTTGTCGCCAAAATCATCCTGCCGGTGCGGAAAATGGCCGCCTTTACCGCCAAAATCACAAGCGGTCATCGCAGAGGCACCCTGCGGATCGATAGTCAGGATGAAATCGGCCGCCTGGCCCGCAATATCAATCAAATGGTGGATGTCCTGGAGGAAAAAATCGCCCAGGAAGCCGAAGAGAAGGGCATTCTGAACGCCGCCTTCGAAAGCATGGTGGAGGGTTTAATCGTGCTGGACGATCGAAACCGGATTGAACGTGTCAATCGCGCCCTTGTTGAAATGACCGGTTATCCGGCGGAAACACTGGCGGAGAAAACACCCCTCGAAGCCTTTCGCAACGCAGCGTTGCACCAGGCCTTGGAGCAATTCAACCAAACCCACGAACCGCTGCTTGTCGAAATCATCCTGGACCAGGAAAAAGTTAGAATGATGGAGGTATCCATCTCTGCCATCCGCGATTTGCCGCAAGCAGTACAAAAAACGATCCTTGTTTTCCACGACGTGACGAAGCTGAAGCAACTTGAAAAAACGCGGGTTGATTTTGTCGCCAACGTTTCTCACGAAATCAAAACACCGCTGACGAATATCATCGGCTTTGTCGAAACACTGGAAGAAGGAAAGGTCGCAGAACAGGAAACCGGCCGACGTTTTCTGGCAACTATCCGCGAAAACGCCCTGCGCCTGAACCGTCTGGTCAACGATCTGCTGATCTTGTCCAACATTGAGTTGGGGGAAGCAAAACTTCACCTGGAGGGTATTGATCCGGCGGACGTGCTGGAGAGCGTCCTGTCCATGATGTCGGGCGCTGTGAAAGAAAAAAATCTGCAGATTGTACGGAGCATAGCGGAAAACCTGCCTTCGATTCAGGGTGACCGGGATCGATTGTCACAGATTCTCATCAATATTCTGGACAATGCCGTCAAATATACCCCCGAAGGGGGAACGATCACCATTGAGGCCTCCCGCATGGAATCTGAAGTGGTCATTCGCATTTCCGATACGGGCATCGGTATCCCCAAAAGTGAAATTCCCAAACTGGGCGAGCGTTTTTACCGGGTGGACAAAGCCCGATCCCGACAATTGGGTGGCACCGGTCTGGGTTTATCCATAGTCAAACATCTCATGAAGGCTCATGGCGGCCAAATGATCATCGACAGCAATCCCGGCAAAGGCACGACCGTCTCCCTGTATTTCCCTGTATAGACCCGCCGCTTGACACACCGAAGCGGGATTCGGTCAACCGGACCTGAGATCATTTGCCACACTTCTTTAAAATAACCCCGCATTTCGTCTCTTAATCATTCTTGATAACCCGATATAATTTACTGAAACTTCATCGATCGTTAATCAAACAGACATATTGTTCCTGTATAAGCTCCTCGTAACAGGCAAGGGAGCATCGTGTGCGCATCAAGGCGATACCAAAGTTGATTTAACAGTGAGGCAACCATTGTGAGTCAAGACAAAGCGGTTACCGGGGGCAGTGTCCATACTATAAGTGATATTCTGGAACCCGTTCCCGGGCTTCCGGAGTGTGTGGAAAGAATGGGGGGCCTGAGCCCCTGCGGGATAAAATCGGAAGGGTTGCCCTTTTCCGTCCACGATACGACAGCGGGGAACGAAACGGAACTGCAGGCCGTCGTCGAAGGGTCAAAAGACGACGTAGACCTTCCCAATCTGATCGAACAATCCAATTACTATTCAAATATCCTTCGCCGGGCGGCCTCGGGGGACCTGCCGGGGAAAGCCGTCTCGGCTTTGGAAAGATTCATCCATGAAAATAATGAAAATGTCTGGGAAAACAGTTGGGTGCGTTTGCCGGTAAATTCCCTGGGACGCTTTGCCCGCCAAACCCTGGATGACGATTTACTCGCAGACAAGCGCGACCCTTCACAGGGCAAAAGAAGCGATGTCGACCGGTTCATCGTCCGCCATCAGGATCGTGAATGCATTCGCATTCCCGTTAGTTATCTCCTGAAGCTGTCACTGGCCGATGTCATCGATTCCGAAAAGCTGCTCTCTCCGGTGATTTCACAGGCCGGCATATGCCTGATGAGTCACTTCTTGAGCGACAACACGTCACCGGAAACTTTTTCCATGTATGTCAGCACACATACGGACGGCCCCGGTCCGGGAACGGATGTCGCCAGGGAAACGGCCAAAAGGTTTCTGCTGACCCAGCTTCTGGTTATGTATGCAAATGAAAAGTTCTGCCTGGCCGAGACAGGTCAGAGGATCCGGATCTTTTTCTCCCCCCATCCGCCCTGCCGTCAGAAAAAGCTGAATGAATGCATCTCCGACGCTTTCTATCGCGAACTGTTCATGAATCCCTGCCTGGCCGGCTGGAACCGGGGAGAAGGTAAGTATGAATACATGCACCTGTGCCATCAGGTGTTGAGTCGGAGTCAGATGAACGCTGTGGCGAAACTCCGCGAAGCCGGGATCATCACCAATAACCTCGTGGTGTTGCCCAATACATCCAATATCAGCCTGGCCAACAACGGGATACACATCAGCCTCGGCAGTCGCAAACTCAGCGCACTGATGGCGGACAAAAGCTCCGGGTACACCCGCCGCCACGAAAAATACGTCGGCGATCTGGCCATTAAAATCCTGGAGCACTTTATTCCCCTCTTCGTGGGGACCTACAGCGGCGCCCCTTACCGGCTCGACTTTACAGATTTTCACGCGGAGCGTGCCTTGGGATTTCTTGCTCACGAACTGGATTTTACCCATCTACGCATGCTCTGGCGCCGTTGGAAGAAAAAGGCGCAACTCTCCCTATTTGGCCGTCCGATCACCCCATTCGGTCCACCATGGCTCGACAGCACCATCAGCCGTTTCCTCGGTCTGAAAGGCGATTATCTGCCGGATTACCGGTTAATTGATTATCTAGTCGCCCTGATGAGCACGGGAAAAAGCCCAGGCTTTAACGGCGCGCTCTTCAACCACGACCGACTCAAACAGGATCTGCACGATCTGGGTGTCTTTGACAAGCGGATGTCCCTGTATTCCTTTATTAAACTTCGCGAATTTGACAACATGGGATTCTCCGGTTTCGAGAGTCGTTATTACAGCCTTTTCCCCAGTTTTGAGGAAGATATGGCGAAAGCGGTTGATTTTCAGAACCTGCTTCACGCCCTGGCCTTTCAATACATGGTGGAAGGCAAGGTGACGCACGGGGATATACCCGACGAACCGTTTATCGAAAGTGAACGACGGCAGATCACCTTCGGCTGTGCCATCGGTTTGCCCACCTTCTTCGTGCGCCGGGATACCGGCAATGTGTTTATGAGGCGGATTCTGAGTAAAACCAAGCGGATCCGATCAAGCAACCGCTACCCCGGCTATTGGCGCATCTATCACCGTGAATACTGTAAAGCGCTCCTGGAAGTCGTGCGGGAAGACGGGGCGGACCTGGTTCAAATCCTCGGGATGGAGGATACCCTGAACGATCTGAGCTCCCGGATCGAAGACCCGGTGCAGCATGCCGCGTCCGGTCGTCTAACCGCGAAAATACTGAATCGTCGCGGCCTGCAGTCGCCTCTGGCCTTGTCGGGGGAAGAATTCAACCGCGAAGTCGAAAATTATTATCGCCATGAGTTAAGACAGGAACACATCCGGGAAGGATGGCGCTTTTTCGAGCAGGACGTATGGCTCATGGAGCACCGAAACGATTCTGAAACCCGCTCCCTCGGCAAAACGCTCCGCCTTTTAGCGGGTTGTCAGAACATATCCGGGTTCATGGCGTCTTCCTATCATGATGTGCTCCTGGAACGAATTTCTGAGACCAATTTGAGACGACTCATTCATCTTTTCCTCCTTACCGTTCATGCCGATACCCTGAAAACCCGGCATCCGGCCCCGGCACAACCGGTTTATGCCATTTCCCAAGCCAAGTGAAACCCATGCACACAGAACATCAATATATCGATCGCGACACCAGACAGGTATTAAACGAAACTTTTTACGGCGACAGGGCCATCCGTTTTCTCTATTCCCGGGTCCGGGAAAACGCCCCCGGTCTGTTCCGGGTCCTGACGGGGTCACGCATATCGCGCTGGCTTGGCTATCTCAATTATGAATCGTTTCTTGGAGAGAAAATCCTTGGGGCGGGGCAGTTTCTCCGCGCGACTGGTATCAACGGCGCTGAATGCTTGGAAAATCCACAACAGTTCGACACGATCAAGAGAATATTCGAACGCAAGATTCGCTACTGGGATTGCCGTCCCATGCCATACGATCCCGGGGCGGTTGTCTCCCCCTGTGATGCGAAGATGCTCTATGGCTCCCTGTCGGATACGTCGACTTTTTTCATCAAAGGAAAATTTTTCAACTATGATGAACTCATCGGAACGGAGAAGGAACGCTGGAAAGCTGCTTTTTCGGACGGGGACTTCGCTGTTTTCCGGCTGACGCCCGAAAAATACCACTACAATCACACCCCCGTAGCGGGCCGGGTCCTCGATTATTACCATATCGATGGCGCATACAACTCCTGCCATCCCGATGCGGTGATTTCAACATGCACACCTTACTCTAAAAACAAGCGCGTCGTGACGGTTATCAATACCGATGTGCCCGGAGGCACACAAGTCGGTCTGGTGGCCATGATTGAAGTGGTGGCTTTGATGATCGGGGACATTGTTCAATGCTACAGCGATCATCACTATGACGGTCCTATGCCGGTCGGGATGGGTCTGTTCATGAGGAAGGGTCAGCCGAAGAGCCTCTTCCGGCCCGGCAGCAGTACGGTGATTCTTTTTTTCGCGAAAGACCGCGTCCGTTTTTCCGACGATATTGCGGCCAACATGGCCGCTCACGGGGTGCAGAGTCTCTTTAACCGGGGATTCGGCAGTCGCCTTGTTGAAACGGATGTCAAGGTCCGCTCACGAATCGGAACGGCATTGGGAAAACTGAATTCATAAGGGAGTGAAATATCATGAATAACCTGTGGTTTTGCTTGGGGGCGGCGCTTTTTTTTGCCCTGTTTTTTGCCTGGGGATTTCGCGTGCTGCCCCGGGAAGACTGGCAGTTTCTCGCCGTCCTACCGCGTAAGCGTCTTTCCGACGGCGCCTGGGAAGGTCAAAACCTGACTTTCTACGGCCTGTTCAATGCCGTCGCCCATGTGATCGCCATCATGTTTTTCCTTGTTCTTACTACATCTGTGGGGGTCTCGACTGCTATGTCCTTACTGACGGTTGTCCTGCTGATGGTATTTTGCCTCCCCGCATCGCGTTTGCTTGCCCGTTGGATTGAAAATAAACCACACAATTTCACGGTTTCCGGAGCCTTCTTCACGGGTATCATCTTTGCACCGGTTGCTATCTGGTTAAGTGACATGATTACCGGGCCATCCCGCGATATTGCCATTGCCCCGCTGTACGCGGCGATGGCGATTGCCTATGCCATCGGAGAGGGAACCGGACGCCTGGCCTGTATAAGCTTTGGTTGCTGTTATGGCCGACCACTGGGCATTGTGCTGAAAGGTCTGGACAGGTTTATTCGACCCCTGGGTTTTGTTTTTACCGGGAAAACCAAGAAGATTTCCTATGCCAGTGGTTTAGAGGGGGTTCTGGTATGGCCCGTACAGGCCTTTACGTCGGTCATATACATTGCCGCGGCGCTTGCCTCAATCTATGCCTTTCTCATCGGATCCTATGGCTTGGCGCTGGTGATGACGATAGTGGTCACTCAGGGATGGCGTATCCTTTCAGAAAACTTCCGGGCGGATTTTCGTGGAGAGAGTGATGTATCGGTTTATCAGGTTTTTTCCTTCCTTTCGATCGGATTTGTCCTGGTTGTGTGGACATTGCTACCTCCGTTCAGACAAACCGCCGATTTAGCAGCAGGTTTACATGGTCTGTGGAACGTACCGACGGTGTTCTTTCTGGAGGCTTGGGCATTCTTTATCTTCTGGTATACCGGACGGAGCCGCGTCACCGGCTCTTGGCTGAACATTCACGTCAAAGAGGAGAAGATTTAGAGCGTTCATTAGGAACGCTATGCATTGAATCATGTGAATTAACTTGTTGATGCCTTTTTTAATCAGCACATGCGCTCCTTTCATCAAGGGAGGATTTCTTTTAATTAGGGGGATAAATATGAAAAAGATTGGAAAGATCGATATCAAGTCCCGGTTGCTCAATAAACTGCAAACATTACAGTTATCCACGCGGGAAAAAATCCTGGACATGAAAGGGTGCCATCTGCAACCGCTGACCGATCCTCTTGACCGTTCCAGCATGGAAGCGAACCAAAATATGACGTTCCTGATTCATGACCGCGAACGAGCGGCCATGAGGGAAATTGAAGACGCCCTGCGGAGAATCGAGCAGGGGCTGTTTGGTGTTTGTGAAACCTGCGGTGGTGAAATCGGGCAAAAACGCTTGCTGGTATCTCCGTCCTGCCGCCTGTGTCTTGCCTGTCAGGAGCGGCAAGAGAAGAAAAGCCAGGTGAAACGTCTTCTTTTGGATTACGCTGCGTAAGGCCGACACAACACCTATAAACAGCCGTTCGTGCCTGGATGTGTGTTTTCTTCGGCACACGCGATGCGACGACAAATCATCCTCGTGAAAACAATCGACAAAATGAGCGAGGGAATAGCAATGATGTAAAGCGTCATATATAAAGCCCAGTTCAGATGTTCCAGTGATTTCCTGACAGCGACCAGCGGGCGGGCTAAACGGACATAACCCTCAATCTCCTGGAGATCTTTGATCGGCACCGCAACATAAAGCTCGCTTTCCTGAAGTGTTGTACTGAAACGGGAGGCTTTTCCCTGACCCTCGTTTTTTGCCTGTACAATTTCCGGGCGGTCTAAATGATTACCCATTTTGGTTTTATCGGTGTTCGATTCGAGTAATACGTTACCGTCTGCATCAATGACCGTGATTCGAACATCCAGTTGTTTGGACAGATCCGATAATTTCGCCTCGATTCGTTCATGGGGCATAGCAGCCATCATCCGTGCCATGCCGAACATTTCATTTTCAATACTCGCGGTCATGAGCTGATTGATCCGCGGCATGAGGAAAAAATCCATCACCGCGATTGTTAAAACAATGAGGACCAGATAAGATGTGAAAATTTTAATAAAAGTTTTCATACCAGCAACCCCTTTCCTTCCTTATGGGTGTTTACGATATCGAATTAAATTGGGATTACATTTTAGCCAGAGGGGTTTCTGAGCTCTGTTAACCATGCCTGGATGCGTCGTTTAATTTGATCTCGTACTTCCCTGAATTTTAACAACTTCTCCGCTTCCGTTCCCTCCGCTGACGCCGGATCATCGAACGCCCAGTGCAAACGATGACTAATATCCGGAAATGTGGATGGACATTGCTTCTCGGCAGCACCGCATACCGTAATCAGGTAACCGAAGTGCTTCCTGCCCATAAATTCACGTACATGCTTGGCATAATGACCGTCCAGGGAGATCCCTATCTCGGTCATTACCCGGATGGTCAACGGATGAACGGCCTTGGGATCAAGCCCCGCACTGTATGCTTCGAATTGATCACCAGCTATTTGCCGCAGGAACGCCTCGGCCATCTGGCTTCTTGCTGAATTTCCCGTGCATAAAAATAGAACTTTGATTTTCTCCATGATTACGTGTTCCAGATATTTTTGACGGTGATATTCCATCTCTTGTAAAGAAATACTGAAAATACTTTATACTTTCCCATGACATTGTCAATTGTTGATTAAAAGATTCGGCTAATGCAAGTTCAGGCGGCAATGCGCCCTTGGGATGGTTTGGCGCGCCGCACACCTTCCCTTGGGATTTGACATGGCTCCTCTTGAAGAGACCTTTTTAAATAGTAAACTGCAGCAGCGATTTCCTGAATATCGAGTATTTCTTCCCCATAATGGATTTGCCGGGACAGGGGATCATATCGGAAGGCGACGTCCGACATGAACTGACCGGAAAAGGGAAGATAGGCACCGACGACATGAAAGGTCCTGCCTTGTCGGTAATGCGGGTTCAATGCCCTCATTTTCTCCGCAAAAGAATTTTTCAACCATCTTTTGTGCAGAATATGCTGCTTGTCGATGCGGAGACACCGCCGCAGATATTTTGCCCCTTCCATATTTCCGGGATGACTCATGATATTGACTTGACCGGCCCTGGTTGAATGCCTCTCGGTTTTATCCGGCCAGAGCAAACTGGATAAATTACCCGCCGAGGTCAGAACTCCGCCGACTGCCTGAAACACATCATCCTGAAATTGACGATATTGTATTGGCCCGCCGTGATTGCGGTACAAAGTCATGACTGAAAAATTCAGTTTCCCGACCGCATCCAGGGCCAGATCACATTCTGCAATCACCTTATCCAGATATTCCTTGTAAACGCTCATTTCCACTTTCAGCCTCCATCACTCGCGGTTCATGCTGTTGGCCGGATTTCTGAGAAAAAGAAAGTCCGACATCGATCCGGAACACATTATTGCTGTGTATAACCGACATTCATGTCGTGAATGTTACCGGCATATTAAATTTTCGTTAAGCATGCTGAACAGGATTGACTAATAAAAATAAGGATATATGATCGACATGCAAGCAGAAAAACAGGTCGCATTCAATGGAATGCCACTTGTATTTTCGATATATTTCAAATGGAGAATTTAACTATGGCAGGAGAAAGAAGTTTGATTCATACGGTTCTGGTCATTGACGATGAAAAAGATATCACGGATCTTGTGGCCTACAATCTGACACAGGAAGGGTACAAGGTGCTGGTTGCTTATAACGGTGCGAAAGCCATTGAAATCGCAGCCAAAAAACATCCGGATATGATCGTTCTTGACTGGATGATGCCGGAAATGGATGGATTGGAAGTATGCCGCTACCTGCGCAGACAGACCGATACGGAAAATATTCCTATCATCATGCTTACCGCCAAATCGGATCCATTGGACAAGATTCTGGGACTGGAAATGGGCGCAGACGATTATCTGACGAAACCTTTCCATGTCCGGGAACTGCTGGCAAGAATTCGTGCCGTCATGCGCAGGCTGGAGTCGCCTCAAAAAGAGGGGGATCAGCAAATTCTGACTTTCAAAAGCATAAAAATCGACCTGCGTGCCTACGCCGTTACCGTCGGCGGGAAAGGTATTGATTTAACCGCCCGGGAAATAAAACTGCTGACCTTTCTCATGAAACATCCGGGACGGGTTTATACCCGGGAGGAACTGCTTAATTATGTCTGGGGAGATGAATCTTACGTTGAACCGCGTACAGTCGATGTCCATATCAGCCGATTGCGCGCATTGATTGAGACGGATAAGGAAAAACCCTCCTATCTTCTCACCGTCAGAGGCATAGGATATAAGTTTGCCGGCAGTGATTAAACATTCACAGTCTTTTATCCGGATCGTCACATTGCCGTAACAATCTTTCTGTATACTTTCGCCAAATTCAACTTTTTGGAGGATTTCCCTATGAAGAAAATGCGTTTGTTCTGTGCAGGTCTGTTGGCGCTTTTTATGACGGCCAATGTGGCTGTGGCGGCTTCAACAATTGTTGTAAAAGGATCCACTACCGTTTTACCCATTGCCCAGGCAACGGCCGAAGCGTACATGAAAAGTAAACCAGACGTGAATATTTCGATATCCGGCGGCGGTTCAGGCGACGGCATCAAGGCGCTGATCGATAAATCAACCGACATCGCCAACTCTTCCCGCGACCTGAAACCGACCGAGATCGAGCAGGCGGAAAAGAACGGTGTCAAGCCCATGGTACACACCGTCGCCATAGACGCCATTGTTCCCGTTGTCAATCCCAAGAACGCGGTCAAGGATTTGACCGTGGATCAGCTGGCCAAAATCTACACGGGTGAAATCACCAACTGGAAGGACGTCGGCGGCAGCGATATGGCAATCGTCGCTATTTCCCGGGACAGCAGTTCGGGTACATTTGAGACCTGGGGTCACCTGGTGCTGAAGGGTGCAAAGGTAACACCCAAGGCCCAGATGCAGGCCTCCAACGGCGCCATTGTGCAGACGGTCTCCAAAAATAAATACGCCATCGGTTACATCGGTCTGGGATACCTGAACAAGTCTCTTAAACCGCTTAGCGTCAACGGAATCAAGGCCTCTGCAAAAACGGCTATTTCCAAGGAATATCCCATTGCCCGTCCTCTTTTCATGATGACAAACGGTAAACCCCAGGGGGCAACCGCTGATTACATCAATTTCGTCCTGAACAAAAAAGGCCAGAAGATTGTTGAAGAAACAGGTTTTGTTCCCTTGAAGGTTAAATAAACCCTTCTCATATAAACCCTTTCCAGAAAAGGGCTCGAAGAGTAAATCTTTGAGCCCTTTTCTTTCCTTGCCATCCGCTCGCTCAGCAAGTCTTATCCTGAATTTATTCCGATCTTCATCCCTGCTTCATTCGGACTTAACATCTGTTTGTTAGGGTGCGGTTCAAATCGCATACAGCGAAACCAATCATAAGGAGGAGGAAAGGAGATGGAGATGGTTAGAGTTAAGCGTTTGTTACTATTTGCAATACTGAGTGGTTTGCTGATGGTCTGGTTGTCGGCTTCACCGCTTATGGCTGCGGATGCGGATGTGGTGAGGCTGATCAACCTGCTGAAGGACAAAAATATCGTTACCCAGCAGGAAGCGGATGCGCTGCTGAAAGAAGTCAGCCTCAACAGCCAGAAGGAACGGACGGAGATTAAGGAAGATATCATGAAATCAGCCGCCAAAGGCGAATTTCTTCCTTCGGCGCTTAAAGGATTCAAGATGGGCACAACAGTATTCGCCGAGTGGAATGCAAAAGATGTCGATGACGACTCTTCCTCTAATGAGTTTGTCGTGAATCGAGCCTATTTTTCACTAAGCAAAGAAATCAACGACTGGCTGGGCATATACGTAACGACGGACATCTTTCAATCCAAGGACGACGACGATAAAGAGAATGGGTGGGAAGTCCGCCTGAAAAACGCCTATGTCAGCATGAAATTGCTAGGCACGACCTCACTGGTCGGTTTGATTCCGACTTTTTCCGATTCCTACGATTCCGCCATCTGGCCTTACCGGGTCCAGGGCAAGCACCTGCTTGATGAAGCAAGCGTCCAATCTTCAGCGGATTTCGGTATCTCCAATCAGGGCGTATTCGGCGGATACATGGATGACGACTATCTCAAGTTTGCCTCAAAACCGTTCGCAGGCAAATGGGGCGGTTACATGGTCGGTGTTTATAACGGCGCAGGTTATTCCAACTCGGAAGCAAATGGTAATAAGGTTCTTTCGGGTCTGGTGTATGTCCGACCGTTGCCTACTATCCCTGTGCTGAAGGGATTTCAAGTGGCTTATACGGGCACGTACGGAGAAAGCAATAAGAAATTCAAGGCCGGAGCAGGTGACACCGACGAACATCCTGATTGGGAAATGAACGTCGTTCAGGCATCGTTACAGCATAAGTACTTTACAGTCATGGGACAGTACTACTGGGGCCAGGGCGCCTACAAGTCGGATGAGGAATATGACCGGGATGGTTATCTGGCGGCGGCTTTCGTGCGTATTCCGAATCTGGAGAAACTGCGCCTGTTCGGTAAATACTACTATTTTGATCCCAACGACGATGTACGTGATGATGAATACAAGACCTATCTTGCCGGTTTATCCTATGATGTCTCAAAGGAATTCATGCCCTTTATCGCTGTGGAAAAGAGGGAATATGAAACCCAGACGTCCAAGTTAAAGGATTATGACAAATTTCAGGTGGGTTTCCAGTTGAAGTTCTAAACGCCCAAAACCTTAATTATTTTCGACATCCCGGGAGAAAGTCCGACTCTCTCCCGGGATGTTCGGGTTACGAAATTTTACCCGTTTGAAAACTCCGGTGTTTGAACGTCCGTGATCATTCATACTTTCTTCGGCTTCAACAACAGAACCGCGGTTGTCACCGCCAGAAGCAGAGCGATATTGAACACCCAGACATAATTGTAGGAATCATACCGGTCATATATGTACCCCGCCAGAAAAGGTCCGATACTCCCCCCCGCCCCGATGAAAAAGGTCACCAGGCCGTAAACCGCCCCCAGGGCTTGACGGCCGAAGTGATCGGCGATCAGGATCGGCGTCATCGGGGCCACACAGCCGTAACCAAATCCGAACACCACCGCGAAAAGATAGAGCATGGGGACGGTGTGTGTCGTCAGGAGAAGCATCATGCCGCAGGTCATCATAAAGAACCCGAGCGCCGTGGCGTATTTTGAATCCCGGATGCGATCACTCAACCAGCCGTAGAAGAACTGGCCGCAAAACGCCGCGAAACTGACTGCCGCCAGGGAAGTGGCCGCCGCCACCTTACCGATGCCATGGTCCAGGGCATAGGGCACCTGATGGACAAAGACCGACATGATCGCCAGGTAGGACAGACTGAAGGACAGGGAGATGATCCAAAACCGGTAGTCCTTCATGACCACGCGCCGGGAAACCGGGACGGGTTGATTGTCCGCCTTCTCTTCCGCAAAACGTCCGACCATTTCTTCCCCGTCGGGGAATAAACCATAGGCTTCGGGGGCGACTTTTCTGAAAAACAGCCGGGACAGCACGACGCCGATCAAAAAGGTTGCCACCGACATAGACAAAAACCCCGTCTGCCAGCCATAAACCTTTACGATATACCCGGAAAGGGGCGTGACAACCATCGCCCCGGCGCTGATCCCCATGGCGGCCAGTCCCACGGCGGTACCCCGCTGTTTATGAAACCACTTCGCCACGGAAGAGATGCAGATTACCAGCCCCAGACCGGAGGAGCCGATGCCGGCGAGCAGACCATAGGCCAGGTAGAAAGTGAGGGGATGCGCCACGAAGGCGGTTAGAAAAAGGCTCAGGGAAACAATGAGGGCGCCGGACATGATGATCCGACCCGGCGGAACCCGCTCGACCATCTTGCCCACAAAGATGGAGCAGATTGAATAGACGAGCATGTTGAAAGAGGCCCCCAGAGAAATGACGGAACGGGACCAGCCGTATTCATCCACCATGGGCTTGAGGAAAATACCGAAACTGTACCGGACGCCATAGTTGACGGCCAGAACGAGGAAGGCCCCCAGCACGACGTACCAGCCCCAGAAAAAAGGTTGTTTGCGATCCGTCATCGTGATTCCGTAAAAAAGGCACCGGTATCGCTCCCAACGATGGCAGGAGACCCGGTGCCCGTTCATGTATTTCTTAAGGAAAGTTTATCCTGGTTTGAATCTATTCGTCCTACCCGCGTATTTCATAGACAGGACGGGGGGTTACCAGTACCCCCGCTCCATGCAGTTCTTGATGAATTCGATGGAGCGCCGTTTGTCGCTCTTGAAGTACTCGTGAAGCTGCTTGCCCACATCTGGATAGAGGGGACAGTCCTTGAGTTTATCAACGGGCAGCCAGACGATATCGATCGACCGGGTGTTGTCCGTCCGGATTTTCGGGGTTCCATGCACTTCCGTACACCAGAAGATCACATGGAGGGTCTGGGGGTGCCGTTTGTCCCCCGGGGCCTCGCCCATCATGATGACATCCCCGACCTCGATTTTGACGCCCAGCTCTTCCTTCCATTCGTCTTTCACGGCGTCATGAAAAGGTATATCCTTGTCAACGCCGCCGCCGGGCAGGGCATAGACTTCTTTCCCGCCATAAACATATTTCATGCACAAGATCTCTTTCGCCTGCTCATATACGGCGGAAACCCTGACTCTCATCTGCTTACCTCCTTGGCTTGCATCTTCGATGGCATCTCGGTCACCCGAAATGGTTTAAAAAAACCCCTGTTCTCCAAAACCTCAGACTCGATTCGCGTTACTGACCCGTTTATCAATCGGTACATAATCCCGCTCGTTCAGCCCTACGTAAATCTGCCGGGGGCGATGGAGTTTCCAGTCGGGATCGTCGAGGCTCTCTTTCCACTGGCTGATCCAGCCGGGGAGACGGCCGATAGCAAACATAACCGTAAACATGTTGATGGGAATCCCCATGGCCCGCAGGAGAATGCCGCTGTAGAAATCGACGTTGGGATAAAGTTTGTGATCGATGAAATACGAATCTTTCAGGGCGATTTCCTCAAGGCGTTTGGCGATCTCCAGAAGAGGATCATTCCGTTTTAGTTTTGTCAGCACCTTGTTGACAATCTTTTCCATGATCTTCGCCCGGGGGTCGTAGCTTTTGTAAACCCGGTGACCGAAGCCCATGAGGCGGAACTCATCTTCCTTGTCCTTGGCCTTCCTGATAAACGGCCCGATTTCACCGCCGCTTCGGTCGATTTCCTGGAGCATTTCGATGACGGCCTGGTTTGCCCCACCGTGCAGGGGTCCCCAGAGGGCGCTCATCCCGGCGGAAATCGCCGCGTAGAGGTCCACCCGGGCGCTGCCGACCAGACGCACCGCCGAAGTCGAACAGTTCTGTTCGTGATCTGCATGGAGAATCCAGAATACATTCAAAGCTTTGACCAGATCCTCGTCGATGTCATAGGGCTTGACCGGCGAGTCGAACATCATCCTTAAGAAATTTGCACAGTAACTCAACTGGTGCGACGGATAGGTCACCTTGTGCCCCCGGGAAATGTTGTAGGACATGGCCGCCAGGGTCCGCAATTTCGAAATGAGACGGGCCACGGTAATGGTCATCCGCTCTTCTTCGCTGCGGTCCTTCAAATCGGGATAAAAAGCCAACAGGGCGGTGACCATGGATGACAGGATCCCCATCGGATGGGCACGACTGGGATAGTGTTCGAAGAAGGCCCGCATATCCTCGTGGACCAGCGAATGCTCGTTCAGCATACTTGAAAACGCGCTTAACTCATCTTGCGTCGGCAATTCACCGTTGATAAGCAGGTAAGCCGTTTCGACGAAGCTTGAGTACTCGGCCAACTGTTCAATCGGGTAGCCCCGGTGACGCAGGATTCCCCGGTCGCCGTCCATAAAGGTGATCGCGCTGACACAACTGCCTGTATTCACATACCCGGGGTCCAGGGTGATCAATCCCGTATCTTTAAGCAGGCGGGAAATATCAATGCCCCGCTCGCCTTCCGTTCCTTCAAGGATGGGAAGTTCGTAGGTCTTCCCATCGACAATCAGTAATGCCTTATCTCCCATTTCTCTCTTTTCATACCTCCTAATCTTTACGCTCATTTTCCCCATAGCAAAAATCTTTCCCCTTGACTATCGATTTTATATTCCAATCGGATTGTTCTACCTGAAACCGTTAGGAAATTGTCCGTTTGCGCTGTGAGCGATGCATACACTCCGATTCTGTAACCTTTCCGGGGTCACCCGTTTGACACGAAAAGGGTTCAATGCTATTTTCAAACCGAATTCCTGAAATCTCCCCTTCCCGGGGAATGACCGGAACCAGTCGGTATAAAACAACAGACACCTGTAACAAAATTTTACGTACGCAGAAGGAGTTCCGCTATGATCAAGGTTATCGGTTTCAACGGCAGCGCGCGGAAGGATGGCAACACGGCCATTTTAATCCGGCAGGTCTTCACAGAATTGGAAAACGAGGGGATCCGCACGGAACTGATTGATCTTTCGGGGAAAAAACTTCACGGCTGCCTGGCCTGCTACAAATGCCGGGATAATCAGGACCGTCGCTGCGCCGTCAAGGATGATCTGAATTTCTGTATTGAAAAGATGGAATCCGCCCAGGGGATCATTCTGGGATCACCCACCTACTTCACGGACGTCTCCACAGAAATGAAGGCCCTCATCGACCGGGCCGGTATGGTCGCCAAGGTCAACGGCGACATGTTCCGTCTGAAGGTCGGAGCGGGGGTTGTCGCCGTCCGGCGGGCAGGTAGCACCCATGTCTTCGATACGCTGAACCATCTCTTTTTCATCAGCCAGATGGTCGTTCCCGGCTCCAGTTATTGGAACATGGGCATCGGCAGGGAAAAGGGCGAAGTCTTGAATGATGAAGAAGGTCTTTTGACCATGAAAAACCTGGGCCGGAACATGGCCTACGTTCTGAAAAAGCTGTACGGTTGATCTTTCTTTATGGATAAACTCGTTTCCGGCACGCCGCACGCTGATACGGATCTTGATTCTTACAGGGAGAATTATTAAGAAAAAGGGCGCGGGAATCTTGATGGTAACACGATTCGATTTAGGAAATCCGGACAGGAGGACCTGATGCATTTCCGGGGAAGCGGCATCTTAAATCACGTGACGTCTTTGCCGTCACCCTACGGGACGGGCGATTTGGGCCCTGCGGCGTACCGGTTCATTGATTTCCTCGATGAAGCCCGGCAGACTTACTGGCAGGTCCTACCGCTCAATCCGGTCCATGGTATCTTCGGTTTTTCTCCCTACAGTTCATCATCCGCCTTTGCCGGAAACACCCTGCTCATCAGTCCCGAACGGCTGGCGGCGGAAGGCTTTCTTCAAAACAGAGACCTGCCCGATCCTCTGCCCGGCGATCAAGCCGATTTCCCCCAGGCGAAGCACCTGCGGGACAAACTTTTTTCCCGGGTTTTTCCGGCTTTCCAAAAAGGCGAAAACAGGCTTCTTTTCGAGCGGTTCTGCCGGGATCAGGCTCACTGGCTGGACGACTATGCTCTCTTTCGTGTTCTGAAGCAACACCACGCGGGCAAACCCTGGCATCACTGGCCGCAGGCATTGCGGGACCGTCACCCTGACGCTTTGGAAAAAATCAGGCATTCGCTTCATCAGGAACTGGAGGAGATCAAGATTCTTCAGTACCTGTTCTTCACCCAGTGGTCCGCCCTGAAACATTATGCCGGGACAAAACAAATCCGCCTTATCGGAGATCTTCCTCTTTACGTTGCCCATGACAGCGCCGACGTCTGGGGCCATCCGGAGCTTTTTTACCTGGGCGAGGACCGGAAAGCCTCCCTGGTATCAGGAAGTCCTGCCGGTATTTTTAATCCTCAGGGACAACGCTGGGGGCACCCCCTGTTCCGATGGGATGCAAACCGGGATCAGGACTACCGCTGGTGGACGGCCCGCCTGAAACACAATCTATCCCTGTACGATTGGTTACGGCTCGACCATTT
>CAZBQX010000037.1:0-21104 GCA_964494155.1 uncultured Syntrophales bacterium
TTGGGTTTCGGGTAGGTCCGTTTCCAGGGTTCATTCTTAAAGGAGAGATAATGCCGGAGCGCCTCGCGCAGGGCCGTGCAGGCCAGCTCCGCGCAGTGATCTTCCCCCGGCGGAAGCCCCCCGAGGGCATCCATAACGGTCTGGGCCTCAATATCAAAAGCGTCGTATATCTCCCGGCCTTCCGCCAGGACGGCCGTCATGTTGCTAGCCGCGATGGTGCAGATACAGCCGTTGCTCGCGAACCGGGCCTCGATGATCCGGTCCTGATTGATGCGCAGAAAAAGTTCCAGTCCGTCGCCGCAGGACCGGGTCACATCGGAGTAACCCTGAGGCGTTTCAATGCGTCCTCGGTGGGAGGGCTCGATCCAGTTGCGGATCACGTCATCGGAATAATCGATCCCCTCTTCTTGTTTCAGGTAAGCCTTGACCTTGTCAATGTTGGCCGCGGTCGCTTTTAGACTGTCTTCCATCTTATTGCACCCAACTATTTTTCGCTTCGATGAACCTTTTGTTGACTTTTCCTATCTCTTTTCTGTATAAATTCGCAAACTTTTTCTTCCATTCCTTTTGCCTGGGAGAAAGCAGTCAAACACAGGGTGGACAAACAAGGAGACGCAATGACCTGTCCCTGGACATGGATCGACCAACCGGAATCGTTAGCGACGGCCGGAAAAGTACTGGCCGCATCACGCATGATCGCCATCGATACGGAATACAATTCCCTGCATTACTTCCGGGAAAAGCTTTGCCTGATCCAGATCCACGACGGTGATCACACTTACCTGATCGATCCCATGGCCGGTCTGGACTTGACGCCCCTGGCAAAACTGTTCGACAATCCTTCGATTTTGAAAATTTTTCATGCCGGGGATAACGATATCCGGATTATCAAACGGGATTACGGATTTACCTTCCAGAACGTTTTTGACACCCAAAGAGCGGCCGCCATTTTAGGACATCACTACCTGTCTCTTGAAACCCTCATTCAGGAATATCTTGCTGTTGATTTCAAGAAGAAGAAAAAAACACAGCGGTCCCGCTGGGAACTCCGCCCCCTGTCGGAGGAGCAGCTCAACTACGCCTCTCTGGATACATTCCACCTGATTCCCCTTTACCTGGCCCTGAAAGAGGCACTGCAAGAGCGGAATTTGACGGCAGAGGCCGACCGGGCTTTTCAGGACATCGCGGAAGTCACGTGGCGCGAAAAAAGCTTCAATCCCTTCGGCTACAAGAAAATGCCGGGATACTATAACCTGCTGGATTATCAAAAGCTTCGGCTGCGAAATTTATACAGCTGGCGCTATCAAAAGGCCCAGGAAATCGACCGGGCGCCGTTTCTCATTCTGGATGACAGGCTCATGATGACCCTGGCCCAGGCGGAAATCGACCTGACGGAATCCTCGACCATCTCCGACAAGTCGCATTGCGGTGCTTTCTGCCGCTACGTAAACGAACTGATCCCGATCCTTCAGACACAGCCACAAGCCTGAACGGAACCGGTTACGACGCCTTTAAGCCCCTCCCACCGCCTTGACCTTGCTTTCGATACGCCCGGACGATCCCCGGCGGAAATCACCCTTAATCGTCAGATAGATCCGGTCACTGTCCGCCTCCAGGGTTTTGAAACACCGGTCGACAACAGTCATGACCTCGCTCCAGGGCCCTTCGATGCAGGTCCCCATCGGACCCACCTGATAGGCGAGGCCGCTTTCCCGGATCACTTGAACGACTCTGGACACATAGGCGCTGACACTACTCCCCTTATCCACAGGGAAAATGGAAAAATCGACCAGAACACTCATGGCAACTCCTTTCAGGTAAATCACATCCACAACATGATTTGCTCTTCAAATCAGCTGAAACAACAAAACATCTTTTATATTGCATAACCCTCCATTATTTTTCTATAAAGAAATAACGCATTTCAGGAGCCGCCATGATTATCGACAGCATTGAAAACTATCCGCTTTACATTGGGTTAGGCAACAGAATCCGTTCGGCTCTCGAACATATCCGGGGAATGGATTTCAATCACCGCGAAACGGGGCGTTATGATCTGGACGGCGACAATCTGTTTGTAATTGTGAACGATTACGAAACAACACGCCGTGAAGAGGGCCGATTGGAAGGTCATCGGAAGTATATCGATGTCCAGTATATGGTCAGGGGGACGGAATGGATCGGCTACGCCCCGTTATCCGGCCAGAATATTGCGGCGGATTACGATGCGGAAGAGGACTGCATCCTGTACGCAGGAGAAGCGGATTTCGTTAAGTTTGAACCGGGGATGTTTGCCGTCTTTTTTCCCCATGATTTGCATCTGCCCGGTACCGCGGAAAAACCAGCTTCGGTCCGCAAGGTCGTGGTGAAGGTGAAAATTGTGTAATCAATCTTCTTGCGGATCGCTTTCCACCGCAAGGCTTGAGTTTGAGTAATCCATATAAAACCGGTCTCTTGCCCATGAAAAAATCGCTTCATCCTTTCTGGTTCAACATCTCACCCTGGGTGATTCTTGGCACTCTGGTTGTACTGGTTCCCATTCTGACCATCATGACCATCCAGGGCGTGGCACGCCAGAAAACCTACATGTCGGAGCTGCTTCGTGAAAAGGGTTTTGCCATGATCCGCTCTTTCGAGGCCGGCCTGCGGACCGGCCAGGGGGTGACCGGGGGACCTTTTCTCCTGCAGAAATTTCTCATGGAGACGGCGCGGCAGCCCGATATCGACTATGTTGTCATTACAGATGCGGTGGGAACGATCATCGCCGACAGCGATCCGACGGTAATCGGCGAGCAGTACGGCCTCGATCTTCCCCTGCAAAAAATCGCCGGAGACCCGGCGCCCGCCTGGCGGCAATTTGTCCGTACCGACGGGGCGGACACGTTCGAAGTTTATAAGTCCCTGTCCGTTACAGACATACATTTCCACGACGGCGGGAAACCCGGCGGCGAAATCAAACTCCCCCTCATCCTTTTTATCGGTCTCGATACCGGCCCCCTGGCCGCCACCAGGACCGCCGACATGCGGCACACCATCTGGATGGGCATTTTCTTTTTCCTGCTGGGCTGTTCCGGCATGATTTCCCTGATTCTCGCCCAGGCCTATCGGTCTTCCGCATCGTCTCTGGCCAGGATGAAAGTGTTCTCTGAAACGATCATTGACAAAATGCCCATTGGACTGGTGGTGCTCGACGGACAGAAAAGACTGACTGCGATGAATCGGACGGGGGAAGCACTGCTGGGCCTGAAACCAGGGGAATTTCTTGGCAAGGGCATCATGGACCGGCTGCCGCCGGCCTGGCGGGAAATCATTTCTCAACTGGAGCGCACGGGCATGACCATAACCAAGGAAATGGACTGTACCCTGGAATCAGAGAAAACCCTTTCCCTCGACATGGTTGCAACCGCCCTGGCGGAAGAAAAAGGCGACTTTATCGGTTACCTCTTCCTTTTTCGCGACATGACCGAGATGATCCACCTGAGAAAAGAAATGGCCCGGAACCAACGCCTGGCCTCACTGGGCAGCCTCGCGGCGGGCATTGCGCATGAAATACGTAATCCCCTGAGTTCCATCAAGGGCTTCGCCACCTATTTCCGGGAAAAATATAAGGATAAACCGGAGGACGGCGAAATCGCCGACATCCTCATCGGGGAAGTGGAACGGTTGAACCGGGTTATCGGGCAACTCCTTGATTTTGCAAGACCATTGACCATGAAACAGGAAGACACATCTCTGAAAAGCTTGATCGATCACTCGCTGAAAATGATCGAAGTCCAGGCGACAACAAAGGCCATACGCATTGAAAAAGATTTTCCGGAACAGGATCCGCATGCATGGATCGACGAAGACAAGATATCTCAAGTCCTGCTCAATCTTTACCTGAACGCTTTCGACGCCATGGTATCCGGCGGCGTCCTCAAGGTTTCTTTAGCCTCTTCCGGAAACGGCATGAGGCAAATCAGCGTATCGGACACCGGCCGGGGCATTCAACAAAAAGACCTCCCCCATGTCTATGATCCGTATTTTACGACAAAATCCTCCGGAACCGGTCTGGGGCTCGCCATCGTCCATCGCATTATTGAAGCACACGACGGTCATATACACATCACGAGCGAAGAAGGGAAGGGCACAACCGTGACCATCCTGCTCCCTGCCGGAGAAGCGGCATAGACGGGAAAAGAAAGGAAAGGATTCATGAAAAACACTGTTTTAATCTGCGATGATGACCGGGCGCACCGGACCATGCTGCGGGCCTTGCTCTCAGGCTGGGGATATGACATCACAGAAGCCGCAGACGGCAGCGAGGCCATCGATCAGGTCCATCAGCGGGCTTTCGATCTGATTCTGATGGATATTCGCATGGTCAAAGTCTCCGGCCTGGAGGCCCTCGGTGAGATTAAAGCCTACAATCCTGCCATCCCCATCATCATCATGACCGCCTTCGCCTCCGTGGAAACCGCTGTGGACGCCCTGAAAAGCGGCGCTTACGACTACCTCACAAAACCCCTGGACTTCGATGAACTGAAAATAACGATGCAGAGGGCCATGGATCATTCCCAGCTCAAAAAGGAAAACCGCCTGTTGAAGGAGAGTCTTTCCAACCGCTTCGATCGGCGGGATATTATCGGCCGGAGCGCCGTCATGACAACCCTGCTGGACACCGTCGTCCATATCGCCGGCTCCGATGCCACCGTACTTATTACCGGAGAATCCGGAACGGGTAAGGAGGTGATCGCCGCCGCGATTCATTTCAACAGCCCGCGGAAAGAGGGACCTTTTATTCGCATCAATTGCGCCGCCATCACGGAAACGCTTCTGGAGTCGGAACTTTTCGGTCATGAAAAGGGTTCCTTCACAGGGGCGGATCGCAAACGAGAGGGGAAATTCCGCCTGGCCGACCGAGGGACCCTGTTCCTCGACGAAGTGAGCGAGATGTCCCCGGGCATGCAGGTCAAACTGCTGCGGGCGCTTCAGGAGCGGGAAATCACGCCGGTGGGCGGCGACCGGGTCATCAAGGTGGATGTGCGGGTCATCACGGCTACGAACAGGGACCTACTGCGGGAAACCCGGGAGGGGCGTTTCCGGGAAGACCTTTATTACCGTTTAAACGTCGTCGCTTTGACCGTGCCTCCCCTTAGGGATCGTCGGGAAGACATTCCCCTGCTGGCCCATCATTTCCTGACTCAGTTTGCCGAAAAGAACCGTAAAACACTCAAGGGATTCACCCCGCGGGCCATGGATCAACTGCTCAAATATGATTGGCCCGGCAACGTCCGGGAACTGATGAACGCCGTTGAAAGGGGGGTGGTGCTGACCCGGACGGATTATCTTGATGTGGAAGATATGCCCCTGATTCACGGCATGGCGCCATCTTCACCGGCTTCATCCGATGCTTGGGGAACCGGTTATTCCGCAACCGCGGCCCCGTCCCTGGAGGAAGTGGAAAAGGAAACCATTCTGAAAACGCTGGATGTTGTGAAGGGCAACAAGAGCGAAGCGGCCCGCCGGTTGGGAATTACCCGGCGGACCCTGCACCAGAAACTGCGCAAATACGGGCTGATGTAGCGCTTATTTTTGTTTTGGATGTTTTTGGTGATTGTGGTGGTGATGATTGTGCTTGTGCATGGCGATCCAGTCCTGTGCATCCACCACAACTGTTTGCACTTCCGCTTCCCGGCAGGTAATGCAGGTCATGGCCTGGCTCAAGGGCATGTCGGACCGGCGGCTCAGGTATTGTAACTGAGCCAGGGGAGCGAATTTCTTGCCGCAGACACGGCAGGCGGCCATTTCAAAAACCCGCTCCCAAATCATCCGGCGATCCGTGCCGACCGATTCCATCCGGATGTACCCCGTCGGACAGACGAAGGCGCAGGCTCCGCAGCAGATGCAGGAATCGCCCAGAAAGCCGATCCGGGGCGGTTCTCCCGGATGATCCGGTCCCCGGTCTTCAAACCGCAGGGCGTTCACTTCCACGATTTCCTGGCAGGTCCGTACGCACAGGCCGCAGAGGATGCATTCACGGCTGTCCTGATTGGTTTTTTCCACCTTGACACCAAGTTTTTCCGCCATTTCCCGGACTTTGCGGGTGCCGGGATATTTGTAGTAGAGCAGTTCCGCCGCCGCTTTCCGGCTACGGCGAATTTCCGGAGAATCGGTCCGGACCGTCATATCGGGTGCGATTTCCGTGTTGCAGGCGGTCGTTAATTCCCACTTCTTGCCCCTTTTTATCTCGACGACACAGAGGCGACAGGCCCCGAAGGGGGAGAGGCTTTCGTGATGGCAGAGGGTGGGTATCCGGATATGGAGCTTGTCGACTTCGGTCAGGATGGTCGCTCCTTCCCTGGCTTCAACGGTACGGCCATCGATATGGATGCGCATCATTTCGACCTCCCTTTGGGCTGTTCCTGCTTTGTCTTATCCACTTCCCAGACCATCAAACGATAGCAGCGCAGACAACGCCGCGCTTCTTCCATGGCTTCACTTTGGGAAAAACCGGGTTCTACTTCACGGAAATCGGACAGCCGGTCCGACTGCGGCAGCGGGTTCACACGGACAGCCCGTTTGGGAGGAAGAAAGGAGCTGTCTCTTTGCACGGCCGTATCAATTCCGGCATACACGTTTTGCGCTGCAAAGGGCTTTCCCTGGAGGTGGGCGTCAATACTCCGGGCGGCACGGTTTCCCATATCAAGGGCTTCAATGAGCGTGGCCGGTCCGGTGACGCAGTCGCCGCCGGCGAAAACGCCCTCCCGGTCTGTCCGGCAGGTAAACGGGTCCACCCAGATCTTATTGCCCCGGGTCAGCGCCTTCCGGTCCTTTTCCGTCAGGAAGGAGGTGTTGATTTCCTGACCGGTGGCGGCAATGACCATATCCGCCTTCAGGATAAAATTCGATCCGGTGACAGGAATGGGTTTCCGGCGGCCGCTGCCATCCGGTTCTCCCAGTTTCATTTTTACGCATTCGAGGCCTTCGATCCGGCCCCATTTGCTGTGGACTTTCACAGGCGATGTCAAGTAGCGGATCTTGACGCCTTCCTTTTCGGCTTCAGCGATTTCCTCCGGCAGGGCCGGCATCTCCTTGCGTGAACGGCGGTAAAGAATTTCCACATGTTCGAACCCCAGGCGCAGGCAACTCCGGGCGCAGTCGATGGCAACATTGCCCCCACCGAGAATAAAAACCTTCTTGTGGGGCTTGATATTGGAATGACGATCCTGAACCGACCGCAGGAATTCGATACCCTGCTCAAAACCCTCGACCAGTTCGCTTTCTCCGGCCAGGCCGATGTCGGCCCCCCGATGGGCGCCAACGGCGAGAAAGAGGGCCTTGAACCCTTTCTTTTTAAGATCCTCCCATTTCAGCAGGTCGATGTTCCGGTTCAGGCAGACTTCCACACCCATCCGCTTGATCAGGTTGGTTTCGTGGAGCAAAACCTCCTTGGGAAGACGGTAATCGGGAATGCCGACCGCCGCCATGCCGCCCATGACCGGAAGGGCATCGAAAATGGTTACACCGTAGCCCATCAGCCTCAAGTGATAGGCGGCCGCCAACCCGGCGGGACCGGCTCCGATAATGCAGACTTTTTCTTTTTTTGACGACCGTGGCAGAGGCAGGGGTGAGCATCCTGTCTGCAGATCCTGATCAGCCGCCGCTCTTTTCAGAAGGCGGATCGCCACAGGTTCGTCTACTTTACCGCGTACACAGACCGCCTCACAGGGATGGGTGCAGGCGCGGCCGACCACACCGGGCAGAATGCATTTTGAACGGATCAGGGACAGGGATTCACTGAATTGAAAATTCTTGATCTTTTCGATATAGGCGGTTATCGGTAGGCCTGCCGGGCAGGCTTCGCTGCAGGGAGCGGTCACGGCGGATTCATAGCCGTGATTGACCAGTTCCCTGTCTCCCCGGATGAGGGCCAGAAAGTCACTTTTGAAATAGCGGATCGCATCCGCCACCGGGACCAGGGCGGCCGAACGGCCGAAATTACATTTCCCGTTGACGGCGACTTCATGGGCGATCTCTTCGATGGTCTTCAGATCCCGGCGGGTGCCGTCGCCTTCGATGAACTTGCGAAAAATCTCCAAGATCCGGTCGATACCGATCATGCAGACCGAACATTCACCGCAGGAAATTTTCCGGGCTTCCCGCAGGTAGGCATAGGTCAGGGACGGAATGTCCGTGTCCGCTTTACGGACGACAATCCCGTTCCAGGTTATCAGGCCGTTGAACGGCAGATTTTTTAGTTTCTCCGGGCAGGCGTTCTTGGGGAGGACGGTGGTCTTTCTTTGATCGGTGAATTTGCCTCCCCATGTGCTTATCAGAGGGAAGACGTCTCGGGATGGCAAAGATTTCTTTTGCTGGTTACCTTTTTCGATCGGGTGTTGCTTCTTCATCGCGTTCACCTTTTCATCAAACCGGTTATGGGTCTACAAACTCATGGCGTGAAACGTTACTTGTCGTGTTATGGTCAGATTCAGGCATCCTGAACACAGCAACCGCATCGACAATTCCGTTCAATAGGCCTCAAACAGCAGTATGGAAATGAAAGAACTCTTTATGCCCTAAGAGAAATACCGAAACCGGGTTGGGATTGCAACCAAAAAAAACGAAAGCCGCATATCGTCGCCGGTTTATTTCTTTTCGTGCAAATGTCGAGGAAAAACGATAGAAGAGCGAAGCGTACAAGATCAAAATCAGGAAGGTGTGTCTTGAGCAAACCGAAAAAACCGATCAGTTCGTCGCCCGACTATCCCCTCTATGAAAAATTGAAGCGGAAAAACCCCAAGGCCGCCCTGTTTTGGCTGGCCGGTGACCGCCTTTACCATACCGGACTGATGTTGACGCTGTTGGCGATCCCCGCATTGTTTTTTGTCTATAAGCAATACGGGGTAAACGACTACTTCCCCTGGCTAATCGGCGGCCTGGTCGTGTCCGTGGGTATGTTTTTCGCAGGCCTCTTGTTTAAAAGAGAGGCCTACAAACTGGCTATTAAAGCGGGGATGGATATTTCCAAACCGTCATAAATGATTGATCCCCGTCTGTCCCAGTCCGTTTTTTTATCTCAGGCAAGATAGGCTTTCCAGCCGGCCAGAAGGGACGCCGGCTTGAGATTAAGCGCTTCTGACGCCTCGGCGACCGGGGTAAACCCACATTCGCGGCATCGGATATCGCCCCGGCTTTTGACATAGCAGCCCTGGGTAATCGTGCCGTCAGGATCGACATTGATCAGCAGATCGTCCCTGCACGACCAGGAATTGTCGATCATCCGCCGCAGTACACCGGTAGAGTTGATCAGAGGAATGTCTTTTTTCAGGTGAATCGCACTTTCCAGGGCCAGTTTTCTTTCCTCAGGAGACAGGGCCAGGGCGGCTTCACCCTGATCATAGGGATAAAAGAGCTGGAGCGTCAGGCCTTTAACCGATGGAATTGTTTTAAGAAACGCACACATAGGCGCCAGGTCATGCCAGTTTTCCCGATTCATCGTGTAGTGTATCATGACCCGGGGGTGCGTCGTTGCACCGAGATTTTCGAGAATACAGGAGTAGGACCCGCTCCGGAGCCGGTTGTGCGTTTCCCGCAATCCGTCCAGACTGACCCAGATCGTATCGGCACCGCAGTCCAGGGGAAACGTGCCGTTGGTCGTCACTGCAACCCGGAGAAATCGTTTTTGGGCATAGGCAATCAGATCGTGCAGGGTGTGGTTGCCGTCGTCCCAGAGAAAAGGCTCGCCCCCTTCGAAGACGACGATCAGTGTGCCCCGGCGATGCAGTTCGTCCAGCGTCAGAGTGGCTGTCTGCCAGGACATGTGGCCGTTTTTTTCCGAAGCACGCCGATGAAAAGGGCAGGCCATGCAGGAAAGATTGCAGCGATAGGTGAGCTTGAAGCTGGCCAGAAGAGGGATCTTTCTCCCGAGAACATGGCGCTGAAACCAGAAGCCGGGCAACTTCTCCAGCCCCCGGAATCTTTGCCGTTTATTCTGCAAATCCGTCAAACGATTCCCTCCGCAATCGATCCCAGCACCCACCAGAGGCCGACGCCAAACGCAATGTGCACGAAAAATTGTTCAAACCAGACTCGGTTGCCCGCTTTCCGCCCCATCCATCCCTGGCCGGCAATCGGCAGAGCGCAGAATAACATGCTGATCCAAAGGAAAAAAGTATAAATCGCCACCGTGACCGGATCTTGCGGGTTAAGCGGGATAAGCCGGCATAAAAGACCGTAGGCCAGGCCAAACATGGTGCCGGTCATGAGATGGATCGGAAGCCCCAGCAAGTAAGCCAGGCTCCGGCTGTGTTTTAACCCGAGTAACTTCAGGGCGAATTCCCCGTCGACCAGAAAAAGGCTCATCCGAAACAACCCGCTTCTGTAACCTGTTTCGGCCACAAGCCCCATCAATATCCCACCAGCCAATCCTGCCGTCAAAAAATCCGTCAACTGCATCGTTTCCTCCTTTCTTCAGTATATTGAGATGAAAAACCTTTTACCGAACGGTTCTGGCCGGAAGGAAGATCCGAAAGGTTGCCTCCGGAACGTAAAGGACGCTATGCGGGCCATTCCAATCGGTTTCTTTTAACAGGGGCATGTTTGAAAAAAAGGGACCCTTGATCTCCCGAAGTTTCAAGGCCTGTGGCTGCAAGGCCGGATGCGTTATACGGAATCCCTTTACCCGGTTCTTGCCAAAGAAGCCCGTCATGGGAAGGAGCAGGAACCGGATTGCTTCCGCTGTTGCGGCAAAAGGGGGCATCGCACCAGACAGGGGCGCCAACGCTTCGGCGCGCACCCGGACATCGCCATGCCAGTTTCCGGTTAAATCATAGCCCAAATCGTTTTCCCCTTTCCGGGGGAAAACTTTCAGGTCCAATACCGCCTGTTCCCAGGGGATACCGATTGTCCGGGTCATGATAGAAACAAGCGGTGATGTCACCGCGCTCCGGAGAAAATAGACCGCCTGTTCCCCCGTTGCAGGGTCCTTGACATAGGTGCGGAGGTTCATCTGGTTGTAGTTGAACCGTGGAAAAGGAAGCCAGGAGGCACGGACATTGCGGCACTGCAAAACGACTACGGAGACAAACGCCCGATTTTCACCCGCCGTGGCCAGAGAAAGGGACATCGGAACAAATGGGCGCAGGTCTATTGCCGGTATCTCATATGTCAGATACAGCACATGGTGGAGGATCATATCAATCCGCATAAGATGGTGAATCAGCCCCAAGTTTTTTCCTCTTTCCCCTGTTCATGGTTTGAATTATATAGTATTTTCAGCATGCTGCACAGCAAATTGAACCGGTGTCACGACAGGGGTAGGAAGTATGAAGATTCTCATTGCCGGCGGGACGGGTTTCGTCGGCCGGACCGTCATTGAAACACTCTCCGGACAGGGTCATCGGATTATGGTTTTGACCAGGGGGATGGAGGTGTGGACGCGGCCGGCATCGGACGTTGAGGTTCTTTCCTATGACGATCCGGACCGGGATGCGTGGCGCAAACGCATCGCCGATCATGACGTGATCATCAATCTGGCTGGCGCCTCCATCTTTCGGCTCTGGAGTGATCGTGGAAAATCGGAGATTTACAGAAGCCGGGTGCTGACGACACGGCTTCTCGTCGATGCGCTGACGGCTTTTCCGGAAAACAATACCACTCTCTTCAACTGCTCGGGTATTGGGTACTATGGCTTCCGCGGTGATGAACCCCTGGATGAACATGCTCCTCCGGGCGTGGATTTCCTCGCTCAAGTTGCCCGGGCCTGGGAACGGGAGGCCCTGCGGGCGCGTCCACCCGCCAGGAGGGTTGTCTTGCTGCGTCTGGGTCATGTGCTGGGAGAACAAGGCGGCGTCCTGAAGAAACTGAAGATCCTGTCGCGGATACGTCTATTCGCCCCCTGGGGGCATGGCCGTCAGTGGTTTTCCTGGATTCATGAGCAGGATGTGGCAGCGGCCGTTTCCTTTCTGCTGGCGCAATCGGAAATCTCCGGGCCGGTCAATCTGACCGCTCCCCATCCGGTAACCCTTGTTGAGCTGGCGGCCACCCTCAATCGCTTAAGCGGTCGACGCCCTCTGGTAAACCGCATCCCAGCCTGGCTGCTCCGCTTCAGCATGGGGGAGCTTGCCACCCTGTTTTTAACCGGCCAGAGGGCTGTTCCGGCAAAGCTGCAGAAACTCGGGTTTGACTTTCAGTTTTCTGAACTGGATGCGGCCCTGACATCCCTGATCTGTAAGCCTTCTTGAGCGACGCCGGTCACGGCGGTCTCCCGCTTTTTGCTTGCCGCGCCGCCGCCTTCCTGATATTTTCCGCCGAGCGAAATAAACGGAACCCAGGACACCCCTGAGAAAGGAACGCCCATGGACGAAAAAGTCAGACAGGCCATTTGCCGCCAGGTCAAACAGGAACCCTTCGCGGAGAAGTTCGGGATAAAACTGCTTGCCCTTGAAGAGGGTTACTCAAAAGTAGAAATGAAATTTACGGCCGACATGGAGAACATCTTCGGCCAGGCCCACGGCGGCGCTCTCTTCGCCCTGATCGACGAGGCATTTGAGACGGCGTCAAATTCCCACGGCACCATGGCCGTCGCACTCAACATGAACATCACCTACACATCCGGTCCCACGGAGGGTGCTATGTTGACGGCCGAAGCAAAAGAAACAAACAGAACGAATAAAACGGCTCTTTACGAAATCAGGGTCCGGGAGGAAAACCGGCTTATTGCCTCCTGCCAGGCGCTGGTTTACAGGCTCGGGAAACCCCTGCCGTTTCTGGAACAGGCATGAGCTGTGACGTCTGCTGTTGCTGGCGCGGCAAGCAAACATGGATAATGCCATGACGGACTTGGAGATTGTGTCATAATTACAATAATGGTCATTTCGAGCGAATGCGGGAAATCTTAATATGTTGAAATGACTTAACTTAAGGGTTTCTCCCCGCGGTCGAAATGACAAAATAACCGTTGCGGCAGGGTCTTTTGATTCAGTATCCAGTTAAATTTTCTCTGGATTCCATCTTTCGCCAGAATAGCGGAATTTGCAGAAATAAACCAATAATCCTTCTTGTAGATTAAGCAGGAGTTTTCTGATGGCCTTTTTGACCGATCCCCAGGTTTGGGCGGCCCTGGTTACCCTGACCGCCCTGGAAATCGTTCTTGGAATCGATAATATCATTTTTATCTCAATCCTCTCGGACCGGCTTCCTTTGCATCAAAGGAGCAAAGCGCGGATCATCGGTCTCGGTCTCGCGATGCTTACCCGGATCGCACTCCTTTTTTCACTAACATGGCTCATGAAGATGACGGCCCCCCTTTTTACCATACCGGGTAGCGAAATCTCCGGCCGGGATCTGATTCTTATTGCCGGCGGTCTGTTCCTGATGGGGAAAAGCACCGTTGAAATCCATGAAAAGCTCGAAGACGCCGAGGAGCATCTGAAGATTCGTGCGGCGGCTTCTTTCATCGGCGTCCTGGCTCAAATCGCGCTGCTGGATATCGTCTTCTCGCTGGACTCGATTATTACGGCCATCGGGATGGCCCGTCAGTTGGCCGTCATGGTCATGGCCATCGTACTTGCCGTCGGGTTCATGATGGTCTTTTCCGGAACCCTGTGCACCTTTATTGACCGCCATCCTACGCTCAAGATGCTTGCTCTGAGTTTTCTGATTTTGATCGGCGTGGCCCTAGTGGGAGAAGGGCTCGATATGGAAATTCCCAAGGGATACATCTACTTCGCCATGGCCTTTTCTGTGGGCGTGGAAATGCTGAACATGAAGGTGAGGAGGAAATACCCGCCTGCGGCAGTCCCCGACCACAATGCGCGCAAAGATGATGCAGAAACAGTTTCTTGATGATTATCCAAGCAACCCCCCAAAAGGGAATCAAGCCGTCCCTGAGCCGAGGCCGGAACTCTACAAGACGGTCACGGATTACGAGGAAAAGTATTATAAGATTAAGAAAACAAAGAGGCCTTGTTCCGGAGAACAGGTTGGTCAGCCTATCTCCGGAACAGTATTCGGGAATCTAACACTGGGATTTCCTGAAAAAACCCTGGAGAAACTCAGCATCAAGAGGTGAAAGGTCGAACTTCATCACCGCTTCGTTGATCAGTTTGTTGAGAGAAACATCCGGTTTCTCCTCCCGAGTCGTGGAAATCCATTTTACCGCTTTCCGAATCGCTTCCCCCTCCGGCATCACTGTCGCCATAACCACTCCTCCTTCACATCATGAATTATAATAAGATGAGGGTCCCGGGACCCTTTTCCCGCACGCTTCAGAATTTCTCACCGCCACTATAATCGGCTCCCGGAAAAAAAGAAAGGGGCCTTTTTATACAAAAGATGTTTTAAACAAAAAAGGACGGTCGAGCGGTCTTCAGAAAAACCGACACCGACCATCCCTTATTGTAACTGATGGAACCAAGTGGCTTTCTGCTGCCGCGGTTGACTCCGTTTCTACATCACAACGCCGTAATCTCTCCCGTACTTTGCCACAACGAAATCGATATCCTTGTCGCCCCGTCCGGACAGGTTGACCAGGATGGTCTTGTCTTTTCCAATTTCTTTGGCCAGTTTCATGGCATGGGCCACCGCATGGGCGCTTTCCAGGGCGGGAATGATCCCCTCGGTCCGGGAGAGTTCGAAAAAGGCGTCGATGGCGTCCTGGTCGCTGGCGGTCACATATTTGACCCGTCCGATATCCTTGAGCAGGCTGTGCTGGGGACCGACGCCGGGGTAATCCAGGCCACTGGCCACGGAATACACGCTCAACGGATCGCCTTTCTCATCCTGAAGCAGATAGGATTTGAACCCGTGGAGGACGCCCGGCGTACCCATGGACAGGGTCGCCGCATGCTCGCCCGGATTCAGGCCCACACCGGACGGCTCGACGCCGTAGATATCCACACCCTGGTCCTCAAGGAATGCCGTAAACAGCCCCATGGCATTCGACCCGCCGCCGACGCATGCGACAAGATTATCCGGCAGCTTACCGTTTTTTTCTAAAAACTGTTCCCGCGCCTCCCTGCCGACGATCTGTTGGAAGTCACGGACCATCATCGGAAAGGGGTGAGGACCGACCACAGAACCGATGGCGTAGAGCTGATTCACGGGGTCTTTGAGGTACGCCTCGAAGGCTTCATCGACGGCCTCTTTGAGCGTCCGCTGGCCTCTCGAAACCGGGATCAGGTTGATTCCCAGGATCTTCATCCGGACAACGTTGGGTTTTTCCTTGGCGATATCGACTTCCCCCATGTAAATGTCGCATTCCAGCCCGAGCAGGACCGCTGCCGTCGCCAGGGCGACGCCGTGCTGACCGGCCCCGGTCTCCGCGATGACCTTCTTTTTGCCCATCCTTTTAGCCAGAAGCGCCTCGCCCAGGCAATGGTTGATCTTGTGGGCGCCGGTATGGTTCAGGTCTTCCCGCTTAAGGTAAATCTGTGCACCGCCGATTTTGTTCGAGAGGTTCCGGGCATGCGTCACTGGGCTTGGCCGGCCGACGTAATCCTTATAAAGGGTGTAAAGCTCTTCCTTGAAACTGGGGTCATCTTTCAGGGTATTGTAGGCTGTGGTAATTTCTACCAGAATTTTTTCCAACTCCGGGGGCACATACCGCCCGCCATATTCGCCAAAACGCCCCTCGCCATTGGGCATAGCGATGTCTTGAATCTGAGAACTCATTGAACCTCCTTCATTTTATCGAGAATTTTCTTGACCAGGGAATTTTCCGCCTTCAACACCTTCGAACCCCGGGTGATTTTACAGAGACTCATACGGTGACGGGCTGCGATACTGCGCTGGGTTTTGCCTTCGTGTAGTTCTTTGAGAAGCTGCCAGCGCAGCTCAATGTCGGCAATTTCCTTGGCTGTAAACATTTCGCGCAAAAACGTATCCATCTCTCGGATGTCCGTAATCCCGGCGAAAATCTTTATTAATTCTTCTTTCGTTTCCATGTGTTTGCATCACCCCCTGTTTCTGCGGGCAGAAACGTACTAAACCCGAGCATGAATTGCAAGGCTTTTTTGGGCTGCTGGTGTATTTTTTCTTGGCAGGTATCAGCCCTCCTGATCGCGACAGCGTCCATTTTCTAAATCATGGCACATGCAAGATTGGACCAACCATGCAACGAAAGGCTTCATTTATATTGTTTTTCTGATAGAATGCATCATCTCAAGCAGGAGGGGGAAATGAAACTGCAATCAGCCGGCGCGGTGATTACGGGTGGAGCAATGGGGATCGGTCTGGCGACCGCCAGGCGTCTTATCGGAGAAGGCAGCACCGTCACCCTGTGGGATATTAACGCCGAAGCTCTGAAACAGACAGAGAACCTGCTGAAAACATCAGGGGGGAGAATATATGCCCACACCATTGACATCACTGATAAAGAAGCCGTTTATCACGCTGCCGACCAGGCCCGCCGGGACATGGGCCGGGTGGATATCCTCATCAACAACGCCGGTTACGTTGCCGGGGGAACCCTGCTGGAGGGTAGCGACGAGGTATGGGAACGGACCATCCAGGTCAATCTGACGTCCATGATCTATACGATCCGTGCCTTCCTGCCGGAGATGTATGCCCGAAACGCGGGGCATATCGTCAACATTTCCTCTGCCGCCGCGACCATCGGGGTGCCCGGTCTTGCAGTTTATGCGGCAACCAAATGGGCCGTCTGGGGTTTGACGGAGTCAATGCGGATGGAGGCCTATGCGGCCGGCAAAACGGGAGTCCGCTGGTCGTCTGTTCATCCAAGTTATATCAGCCATGGCCTGTTCGAGGGTGCGAAACTCCGAGGTCTGGGTAACCTGATTGTTCCACGCATCCCTAACCACGATGTCGTGGCCCGGGCCGTCGTTGACGGGGCGCTGAAAAAAGGACGCTACAGCCCGAAAAGGCCCCGGACGGTCAACATGACGCTGCGTTTTCGTGCCTTGATGCCCGATTCCTGGTTTCAGCGGTTTTTGATTCTTTTCGGCGTCCCCGGCAGCATGTCGTCGTGGAAAGGTCGGCAATAATCTCCCTTAAACGCTTTCACACATCAGGGTGAACCATGGAAAAACCGACAGGAGCCATTGTAAATCCGGCCACGGGAGAAGTGATCGCCATTAGGCAGCAACACACGGAGCAGGATCTGTTTCTGGCGGTTGCCAAAGCGCAGCAGGCCCAGAAGTCCTGGGCAGAATGCGCTTTTTCACATCGAGGCCGTTACATCCTGGCCATGCGGGACTATCTGGTCCGGCATGCCGACGACGCCGCCGCAATCATTTCCGCCTGCACCGGAAAACCGTCCATTGAAGCCCTGGCTACAGAGGTCATTCCAGCGGCGCTGGCCGCCGGTTATTATGCCGCCAAGACCCAGAAATTTCTCAAAAGGGAGCGGCTCATGCCGGGGAATCTCCTTTTCGCCAACAAGGTCTCCTATATCGATCAGGTTCCTTACGGCGTCGTCGGCATCATCAGCCCCTGGAATTATCCTTTCGCCATTCCTTTTCATGAAGTCATGATGGCGCTGATGGCGGGCAACGCCGTGGTGCTGAAGCTTGCAACTCAGAGCCAGACAGTCGGCATTCTCATCGGCGACATGATAAAAGCCTCCGGGCTGCCGGCGGATCTTGTTACCCTGATTTACCTGCCGGGTAGCAGCGCCGGTCGCGCATTGATTGGCTCCGGCATCGACAAGCTCTTCTTTACCGGATCGGTTGCCGTCGGAAAAGAACTGATGGCGGCGGCGGCGGAACGCCTGCTGCCGGTCTGTCTGGAATTGGGGGGAAATGACGCCATGATCGTCTGTGCCGATGCTAATCTGAACCGTGCCGCCGGAGGCGCTGTCTGGGGGGGATTTTCGAATGCGGGCCAATCGTGCGGCGGTGTTGAAAGAATTTTTGTTGTCCGGGAAGTCCATGACCGGTTCGTCGAACTGCTCACACAAAAAACGCTCCTTCTGGCCGAGCCGCAGGGAAGAGAAGGTGAATGCGCCCGGTGCGCCATGACCACGAAAGATCAGTTGGAGAAAGTTCAGGTGCTCCTGCAAGACGCCCTCGCCAAGGGAGCTAAGATTGCCGCCAGCGTGCCCTTCTCCGGCGCCTCCCGGGCGGGTCTCTTTCATCCCGCCGTGGTTCTGACCCATGTGAACGGATCGATGCGGCTGATGAACGAAGAGATTTTCGGGCCACTCATGGCCGTCATCGCCGTGGAAAATGAGGAGGAGGCCGTTACGCTGGCCAATCGGTCCTCCCTGGGCCTCACGGCCTCCGTCTGGTCGCAAAACCGCAAAAAAGCCCACGCCATTGCTTCACGTCTGGAAGTCGGCACGGTGACCATCAATGATCACCTGATGAGCCACGGCCTGGCGGAAACACCGTGGGGAGGCTTTAAGGAATCGGGTATCGGGCGCTCACACGGCCGCCTCGGCCTTCGGGAAATGACCCGTCCCCGCGTCGTTATCGACGATTACATGCCGGCGGTACAGAAAAACATGTGGTGGCATCCTTATGGTCCGCAAGTCTACAATGGCTTACGGGATGTGCTGCATTTCCTCTACGGTCCGGCCCTTTCGCATCGGATAACGGGCCTGATCGGCATGGGCCGGCTCTTTCTGCGTACTTTCCGCTCAGTTTAATAATCACCTTTTTCAAGGATTTTAGCCCCTGCAAAAAAGTCTTGACATTAGAACGTTCGTTCTAATATAAGAGTGCCATACAGTGAAACGTGATGGTGCCATGAGCGACAGACGAACAACGCACAGTGTTTTTCGCGATATCGAGACCTTTTTCCGGGAAAACCGGCGCATGCCCACATACGGGGAAATGATGGAGGTCCTGGGGGTCCGTTCAAAAAGCGTCGTCCATTTCTGGGTGGGAAAACTTCTGGCGGCAGGACTCCTGGTCAAGGACGCGGGCGGCTTCCTGAAACCGGCTCGCACCACCACGGGTCTTCCCCTGGTCGGTTCCGTTCAGGCGGGGCTCCCTTCCCCGGCGGAGGAAGATCTCCGGGACGTCATTTCTCTGGATGAATATCTGGTCAACCGCCCCGATTCCTCCTTCCTACTTTCCGTTCAGGGAGACTCCATGAACGATGAAGGGATCAAGGAGGGAGACTTGGTTATCGTGGAACGGGGCCGTGAACCGAAAAACGGCGACATCATTCTGGCCGAAGTGGATGGAGAATGGACGATGAAATACTTTCGGAAGGAAGGGGAAACCGTCGTCCTGGAAGCGGCAAACCCAAAATACGCTCCCATCCATCCCCGGCAGGAACTCCGGGTCGGCGGGGTCATCACCGCCGTAATCCGGAAATACCTGCGTTGACATAACCTATATAATATAAGGATACACCCATGCATACTCCCTGCTGTTCATCATTCAAAACCGTCTTTACGGCCGCCGACCAGACCTGCACCCCGGCTTTGTACCAACCCGCGGCCTTGAAACAATTCCGGCGTTTTATTGAAACCTCCGACTGGGATAAGTCGCTGTTGCAAAAAGAAAAATGGGTTAATCGCGGTTGCCTGCTCCTGGTCGGTCTGTCGCTTCTGTACTTTGCTCCCGTACTGGCCAGACTGATCTGTCCCTGACACACCTCTGTTCTCTTTTTTCACCCTGCTGTGATCAGGATTCAAGAAAAAAGACTCGATTCCTGGACGCAACCGTTCTAATATAACCGGCGATTTCTACTTCAGGTCGAAAGGTTAAACACCGGCAGGTTATAAACATGGTTGAGGGCAAAGGCGCACAAAAGACTCTGCTGGTCGCAGACGACGAAAAGGATATCGTCGATCTGGTGACCTATAACCTGGCCCGGGAAGGATTTCATGTTCTGACTGCGTCCGACGGCCTGGAAAGCATGAAAATCATTCGCGATCATCGCCCGGATATTGTGATCCTGGATTGGATGATGCCGGGCATGGATGGGCTGGAGGTCTGCCGTCGTCTCCGCCAGGACCCGGAAACCAGGCGCATTCCGGTGATCATGCTCACGGCGAAGTCGGATACGGTTGACAAAATCCTGGGCCTGGAAATGGGCGCCGACGACTACGTCACCAAACCCTTTCATGTGCGGGAACTGGTCGCCAGGATTCACGCCGTATTGCGCCGCCATGAGGCCGGATCTCTGGAGGAAGCCACGCCAATATTGACCTGCCGGGGTATCCGCATGGACCTCCGATCATACCGGATCACCGTCGACGACCAGCCCATTGATCTGACGCCCCGGGAAATCAAACTGCTGGCCTTCCTGATGAGGCATCCGGGGCGGGTCTATTCCCGGGATCAACTGCTGGATTACGTCTGGGGCGACGAAACCTTCGTCGAACCCAGAACGGTGGATGTCCACATCAGCCGCCTGCGTTCCCTGATCGATAAGGACAAGGAGCACCCCCCCTATATTCACACGGTGCGGGGTATCGGGTATAAGTTCGGCGACAGCGAATGATTCACGCAAATTTCACGATCCCGTAACATTTCTGTAACAATTCATCCCTATAGTTTCCGCCCAAAATCTCCAAACGGATAAAAAAGCATGGATTACTCATTACTGGCTGTTATCTTGATTGTTTTCACCGCGTACGTTTTCGATTTCATCAATGGGTTTCACGACTCAGCCAACTCCATCGCTACCATCGTTACAACTCGGGTTCTGACACCCACACAGGCTGTCGTTTGGGCTGCTTTTTTTAATTTTGTGGCCTTTTTCTTTATCGGGGTGTCTGTGGCCAAGACGGTCGGGACCGGCATCGTCAGCACGACCATCATCGACAACACGTTGATTTTCTGTGCCCTGGGCGGCGCCATTATCTGGAACCTCATTACGTGGTGGCTGGGACTTCCCAGCAGTTCTTCTCATGCCCTGATAGGCGGGCTGATCGGCGCCGGCCTCGTCAAAGGAGGCATCCAGGTCCTTGTTTGGAAGGGCATCATCAAAACAGGCTGTTTTATTGTTCTCTCGCCTCTGATCGGGCTGGTTCTCGGACTTTTGTTCATGATCGTAACCCTGAATCTCGCCCGACACACTACGGTTGCTAAAGCCGACCGCTATTTTCGACGATTCCAGCTTTTCTCCGCGGCAATTTTCAGTTTCAGTCACGGCGCCAATGACGCCCAGAAAACAATGGGCATCATCGCCATCGTTCTTTTCAG
>CAZBQX010000038.1:0-21102 GCA_964494155.1 uncultured Syntrophales bacterium
TTTTCTTGTCACCTGAACAACTGATGTTAAACTGACCCGACTTCTTTTCATGGAGATGTTTATCCGAACACCATGGAATCATTAATAGAAAAACCCTTGGATGAAGGTCTTATCGCCTGTCCGGATTGTGATCTTCTTCAGAGCATTCCCACGTTACCGCCGGGAGGGAGAGCTCGTTGTCAGCGCTGTCAACGGACACTGGTGGTCGATAAAACCATGGCGATCGAACGGACTTTGGCGCTGACCATCGCGGCCTTGATCTTTCTCCTAATCGCCAACCTGGAACCTCTGCTGGGGCTTTCCGCATATGGCCGCCAAACAGGCACCACCATTTTCGGTAGCGTCCTGGAAATGTGGGCGAGGGGATATGAAATCAACGCCGTTCTGGTTGGATTCTGTGCCCTCTTGGCGCCCGCCGTCTACATCTCTTTCATGCTAATCATCAACTTCACAGCCCTTCGACCTCCGGCTCCCTGGTGGATCAGCATCCTCCTGCACTGGGCCGACAGACAGCAGAACTGGTCGATGCTTGAAGTCATGCTGCTAGGCGTTCTCATTTCCCTGATCAAGCTTTCCGACATCGCCACGATGATCCCAGGCATCGGCATGTACGCCGTAGGGGCGCTGATTGTCCTGCTGGCCGCCATTAAAATCAGTTTCGACCCGGACGCAATCTGGCAACGACTCCAGTGGGTAAACAACACCAGGCCGCCAGAAACCGTCGGCATGAAAGGACCGGCTTCCAAGGAGTTAAAATCATGAGTTCCCCTGCCCTGACTTCCCAAAAAGCCGGTTTGGTCAGATGTGAAACCTGCGGCCTCATTTCAAGACCTTTCAGTCCTAACATCCCGGGCTATTGTCCCCGTTGTGGCTACCGGCTTTTTTTCCGCAGGCATAAAACCATCCAATATACCTGGGCTTTGGTCATCGCCGCCGCCATCTGCTACATTCCAGCCAATGTCCTCCCGGTTCTGACCAGAATGACCATCACCTACACCAAGGAGGATACCATCATCGATGGGATCCTCGCCCTTTATCTTGAGGGTTCCTGGCATCTGGCGCTCATCGTGCTGATTGCGAGCATCATCATTCCTATAGCCAAGTTGGTCGCCCTGGCCTATCTTCTCTGTATCGTCCAGTTCCGATCGCGGGGCGCCAACATCGACCGGACGCGGCTTTATCGCCTGATTGATTTCGTGGGCCGCTGGTCCATGCTGGACGTGTTCGTCGTAACCTTTGCCGTCGCGCTTGTTCAACTCCAACCGTTTTTAATGGCCAAACCTGCGCCGGGAGTCCTCTTCTTCGCCGCTGTTGTCGTCCTCACCATGCTGGCGGCCAAAACCTTTGATCCCCGTCTGATCTGGGATCTCGACACCCCAAGGGAGAATGGAAATGACCGAAAACCCTGACTTTTCTCAAATACCACAGGCCACACCCGAACCGAGAAAGCGCATCATGTTTTCGGTCGTCTGGATCATTCCAATCCTGGCCGCCGTTGTCGCCCTGGGGATTGCGATTGAGCGCTTTCTCAGTGAGGGTCCGACCATTACGATTGTATTTAAAACAGCCGAAGGCGTCGAGGCGGGAAAAACGTTTATCAAATATAATGATGTAAATATCGGGCAGGTCACCAAGGTCAAACTTTCTAAGGATTATCACAAGGTGGTCATCACCGCGAAAATCGACAAAAGCGCCGAGGGACTGCTTGTGGATGACGCCAAATTTTGGGTCGTGCAGCCAAGGGTCACCTTGAGCGGCGTCTCCGGCATCAGCACACTCCTCTCCGGTAACTATATCGGCTTTGAAGCCGGTAAAGCATCGACCCCAAGGAACGATTTCCAGGGGTTGGATATGCCACCGACGGTCATGGAAACGGAACCCGGTCGTCAGTTTATTCTTCAGGCTCCCACCCTTGGTTCCCTGGGCATCGGTTCTCCGCTTTACTATCGCCAGTTGAACGTCGGACGTGTTATCGCTTACGATCTGGCAAAAGACGGCAAATCCGTGAACATCCGTGTTTTTGTCAACAAACCCTATGACGCCTATGTGACTGAACAAACACGCTTCTGGCAGTCAAGTGGGATCGACGTCTCCCTGGGGGCGAACGGCCTGACCGTAAAAACTCAGTCTGCCCTTTCACTTTTGATCGGCGGTATCGCCTTTGAAGTGCCGCCTTTTGTTAAGGAGGATCGGCCGGCTGAAGCCAATACCGTCTATAATTTATACACGGACAAAGCGACGGCCATGGCCCAGGAAGATGGCGTCGTCGTTAATTATGTCCTCTATTTCGATGAATCCGTGCGCGGTCTGGCACCCGCCGCCCCGGTGACCCTGCGCGGTCTGAGCATCGGTGAAGTGACCGCCGTCGGGCTTGAATATTCCGAGGCAAACGCCGATATCCGCCCCCGGGTGGATATCGCCCTTTACCCGGAGCGTTTTCTGAAACGGGCAAATCTGTCTCACAGCGCAACAGACCAAATTCAGAACCGCGACGCCTGCAACACTTTCCTCCGGCGACTGGTCAACCGAGGTCTGCGGGCCCAGTTGCGCAGTGGAAATCTCCTGCTTGGGCAGCGCTTTATCTCCTTGGAGTTCTTTCCCAAGAGCGCGCCTGTCCATGTTGACTGGAGTCACGAAACCCCGAGATTACCCGTAGCGGCAAGCGGCCTCGTCGATCTTGAAGCCAAGGTCAACACGATCTTGGCCAAAATGGAAAAAATCCCCTATGCCGAGATCGGAGAAGAGCTGAAGCTGACACTTAAATCCATGAACGAAACGGCCAAGCGGCTGGATGGAGAAATTTTACCGGAAGCCGGGCAAACCATGGCGGATCTGCGGCGGGCAATCGCGGCGGCCGAAAAAATGCTCCAAAGCGGGGAACAGAACCTGGTGGGCACAGATGCTCCGGCACAGCAGGAACTGCGTGAAGCCCTGCGGGAAATCGCACGGGCCGCCCGCGCCGTGACGGCCTTGACCGAATACCTGGAACGGGACCCCAGTGCGCTCATCCGGGGGAAAATACCGGAGAATCCGTGATTTAATACAGATACTTAGCTCTTCTTGCGCTTATATGCATGATTACCTGCGTGGACGGATTTGGTTACACCTATGGGGAGCCGATCATTTCGGATGCCAGGCCCTGAAAAAACGTTGCAGCGACAGCCCCCTGGCTCTCCTCGATTTTCTCATTCTCTGCGTGCAGCACAACAATAAAAACACCCCCATTGATGCATGACAAGGGGGGTGTTTTGTTTTTCCCAAACTTTCCGGTAATGAAAGCCCGTGGCTTACTTGCTGATGACCGGCATGGGTTTTTGAATCTTCATCAGGTTAATATCCTGCCGTTTCTTGATAAGATCAACTTGCTTTAAAGGAAGAGCAAAACGGGTGCCTTTGAATTTGGTCTGGGTAGACAATTTCTTCTTTTCTATCGAACTGACGAGCACTTTTCTGTTTGCAGGTACCAGCTGGGTAAAAGTGGCGTACTGGACGGCATGTTGTGCCAGGTTAACGGCTTTTCCCTGAGAGAAAGTAGCCAGCGCCGTCGGAATTTGCGGCGGCGTGGGTTTCCGCCAACGGTCCGCTTCGATGTCCTGCGTGCTTGCCAGTTTCAGGCGTACATTACGTACCCCCAGATCAGCACACTGCATGTTATTATCCTTTCCGCCACGATCCACTTCGCAGGTGATAAAATCAAGAACGCCCTCACCGTTGCCGAAATGCTGCTGACCCCGCGGATCTTTCCCGGATAGACCATCGATATAGCCGTGGGTCATGCTTTGACCGAAGCCAAAACGCGCCGCCAACTCCTCCGCCTGAGGCGTCGAAATCGTCGTTGCCTGCACCCCGTCCCCAACAAAGGTACAGTACTTCAGATTTTCCTGGCCCATACCGTAACGCGCCGGCTGATCGAGATCAAACACCACTGCCTGTGATTGCATCCCCCAACCGGATTCACCCTTGTTGCTGCGGACTTCAACAGGCATTTTGTACCAGTCGCTGCGTTTCCATTCAATTTTTGCCACCGACAGGGCCGCTTTGAGTTGACGCTGATCTCTCTTGAAGGTCAATTCAGCCACCACCCGGCTCCGGTTACCGGCCGTCTCGGAATCGCCCTTAAAGGGCGTGCCGAAGTTACGGCTCACCAGATCATTTTTCAATGAACTGAAATCACGCAGGATAAAATCCTGATAGCAGTCGCTCATGTAACGGTCCGGCATGACGGCGGCCCATTGGGCGGCCAGATTACGGTGCCGGTCGTAGTATTCCGCTAGATTCCGACATGGGACGGTAAACTGCTGATCGCATTGCTGGGCTGCCTTGAGCAGCATATCGTACTCCTTCTGCCATACGTCGCGTTGTTGCTGAACGTAGGTTTTGCGCTGTGCTTTGATGCTGGGGTTGAGCCCCAGGGCGAACATGTTGGCGGTTTGCGGAGAAAGGATAAATCCGGCATCATTGATAGCCGCCTTCAGCCCCCACAATGCCACCACCATCATACCGATATAATCTTCCTTGGTATTTCCCTCCAAAGGGTTTTCCCAGGGGTAGCCCTCGACCAGGTTGTAGGGTGCAACGATCAATTTAACCATCTTTTCCTGACCGCTGCTGTTGAAGAAGTTTTTATAATATTTTTCCAGTTCGCTGGCTTTGGTCGGATTGGGTGTATTCGAACCGGTACTGTATGTTGAAACGGTGATATTCTGACTACCGAAAGCTTGTTCCATAGAACGACCGAGGTTCACATCCACACTGGCACTGCCCCAAACGCCATTGACGGAAATGCCCGTGTCATTCGCAAACTTTGTCCAACTCTTCAGATCCTGTTTGGAGATGGAAGCCGTACCAAAAAACTCACGGCCGTTTCTGATCCCAATAACAAATGCATCGCCGCATTGCTGGCTGAACTGCCCTTTTCCACCGGGCGTCGTTAGAAGTTGCAGCGCGGAAGGCTTAAAACTGACCTGTCCTAGATCAAGAAAATTCGGCATATTATACCGATAGGCGCTGGCAAAAAGGGTCTGACTGTAGGTGCTGCTTTCCGAACCACTGGTGATGGATGTTTTGTTGTTTGCCCCATAGGTTCCTCCGCCCGCCAGCACTTTTAGGGCGGCACTGACATTCAAATTGGACTGGGCGGCAATCGTGGCCGTCGTCTCCGTAAAATCATAGAATGAATTCTGTTCGGGGTCTCCCGATGCATATGTGGCGGAACTGTTGACCTGAAGGCAGGGGGCCGCAAATTGCTGGGTGGTCATGTTGTATCCCCAACCGTAATAGGCGCCGGCGACAGGATCAACTTCAAGGAAGGTTACGGGCATCTCTGCCCATACCGGCAGGCTAAAAAAGAGAATACTAAATAAAATCAGTCCGATAATCCGCTTCTTTTTCTTGTTTTTTTTCATTCATTCCTCCTTTTGAACGCAATTTTATGCAAGTATAACCATCCTGAACGGGAAATCCAGTTCGCCTGTGAACGATGCCACATCCGCCCATGACCAGTTTTAACCTTAATGAATTAAATGGCGCCCCCGATAAGTCGGTAATGATGGAAGTCTTCTTGGTCAGAACCTTAAGCGGGGCAAATATAGGAAGAGACCCTTCGTATGTCAATCATTTATTTGCAACGTATTTATCCAAACGAACAGGTTACCGAGAAGACGCGATCTTTAAAGGTCTTCAGATTGAAGACTGCTCAGGGCAAGATGAACCGGCGAGAATTACGAATCATCAGTCAACATATGATCGTCTCCCGTGACGTTTCATGCATGGCAACGCGTCCAAGGCGATAAAAAACCCCCTTGTTTCGCCGGCATACAAAACAAGGGGGAGAAAATCAGTTATGTTGTTTTATTAACTTACTACTTCCTTGAGCCGCTTTATGATCTCCATCATGAACTTTTCTCTCTCCTTGAGGTTATGGAGAAATTCCCTGCTGTCCGTGTCGGCCATTTCCATTTCGAGATCAGGCAGGTAGCGTTCCAGAACAAGCAGCAGGTCGCGTTCTTCTTCGGGTGTCATCGTGATCCTTGACATGGCGTTTTCTCCTTTCTTCTTCATGAAGGTTGAATAAATCCGTATTACTTCCCCGCTTCCTGTAGTTATAAAATATACCTTCCCTTGGTCATTGTAAAGTCATCTTTGTTACCAGGATCATTCATATTCTTCCAGATATTGCTGTGAAACTTTTCTGCCTCGGACAGTTTTTTATATTCGAAGCGGCTGATTGACATTTTCTACCCATTATGGGATTTTCAAAACAACCGACGATGGCATGGCATGCTTTCTTCACTGTTTCTTTAAGTATTTTTCACACGAGGTGCAAAAATGTTACCGGATAGCACATTCGATATAAAGAGGCATGTATTCTATGCCTGAACATTACAGCAACAGGAGGTATCGATCATGAGCGACAGACGGGGCGAGAAAATCGGTTGGACCTACGGTTGGCTGGGCGGTTTTATCTGGGTCGGCGCCCTGGCCGCTGTCTTTCTTTTTCAGACCAGATGGATGCAGGGTTTTACCGGATTGATTTTGCTGTGCGCCGCCGTCTCGGCCATCGTCTTGCTCGCTCCGTGGCGGCACCCGTCGGTTTCTTATGGGAAGCTCCTGATTGTCCCCTACGGACTGTTTTTCGCATCGGTCGCATGGGCCGTCTGGGCTTTCGGTGGTTTGAAAGCAGCCGGCATGAATTGGTGGTCTATGTTGTGGCTGATTCCGCTTCTCATACCTTTTGGGATATTATCAAAACGGCGTTGGAATGATTCCAAAGCCGGATTGGAAAAACATTAAAAAGAACTGTTATTTTTTTATCAGTCATCAACAATCGAGGGGTATCATGATACGGGAGTGGGTTTTCCTTGTTGTCGCCATCATTTGTGAAGTGTTTGCCACATCCACACTCAAATCCACGGAAGGGTTCAGCCGCCTGTGGCCGACCACTGCGGTTGTCGCCGGCTATACCTTGTCCTTCTATTTTCTGTCCCTCACCCTGAGAACGATCCCCGTGGGGGTCGCTTACGCGATCTGGTCGGGTCTGGGCACGATTTTGATCGTTCTGATCGCTTGGCTGGTCATGAAACAGAAACTGGATATCCCCGCCCTGGCAGGCATTTTTCTTATCGTTGCAGGCGTCATCATTCTGAACCTGTTTTCCAAATCCTCTGCTCATTGAGGATGTTATATTTATTTAAACTGAAGGCGGGAGAATGTTCTTCCAGGGATTTACATTTCCCTACCTACGTCCTGACCGACTCAGTTTGGGTTCCTTTTGCAGACGCTTCAAACCAACAGTTCTTCCTGTTATCCAAACTCAGATTGTGGTATCAGAGGGCTGGGTTAATCTTAATCAAGAAAACCACGGTTTAAGAAAGGATATCAATATCTCTATGAAAACAAGGTTTATTTCCCTCATCGGGCTGGTCCTTGTCACATTTATTATCGGCTGCCACAGAGCACCTATCCTACAGGAAAACATCCCGCACACACCGAAACCCGAGCAGATAAACTACTCAAAACCGCTGCCTCCGGGAGAACTCGCTCTGCGGAAAATTACCGACCCGGCGGAGATACCCGACTTCACTGCTGCCTGCCATGACCTGTCCAATTTGAAGACAGCCGTGAACAACAGTCTGAATTACCTCAAGAAACCTTCCAGCAAACAGCATTACCCCTACGGGGAGATCTCGCATCAGCAGGTGGTGGACAGCCTGAAGGCATTCCTTGGACTCATCGATGCCGGGTATAAAGGGGCGGAACTCAATACCCGTATTCGAGAGCAGTTCGACGTCTATACGTCGGTCGGATGCGATGACAAAGGAACGGTGCTCTTCACCGGCTATTACACACCGGAATTTGAAGGCTCAATGCAAGCCGGGGGCCGCTTCCAGTACCCTCTTTACAGTCAGCCTGAAGATCTGGTGAAAGATGAGAACGGCAATACCCTGGGCCGACGCACTGTCGATGGGATTGTTTCGTATCCGTCGCGCACCGAAATTGAAAGCTCCGGGATGCTCAAAGGCAAAGAAATGATGTGGCTGGCCGATCCGTTTGAAGTCTATCTCGTGCACGTGCAGGGTTCGGCCAAGATCCGGCAACCCGATGGCTCACGCATCGGTATCGGGTATGCCGCCAACAACGGTCACGAATATCAAAGCATCGCCCAAATGATGATTCAGGACGGCAAGATTGCCAAAGACCAGATGAGCCTGTCCACAATGATGACCTACTTCAAGGCCCATCCGGAAGAGATGACGCATTATATCAACCAAAATCCGCGCTTCGTCTTTTTCCGCACCGAGGACGGGCAACCACGCGGAAGCATTAACGAACCTGTTACGGCTATGCGTTCCATCGCCACCGACAAGTCCGTTTATCCGCGGGCCTGCATGGCTTTTCTTGCCACGGCTCTGCCGCGTGCGAACGGCAGCACGGTGGTACAAAACCTCTATTCGGGTTTCGCTCTGGATCAGGATACGGGCGGCGCGATCCGGGCGCCGGGCCGCTGCGATGTCTATATGGGAGAAGGTGAGACGGCAGGAAAACTGGCCGGGCAGACTTATCGGGAAGGCCGCCTGTACTATCTGTTCATCAAGCCTGAATATCAAGGGGCTCCATCGGCAGTACAACCCTCTGCAGGACAGATATAATAAAAACAACCCCCTTGTCTGGCGCAATAGATAAACAAGGGTTCTTCCCCAAAACCCGAAGAGCGCCTGAATTGTTTCATTCAGGCGCTCTTTTCATGCCGGAAGATTCACCCTGAGTCATGAATTCGTAGGCATGGGTTTACTCATCTGTGGAACTTTTGTCGCCGGTCGGTTCGCGTCCACACAGGTCCATATACGTTTTTGCTTCTGTATGCTTCATATCGTTCATTCTCCTTGTTTCGCCTGGCAGGAGATTGATGAACGGACTTTCATTCCCTCGGACAAGCTGCGAACGAATCGGGACAGCCGGGCTATTTGCTTTGATTCGCATCGAAAAAACATAGCATCTTTAACACACGGGCAATTGGCAAAAGTAAAAAATCCATTCTTTGGCCAAAATTATTCCTCGCGCATATTCTGCATCATTTCCTTCATTTTCTCGATATCATCCGGTCCGGGATAGCCGCCGGCGCCGGCCATAAGTTCCATTGTGCTTTCCACATTCCGGTAATCCGCCGGCACTTCGAACATGGCCGCCGTCGCCGCTCCCAGTTTAATCTCCTTTAACTCCATGATCATCTTGCCGCCGCCCGGCGTTCCTTCCGGAACGTCCATTTCATGGCGAATGGCCAGACCGCCCAGGTCATCCGCTTCCCAGATGCGGCCGCGATACTTCTCTTCGGGTTTATCCTTTTTGTACATGACAATATCGTACTTGACACACGGATGACCATCCAGGGTTTCCGAACCGATTTTCGTTTTCTCAACGGTTACAGCGGGATCGTCCATCTCGGGCGCCTGCTCCTGCTTTTCCTGTTCAAAGTAGGTCTTGTTGACGGTTGACATCATGATGACTTTTCCGGACCCCGCTTCACTGATCGTCACCACACCATTCATCATGGGATTCTCAATGCGGCTTTTGGTCCCCATCTTGGCCATGGGCATTTCCATCCCCATGGTTACCATCTTCGCCGTATAGTTGCTCGGCGGTGCGGCCTTCTCAGAAGCACAACCGAAAAAGAACAAAACCAGAACCAGAATCCAGAACCATCCCCTGCAGATTTCTTTTTTCACCTTTTCTCCTCCTTATCGTCATGATTTGCGCTAATCCATACCACTTTGCCGTTCATAACATCTCCGTTATCTTTTTCCAACCGACATTTGCTGTCCTGATGATTGAAACACGGATTGATTTTTGCTCAATTCCGGTCACTGAGACCGTATATTCTCATTCCGGCCAAATTATATCTTGAATATAAATTCTTTTTTTAATAAGCTCGCGAAAATTTTTTTAAATTTTTCGAGAAGGGGGAAGGTCATGGTTAGAAAATGTATGGGGTTTTTGTGTTTAATGATTGTCTCCGCCCTGATCTACGCCGACATCGCGCCGGCGGAAATCAAGGCGGACTACGGTGGAATACTGAGACTCAGGCAGGAATATATGGAAAATTGCGTCGACTTTGAGACACTCAATGCACCGGACCGCGATTTTTTCCGCCTGCGGACATCCCTGTGGGGAAAAGTGGATTTCAATCCGAATTTCGGTATTTATGCAAGAATCGCCAATGAAGCCCGCTATTACATGGGCAATTACAAACCGTTCGAAATTGCTGCGGGGAGACCGGGTTATGAAACCTCGGACAGCGACCGCTTTGATGAAGACGAACTGGTCATCGATAACCTGTACTTCGATGTGAAGAATCTTTTCGGATTACCTGTCGATCTCCGGATCGGACGCCAGGATTTCGTGGGCATGTACGGAGAAGGCTTTGTCATCCTTGACGGAACACCCGGCGATGGTTCGCGCACCTATTATTTTAACGCAGCCAAGGCAACCTGGAGAATCAACAACAACCATTCCCTGGATTTAATTTATATCAACAATACACAGAAAGACGAATATTTACCATCGATTCACCCGGCCCGATCCGATTATCTACCTGGTTACGTCGGCAATGAGAGACTTCTCAACATCTCTGACGAAAGAGGGTTTGTTGTCTACGGGAAAAACAAAATAAATGATAATTTTTACATGGAGCCCTATTATATTTATAAGCAGGAAGACTCAACCGGCGATTATAATACCAGTTTCGGCGGCCCCCAATACAAACTGGAATTGAACACAATTGGCGCTCGGGTTATATTTACGGCTTCGAACTGGAAGATCAGGGCTGAGTATGCTCATCAGTTCGGTGAATATGACGATGATGCAAAAACCGACCGAGAGGCCGACGGCGGCTTTATCTTCATTGGTCAAAAGTATGCGAATGTGACCCTGAAACCTGAATGGGAATTGGGGTATATGTATCTCTCCGGTAACGACGCCAGCACCGGTAAGCATGAAGGATGGGACCCGCTCTACTCGAGGGTGCCGACCTGGAACGAAGTATCGACATATCCCATGTTGTACGAAACAAGATCAGACAGTGGTCTTGTTCCGGCTTACTGGACGAATTTGCATCTTTATAAAGTCGGCCTCAAACTGGCGCTGGCTTCGGCGACGAATCTCGCGCTCTCATATCAGTACCTACGTGCTGTAGAAGAAACGTCAGGTCTCAACACAGCAATGTTCTCTAACGACGGGAAAGAGCGCGGCCATGTCGGCACATTGATGCTCACCCATACTTTTACAAAGCAAATCGACGGCTACCTGCAGGCAGAGTTTTTTAATCCCGGCGACTTCTATGCAGACAGCGCGGATAATTCAGTTTTTCTGCGCTGGCAGTTACAGTTCAAATTCTAAACAGCGTATTTCCAAACAGGTTTCCGCTGCATACAGCGGAAACCTGTTTTTTTTATTCAGAAATAGACCCTCACCCATCATTCTTGTTGATTTTTGACAATCCCTGAGTACAATCAGAAAAGATTTTTGCTCTTCGTCACAGTAGTTGTACACCATGAGTAGTTGATCTCCCGGCGTAAAGGTTCAGGTTATTTATTTCAATTTCCGCGAAAGAGGAGGTGACTTTCTTATGAACACCTGGTGGATTGATGAACCTTTCATTCTGGCCAGCAGTTGTCCTACGGACGATGTTTTAAAAAACCTCTACCAAGACAATTTTCGGATTGTCATTTCCCTGCTGCATGAGGCGGAACAACCGCCTCGTTATGATCCGCTCACAATTTCGGCAATCGGCTATAGGCGATTTAATATTCCCGTTTCCGAGCGAGGCTTCCCCACCAACCATCAGGTCAGCACTTTTCTCAAGCTCATCGAAAATCGAGACCCCGGGGAAAAAGTCCTGGTTCATTGCATGCACGGCAATAAACGGACAAAAACCATGGCGTCTGCCTATCTGTTGTCAAAAGGGCTGAAGGAAGACGCGATCATCAATAAACTTTACCTCAACAGGTAAAATAGATATCGTCAACAGAGGAACAAGAAATCGTCGGATTTATGGCATTCAAGAAAGGAGAAAAACAATGAAAATGGCGGAGGTTAAAGCGATTGCCCGGAAGTGGGATGTCAGTACCCGCGTTGGCAGAACGAAGAAGGAAATGATCCAGGATATTCAAGCCAAGGAAGGTTTCACGCCCTGCTTCGGAACCAGGGACGTCTGCGACGAGTCGAATTGCCTTTGGCTGGAAGATTGCCTGCCCAAGAAAAAATGAACCGGTCGTCGCTCAGAACGGAGAGTCGAAGATCGCCGGAAATAATGCTGTTCAATCCCGGGGGCGTCACAGCTTCTTTCAGAGGGATGCGTTTGTGTTGCTGCACCCAGCGGGGTTCTCCCCTTGCATCATAAAAAATTCAAACATAATCTGCTTTCTTGATCCCCCTTTGGGCAAAAAAACGCCTTTTGCCTGTGCTTCATCATAAGCTTCGCATTGACTCCCAGGTATTTTACAGTGTAAATTGACGTGGAGTTGGCGGCTCTGTCGTAAAACCACCGGATGTGCATACAAAAATAATTATGAGGGCAATCCGTTTATTGCACAGGTGACAGACCTCAGGGACCGCAGATCAAGCTATCATGCATTCTTATCCAACATTAAATAACAGGAGGTATTATGAAATCAGTCAGATTTGAAGTTAAAAATTATCAAATTACGATGGGAGCGGATATGGCGTCTATTGAAAGTGGCAGAGATGTCAAGGTCTGCGCCATCATCGGTTGCTACGGAGACAATTATAAGCTGATGATCAATTTTGTTGCGGAAAACGAGGGCCAACCAAAAGGGGTTTACGATGCGGAGAAAAAAACGGGGGCGATATATATTCCCATATCACGGTTGCCCGGTTATGTTGATATCCTGAGAAATGAGAAACCTCTCTTTGCGCACTTAAACGATAAAGTGGAGTGGATCACGCTTGGCACCGGCCATGAACCCACAGGAGAGGGCGAAAAAAAATGAGGGCATCTCGAACTCAGGTGTCGGTTAAAGATCCTTTGCATTGGACATGCCGATGACCGTACGACTGACCCCTGTATCCATGGCAGACCGGAAAGAGATTATCGATATTTTCAATCACTACATCGAAACAAGCTTCGCCGCCTTTCCGGATCAACCGCTTCCCTACGACTCATTCGAATTAATCCTGAACAAATGTAAAGGATTCCCCACTGTCACGGCCAAGAACGGACAGGAAATCATGGTCGGTTTCGGACTCCTCCATGCCTACAATCCTTTCCCCGTTTTTTCGGGAACTGCAGAAATCACCTATTTCATCAAACCCGAATGGACCGGGAAAGGAATCGGAACCATGATGCTTGACTACCTTTGTCAAAAAGCAAGAGAAAAGGGGATTGTCACGATTTTGGCGAGTATCTCTTCACTTAATGAGTCAAGTCTTCACTTTCACCAAAGCAGGGGATTCCTCGAATGCGGGTGCTTCAGGAATGTAGGCCGGAAAAACAACATCCCATTCAATATCGTTTATATGCAGAAGTTTTTGTAGAAAAGAGTTCTTATCTGGCATGATCTTTTCATGCAAGATTGTAATACTAAATTCCATGGCGGTGCGGAGGCTCAGGTTTTACCTTTTGAAGTATTTTTCACAATCCATGGTGCATCAGGCGTTTGACATGATTGCTTTTTTTCCCTATAGTTTCGAACTTAAGGACAACATATGTTGCGAAACCAACGGGCAAAACATGAATTTGATAGATCAGGGACGGACATCTTCTCACACTCTTCTTAAAAAAATGGAATCATTATGCTGACTAAGGGAATAACGGCGGAAAACAGATACCAGATATGCATGGCTCAACCTGATTATCAGGGAAAGGGAACATTCACCTGGCCGAATGGAAGTCGTTATGAAGGTGACTTCGCGGACGGCAGGATTGAAGGTTACGGCATCTTTTACTGGCCTGACGGCAGCAGCTACAGGGGAGAATGGCATGAAGATCTGCCTCATGGCAAAGGTGTCTACACATCGCCTGACGGAAAACTATGTGAACTGGAATGGGAGCATGGCAAGGTCCGTAAGGAAAGCTTGTCCCTACCCTCCGGTATCTTCCCGTCTCATCAGGCAGCTGTACCATCGCCTCTTCTGCCGACCAACGAGGAAGATAAAGCATTAATCGATGAGTTAAGAGCCAATCTTGCCTCTGAAGAAGCGAAACGTAAGGCGGAATCAGAAGCCCGTCAGAAGGCTGAGGAGGAAGCCCGAGAAGCAACGGAATTATCGAAGCGTTATTTGGCTGAGCAGGAAAACGCTTTAAAAGAACTCGAAGCCGCCAAACAAACAGCTGAAGATTTATCCAGGCGCTTAGCCGAAGAGGATGCCCGACAGAAACTTGAGCAGGAAACAAGAAACAAGGCAGAGGAAGATGAAAAAAGATTGGTCGAAGACCTAAAGCAGCGTCTGGCCCAGGAAGAGGAAAAACGCAGAGCGTTAGAAAATACACAGCAAGTTTCCCTACAAGATACCCAAAAAGTTATCGCAGACCTGACAGAGCGTTTGGCCGCAGAAGAAGAAAACCGCCGTAAAGCGGAGGAAGCCTGGCGGTCTTCTGATGAGAATGCTCGAAAAACCGCGGAAGAGCTAACCCTGAAACTAACCGAGGAAGCGGAAAAGCGGCAAGAAGAAGAAGAAGAAGCCCGACTTCGAGTTGAAGAAGAGAAGCAAAGAACAAATGAGGAATGGGCGCTTCGACTCCGGAAGGAAGAAGAAAGGCGTAAAAGCGCTGAAGAAGAGAAACAAAAAGCCGAAGAAGAACTTCACCAACGTTTGGTGGAAGAGGTTGAAAAGCGAAAGGCCGAAGAAGCGTTAAGAACGGCATCCGGCGAGGAAGCCAGAAAGAGAATTGAGGAGTTACTTACCAGACTCGATGAGGAAGAAAAAAGCAGGCATGAGGAAGAACAGGCGCGGCTCAGATCGGAAAGTGAATCTTCCCGCATAGCAGAGGAATTGAGGGAACGTCTGGCCGAGGAGGAGGACCGGCGTAAACTTGAAGAACATGCTCGGCAAAGAGCGGAAGAAGAAATGAAGCACATTGCCGAGGATCTTCAGAAGCGAATCGTTGAAGAAGAAGCCCGAAACAAAGCGGAAGAAGAAACCAGACAAAAATCGGAAGAACAGGCGAAGGCCAGGATTGACGAGCTGCTTGAGCAACTGGCGGAGGCGGAAGAAAAGCGCAAGGCGGAAGAAATTGCGCGCCAGCGGGCGGAAGAAGAAGCCAGACAAAAATCGGAAGAACTCTACCGTCAGCTTGCAGACATGCAGGAGGAGATGGAGACCACCGACGCCAATCGGCGACAGTCTCTGGAGGATGAAGCAAGAAGAAAAGCTGAGGAATATTTAAAGGAAAGACTGGAAGACATTAATCGTCAACTGGTCGAAGAACAGGAAAAGCGCCGGAGTGAGGAAACTGCACGGGAAAAAATTGAAAAAGACGCCCGAAAAAAGATTGAGGAACTCACGGCGGTTCTGGAAGAAGAACGGGACAGGAAAAACGCCGAAGAGGAGAAGCGGAAGAAGACGGAAGAAGAAGCAAGAAACCTCACCAGAGAATTGAACGGGCGACTTGCCGATGAGGAAGCGCAGAGAAAACTTGCGGAGGAAGCGTCTCTGCGAATGGAAAAAGAGATGCGGCAAAAACTGGAGGAGTTAAACCAGAGAGTTGCCGAAGAGGGGGCCAAGAGAATCGCAGAACGGGAAGCGCGGCAGAATGCGGAAGAAGAATTGAAGCGCCTAACCACTGATCTTAATCAGCGTCTTGCGGCGGAACAAGCCAAGCGAAAGGTTGAAGAAGACGCCCGCTTACGGGCGGAAGCCGCGTTGATCAATCAGAGCGATCAATATAATCAGTATTTGGCAGGAAAAGAACTGGAAGAGCAGAGCCGCCATTTGCTGGAGGCTGAGAATAAAAGGATCATCGAGGAATTTAAAAACAGGATCGCCAAAGAAGAAGAGAAAAGAAATCGCGCAGAAGAGGCCCGCCGTACCGCCGAAGACGACGCCAAGCGTGTGCAGCAGGATTATATGCAGCGCCTTTCTGAAATAGAAGAACTGCTCGCGTCGCAAGAAAAAGCCCGGAAGCAGGCGGAGGAAGAGTCGCGCAGAAAGGCCGAAGAACTGGCCCAGTTTCTTGCTGAAGCGGAAATCAATCAAAAACGCGCGGAAGAGAACAGGGAGCAGGTCGTCGAAGCGAGCAGCCGTAACGTTGCCGATTTGACACGGCGGATGGAACAGGAAAAAACGACGCTTCTGATGGAGATCGAAGCCACCCGCAAACACGCCGAAGATGAAAAACAAAAAAGCCTTGATCTGGAAAAGCGGCTCCTGGAAGCGGAACAAAAACGTCTCACCATCGAGGCAGAGGCAGAGCGAAAACGGGAAGAACTGACGCGGCGTCTCAATGAGGAAATCGAAAAGAGAAAAGCCGAGGAAGAGGCCCGGCAAAAAGCCGAGGCACGAGCAAAGGACATCCTTGATAATAGGGCGTTCTTTTCCCCACAACCGGAACGTTTCGTCATGGCGGAATTTGCAAACCAGGCAAGCGTCGGCGAATTGTCCGGCCGGCCGGTGGACACCGAGGCCATAAAGAAAGCGGGAGAAGAATCCCGCAGAAAGGCGGAGGAGGAAGCGAAACGCCTGGCGGAAGAGGAAGCCAAGCTGCATATTGAAGAGGAGATCCAGCGCCGCATCGAAGAGCAACTCAAGAAAAAAGCTGAAGAAGCCCGTCTCAGCATCGAACCCGACGGCATGTCCGACCGCAAGGGGAAAGCGACCATAAATAAAAGCAAAACCAAGAGCGCCCAGGGTCATATCAAAAAGGTCTACCCGAATGGTGATATCTATGTCGGTGAAATGGTAAACGATTTGCCGAACGGCCAAGGAATCATGAACTTCAGCGACGGATCAAAATATGTCGGTCAATGGCTGAACGGAAAGCGTAACGGCCATGGCATTTTGAACTATGCCGACGGGGCGAGTTACGTCGGTCAATGGAAGGCGGACAAAAAAGAAGGCAACGGCACAATGACCATGGCCAACGGCAGGAAATATATCGGCGACTGGCGTAATGATCAGGCAGACGGACAGGGCACAGAATCTTTCCCGGACGGTATGCGCTACAACGGTCGTTATCGTGACGGTAAATTCAACGGACAGGGATTCCTTATTCTGGCGGATGGTAAAAAATATACCGGGGAATTCCAGAACGGCTTATCAAACGGTAAAGGCACCATGGAATATCCCAATGGCGATCGTTATGAAGGAGAATTCCGTAACAATAAATTCCATGGTCTGGGCACGTTGACCCTAACCGACGGCAGGAAATACACCGGCCAATTGGAAAACGGCCTGCCCCACGGCAACGGCGTCATGGTTTTGGCTGACGGCAAAAGGCTGGCCGGTGAATTCAGAAACGGTAAATATATTGAAATGTAGTTTGGGGGGGCGGTCATGCTCAATAAAAATATTGTTTTAAGCAAGTCACAACAGGATTTTCAGGGACAAGGTCCCGTCAATTTTCAGTGGGTGGAAAGTTTTATCAACGGCGAAGCAACTTGCTCCTTTCCGGACGGCTCTTCTTACAACGGATCCTTGAAAGAGGGACGTTTTCACGGCGCAGGCACTTTCATCTGGACCGATGGAAGTCGTTACGAAGGGCAATGGGCAAACGACCTTCCGGAAGGATCCGGAACGTTGCTGCTTTCGGACGGTTATCGTTATGAAGGGCAGTGGCGAGCCGGACAACCGGAAGGTGAAGGGATCGAAAGCCTTCCCAACGGCGGACGCTACCAGGGACAATGGGTTAACGGCGTGAAGTCCGGATTGGGTGAATTTAACTATTCCAACGGCCAGCGCTACAACGGTCAAATGCAAGACGGCATGTGTCATGGTCATGGCGTGCTGGTCTTTTCCGATGGTTCTCAATACGAAGGGGAATGGCGCGAAAACAATATGTTTGGGATCGGCATTCTGAGCTTCGCCGACGGCAAAAAATGTCGCGGGGAATGGGTTAATGAAGAGTTCAAGATCTTGGAGATGCTCTAAACGGCAAAAAAACCTCCCTTGTTGTCCATTTTCAAAGGACACGCCGATCAAATTTCCGTAAAGCCCAGCGCATGAAAGGCATCGATCGCATCGATCGGGCTTGTCCCGTAAATTCCTGTTGTGCACCACATCTCAATACGACTCGAATTCTGTCTTTTTTATTCATGTAATATACTCTTTTGCTCCCGTCTACAGACACATAAGGAATCGGAATGAACATCTCAACCCAAAGACGCCATGAATGTTATATTGATACTTTAAAAAAATGAAGAGATGCACCCGTGACCATGGATGCATCCCCTCGGATGAATTTGGATGTTCGGCCTGCCTATTTCGGTATCTTGCTCAGCGGAATACCCAGTGCTTTCGCAATCCCCTTACCATAGGCCGGGTCGGCCTTCAGGCAGTTGCCGATATGGCGGATTTTAACCGCCTCCGTTGCATCGGCGATCGCGCGGGCTGTGTTCCCAAAGAGCGCCTCCTGCTGTGCCGGACTCATCAGGCGAAAGAGTTTTCCCGGCTGGGTGTAGTAATCGTCGTCGTCTTCGCGGAAATTCCAGTGATCTGCGGCGCCGTTTAAGGCCAGCGGTGGTTCCTTGAAGTCCGGCTGTTCCTGCCATTCACCGAAGCTGTTCGGCTCATAGCCCAAGGTGCTGCCGTAATTGCCGTCCACCCGCATGGCCCCGTCACGGTGGAAACTGTGGTAAGGGCAACGCGGCGCGTTGACCGGGATCTGGTGATGGTTTACGCCCAGGCGGTACCGCTGGGCATCGCCATAGGAAAAGAGCCGCCCCTGCAGCATCTTGTCCGGTGAGAATCCGATGCCGGGCACAACATGAGCCGGGTTGAACGCGGACTGCTCAACTTCAGCAAAGTAATTTTCCGGGTTGCGGTTGAGTTCGAGCACCCCGACTTCGATCAGCGGATAGTCCTTATGGTACCAGACCTTGGTCAGATCGAAGGGGTGGTAAGGACAGGTGGCGGCGTCCTTTTCGGGCATAATCTGTACATAAAAGGTCCAGCGTGGGAAATCCCGTCGTTCGATGCTCTCGTAAAGATCCCGCTGGTGGGTCTCCCGGCACTTTCCGATAGCCGCTTCCGCCTCCTGGTCCGTCAAATTCTTGATGCCCTGCTGAGTTTTTAAATGAAATTTGACCCAGAAACGCTGATTCTTGTCGTTAATGAAACTGAAAGTGTGACTCCCGAAACCATGCATATGACGATACGTAGCCGGTATGCCCCGGTCGCTCATAACAATGGTCACCTGATGCAGTGCTTCCGGCAGGGACGTCCAGAAATCCCAGTTGTTCAAAGCGCTCCGCAGGTTGGTCCGGGGGTCCCGCTTGACGGCGTGATTGAGGTCCGGAAATTTGAGCGGATCGCGCAGGAAAAAGACCGGCGTGTTGTTGCCGACCAGGTCCCAATTCCCTTCTTCCGTGTAAAACTTGATGGCAAACCCCCGGATGTCCCGTTCCGCATCGGCCGCGCCGCGTTCACCCGCTACGGTAGAAAATCGAATGAAAAGATCGGTTTTCTTACCGATTTTGGAAAAGATATTCGCCTTGGTGTATTTGGTAATGTTGTGCGTTACCGTAAAGGTCCCATAGGCGCCCGACCCCTTGGCGTGCATTCGGCGCTCGGGAATCACTTCGCGGTCAAAATGCGCCAGTTTTTCCAAAAACCAGACATCCTGGAGCAGTTGCGGCCCCCGCGGTCCCGCGGTAAGCACATTCTGGTTGTCAACCACAGGCGCCCCCGCTCTGGTGGTCAGTTTCTTTTCCTTCTTCATCCCTTTCCTCCTTTCGTTGGTTGGTATCCCGACACGGGACATTTCATTTCTGTAAAGTCCGCCCTATTAAAATTTTCTTAAATAGGAATTTATACTATCTAAGAAATCTAATGCAAGTACTTTTTTAATTATACGCTATGTTTTAAACAGGATTGACAGATGCCGTAGACAACGACGCTTTTCTGTTCGATTTGACCCCAGGACCGGATCTCATCGGGAAGGGATGCTTCATCCATGACCGACCATTGAAAATCCATGATCTGCCCGCAGCGGCGGCAGATCAGATGATGATGGACAACACCTGCAACCTCAAATCGCGCCAGGCTTTCTTTTGTCTCAACGCGGTTGATCAGCCCATGGTCGACCAGGGTTGACAGGGTGCGGTAAACCGTGTCGAGCGAAACGGCGGGTAGTCTTTCTCGCAAACGCCGATGCAGGGTTTCCGCCGTCGGATGGTCCTGTGCCAAGAGCAGTTCACGATAGGTTTCCAACCGTTGTGGCGTCAACTTCAAACCGGATTTCCGGCAGGCAAGTTCGAAATGCTTCAGGTTGTTTGCCATGGCTTCCATCATGATTTATTCCGAATCTTCGATAATTGTTAGAAAAATAACGAATGGCCGGACATATGTCAAGTTCATTATTATTGGTTCACCGGCAACGCAGCTTTGAGAAGTGATGGACAGGTGGTTCAAATTGATATAAATACCCCTGCATGTAAAAAAGTGCCTCCGGCAGCCTGCCATCTTCGGCATGCAGCCCAGCATATCACATAAAACCAAGAGGGAGGAATCACAACAGCCATGTCACTGGTCAAAAAAGGCAGTCGGGTGAAGATTTTATATACAGGCAAACTAAAAGACGGGAGTGTATTTGAAACGAATATCGGCGAGGCGCCGCTGGAATTTACGGTCGGAAAAGGCAAGGTCATCAAGGGATTCGAGAACGCCGTGATGGGCATGAAGGTCGGGGATACCAAAACCGTCATCATCAAGCCGGCTGACGCTTACGGCGCGAAGGATCAAGCGTTGGTCTGGATTATCCCGCAGCCGGAATTGCCTGCCGGAACAACAATTGAGACGGAAACGGAAGTCGCGTTCACCCGTGCGGACGGCACGGAAGTGGACGGCCGTATCACGAAAATCGAAGCCGGCCAGGTCACCATAGATGGGAATCATCCCCTGGCGGGACGCAATTTGACCTTTGAAATCAAGATC
>CAZBQX010000039.1:0-20801 GCA_964494155.1 uncultured Syntrophales bacterium
GAACCTCCGAATGCAAGAACCAAAATCTTGTGTCTTACCGCTTGACGACGCCCCAAAACGGTCTTCCACTCATGCGGGAAAGGCTTTCCGGAGGCTCACAAGGAACAGGCGGCAGTGACAAACCAGTTTTCGTTCTCTTTCAAGATGTCTACAGCCTGCAGCGCTTCACGCTCCCGGTCGAAGACCCCGTAAACCGTAGGTCCGCTTCCCGACATCAATGCTCCCCGGGCACCCACCCCCATCAGGCGATTCTTGAGTTCTTGCAGCACAGGGTAGAGAGCGAGGGAGACCTTTTCCAAATCATTATGCAGACCTTCTACTACATCGGTTATCGTAGAAAATCGGGGGATGCTATAATTTATTGGTTGGTTTGTCAACGTTAAATTAAGCCCCTGATAGACACGCCCCGTAGACAGCTCGAAGCGTGGATTGACGAGAACAAACCACAGGGGCGGCAGGTCTGCGGCGGGTTCCAGCCTGTCGCCGATACCGAAGGCCCAGGCCCGGTCGCCGTAGATGAAAAACGGTACATCGGCCCCGAGGCGGGCGCCGATTTTCATTAGTGCGTCACGGGAAAGATTGAGGTGCAGCATATCGTTCAGGGTGATCAGGGTCGTGGCGGCGTTGGAACTGCCGCCGCCCAGTCCTGCACCTATCGGAATGGCTTTATGAAGGACGATTTCCACACCGGCCCGGCAGCCGGCTGCAGCAAAAAGGGCCTTGACGGCCCTGTATGCAATATTATCTTCACTTGCCAATTGGGGGTAACCGGGACATTGGATGACGATATCGTCTTTCCGGTGGGAAAACACCATGGTGTCCCGGAGGCTGATTTTCTGCATCAGGGTGGCAATGTCATGGTAGCCGTCCGGCCGTTTTCGGAGTACCCGGAGATGGAGATTGATCTTGGCCGGAGAAAAAACCTCAATCATGGCGAGCCTTTTTCCTTGATAAAGCGCATCCTCAATTCATAAAGGGCTTCTTCCAGAAGTTGTTTTTCCTGCTCGTCGAGGTTTCCCCGGGTCTTCTCGTATATAATATTAAGGATGTCGATCGTCTGTTTGGCCGCCGCCAGGTTCTTTTCACGTTTCTGGGTGTAGGGATCGGGAATGTCGCCGAAATGGTACATGGCCGTTGTACTCAGAGAAATGATGAAGCCGATGAAATCGACCTCCGGATAGGCGTCCTCCGATGGTTTTTCCTCCCCGCTGTCCGGACCCGGTTTGGTCTCTTCCTTAAAAAGTTCTTCCGCAGGCTCTTCCGGTGGCGGCGTCGCTGAATCTTCCGGACGCACATTTCCCTCTTCGTCAAAATGTCTTTTATCCCGGACGACGAACCCCGGTCCTTTCTTCTCCTCTTCCATGGAAACCTCCCTTCATGAATCGACTCGATGCTTTGCCCTTCTCACCATGCGGCAAGAAACAACTTTGTCATTGCGACCGAAGGGAGAAATCTTGCTGTTAAATCATTCAAGATTTCTCGTCGCTTACGCTCCTCGAAATGACACCTCCGAAAGCGGCAGACCAAGTTTCATCACCAGCAAACCATATCTCTCACGAAACGCCCCGGACGCAAGAAGCGTTCGGGGCGTTGTCTGTTCCTATCTTCCCGGCATCATTCTCTTCAGCCGGGCGACCCTTTCCTCCACCGGCGGATGGGTGCTGAAAAGGTTCATCAGCGCACGGCCCGAAAGCGGATTGACGATGAACATGTGGGCCGTCTGAGGATTCGCCTCCATGGGAATCTGATGCGACGCACGGGAAATCTTCTCCAGGGCGCTGGCCAGACCGTAAGGTTTGCCGGATATTTTCGCGCCTCCGCTGTCGGCCATGTACTCACGGGACCGGGAAATGGCCATTTGAATGACCGTCGCCGCCAGCGGCGCCAGGATCGCCATCACAATGAGGCCGATCATGTTTCCGCCACCTCCTTCGCCTTCATCATCCCGGCCGCCCAGGCCGCCAAAGATGGCCGCCCACTGGGCCATGTTGGCCAGCATGACGATCGCGCCGGCAATCGTCGCCGCAATGGAACCGATGAGCATGTCCTTATTTTTGATATGGGTCAGTTCGTGGGCCATAACCCCTTCGAGTTCATCCCGGTTGAGGATCCGGAGAATCCCCTCCGTCGCAGCGACCACGGCGTGGTTCTCGTTTCGCCCCGTCGCGAACGCATTGGGCGTATCCTGGGGAATGATGTACACCTTGGGCATAGGCATGGAAGCCTTCATAGCCAGGTCCTTCACCAGCCGGTAAAATTCCGGCGCCTGGGTCTCCGTCACCTCCTGGGCATTGTACATCCGCAGAACGATCTTGTCGGAAAACCAGTAACTGCCGAAGTTCATGATCATGGCGAAAACAAACGCGATGACCACACCTGTCTGGCCGCCGAAGTACCCTCCGATCAGCATCAGGAGCCCCGTCAGTGCGCCCAGCAAAAACACGGTCCTCAATGTATTCATATATTTACACTCCTTATTTTATTCCTTCTTAAAAACGATCGCTCCCTGCTTATCGAGATCGATCAAGATGTTATCGCCTTCCTTGAAGGTACCATCCAGAATTTTCAGCGCCAGATGATCGAGGATGAATTTCTGAAGAGCCCGCTTCAGAGGCCGTGCGCCATAAACGGGGCTGTAACCCTCTTGCGCTATATAATGTTTCGCCTTCTCTGTCAATTCGATGACCAGCTTGCGCTCGTCGAGCCGTTTCTGAATCAGGGCGAGTTGGATGAGGATGATCCGGTCGATGTCCTCGATCCCCAGGGGCCGGAATGTGATGATGTCGTCGATTCTGTTCAGGAATTCCGGCTTGAAGGTTGCCTTCAATGTATCCATGGTGCGCTGGCGTTTTTCCTCTTCGTCCAGCTTCTGGTCCTGGAGCCACTGACCGCCGACGTTGGAAGTCATGATGACGATCGTGTTCTTAAAATCCACCGTTCGGCCATGGCCGTCGGTAAGGCGACCGTCATCGAGAATCTGCAGCAGGATATTGAAGACGTCGGGATGAGCCTTTTCGATCTCGTCGAACAGAAGGACCGCATAGGGTCGCCGCCGCACGGCTTCGGTCAAATGGCCTCCCTCATCGTATCCCACATAACCCGGAGGCGCACCGATCAGGCGGGCCACGGAATGCTTTTCCATGTACTCCGACATGTCGATGCGGATCATGGACTGCTCGTTGTCGAACATGAATTCCGCCAGGGCTCTTGCCAGTTCGGTTTTTCCCACACCCGTCGGTCCGAGGAAGATGAACGATCCGATGGGTCGGTTGGGGTCTTGGAGACCCGATCGGGCTCTGCGGAGCGCGCTGGAAACAGCGGCGATACCCTCGTCCTGTCCGACAACCCGCAGTTTGAGCCGTTCTTCCATATGGATCAGCTTATTCACATCGCTTTCCAGCATTCGGGCCACGGGGATACCGGTCCAGTTGGCCACCACCTCCGCCACGTCTTCCGCGTCCACCTCTTCCTTGAGCATGGCGTTTTCTTTCTGTAAGGTTTCAAGCTGCGTTTGATCCTTTTCCAGTTCCTTGTTCAGCTCCACCATCTTCCCATAGCGTATTTCGGCGGCCCGGGCGAGGTTTCCGTCCCGCTGAGCATTGAGTTCATCCGTTTTGAGGGTCTCCATCTGACCCTTGATCTGTTGGATCTTCTTGATGATTTCCTTCTCCGACGACCACCGGAGTTTCATCCGGTTCATCGTCTCCTTTAACTCCGCCAATTCCTGATCAATCTTGTCCCGGCGTTCGACCGACGTCGGGTCTGTCTCGTTTTTCAGAGACTGCCGTTCAATTTCCAGCTGAATGACCTTGCGGTCGATTACATCGATCTCCGCAGGCATGCTGTCCAGTTCGATTCTTAAGCGGGATGCCGCCTCGTCGATCAAATCCACGGCCTTATCCGGCAGGAACCGGTCGCTGATATAGCGGTTGGACAGAGTCGCCGCAGCGATAATGGCCACGTCCTTGATGCGGACGCCGTGGTGTACCTCGTAGCGTTCCTTGAGCCCCCGGAGGATAGCGATCGTATCCTCAACCGTCGGTTCCTTAACCAGGATCGGCTGGAACCGGCGTTCCAGGGCCGGGTCTTTTTCGATATGCTTGCGGTACTCGTTTAAGGTCGTGGCGCCGACGCAGCGCAGTTCGCCCCGGGCCAGGGCGGGCTTGAGCATGTTGGAGGCATCGACAGCCCCTTCCGCAGCCCCGGCCCCGACGACTGTGTGAATCTCATCGATGAAGAGAATGATTTCGCCTTCAGCGCTCGTCACTTCCTTCAGGACCGCCTTCAGGCGTTCCTCGAACTCGCCGCGGTATTTGGCTCCGGCGATGAGCGATCCGATATCGAGACCGATCACCCGCTTGTTTTTCAGATTTTCCGGCACGTCACCGTTCACGATCCGCTGGGCCAAGCCTTCCACAATGGCAGTCTTGCCGACGCCGGGTTCCCCGATTAAAACCGGGTTGTTCTTGGTACGCCGGGAAAGAACCTGCATGATCCGGCGGATTTCTTCATCACGGCCGATTACCGGGTCGAAGGAACCTTTCCTTGCCAGCTCATTGAAATCCTTGGCATAACGTTTGAGGGCCTGGTACTTTTCCTCCGGATTGGGATCGGTAATCCGCTGGTTCCCACGGATGTCAAGGAGTACCTTGAAGATACCGTCCTTCGTCACACCGTTTTTCCGCAGGGCTTCAACGCCTTCCTTGTCTTCCGCCATGGCGACCAGGACATGTTCGGCGCTGACGTACTCGTCCTTCATCCGGGCGGCTTCCTGCGTGGCCCGATCCAGCATCCGGTTCAACCGGGGGCCCAGATAGACCTGCCCCGTTCCACCGCCGGATATTTTGGGCAGTTTGTCCAGCGATTTTTTCAATTCGTCTTCCACCCTCGCCGGATCGACGCCCATCTTCTTGAGAATCTCAGCGATAATACCCTGCTCCTGCGCCAGCAGCACCAAGAGCAGATGCTCCGCTTCGATGGCCTGCTGGCCGTACTGCCCGGCTATGCCCTGGGCCTCCTGAAGGCCCTCCTGTACTTTCAAAGTAAACTTGTCAAAACGCATGGTTCCTCCTACTCTGTGGGTTTTTCAATCCGCACAAAGATGTTACCGTTTTTAAATACACTGACCGTACCTGTCGATTCGGAAATGACAATGGCTACGGCATCGGTAATGCTCGTGATTCCAGCCGCCGCGATATGGCGGCTTCCCAGTCCCTGGGGAAAATCCTTGCTTTCCAGGGCTGCACTCAGATGCCGTCCCGCCGTCACCACCACCCCGTTATTCTGGAGAACGAAGGCGCCGTCGATGGCGGACAGTTCCTTAATGGTTTCCTTGAGATCCGTATTTAAAATATTCCTTTCCTCTTCCTTGTAGCCCATGAAGGGGTTGATGATCATCTGCCGGGACAACTGCATCACCTTTTCGTGGTCACCCAACACAAAAATCGTCCCGACCTTGCGGCCCTCCCGACCCTGCGCCGCCAGTTCCAGCGCAATGGTCAAAAGGGTCCCGAAAACCTCCGGGTACCCCACCTCGGTGATGTCGGAGATGTCCTCCGACGTCAGGATTTCGAATTCCTTCCCCACATCCAGGACAAACAGGCTGTCTAGATATTCGAAGCGCGGCACGCCGCTCAAACAGACGATGCGATCGCCTTTCTTGAAAAGCCCCATCACAATCCCCTTGGTGATGGCGATCTTCACCTGACCGATGCGGGTCAGATTGACGTCAGGCACATCCAGAATCGTGGCGCACTCATGATAATGGTCGGGCAACTCCTCGCCACCCCGGGTGACAATAATGATCTGAAAGCCTTCCATGCTCCTGATCAGGTGCTGGTCGGGCACCATGTCCGCGTACAGCAGTACGGCCTTCGCTTCGATGTTTTTTGCCATCTGAAAGGCAAACTCCAGCATCATCTTGTTCATCGTTTTCATGGGCGACCTCATCCTCTTTCATTATTTTGTCGTCATATTAAGCATTGCGCCAAAGGGTGTCAATATTTGGTCACCCCGGCGCCGCCCGAAAAAAACGTTGACTAATCTCCAAAATTCGCTATCAAAGTAGGATTAAATAAACCGTATCAACGGAGGATCGTTTTGAAATTACCGGCCGTAACCGGCACGCTTGAAATGTATATTGCTGAAATCAATCGGATTCCGCTTCTCACCCCGGAAGAGGAGTTCCGCCTTGCCGTCAATCTGAAGAAATACAAGGGCATCAAGGAAGCGGAAAAACTGGTCGTTTCCAATCTGCGTTTCGTCGTCAAGATTGCCTATGAATACAAGAATTACAATGTAAAATTGGCCGACCTGATCCAGGAAGGCAACATCGGCCTCATGCACGCCGTCAAAAAATTTGACCCCTACAAGGGCTACCGCCTCATCTCCTACGCCGTCTGGTGGATTCGCGCCTATATTCAGAATTTTATCATCCGTTCCTGGAGCATGGTCAAAATCGGCACCACCCAGGCCCAGCGAAAACTGTTCTTCAAACTGAACCGGGCTCGGAAAGAGCTGGAAGCGCTGTCCGAAAAAAACCCGGAATTCAAGGAGATCGCCGATTCTTTAAATGTGAAGGAAATCGATGTAGAAGAGATGGGGCTTCGTCTGAGCAACCGGGACGTGTCGCTCAACGCTTACCTGAACGACGAAGAGGATACCACTTACCTGGATTTCTTAACCTATCAGGGAGACGACCAGGAAACGGAACTGATTCGCAAGGAAGAGATGGAACTGGTCCAGAAGAATATTTCGGGCGCCCTGGCCAAGCTAAACGAACGGGAATCCTTTATTGTCAAGCATCGGATCATGGCGGATGAACCGTTGACCCTGCAGGAAGTCGGCGATCACTACAATATCACCCGGGAACGGGCGAGGCAGATCGAAAAACAGGCGTTAAAGAAACTGCAGTTGGCCCTGCCTTACCTGCAGGAGGAGCGCCTCCTACTCAACTGAATAGGCATCCGGCCGGGCCAGATTTTCAAAACTGGTGTATTTTTCCAGGAAAGCCAGCTTGACTGTCCCTGTGGGGCCGTTGCGCTGCTTTCCGATGATGATTTCCGCAATACCCTTGTCCGGGTTGTCTTCCGCCTTGTTATAAACCTCATCCCGATAGATAAAGGCAATGACGTCCGCATCCTGCTCGATAGCGCCCGATTCCCGAAGATCCGCCATCTGGGGCCGGCGGTTTGTCCGGTCTTCCACCTTGCGGTTCAACTGGGACAGGGCAATAATGGGGACGTTCAGTTCCTTGGCCAGGGCCTTCAATGACCGGCTGATTTCTGAGATTTCCTGCTCCCGTGATTCCTTGTAGGCGCCGCCCTTCATGAGCTGGAGATAATCGAGAATGATCAGCCCCAAGCCCTGATCGGCCTTCAGCCGCCGGGACTTGGCCTTCATTTCGAGGACGGTGATGGCCGGGGAATCATCAATAAATATAGCCGCTTCCGAAAGCTCACTGGACGCCTTGACCAGCTTCGGCCAGTCCGTCTCCCCCAGGAACCCCTTGCGCAGCCGCTGGGAATCGACCCGGGCCTCGGAGGCCAACATACGGAAAACGAGCTGCTCCTTCGCCATTTCCAGGGAAAAAACGGCCACGGGAATGCCCGATTTCAGGGCGGCGTTCTGGGCAATGTTCAGGGCAAAGGCGGTTTTCCCCATGCTCGGACGGCCCGCAATGATGATCAGATCGGAATTCTGCAATCCCGAGGTGATTTCGTCAAGTTTATCGAATCCTGTCGGCACCCCGGTGATCAGTTCCTTCTTTTCGGCCAGCTTTTCGATCTTCCGGAAGCTGTCCTTGACGACTTCCTTCATCGTATAGAAGGACGGCCGGATTTTATTCTCCGATATCTCGAAGATCGCATGTTCCGCTTCGTCCAGCACCGTATCGACATCGGTCCCTGCATTATAGGTCTTCTGCAGGATCTCCGTCGCCGTGGTGATCAGGTTCCGGAGAATCGCCTTTTCCTTAATGATGCGGCAATAGTGGGCGATGTTGGCCGCCGAGGGCACACTGTCCACCAGGGACGCCAGATAGGCCATGCCGCCGACCTGATCCAGTTGCTTGCGGTCCTTCAGGATACTGCTTAAGGTAATGAGATCGCTGGGCTCGCCCCGTTCGGAAAGGTCCGTGATGGCGTTAAAAATCTTCCGGTGACCCTCGTTGTAGAAATCGGTGTCGGAGAGAATTTCTAAAACAGTGTTTAATGAGTGGTTATCGAGTAAAATCCCCCCCAGAACCGATTGCTCAGCTTCCATGTTCTGGGGAGGCACTTTATAGATGGATGCATCGACATCCGTTTTTGCGGGCATAAGTGCAGAGACCTGACAATCAAAGCGATCCGTTAAGCGTCCATGAAGGCGAAACCGGGGAAATCTTTTTTACGGCATTATCCGGCGGCCCATGATGACGGATGGGATCAGTTTTCTGCGACGACCACGACTTTAATTTCGGCGGCGACGCCGGCGTTCAACTTAACCGTTACAGGGAACTCGCCTAACGCTTTGATGGGCTCATCCAGAACGATGTGCTTCCGGTCCACGGTAATTCCCTGCGCAGCCAGATTCTCTTCGATGTCCTTGTTGTTGACGGAACCGAACAATTTATCCTGCTCGCCGACTTTCCGGGCAATGGTACAGACCACCGCCGACAACTGGGCGGCAAACCCCTCCGCCTTTTTCTTTTCTCTATCCGCCTTCAGCAGAATCTGTTTCTTCTGCTGTTCAATCATGCGTATATTCCGGCTGTTGACTTCGGCGGCAAGACCCTGGGGAATCAGATAATTCCGACCGTAGCCGTCGGCTACTTTGACGACTTCTCCCGCTTTGCCAAGAGCGCTGACATCTTCTTTTAAAATGACCTGCATTGAAATCCTCCTGTACTTTCTGTAACGACCCCGACCTATACCCCCCGGCAGGGGCAAGGGGGGACGCGGACCGAGCAAAAAGTTACCCTTCGTCCGTTACTGCAATCCATCACCCCGCCATCCTGTCGAACGGCGAAGCGGTTTCTTTGGACTTATTTGCCGTCTGCCACAACAAAGGGCAGCAGTGCAATCGACCGGGCCCGCTTGATGGCAAGGGTAATCTCTCTCTGGTGTTTCGAGCAACTCCCCGTAATGCGCCGGGGCATGATCTTGCCGCGCTCCGTCAGGAAATCGCGAAGCGACTGAGGATCCTTGTACTCGATTTTCAAATTGGAATCGGAACAAAACCGACAGAATTTCCTTCTGTGGAAAAATTTCTTCTGGGGTCTGGGTGCGCCCTGAGGTCGGGGCTGGTAATTTCCGGGTGTCATTTTTCTTCCTCCTTTGTCTCCGGGGTTGCTTCCGGTGTTTCCGCTGCCACGGCCGTTTCCGCAGCCGTTTTTTCGCCTTCCTCGGCCGGTTCTTTTGCCTTGGCGGCCGCGGCGATAATCGCCTCGACTTCCTCGGCAGTGATTTCTTCAGCGGTTTTGACGGTGAGGAATTTCAGAATCTTGTCGTCGATTTTAAGATTGCGCTCCACTTCATCGACGATGTGGCTGTCTCCGGCAAAATCGAACAGAACATAAAACCCCATATTCTGCTTCTTGATGTCATACGCCAGCTTTCTTTTGCCCCATTTTTCGATCTTGATGATCAACCCTTTGCGCTCCGTTACCATGGTCTGGTAACGTTCGACGATCTCGCTGATCTCAGTGTCAGGGAGATTCGATAAAGCAATAAAAACAACATCGTACCTTCTCAATGACCTACCTCCTCTCGGCTCTGTAGCCCGATCTCCAGGATCGAGCAAGGAGTCCTAAAAAATTAGGGTATTTTAAAAACGAACTGGTCTTTTATTATATGAATTCGCAGAAATCAAGCCTTTTTATGGCAACCGCCCGGGGACGATTTCTCCATGCGCCTGCCCGGCAGAACACCTCAAATGTACTGGAACCAGTAATCCTCGATAAAGCGGAAGTTCTGTTTGACTGCCTCCCGGCCAGCCAAGATATCTCCGTGACCGCTCATGAGATATTCGACATCAAGATCCTTGATCTTGCGAATGCTCTCCTTCAGCCGGGGGCCGCTCCCCTCCGGCAGGTCTGTCCGGCCGATTCCCTGGTTGAAAACGACATCCCCGGTGAACAGGACCTTTTGCTCCGGCCAGTACAGGCAAACCGAGCCCGGCGAATGTCCGGGCGTATTATACACCTCTAAAATCACGTCCCCCAGGGGGAGCGTTCCCTCTTCCAGATACAGGTCCGGCGCGGGGATGTCGTAGTATTCGCCCGCCCATTCCTTGATGAAGCGATACTCTTCCCCGCTCATGGCCAGAAGCGAGGGATGCTGCAACCGGAAGGCCGCCTCCAGGTGGTCCGGATGCCCGTGGGTGATCAGGACATAATCGATTTGGGATAGCGCCACGCCCAGTTGCTTCAGATTCTGTTCCACATGGCGGAACAGATGATCGTGCCCCGGATCGATGAGAATCTTCTTTTCCCGGTCGATAAAGTAGGTATTGCAGTTATTTTCGCGAAAATCCTGCCAGATAAAGGCATGAAACCCTTCGAAAACTTTCATGAAACAATCCTCCCCATCAAATTAATCCCATTCAAGATTGATACGCTTACATAAGTTGAAAGTCCCTTCCCCCTTGAGGGTTGAGGGTCTGGGTGGGGATGTTAAGTAACCGTATTGCTGATGTTATTCTCCCCCTCCCCTTTATCCCCTTCCGCCAGGGAAATGGACCCCTTCGCTGCGCACCTGATACATCCGTTACTATTTAGACCGGGTACATCGTTTATTTATTTTGTGGGTTTGTCAAAATTCTATCCCCAGCTTCAACTGGGGGCGAAAGAAATCGCCCAGGGCTTCGAGATCGTCCTTGCCGAAGGATCCACGGGAAAAGATGGAACGAAAGTCCGGTAGGAAGAGATCATCACCTGTCTGACGCTCTCTTCTTTTGTCATCCTGCTCAAGGTCGAGTCGGGACAGGGACATTCGGAAGCCCAGCACATCCAATTCATTCCAATTCCCGCTCTCTTGCGTTTTCCGTTCCTCCAGCGCAATGGTCAGGGGAGATATGGGTTCGGAAACGTTTTGCCGGAGCACATCATCCAGTTCGGCCGCCTGTTGGGCCAGGGCATCCGCCCGGAGGGACGGATTGACGGTAAAGAAACTTTTCCGGGCCGGTTGATAATGGTAATCTGCGCTGAAAACCGGCACGACAAGCACGATAAAAATGAACGGCACTATAAAAACACCCAGCCGAAGTCCGCATTGTTTCATGGACCATGCCTCCGCTACGGATTTCCGCTTTGCTCATCCAAGATCAGGATGCGATCTTTGTAAAGAGGATCATCAAGCTTCATGTCATTTAATTTAAGCAGCGTTCCCACGGATACACCCTCGCGGCGGGCGATTGTCAAAAGCGTGTCTCCGCTCTTGACCCGGTAGGTTCGTTTGTCCTGCCCTTTCACTTTATCAACAACTTTTGCCTGTTTTGGTTTTGCCTCTCCATCCGGAGACAACCCTTCAATTTTAAGACGTTTCCCCACGTGCAAGGGGTCCTTTGGCTGAAGTCGATTCAGTGCCACCAAATCCGCCAAGGTCATATCAAACCGTTTGGCAATCCGGCTCAGAGTGTCCCCTTTTGCCACCGTATAGAAGAAAACAGGTTTCTTCGTCTTTTTTGCAGCGCCGGCTGCGTCCGACGCCTTGGCACCCGGGCGATCCGTAGCCTCGCACGCGCCATCCTCTTTGGCGGGTACACCGTTTTGATCCTTTCGTTCCCCTTCTATTTTCAGCCTCTTACCGACATACAGAGGGACATCCGTTTCCAGTTTATTGAGCGTCAACAGGCCGGTCAGGGTCACATTGAAACGACGGGCAATTTTACTCAGGGTATCGCCCTTTTCCACTGTGTAGAGGAAAAACGGCTTGGTTTTGTTTTCCAACGGGGCCGCAGAATCCCTGGGTTTATCACCCTGGACGAGGACACCCGGTACGTCTCCGGGCGATTCCGACAGGAAAAACTGGACCACTGCGCGGGCAATCGTAGCGGAGAGTTTATTCTGGAAAGCCGGGCTGCGGAGCAGCTTCTCCTCTTCCGGGTTGGAAATATAGGCCGTCTCAATCAGAACGGCCGGGATTTCCGGCATTTTAAGGACCCGGAAAGGGGCCTCCTGGACCTTCTCGAATTTTAACTCGCCGACATTGCTTAATTCCCACAGGACACTCATCCCGAACGCCTTGGAAACGTTGATCGTATTCGTCTGACACATATTAATAAGGATAGGGTTGATGTCCTCCGTCATGTCCGCTTCCCGGGCACCGCCGACAATATCCGCCAGGTTTTCGTCCTGGGCCAGCATCTTCGCCGCCACACTCGACGCCTCACCCAGGGACAGACAATAAACGGAACTGCCCCGGGCCTCCCGGTTTCTCGCCGCATCGGCATGAATGCTGATAAAAAGATCGGCGCCGTACTCTCTGGCAATCTGCAACCGCTTGTTGAAGGGGACGTAATAGTCACCGTTCCGTGTCAGGAAGGCCTGAAAGAAACCATGCCGGTCGAGGGTTTTTTTCAGCCGCCGGCTGATGGCCAGCACCACATCCTTTTCATAGGTTCGGTGCTTCCCGATTGCCCCGGGGTCGTCGCCGCCGTGACCGGGATCTATGATAATAATTTTTTTCTTCTTTGAGACCTTGATCTGCTCCCGCATCCGGCTTTCCTGACGGCTCACCTCCGGCAGTTCGATATCCACAACGAGCCGATCCGGCTTATCCAAAAATTTCTTCAGGGGGAAAACATTGGCCTCCACATCGTTTTCCAGCTCTAAACGAACCAGAACGTCTCCCTCTTTCAGGGCAATGATCGCCACCTTTCTGATCCCTGATTTACCGATCTTCGTTTCCCGGGATACGGTTTCCGCGCATGCCGTCTCCTGAAACGTGACGGACAGGCTGCCGTCCTGGCGGGAGGTGGTGAAAACCGGCGGTTCGGTCAGGTCGAAAACAATCCGTGTGTGGTCCGGCGCCGTCCAGTAGCGCATGTTCGTAATGCTGCCTGCAGCCTGGACCCATCCCCCTTGCAAAAAGACCACTGCGAAGAGCATAACCAGAAAAAATAATCTGAACAATTTGCCTTTCATGGTTATCCTTTAGCAAATCACGCCTGATCCTGCAAGAAAGAGGATAAAACCTGTTATGTTTATGCCCGGATATAAATACGAACGCTTATTGAAGAAGGGATGCGAACGCCTTTTTAGAGCAAGTTCTAATCGTGCCGTCGCCACGCCTGAGAAAAACATTGAATATTTTCCCGAGCCATAGTATGAATCCGCCCTGTCGTTGCTTCATATCCTTATATAATAAGGATGTCACCATATCGGGCGATTAGCTCAGCTGGATAGAGCGTTGGTCTCCGGAACCAAAGGCCCCGAGTTCGAATCTCGGATCGCCCACCATGTAAAATGAAGGACTGAGGAAACCCCTGTAGTCCTTTTTTTATGGATTCATCGGTTTTTCGATCAGATTTCCAACAGCAAGGCAAAAAGCAGAACCAAAGGGTTCCATCTGACTGCGGTTATGTGGATCAGCTTTATTATTCCACGGTGAATTTGTAACGGGCCGTAATCTTGTATTCGCCGGGGCTGTAATTGTAGAAAGCGCGGGCCTCGTAATTTCCCGGTCGGGGAGCGTTAAAAGTCATGACGCCCTTTCCCCGCCTTGGGATGTACTGATAGTCTCCCGCTTCCGTGTTGCGGGAACCGGCCGGGACAATACATATCCAGTCCCTTGAAGATCCGGGGGCGCGGTAATACGTTACCTTAATCCTTTCTCCGCGACGGTATGTTTCCTGATCGGTCTCGATTAGAACTTTTTTCTTAACAACGGGGGCCTCGGTTTTTTGCAGGATTTTGCTTTCCGGCACTTCCTGCTTTGCCGTCAGATTCCGGTCCCCATTTTCCACTTTTGCCTGCGACATATTCGTCGCAGCATCATCCGAAAGAAACAGTTTCCCGATTGCTGCGACAGTCACAATCAACAGAAGCACAAGCGCCGGTATCAGCATCTTTTTGACCAACCAGCTTTTTTTAGGAGACTCATCCGCCGCATCACCATCCTTCTTTGGCGCGAAGATGGAAGTCTTAAATGCCCACCCTTGTTCGTCGGCGATGGCCTTGACCACGCCGCGCAATTTTCCGTATTCGAAACCGTACTGACCTCCGAAAAGCAGGTGCCCATGGATTTCTTTACCGACCTCGATCCCCTTTTGGACCGTCTTCTCACTTGAAAATCCGGCATCCATTCCGGCGGAGCTTTCCACCATCTTCTCCCAGAACGTCACAAGTTTATTCTCCGGATCAAGTTGAACCACGGCATCGTACTTTATTTTCACCTTTTTAAGCGGTGATTTTGCGCCGGTTTGAGAGGAAAATTCAAACCGCTGCGGGCTGATTTTGCTTACGGCCAGGAATTCGTTCGCCAGCGCCATCAGTTGGCCTTCAATCGAAGACGGCTCGGCTGCCTTTTGTGTGGCCTTTTCTTCATAGCGACTCCCGCAATGCGAACAAAACACAGCCTGGGGGTCCATGGCTTGTCCACAGGACGCGCATTTTTTCAAAGCGGCCTTTTTTTCGAGGCGGGTGCCGCAATTGGTGCAGAACGCGGCTTCCGGGTCCATCCTCTCTCCGCAGTTGGAACATTTTGTCAAATCGGCATTTCCCATCGTGTTCAAATCCTTTTCTCTTAAGCCGCTTTTTTCATGCGGTTGTAATTCCACACCACCTGACCATTCATCGCCAGATTCAATCCGGTATTGAGGACGGACAAGCCCAGCACGATGATGGGAACCCGTCCCGTGCTGATGGTCACAAACTGTGTGATAAACAACAGGACCCCCCAAGTGATGACATAAGGCAGGGTGTAGTTCATCATGATGCCGCTTTCCGACTTCTTCACCTTGACCGTACGGCCGTAGTAATATCCACCCACCAGTCCCGCAAAAAAGATGATCATCCAGAGCCATTTCCCCAACGGATTATGCGACAGGGCGGTAAACACGACCAGCGCCAGCAGCGCCACAATCTGCCCGAAGAGAATCCATTTCGGTTTGACAAACTTGGCCTTGCGCCAGGTCAGAAGCATGAGTGCCACGCCCAGCACAAAAAGAACGAGAAAAAAGTATGAAACAATTTTCAGAAAGACAGGCCACATCATTTAATTTTCCTCTTCTTGACTACGCTTTCACCCGATGTAGTTTTGCAAGTTGCGCCCCGAGCATATTCGCCACGTCATCCTTGGACATGTTCAATTCCGCCTTGAGCAGTGCTTCCGCCTTGGCGGGGGCCATGCCCGTGGTTTCCACCCGCTTGAGAATATCCACCGCCTTCGTCAGGCGGGGATCCACCGCAACATCCATGCCTTTGCTCTGTAAAACGCTGAGCCGCGTTTCAATCAGGTTGCCGTATTGTTTGGTGGTCTGTCGCATGCCGTCGGCAATGAGCTGCTCGGCTTTACCGGGATCCACTTTGGCAATGTTTTCCGCCTGCTGATAAAGATGGGTGGATTTATAGGATGCCACCATGCCCGCCTGCTCCGGATCGGTAAACCGGCCGCCGTTTTTTTGCAGGATGACTTCCAGATCTTTCTGTGACGCACCGTAGGATTCCGCGCCCACGCGATGTCCCGCCACATGGTCCATGTCATGGGCGAGTTTATCGGCTTCGGCCTGGAAGGCTTTGAACTTCTCCGGATCGGTCGGGATCGGCTCACCCGTCACTTTGCTGTACAGTTCCCGGTTATAGATTTCCTGGGCGTCTTTTACGGGAACATCCTTGGTGAAAACATCTCCCGGTTCGACCTTAACGAATTTTCCGGCATGACTCGGATCCGCAACAATATCGCCGGGTTTGGCCTTCACTTTAACCGTGAAATCCAGATCACTGCCCACTTTCGGTTTTGCTGTCGGATTGGTGGGCTTAACGATTTCCACATCTTTGGGATCAACACCGTAGCGCTGGGCAATCTTTTCTTTCATCACCGTATCGACGTCGTCGGTGATGAGCTGCTTCATCTGCTGGTTGTAGGCAAGCTTGACGGAATCATCCCCTCTGTTGAGCGCCTGAATCGCATGTTTGTCTTTCTGGCACGCCACGAGCGCTTCCTTGATTTCACCCGCATCGCCGCTTTTTAATGCCTCCGCCAGCTTATCCGCTTTTTGCTGCCCGGCCAGACGGCCCGTCTCCCAGGCCTGGATGCGGCCGGGATCATCCAGTTTAGCCGTAATTTTGGCGGCGTCCGCGGCTGTCTCGGCGCCTTTGGCGGCCTTGGCGGCATCGGTGACCGCTTCTGCGCTTTTTGCGGCTTTGGCCGCGTCTGTGGCGGTCTCCGCTCCTTTAATTGCCCTGACTCCGTCAATGCCGGCTTCCATGCCTTCCACTGCGACCTTCGTTCCGCCGGAGGCAAAGTTGAGGCTGGCATCGACGGCGCCGTATAGAGCACGAGCGACACGCTCCCCGACCGGAACATTCGGATCGAGCACTTTTTTCCAGTTGTCGATCCCGACCACGGATTCGGCAAAACCGATCGGATTGGAGGCAATTGCGACGGCCACATGACCGACGGTCCCCGCAGCTTTCAAAGCCCCTTTTCCCGCGCTTTTGACAATATCGCCAACCTGAACGGACGCATCGACGGGATGGAGAATCAACTGCCTGGCCGTATCCACCGCCGCCTTTCCCACCGCCTTATAATTATCAACATCCGTTATCTCCCTGTATATATCTTCAGCCGTGTCCCCGGCAGCCGTAATCAGTGCGCCGGTCGTATCCCTGATTTCGCGGGCCGCGTCAAGGGTGAGCCTCCCCAGGTCGCCGGGAAGGGCATCAAGGTCCCGGTTCACACCCGCTTCATAATTCTTCCAGGTCTCGCTCAGCTGTGTCGCAAAGGAGTTATCCAGGACCCGCTGTTTTTCCAGTTCCGCCAGATGTTCTCGCATCTTTTCGATCTTATTCAGCTCTTCCAGATTTTCCCGGATATCGGCGAGTTTTTGCTGCGATGCATCGATCTTATCCGTAAGGCCTTTAATGTCCTGATCGGTATTTGATTTGTATTCATCCCACGCCGCGGCGCGGTGGGCTTCCATGGTCTTTCCCTCCGCCGGGTCCACCCAGCCCCAGCGATCCGACCAGACCATGCCCTGTCGCATCATTGAGCGCATCGCATCATAGTCGGCCCGGCTCATCCAGTAAGGTCCGCCCTTGTCCCAAGGCGGCTGATACCAGACCTTCCCCTGATACGCAAAGCCCGATGGAATGGGATCGGGAATAACTGTTTCCTGTGTGACCGGTTCCGGGCTTGCGGATTCGGACACAGAGACATCCGGTTCTTTCGGGATAACCTCCGCTTCCTTCAAAACTTCAGACTCAGGCAAACCTGGTTCCGCAGCCGTCACATTCGGATCAGCGGGATTCAGGAGCCCGCCGATCAAACCGCGCATGTCACTCAGGCTCTGAAGACCGCCCATGCCGAAAAGCTGGAGAAACGCCCCCAGGGCCATCACCATCGAGCCGCCGGCCACGGCCAGCAGCGTTACCTCCGGCGAAAGCGGTTCCGTCTGTGTTTCTTGCGTACCTGGCGCAGTCGGCGTTAAATCCTCCGACAGAGGCGCCTCCCTGCTGCCTGTGCCCTCCGGAAGGCGGGCGTAAATCAATTTGGCCAGACGCTCGATTTGGGTGCGACAGAAAGCCTTGGCTTCGGCAGCCCGTGCTTCGAATGAGGGTTGGGTATTGCGGTATGAATTAGATACGCCATACTGGATGTAAAGCTGGCCGTTGCATTCCCGGCTTTTCCAGAAATATATTCTGACATACAGGCGTAGGCTGCCGAATCGGTCGACGTCCATATGTTCCTCAATGACGCCGCCGGGCAGGCCGTTGTAGGGTTTGATGCTGTGTCCTTTTTCACCCCATGTCAGGCGATTGGCGCGAAATTTTTCCGGAGACCATTCAGCGTAAGAATCATTGATGCCGGTACGGTAATCGGCGTAGGATGCTATTCTGATAAAGTCGTATTCCGTGAAGCTTCTTCTGTTCTTGTTCGTCCAAACATAGCTTCTTTTTCCCGTGCAAAACGAGTACGCGTTGCTCGAATGCTCGCTGTAATCGTGAAACCCTTCTCCTTCTCTTTTACTAAATTGATACCCTTCCGGCAGGTCGGAAATTTGCGGCAGGGCATCCAGAAGGGTTTTCCCCATGGTCTGGGCAACCAGAGCAAACGCGTTTATCTGATATCCGATCACGCATACAGACAGCGCTATGCATAAAAATGCCAGGAATATCAGACGTTTTTTTATGTTAAAGCGCATGGCCGCAACTCCCGCAAAATTTTGCGTCCACCTTGACCGGTTTTCCGCAGGCAGGGCAGAAATTCTTCTTTGAAGATACCCGAACCTTTTCTTCCGGTTCAATGTCCGCAGCCGACTTTGCTGCCGCATCAAATTTCTTCTGCCCGGGCGCCGTCCATGGTTTGATCCCGCAGCGCTCCCGGACCTCGGCAAAAAGTTCCCAGAATTCATTATCCGTCGGCATAAAAGAGGCACAATGTTTGAGAATCTGGTAGGCGGTAACGGGATCACCCGAGTCCAAAAAGAGACGGGCGGCTAAAATCCAAATCAGGGGCTGGATGGCAGAGACCGGCTCAAGAAGAAGAAAACGGTATTGCCGCATCGCCTCCTCTTTGCGCCCGGCACTCTGGAGCGCAAGCGCGTAGTTGGAATGCAACGCAAGGTTTTCCGCGTCAAGCGCGAGTCCCAGTTCGAAATAATGCGCGGCCACCTCGTGGAATCCTTCCTCGCCAAGCCGGATCCCTTCCATAGAGGCAAGCCTTGCACCCGCATCTTTATAGAAAATACGCTCTTCAGGGTGTTCGATGAGATAGTGCTCCAGTTCATCCAGGAGCAGATCCAGGGCCACGCCGTCAGAATTGAATATTGCCTTTTCGCGGCCTTCGCGGACAGGAAAAGGCATAGCAGGGAGATTGAGCTTTTTGCAGACGTTTTCCGCAAGAGAAAAAAACTGGATATTCGACATATGTTATTGTTTGAAAAAATCTTTAAGCTGCCAGCCGTCGTCAGCTTTTTTTAAACTTATCTATCGGCAAACAATCAAGATTTATTAAATGATGAGTACGGGTTTTTTGGCGACAGCGAGTATATGGGGGGTGTTTTGGCGTGTCAACGGATATTTTTTGTCAAAACACAGGGTAAGACACTCTGGATAGGTGACAGAACAGGAGGCACCATGTTCCTGCCGATGCAGCGGATTCTTGACAGGAAAAAAAGCACGTATTATAGGGTGGCGCAATGAAATGCGCCTGCCTGGGGAACCTGTGGAAAAAGAAGTAAACGGCTGGGATTTTTTTGATCGCTTTTATTGCGTTTCACTGCGGGAACGGGAAGATCGCCGCCGGTCGGCCCGCGAGGCCTTTGCGAAGGTCGGACTGACTGACCGGGTTGAGTTTGTCCTGGGTGAGCGCCATCCATATGACATGGAAATCGGTGTCTACGAATCCCATATGCTGTGTTTGCGAAAAGGACTGGAGGCTGGGGCGAGAAACATCGTCATCTTTGAAGACGATGTGGAATTTAACGGCTTTGATCCGGAGCGTCTCAAAAGTTGCACGGAATTCCTGCGACAACACCCGGGCTGGAAGGTCCTGCTGCTCGGCGCACTCATCCGTTCCAGCGGCAAGACGACCAACCCCTGTGTGCAGAAAGTCCGTTATCAGAGTCTGACCCATGCCTATGCGTTGAACCGCCCCTACGCGGAAACGCTGGCCTATGAACCCTGGCAGGGAATTGTCAACGACACCCTTTTCCGGCCTCTGACCGATGACGTCTATGCCCTTTACCCCATGTGTGCGTTTCAGAAAAATTTCTCTTCGGACAATTACAAGTATCCGAATCTGTTGATTATCCGCCGCCTGCTGGGGGGACTCAAGCGCATTCAGAAAGCCTTTGAATTCTACCACCGGCATAAATTCGGCATTTATGCCGTGCAGATCATTCTGCTGCTCCTTGTCCTGTCCGTTTTTCTCTATTGATGGGATAACCTACTGAAAGTCTTCCAGAAGCACCTTGAGGCGCACGGCATTGCAGGGGGCGTGGGCCATATAATCGTTGTCGAAATAAACGAAGGTTTCCCGGTTCCAGCCTCTGATTCTTTCCGCCCAGGAAACAAGTTCTTCTTCCGTATAATCGGAGAGATAAAGCGACCGGGACCCGTGAAGACGGATGTAGATGAAATCGGCGGTGACGGCCTCCCGGTAAGGGTAGCGCCCCGCTGTATCGGCGATGCACCAAGCGATGCCATGTTCCTCCAGACAGATAAGCGCCCCATCGGTAAACCATTCGCGGTTGCGGGCCTCAATCGTACATTTCATACCGGGAGGAAGAAGCCGGCAGAAGGCTTCGACCTCTACCTGGTGAAACCCCAGACTAGGCGGAAGCTGGAACAGGACCACCCCCAATTTCTCACGTAAGGGCACGATAGATAAGAAGAATTTATCCAGGGATGGCCCGGCATCCTTCAGCCGCCGGATATGGGTGATGAAACGGTTGGCTTTTACAGACCAGAGAAAACCCGCCGGGGTCTTCCGATACCAGTTTTCAAAGGTGCCGTCACGCAGGGAGCGATAGAAGGAGGCGTTCAATTCAACTGTCTGAAAATATTCGGTATAATAATCAAGCCACCCGGTGCGGGGCAGTCCGGGGGGATAAAAATTCCCCTGCCAGTGTGCGTAGGTCCATCCGGATGTGCCGATGTG